>NZHC01000052.1 GCA_002689655.1 Rhodopirellula sp. | reverse complement strand
TCTCACTGCGCCGCTTTAACTACAGTCGCTGCGCTCCCTACGTTAAAGCGGCACAGCAAAGTGGAAACAATTACCCAACCCATTCCTTCATAAGCGTGTATCGAAGATTGGGGTCACTTCAAAACCACATTCGAAAACTACCTGCAAACGGAAAGCGGAAGCCGTACGCCATCTCCCCACATTGCTGGGCGTAGTCTCTTTCTACACCCCTGTGGCCGTTGACAATGTTGACAATAGAGTCGCGTTCGGTAGTGTCGCGCTGACACTGTCAACATTGTCAACACATTCTCTCACAGTGGTTCGGATGGAACTTACGTTTGGGTGGACCCGAATCGCGACTTGGTAGGCATGCTTCTTACACAGTGCAACGGAACCAAGCCACCTCGAAATGAATTCCGTAAACTCGTTGGATCATCTTGCATCCCTTCCGCTCCAGAGGCGGACAAGAAAAACGTCAGGTGATCCTCAGAAACCTTTTTATAGCCCCCAATCATTGGACATCTGGCCGCTTCTTTTTCGTCTCTTCGTCCTCAAGGTGATGCGTCTCAGGCACGTTGTCCAAATCTATTTTGTCTCCCGGATTGACGTTATTTTTAAGGTGCTGCTTGGCCCATTCCCGGTTATTAATTTCCTCTATTGTCTCTTCTGACAGCAGCCTTATTTCAACGATCACCTCACGATGGTCATCCACCCTGTTGAACTTGACACGCGTCCTGTCTCTGTCGAGATAAAGCCCCTCCACCGATAACTCGCCATCATCAGTTTCGAAGATCATGGGCTCGGCAAGCGTTTTCCTGCTTGCCTCTTTAACTAGGCCGGGGTAGAGAGCCCATAAAACCTTGTAACAGCCAATCAGAATGACAGCCAGAAGAGGCACAAATGCAACGCATGCGAAACCAATCAGTATCGGCCACTTCATAAGAGGAGAAAGTTCAAGGATATGATCTTTGAAGAATTTCCAAACAAGAAAGCACACGCCGAAAACAACAGCCGTTCCAACAATACTCTTAATCAACCAATCAAGAAAAGCTGTCGGGAATTCAAATATCTTAGAAAGTATGTTGCTGCTCTTCACTTTGCTGTTCTCCTCACGCTTGCTCTAACGCTCTGACGTTACTATCTGACCATAGCTACAAGAACCATTCCTGGATTCTGTCTCATTCATCGGAGTACCCTGCCAGTTGCCAATCGAATACGTTCAAGGGCCGTGTTAGTTCTACGACAATCAATCTGCCAGTATCCCCTTTCACTCGAAATTTCATGTGGGCATTTCTCCCAAAAAATCGACAAGAGTATCCACCACCAGCCACGGTTAGGTCATCGCTATCCACCTTGGCGAGCGTTTCAAATTCTGCAAGGAATCGATCTTTTATTGGCATCGCGGGTGTCCCAAGGCCAATAACTGCATCGACGGTCAAAACGCCAGCAAAAACAAACACTCCAAAATTCAATATTAGCTTTCTGTGTTTCATTTTTAGCGCTCTCTTCTCGCTGAATCTAAGGCCTCGAAGGGACTCTGTCTCGATCTTATCAGCTGCGGGGTTGCGTGCGTCCTAAGGCCCGGATCTTGAACTTTCACGGTGTTCTCAGTGTCCCCGAGACCACCGGAGCGGGCCATCGTCTTAGGGAGCAGATCCTTGTAGAACGCGGTGCGGTTCTCAGCCGCCCAACGCGCCAAAGAGCAGGCCCCTGTACTCGGTGCGCCCGTCGTTGTCCCTCCACCAACTGGGCGCCGCTGAGTAAGTCCCTAACATAGATATCTCGGTTCTTCTCGGCATCAACAGCCCCGCCAACCGCAGCATGACTCGTTTTGTGCAAAGAACAGTGAAGACAGTTGGGACATTTATTTTTATTTTCGCGAAGGGTTTTTTTCATTCTCACAGTGTTTGAATCCTATTTATCCAGATATTTCCGGATGTGATATGATGTGCCCAGACTTTTGACCTCTCCCACTACTTGGAGATTCCCCATGGGCTCAGTTTTAATTGTTCTACTCGTTGGATTCCTAGTGCTTGGAGCCATCATCGTCTTCTACGTCATCGGGATATACAACACCCTGGTGAGGCTCAAAAACCGCTACGAAAACGCGTTCGCACAAATTGAAGTGCAGTTGAAGCGACGATACGATCTGATCCCGAATTTGGTTGAGACCGTTAAAGGGTACATGGCGCACGAGAGAGAAACACTTGAGGCGGTTATTCAAGCCAGAAACCAAGCCATGTCGGGACTCCAGAGTGCAGCGGCCGATCCCAGTAACGCAGCAGCAATTCAAGCTCTGGCAGGTGCGGAGCAGGGACTTACCGGTGCTCTTGGCCGATTGTTCGCTCTTTCCGAAGCGTACCCCGATCTCAAAGCCAATCAAAATATGGCTCAACTGACTGAAGAGATCACAACAACAGAAAATAAAGTTTCGTTTGCAAGGCAAGCCTACAACGACTCCGTTACTGAATACAACACTTACAAACAAACCTTTCCACCTGTGGCCGTCGCAGGGACGTTCGGGCACGCCAATAACGCGACGTTACTTGAATTTGATAGTGAAGCAATCGCTGAAGCGCCCAAGGTATCCTTTTAAATAAATGGCTACATCTTTCTATCAGCGTCAGGCCGACGCCAAGAAGAATACGTCCAAACTGGTGATCTTATTCGTGACGGCGGTCATCATGATTGTCGGCACGCTGTCAGCAGCGACTTGGTACGTGACGGAAATATTCATCACACCGAGATCGGTCTTATTGGCCAATCCTGCCTGGTATAGCCGACCCTCATTTGAGTATTCGTGCTACGTGGGATTGGGCTCGGCAGTGCTTATTTTCGGCGGATCCTTCTTTAAGATTTTTGAGCTTCGCCAAGGGGGAGGAAAACTGGTTGCAGAAAGTCTTGGTGGAAAACGTATTTCACCGTCGTCTGCTAAGGGCGATGAGAGGAAATTGATGAATATTGTCGAAGAGATGGCAATCGCATCAGGCGTTCCCGTACCACCGGTTTTCCTCATGAACGAAGATGGGATCAACGCTTTTGCAGCGGGATATTCCCCCAAGGATGCCGTCCTCGGTGTGACACGCGGTTGCATCTCGAAGCTAAATCGTAGCGAACTGCAAGGAGTGATCGCGCACGAATTCAGCCATATCCTAAATGGGGATATGCGGATGAACATCAAGTTGATAGGTGTTCTGCACGGAATCTTACTCATTGGCCTCACCGGGCACATGCTTCTCCGAGGACTGTTTTATTCAGGAGGATCCAGATCCAGAAGGAGCAGTAAGGATAACAAAGGCGGCGGTGGTATCCTTGTTCTCATAGCGTTTGCCGTTGCAGCGATCATCGTCGGATTCATCGGAGTGTTCTTCGGTAACCTGATCAAAGCTGCCGTTTCGCGACAACGTGAGTTCCTTGCCGATGCTTCAGCTGTACAGTTCACACGTGATCCGGGGGGAATCTCTGGAGCCCTCCAAAGAATCGGAGGCTACTCCAGTGGCTCGCGGTTGGAAAACTCCAATGTTTCGGAAGCCAGCCATATGTTCTTTTCGCAAGCGATTTACAAGGGACTGGATGGGTTACTGGCAACACACCCGCCGCTGAACATGCGAATTCGGGCGATCGATCCAAATTGGGACGGTAAGTTCTCACCTGTCTCCAAAGCAACCGGTCAGGGGCACGTGAGCGTATCGACCGCAGCGGGTGTCACCTCGGGATTTGCCGGCTCCACCGCAGCGACGACCTCAACTCAGCCTTCAACCTCTGGAACCCAAGAAGCACCTCTTGAATCCATTCACCGAGGCTTGGACACGGTAGGTGAACCGACAGCGGAGCATCAGGAATATGCTGCAGAATTGATCACCAGTCTTCCCGCGAAATTGCTCGATTCGGTCCGAGAACCTTACAGCGCCAGGGCCGTTATCTTTTGCCTGATGATGGACAGCGACCTGACCATCCGCGCAACGCAAATGAAGATGGTTAGAAACACGGCAGGCCACGCGATACACGAGCTTGCATATCAACTCATGCCATCTATCGACGCGCTGGCGATACAGAAGAGACTACCCGTGATCGATCTTTCGCTCGCATCGCTCAAATCTCTTTCGAAAAACCAGTACAAAGAGTTTATCCAATGCTTTAACCAACTGATCAAAGCAGATAATAAGATTGATCTTTTTGAGTGGATCATGATCCAGGTGATTTCCAAGCATCTCAAGCCGCACTTTGAAGCCGTGAAACCACGATCGGAAGGAAACCAAAAGCTTCGTAAGATGCGAGAGCAATGCCAAATCTTATTATCAGCCATTTCTGCTGCAGGCAACGATGCCGATGCGGCAAAACTAGCTTATCAGGCAGGCTCCAAAAAGTTGAAGGATTTGCAATTAGACCCTATTCCACAAAGCAAAACGAATCTCAAGGAACTCGCTACCGCCTTGAGTCGACTCGAAGCGGCCTCAGCATCCGATCGGCGATGCCTAATCCAAGCGTGCGCGGTGGCAGTTGAAGTAGATGAACATATCACTTGGCAGGAAACAGAGTTACTTCGCGGCGTAGCAGATCTTCTTGATTGCCCGATACCACCAATCCTAGCAACTTAGGTCTTGCTAGATTCGCGAATAATCAGCTTAGGCGACAATAAGACTGACTCAAAAGGCTGACCTTCAACCAAGCCAACCATTGCGCGGGCGGCTCGTTCACCCATTTCCCGAGCAGGTTGCCTGACTGTCGACAGAGGTGGGGTGGTGAAACTTGACTCCATTTGATCATCGAACCCAACGCTCTGGCATTTGCTGTTTCTGGCTCCTCGCGCGCCCGCGCCCGCGAGAGAGATGCAGCACGCTCGTTGTAATGTTCCAATTTCCGGTAGCTTCATTTCTCTGCAGGTGAGGCTGTACACGCTCGTAGGCCTTCATAAATAAGCTCGCAAATGCCTGATTCAAGCTGGCGCCGGGCATCACTGACGAGTGACACCTCATACTGTTGCCACCACTTCGCCAGCATTTCATTAACACGCTTTTGCAGGACCTTGGGTACGTTGTCCTGCATTTCAGCGTCCCTATCTTGTTCGAGCTGCTTTAGCATTGCTTTGATCTCCCTGAGGCCCGGATCTTGAACTTTCACGGTGTTCTCAGTGTCCCCGATACCGCCGGAGCGGGCCATCGTCTTAGGGAGCAGATCCTTGTAGAACGCGGTGCGGTTCTCAGCGGCCCAACGCGCTAAAGAGCAGGCCCCTGTACTCGGCGCGTCCGTCGTTGCTCGATCCCAGTGGATAACCACGCCCTGCGATGAGTCCTCGATAATCAGGATGTATTGCTGGTGAACCCACCGGACTTCCTCATCAAAGTTTGCTTGGGTCGGAAGATCATTCCAAGGAATCGGTCCCGATTCGGCAGCCGACGAATCTAACGTACCGTTACGCGTCTCTATGGGCCGCTCCCCGACCGACATAGGGGGAAACGCATCTGCCATCGCAGCCCACGCAGCTTCGGCTGCATCGCCCCGCTTCATGCCATCAGTTCTGAAACCATTAATAGCGTTGTCTTTAAATTTACTTGCCTCATCCCAACGCCCCTCGCGCCGCAAGCGTTCAGTAAGTGCGATTTTGCTTTCCAACATTTGAAGACTCTCTTTGATCTAACTTACTTTTCCTTAATTGCGCTCGGGCCGGGGTAACTAACATCCCTCAAATCTGCAGAGCCGTCTGGCGGGTCAAAAATCGAATCGCTTTTAGCCCCGGGTCGGTCATTCAATACAGATCCCGTTTTCGCCTCTCCATTCGTTGAAGCGATGCCAAGAGGCAACGACACCCAATAGCACGCACCGCACTGGCAGCTTCGTGACAGCTTCGGGCGTTACTGTTCTGAAGGAAAAATCCCCAGTGAGTCCCCAGCAAACGAGAGTTTGTACGTTTTCCCCCTGAAACTAAGCACTTGTTCGAGTCCCTCTGCCGCTACTGAAGGGCCAGGCAGGCCAAGACACTCCGAGCCAAATGCCGTAATTAACGGGGTTTGGCTTTTTTGTTGCGCAGCATGTCTTGGCATGTCTGGCATTAACGGCTTCGGGTTTGGCTTCGCCTCCCCCGATGGCTGGAAGCCGGAATCCTTACTCGCAGCTGGCGGCAATTGCGGCTTCACCTGCAATGCAGCTTCACGGTGCTCATCGGTCACTTGCAGATAAAACTTTTTCATCGTCTCGATGCTGTGACCCGTCCATTCGCTGACGACGTGCATCGGATGATGCAGCACCAAATCAGTAGCTCTGGACGCTCTGATTGATGAATCACATCACCGAAGCGATCAACCAAAAACGGAACCCACAAGGAGTGAGTTCCGTTGCGAATGGCTCAGTTGTTATGACTTCTCATTAAACAAGCAAATCTAGGTCAGCAGCGATTTCGTCTAGACCATCTACCTCATTCGAGAAGCCTTCTCGAAGTACTTCATCCCAAATGTCGGAAAGTCGCCCATTTGATTCGGGAGTTGGACTGTAGAAAGAAGAGAGCTTCGGTGTAGACAAGAGTAATCCTTGATCAGCTAGCGACGCCTCAATCGATTCGTCGATCTGATCAAAACTCGATGCTACATAGTCAGATGGGTACTGGATTGCTTCCCCTTCCGAATCGACTTTCCGGAGAGCATTAATAATTCTCAAGGCATCAAGCGCGGTGACTTCGTCATCCGCGTTAACATCCAAAAAGTAGGGTGTCGCTGCGTTTGACTGAATCAGAGCATTGATCACGATCAACGCGTCCACACTCGTAGTATCACCACTGTTATTGACGTCAGTGGATCCAGCATAATTATGGAAAGGTCCTGAAGCATAAAATGTTGTCCGAATCGCTTCTCCTTCACCACCCCCAGCACCGCCGGAGCCTCCAGTTGGATTTGGGAATCCGGGTGGGTAAACAAACGAGTCTTGTCCGATTCTCTTCCCGAAGTTCGCAACTAGCAAATTAAAGTCGGCGAAGTCGACGAATTGAGAACCGTCGTAATCAGCCCAGTTGGCGTAAGGAGGTTCCGACGTACCAACTGCTCTGCCGAATGCATCTCTAAAGTTTGCGTAATCACTGAAGTCAACAACGCCATTGTTATCGAAATCATAGGGAAGTGCGTAGAGTTGAGTCGTTGCAGCGCCGGGAACCGCTACATCCGTGACGACTCCTGAAACGGTGAGATCCGTGTCGATTGCGGTGAACTCCACATCGTAACCTTTGATGGATCCTTCACTGGGAACAATCGCAGCGTCGTCACCAAAGCTCGGCTCAAACCGGATGGAAGCAACCAGTACAGGTTGATCATCTCCAACTAACTGGTCTGAACTCAACGATATCGCAGTGACCTCCCCAGATACATCGTTGATCTGACCGCCAGAAAGAGTGAAAGCAGGCCCAGGAATGAAATCTGACGCGGAGGTAAAGGCGGTTTCGTACTGCAGCGAAATCGTGGCACCTTGAATACCGGCGGAGTTGGACGCATAGAAATCAACATAGTAGGGTTCGGTTTCCGTGACGAACGAGTCGTTACTTGGAATCAAGGCGACTTCTCCATTGGCATCCGTGGTGGCCTGCTGATTGACGACTCGCATCTCTAATGTAGGAGCAGCGACATGCGACACGGTAGCGGTATCAGAGAGATCAAAGGATCTCCACGGTATGTTGCCACCGCCGTCAAGTCGCCCGAACTGCAGCGAGCCCGGATCAAGCGAAAAGATGTTCGTTCCGGATGCTGTGGCTTGAACCTCGACATACCCCACTCGAACCCAATCAGGATACTCTCCACGACCGTTCTGAAGGACACCACCTCCAAAGTCATCAACAATACCATCCTCATCACGAATCGTCCCACTCTCCAGAACCGGGAAATCATTGTGATAAAGCGCGACGGCATCGAGCACGTTGGTGTCGTAATTCAAATCGACCTGACCACCGGAGAAACCACCGGTAAGATCTTCACTGTCACGTGCCCAAACCTCGACAAAATAAACCCCACCGACGGGTACGGAAGCAATACTTTGTGGTAGTGTTGAAACGTCGTCATTTCCGGTATCAGTTGGGGTGGCAACAACCCGTAACGCTGCTTCGGCTCGGTCAGACTCTTGTAATTGGAAGATGCTTACCGTGCCACTGACTTCGTTGGCAGAGACCAAAAGTGCCTGACCATTGGGGCTATCTTCGGAAGGAATATAAACCAAATCCTCGACGCCGAGGTCACCGGATCCGAGAAGATCAACGGTTGGATCCACGAGAAAATCTCGATTATTCAAATACCCGACAAAGCTTGGGAAGAATGGGTTGCTGATGTCATAAGTCATCACCCCACCGACTCTCTCAAGGCCGATAAACGCGAGCGTGCGATCGCCGAATTGCCCCACGGTAATTGCTTCGGGCTCTGGCCCCTTGTCATCACTGCGGTTATCGAATGCGTTTTCATCATTGGTCGAGTTAAAAAAATCGCTGTACGACGAATCAGCGACAATCTCTTCGAATTGGTCTCCCGAATCAAAAACAATCGATCCATTCGAGGACCAGATGGTGAAGGATCGAGCCCCAAAGGAATAGAGTTCATCAAAATCGCCATCGCCATCGATATCGCCATCGATATTTGATATTTTCAGGCGTCCCAGGTTCGCGTCAGCTTGAAGACTAGCGGCATTCGGGAATGCAACTGGATCAAGCGTGATACCTCGAATCCTTGATTCATCGAAGTCGCGAGAGTCGCCTTCATTAGCGGTCATGTAGAACGTTTCGCCCTGCCACTCAAATGAAGTGATCGCATCAGGCATGAACATACCTTTGACGTTCCACGGGCGAATATTAATCGCATCATCACGATTGCTTGCATCGATGCCGTTTCCGGGAATGCTGTGATCCTTTGTCCCTAACGGAAGCACATCGATCAGTGTCTTATTCACAAGATCAATTCTAGCTATTGCATTGGCTTCTTGCAGCGTCACTACAGCGGTGAGATTATCAGGTGTAACGGTAACGAATTCAGGCTCCAGATCCACCGATGCAGCACGCCCGGGGAAAATCCGAATCCCTGCCTCACGCAATGCATCTTCGTTTCCATCCAGTGATGTAAAGTCGATACTTGAAACATCAAAGTTCGTGATAATCCCCTCGCTTCGGAGTCGTGTAACATCGATCACACTGATGGTGCCCATGGGATCGATGGCTGGTGTGGGGTCTTCCAGATCGTCAGGCTCACCTTCGCATGCCACCACCACCGTGTTACCGTCATGGGAAAACATCAAGGAGTCAGGAAGTGAACCGACTTCAACCGAACCGAGAAAGCTACCTTCGGTGCTGTAAAAGATTACAACACCCGGATCGGTATGAGTGCTTGCAGCAACTGCGGCGGCCACCATTCCGTCGGACACAGCGACGCTATTGATTCCACCAGCGTTGGGAGGCAATCCGATTGGATTGATCGGAGCCGCCTCAACTGGGTTAGCGGGATCACTTATGTCGAGAACGTTAATTACATTTGAATCAGCATTGGTAGAGAAAATTCTCTGCGACACCGAGTCGTAAGCTAAGATCTCAGCCGCTGACTCATCAAAAACTCCAGTTGAATAGGTACTTAGTGCTGAGAGTTCTAGCGTTGGGTCTGCGTAAGGCGTAGTAATGGAGTCATTTGTGCGATTCAGATTCTGAATGCGTACGTCGTCCCGAGCAGAGACCTCAGCATCATCGAACGGGATCGTGCCATAATTATCCAGAAGAAATTCCGCCAAAGCATCTTGCTCAGAGCCAGGAGAAGTAAATGTAGCGTCTCCGGCGGCTAATCCAGCATCACCGAGTTGGACGACATCTTCCGAGAAGGCTGGATAGGGATAACCATCACCACCGATGTACTCGCTGCTGCTAAATCTACCCCACAGGAAATCAAGGGTGACCATACGGATGGATCGATTGGGGTCACCGACGAGTTCCCCGTCTCGCACAATTTCATCAATCTCAACTCCATCGTCATCAACAATCACGAGGCTTCGTATCCGCGAGCCATCGGATACTATGTTCGCCGATTCGTCAAACGAAATGGCGGGCCTAGTGGGATCAAAGCTGAATCTCAAGCCACTCACTTGAGGAAATTGACCTGGAGTGTTGTTGCCCTCTGCATCGGTTGCCGCTACGCCATGCTCAAGAAGCAGTCGAAGTTCATTGGCACTAACAGTCAACAGCGTCAGACCGTTGTTGAATCGCAAAGTGCTTTCAATGTCGAGTTGAGAAATATCGCCGGCATTTTTACCCGCTGCAGGGTTTGCGGATGTTGGCAGTAGCTCGCCGGTGAATCCATCAATCGAACCGATTTCTGACCGAATACCACCGCCGTTTTTTAACGACACCTGCACCGCAGAATCAAATGATTTTGCAACTGCGAGGTTCGCATCGGCGGTGAGGTTACCCATGTTGGTCTCTTGAGTTCTGACAAAGTTTCTTCTGCCCTCAAGGAACACATCGGACTTACCCAAAATAACGCCATCTTTGGCGGTAACCACATCGCTCACTGCGCTCACCAATGAGTCAATTTGGCTGGCAGGAACACTTCCAGAGATTGCAGCGTCACGGTTTGCTGCTCCAGTTACATCCACCACACCCTGGTCGTCAGTAGCGTAAACGCCACTGGTGTTGATATCGATCGAACTCGGGATGATCAATCCGTTTTCATCGAAATCAACGACGAGCCGTCCAACGTAGTTGTATTTCCCGGCGGTGCTCACGATTGCAACAGGATCCCCATTGAGAGCCGTGCTGACGATTGGGTAGGAAGCCGCTGCGGTATCACCTGCTCGCAGACGGTCGTTGCTGTCTGCCAAGAGTGTATCGGAGCCTCCCGCGATAATCACATCGACACCGGTGAGCAATCCAGCCAACTCTTGCTCGAATTCAATCTGTTGAAGATGGCTTACGAGCACCACTGCGTCTGCACCTGCCGCTGTGACCGCGTCAATCATGGGTTGAAGGTACGTCGCCAAAGCAGACATATCATTCGCATTTGGGCCAAGTACGGTAACTCCACCAGGCGATGATATTTGTTCCAGCACCTGTGTGGTTGCACCCACCAAACCAATCGTTTTTGATCCCGCACTGACCAACGTCGCGGGTGCAAGTTTTGGTGCAGCGGCGGCAGCGACTAGGTCAGAAGGTAGTGATTGGAAAGCTGTATTCGGTAGAATTTGATCGGTATAAAGACTGTTGATCGAATCACCGGAGAAATCCAAGTTGGCACTTAGGTAGGGAAACTGAGCTCCAAGCCATCGAACATCCGTTCCTCGGATATCGGTTCCGATTTGATCTGCTAGAACGCTTGTTCCCGAATCGAATTCATGGTTCCCCAAAGCGGAGGCATCAAAACCCATTGCGTTCATGATTGAGACATCGATTCGCCCAACCGCTTCGCGGACGTTAGTCAACGTCGTGTCATTAAAGAATGCTTGGTTAAAAGCTTGCAAAGTGGAACGAACTGCTCGGTCACCTGCAGCGTTAAAGAAAGGACCGGGAATTGAATTATCTCCGGCGGATAATTTGATGGTTTCGATGCTGCTAGCCGTGGCATTTGTCTCTAATGCCTCCATCACAGCGGCAAAGTTAGGTGCATCGTGAATCGCATCCACTCCACCCTCAAGGTCCGAGGCATGCAAGATCTGAAGCGAGAAATCCACCGCCATCATGCGACGATCTTCCAACGGTTGAAACAATCCTCGTCGACTTTTTAGAGCTTTTCTAGGTTTTTTTCCGATCACTTCACTTTACCCCCGGGTTCCTTGGTCTGCTAATCAAAAGTGCAAATCGATGACGTCTTGAATGACAATTACGGGCATAGTGATACCTTAAGAATGTTAAGAATTTTTGCGTAGTTGATGGAGAGATTACGGATATTCATGGAAGAGCTCGCGATGTTTTCTTTAACAAACGGTGAATTGACCTCCCCCCATAGAAGAATTGCACCATTGTGAGTGAGAGAATCTTGATCGGGTGCACTGCCCGGAAAGGACTTTCAGAATGCCCTCAAGCTTAGGCTCAATGGAGCGTAGGCGGAGCTGCGACTGAGTTGCCGTAGCGTAGGACGAGGCGGGGCAGTGATTTAGGTTTGCCTTAACCCAGCACAAGCCCCGGACCCCTCAATCACCGACGCGGCCTATCCACCATACTGCTGCCGCCAGTCGTCAGCGATTCTGGGGCTGCGCATCTTGGCGACCATGACGCCGCGATCTTCAGGAGAACTTTTTTTGGCATCGAAAGGAACGAGGCACCAAGCGGCAAGGTTGGACCGGTCAAAAAGATCGGCGGTAGCAAGCAGTCCTGTCAGGACGGAGATGACGAGCGGGGCCAATACAATTTAATTCACAGGCTCCTTCCTCTTGTTGGTAATGACGGTCAAAGCCGTGGTGATTTCATGAGAGGTTTTCCGCTGGTGATTTTTCCAATGAAGTGAATGAAAACGCAAACTTTGCGAACGTTTGCAGCACCTCTTCCGGGCGGTCGCCATGCAGTTGATGACCGCAACCTGAAAAACGAACGAGCTGACACGAAGTGATCGCGGAGCGGGCAGCCTCTGCATCGGTGTCGGTCAGTGCGCCGCCCGCCGTGGGGTCTGCCTGCAGCAGCAACGTGGGGCAGTGAATCCTTGAGAACACTGCCTGCATGTCATAGCCGTCGAGCCAGCGGCCTTCGATGACCGGAGTGAGCACTGCCGGGTCGATCCGACTGAGGCAAATCGCGCTCCACTGCAGCGAGCCGCGGTCGCGCACATCGCCAAGCCGCTTGTAGCCGCCGTCGTCACGCGGAAGGCGGATCTCTGCCAGTGCGTCGGTGATTTCGTCAATGCTACCACCGCGTCGGGCAGCCTCGCGCATGCCGATGAACAGCGATTGCCATAAGCTGCCAGCGATTCGATTTCCCATCATGTGGAACGGTGGGTCTTCAAGGACGATGCCACGCACCTGCTGAGGCAGTTCCGCAGCGACGGCGGCCGCTACCATCGCACCCAGTGAGTGCCCGAAAATCACCAGCGGCGTTGCAAGTTCGTCGCGAACAAGCCGAACGGCATCCGCGACATAGTCAGCGACTAAGTAATCTCCTCCGCGCGGCGATTCGCCATGCCCGCATTGATCGAGCGCAATGACTTTCCAATCAGCCGCCAGTGTCGACATCAGCGGTTGCCAGTCTTCACCGCAGCGGGTGACGCCATGCAGAAGCAGCAGCGTCGGCCCTGCACCTCGCTCGATGGATCGAAACAGGAGCGGATTGGGCCAACGGGGGGTTGTGGATGTCATCTTTCGGATACCGCCAGCTTCCCGGCTTTGATGAAACCACCCTGCATCACGGCGAGTAGTTTGTTGCGATTTTCAAGGATGGAAATGTCTTTCGTCACATCGCCATCGACGATCAGGACATCGGCCAGTTTGCCAGATTCGAGAGTGCCGAGTTCGTGCTCGCGACCCATCATCTTCGCGCCGCCAAGGGTGGCACAGCGAATCGTGTCAAGGACCGAAAAGCCGACGTAGTTGACGAAGAACGTCAGCTCCTGTGCATAGGTGCCGTGCGGCGTCCAGCCAAAACCGTAGTCGCCACCCAGTCCGAGCGTGCCGCCGGCGGCGAGCACCTTTCGACAACTTTCCGCACCAGCTTCCAGCGTTTCCTGATGTCCATCGATGACTTGCTGCGGGAGGCCGAAGTCTTTGCCGCGTTCGACGCTGAAGAGTTCAAATCCGAGTCCCGGACACATCGGGACACTCCGTTTGAGCAGCAGTTCCAGGCATTCATCATCCATGAAAGTGCCGTGCTCGATGGCGTCGTAGCCAGCCTTGAGCGCGTTACGGATGCCTTCGGTGGCGCGGCAATGTCCAGTGACCTTCAGCCCTTGGTTGTGCGCCGTTTCCACCACCGCGTGCATTTCATCGAAGGTCATGCAGAGGGTATGGTGATCGTTGATGTCGGGCGAAGCAGCGTCACCTGTCGGATAAGTCTTCACCCATTCAATACCATCCTTGACCAGCTTGCGTACAGCAGCTCGCGCCTCGTCGGGGCCGTTGACGATGAAGACAATGCCCTCCATGCCGATCCTGCGGTAATCGGGATTCCAATCCATCAGTCCACCAGCGCCACAGATTTCGCGGCCACTCGCTGTTAAACGCGGCCCGGGGATCAAATCCTCTTCGATCGCTTTTTTCATCCAGACATCGATGTTGTGCAGACACCCTCCGCTGCGTGCGCTGGTGTAACCACATTCAAGGGCGGTCTTCGCGTTCACCGCCGACTGGAGTGTCACGTATTCGACCGGATATTTGATGTCGAGATCCTGCAACTCGGTGACGTTGAAATAAGTGAGGTGGATGTGGGCCTCGATCAGCCCCGGCATGATCGTGCCATCGCGCGCGTCAACCACTTGGGCGTCGGGAGTTGGTGGTGCGTCCGCAGAGCGTCCGGCGTAGGTGACGTAGCCATCGGTGACAATCACAACCGCGTCGTGGACTGGCGCAGCCCCGGTGCCATCGATGAGCTGACCGTTGTGGACACGAGTGATACCTGTCGCTGTTTTCATGACCGGATTCCACGGGGGGAGCTGTTTTTAATTGCGATGCTCGCTACCGCGCTGAGGAAATCACCCTCGGCGGGATTGCGGACGCCCAAAAGTCCGTCTAGTGTATACAGTACACAGAACAATCGCGGCCTGTCAACCGCCGCGATTTCCGGTCCTCGAAGTTTGCATGAACCATGAATGTGAGCAGTTTGAAGAAGAACCTGCGGCCCTTGTCGCTGGTCGATTCGATTTACCAAACGGTGCTGGAAGCAATCGTGTCGGGCCAGTTGCCACATGGCTCGGAGCTGAACAGCGTGAGCCTGGCAAAGCAACTTGAGGTCAGTCGGACGCCGTTGCGTGAGGCGCTGCGACTGCTTGAACGCGACGGGCTGGTCCAGCAGGAAGGTAACCACAAGGCGCGCGTCGCGGAGTTTTCGGCAGACGACATTCGCGAGATCTACGAGGTTCGTTTGCAATTGGAAGCCGCCTCCGCCGAACTGGCCGCGAAACGCATTTTGCCAGACGTGCTCAGCGCGTTACGCAGCGAAACGGATGCATTGAATCAACATACGGGCGATGTCGATTGGTCTGAAAAGGCGATTGCGTTCGACCTGCGGTTTCACGATGCGATTGCTACAGCCAGTGGTAACAAGCGATTGAAAGATGAAATCCATCGCTACCGTTTGCTTGTTCGCAGCTTTTGTGTGATGACCGGACGACAAGCCACTCTGCAACAAGCATTGAACGAGCATATCGCCATTCTTGATGGGCTGGCGACCGGGAGACCAGCCGCGGCACGCAAAGCAATGGCAGATCACATCACTTCGCGGTTGAAGGAAGTACTCAGTCGCATGACGGTCACAAACAACATTCCAGCCTCAAAGTAGCGGACCTTATTGCGCTACCTGTCAGTTGCTAATGCTTAGACATGAAACAATGCCCAGAAGACGTACCCTGATTCGGATCATCTGCCACCTAAATGCTGTGCTGAGCTGTGAATCCTGCAAGCCTGCCATGCGCTAGGTCAACAACAACCGTCGATCTTGACAAGGCCGTAACGGATCGGGTTTGTGTTTTATCCTTGGATTGTCGAGCTTTGGCTTTTTTTCTTTGCTCGTGATATCTCTGGGTGGACCTGCTATTGTTCTCACTGATCTCGCTTTGGTGAGTGCTTTAAGCTACTGCTACCGGTGCAAGCGAACCAGTTGTCGATCCACGCTTTGACGCTTTGACTTTTCTCGATGCAGCTCAGTTGCCGCATCCGATCAGACGAAAACAATTTGATCAAATTCAAAAATCACGAGAACCTTTTCCCTGCTTGCGGATCTAGATCTTTGTAGCTGCTGTGATAATGGCTACCAGCATGATGAGTAGGGAACTTCCCTCTCCAACCTGCCCAATCCGGGCAAGGTGGAATTCGTCTTTGACGGACATGCGGCCTTTGGCAATCCCACGGATCCAATCTCCGCCGCCGCTGGCCAGGCAATGACGTCAACATGCAAGCACGCGTCCACTCATTGCATCAGCATCCACTCGCAGGAGCACAAAACATGCGTAAGCTCGTAGCCAATTTAAGCCGTCGGCGTTTCCTTGGTGTGGCAACTCTGCTTGGAATAGTTTCCACGCTTCTTCCGGGCAAGGCAGCCGGAGGTGAAAGTCCGATAGCAAAGAAACGAATAGTAACAAAAGATTCAATTGGAAAGCGGATGTTACCCTCAAACGGGAAAGATGGTCCGCAAATCGTCTGGACATCCGCAACGTGCCATGGCGGCAACATGCCCTGTCTCAATGCAGATGGTCACCCAACCTTCGAGAACCCTCATGGGTGGACAATGGAGCAGATGGATGACATTTACGGCAAATTCCTCCGCGCTCGGTCCATGGCCTTCAACATCAAGTGGATGGGCTTGGCTTCCTACATGAAAGATGGGCCTTACGCGATCGTACGAACACGATTGGAGAACCAAACCCATGACTGAGAAGAGATGCCAAAGACTGCTCATTCGAGCGAGTCGATCAGGTTGAACTTCATCACCCCGTGTAGCTTCAAGTCCTTCCGACTTTGGATAGATACCTCAATCTAAGCAGACCGCCATGTCGCACTACGTTTTGAAATTAATCCAACCGAAACCAGTCTTATTGAAAATGCCGCCTTGAACTTCATCAAGCTATTGCAATGGTGCTGTTCACTTTCAGAACTGGTGAACATCGTTTTGCTCTGAATAACCAACTCGTTTCAACCTCGCTGAGTGACACATTCACGATCGTCATCTATTTTGCTAAAAGCCCTGGCAACCAGAGGCTGAATGCGGGAACGAACGTGATGATCAGCAACGTGATCAGCAACGGAATTAGAAACGGAACTGTTCCGCGCGTGACGGTTTGAACGGAGCTACCCGTGACGCTGCTGAGCACATATAGCACGAGCCCGACAGGTGGAGTCAGCAGACCGAGAACCAAGTTGAGAATCATCACGATTCCAAGATGCAGCGGATCGATTCCAAATTCGATGGCGGCGGGAAGAAGAACAGGAACGGTGATCAGGAGTCCTGCAACTGGCTCGAGAATCATTCCAGTGATCAGCAGAACGACATTGATTAGCAACAGGAACACGATCGGATTATCTGTGAACTGCAGCATTGCCTCGGTCACTGCTTGAGGCCCTTGTTCACGAGCGATGACCCAGCCGAACAGACCGGCTGCGGCAACGATCAGCATGATCGAACCTGTGGTGGTGGCTGTCTTCACCAGGACTCCGCGGAACGATTTGACCGAAAGTGACCGGTAAAAGACGCTCAAGATCAACACCCACATCACGGCTGCCGCCGCTGCTTCGGTTGGAGTGAAGATCCCGCCTAGAATTCCGCCAAGAATGATGACAGGCGTCAACAGGACCGGAAGCGCAGATATGATTGCCTTGGTGACAGGAGTATTCTGGGTGATCGCTTCTTCACGCAGTGGGTTTTTCCGAGCATCTCGATAAACGAAGATGCAGAGGATTGATGTCAGCACCAGTGCGGGTAGCACTCCTGCGAAGAATAAAGCTCCCACAGACACGCCAGCGGACACCGCGTAAACAATCGCGGGGATACTTGGTGGCATGATCGGCCCGATGAGCGATGATGCTCCGGTCAAACCGAGTGCAAACTTTTCGTCATAGCCGCGTTTCTTCATCGCCGGCACAAGCACGGAACCAAGTCCCGCAGCATCGGCGATGGCGGCACCGCTCATCCAGGAAAACATCAGGCTGCTAAAGACATTTACAAATCCCAGGTTGCCGGGAATTTTTTTGAACAGTATCAGCAACATCCGAAACAGTCGGTCGGCCAGACCGCCAGCGTTACTCAGATAGCCGGTCATGATGAATAGCGGGACGGCCAGCAGCGGGAATGAATCGACCGACCCAACCGTCTGCTGAAGCGCGACTCCGAGAGTGATGTCCTGTGAACATGCCACATAGACAAGACTCGGCAATAGCATGCTGATGGCGACGGGCACCCGCAAACACAAAAGCACCAGGATGGCAATGACAAGTACACCCAGAATCATTCGCTCTGCTCCATATCCAGTTGAAAGGCTTCTTCTTCAACATGGGGTTCCCTTGGAATGGGCTTTCCAGTCATCCAAACCTGAAAAAGATTCACGAGAGAATGCACTGCCATCAGCAATAAGCCCACCATGCCCGCTCCGTACCACCAGCTCTTGGGTACTCCCAAAGCTGGCGATCCCACCTTGCCGACATACCAGACAAAATTGGCACCACCAATCAGCAGCAACAGGCAGGAGGCTGCGACCACGACGTAGCTCATGCATTCGACAAACAGCTTTCCGCCGTCCCCAACTCGCGACGAAATGATGTCGACCGCGATGTGCCGTCCCTCGGCCATCACGAATGCGGCCGAGATAAAAGTCATCCAGATCAACGCGAATCGCGCGACCTCTTCGCTCCACTGAAACGGAGCGTCAAAGACATAGCGGGCGACGACTTGCGCCGCCATCGTTGACACGATAACCAACAGAAACAGGCCCGCAACCGTCTTTTCACCCAGCACCATCCATCGAACGCAAGTCGCCAATGGAAGCGGTGTTCCGCTCGTGAATTCTGATGCATCGCTTGTGGGTAAGGCGGAACTCCTGAATGCGTCGTCGGCTTCGGACTGCTCTGATTCGGTGTCATTATCGTTCATGGACCATCCTCTTTTGACGTTTCAGCGGTGATGCGATTGTAGACATTGCTGAATTTGAAACCTTTCGAAAAGTACTTTCGGCATCGTTCGCGAAAAGCGTTGATGTCAACATCTTCAATGATCTCCATCGTTCCGTCTTTTCGCCATTCTTCGATCAGCTTCTTCTCGTCTTTTATCAATCCTTCATAAACCTCGTCACCCAATTCCTGAATCGAATCGAGCAGCGCTTTCTGTTGATCGGCCGTCAGTCGCTTCCATGTGCGTTCGTTGACCAGGATTTGCAACGACGACTGAATGTGACCTGTCAAATTCAGACACTTCTGTACTTCATGGAATCCCATCGATTTGATCACCGGCACCGGATTCTCCTGGCCGTCAGCAATTCCTTGCTGCAGTGCAAGGTAGACTTCGCTGAACGCAATCGGCATCGGGCTTGCGCCGAGTGCCTCGGCAGATGCCTGAAAGATCCGGGCTCCGGGCGCTCGCAGTCGAAAGCTCTCCAGATCATCCGGATGACGAACGGGTTTGTTCGACGTGAGATGCCGTGATCCATAGGCCCACGTATCCAGAACGCGCGCATCATACTTCTGGCGAAGTTGGTCCCATTCCGGAGCCATCTTGTCACTGCCGGCAATTTCCAACATGTGATCAAGGTCGCGAGTTGCAAAAGCAGCATCCAACACGCCAACCGGTGGGTGCCACATTGCAAGGAAAGATGGCCCCGTGATTGCCAAATCCAGCTCACCGGCCACCAACTGTTCAAGTATCTCAGATTCACTGCCCAGTTGTGCCGCCGGATAAACCGTCACATCCAAGTCATTGGTTTTTTCACGAATCCGCTCAGACAGAAGCTCCGTCCCATACACATGAGTCGGAGCAGAGACCTCGTAAACATGCGCCATTCGCAACGTCAACGGTTTGTCGCTTGCTTGTTCAGATTCACATCCACAGAGCAGCACCACAACAAAGACTAGCAGGCACCACCGCCGATCGATCAGAGATATTTTGTTCATTCTGGAGCTTCCTGTTGCAAGCGGTAGCCATGACCCGAAGGTTATACCCGAAATTTGCTGTCCTCATACCTTCAAGCAGAATGGTCCAAGAGCGAATCATTCACTGAAATCCAGAAGAACTCATTAATATCCGCATTGAGCTTAAGTGCCTGGGCTATTCCCTCGATTGAGACGACGAAGCAGCCAAACATGCGGTCGGCAAGGCAATCATCAATTGCATCTATGCCACCGGAAAGCCTGCCTCCCAAAGTCTCAAAATGTACTTCACCACGCCGTTCGTCGACGGAAGGCGAGCATTCGTGTAGAACGATTGATGTTAAGCAACTTTGACCAGGGTCATTGGGCCCAGAGGCACCCAAGTGTCAGCAAACGCAGGCGTGCACGAAACAGCCTACGATTCCAGCCCAACGCGTTTTGGAAGCATGATACTGCGGCGGTTCGTTGATCACTTTCCAGGTACGTTTTCCCAGCACGGTACCAATAGTTTCCGACCTGTGCCCCAAGATACTTTTGGTCGGCTTTTGTCACGTACTCTGCAACTTTTTGAAAAATAAGTTCATGAGTCACTGCCCAACGCTCGAATCGATCCGAAAATTTGCTACTGAGGTTCCCTGCCTGTCCGAGCTCTCCTGCTTGGTGGACCCGAAAAACCACGGGTGAACCAGCGACATGCTTCCACTGCCCGAGCAAGCATATTTGCGAGAACAGCAATGCATCTTCAGCACTCTCTAGCCCGGTGTCCCACCCCCCCGCATCAATCACTGCATTCCAGCGAAACATCGTACAGGAGGCGACTCCGGCACCATATCGAAACATCCACTTCAAAGGTGATTTTGCGAGTTTCGAACAGTCATCATGTTGCAATTCAACACCAGTGGTGTTCACGAATTTACGATTGGTTGAGACGGCAATGATGCCTTGATCGTGTCCCAGCGTCTTCGTTGTGCGTTCAATAAAATCAGATGGCCATCTATCGTCCGAGTCAAGGAAACCTACAAAGTTGGTGCGAGGAGTCGCGGACATACCATACTGTCGAGCCAAGGCCGCGTTCCCTCTCTGTTGTCTCAAAAGTTGGTAAGCGGGTTTATGTTTTGAAGCGACCTGCTGCTGGTTATGAATCCAAGCCTGAACGGATTCGTAAGTTCCATCTGTCGATCCATCATCGACAACCGTAACAAAGTCAGGCGCGACGGTCTGGTTTTGAACTGATTCCAGAGCGTCAAGGACCAGAGACCTGCGGTTGAACACCGGAATAATGACGGCAACTTTTTCCATCATGCGGCTTTCGTAATTGGCTTGATTTTCGAACGTAGCTTTACCAACCTGCGATTAACACGTCCCCTTCGCAGATCTTCAATGCCTGGTCGCACTCGATAGAATGACGTGCGTTCACTTCGTAGCCAGGCTGGCCAGACACTACCAGCTCGTAAATATTTCAGCGAGCTTGAGAATTGGCTGCAAGCCTCCTCGGAAATGAGATCCTGAATTGCAGACAAGAGCGCGCGTTCCTCATTCTCATCAACGAGCAGCCCGAATGGGTAGCGTTTGTTTGGTGTAAGAAGGATTCCACAATCGGCAAGTTCATCATAGGTGTCAGCCATTTTGACTTTGAAGACCTCACAAAAATTGGGGTCGGCCAACGCTTGGTGGTGTAATTGAGTGTTGTTTGAGTTACCCCAAGTGGAGAGCGTATAGCGATAAACAAGATCTTCTGTTTCCGAGCCCATGTGATTCCTTAACCACCGCCGTCGACGCGGACTCGAGCCTTTCTCACCGTCCTGGAAATCACCAAACAAATAAGCCGAGTGCAATATCCCAGCGTTAATCAATTCAACGGGCTGCTTCCAGCCCGCGAGTGCAGCCGCGGTTCCAACCAAGTGACAAACAAATGGTTTGCCGCAGGGGCGAAAACAGGTTCCGAAGAGTTGTTGGGCAATCTCGTACGCCCTGTGCAATGCTTGCTGGCATGTCGTATCAAACCCACGTTCATTCATCAGGTGGAATAACTGCAAGTTTGTTTGCGGTAGAGACATCGTAGTAGGTTCCTAACGTTTATCATTTTGTTGTTTGATCATTCACGCCGCATTCTGTCTGGCGGATTGATTTTTTGAGCCATCTGCGTGCCCATCAAGGCTGCCTGTTATCGAGATATTCAGCACAGGAACTCGGGAGTACTGAGACTTCGGATATTTGTATTTATTCCATAGCATTTCCATGGGGGCGGCAACTGATTTCTCAACACGCGATCCCAACGTTGCTCCCATTGCGCGTTTACACTTAAACAACCAGGGCATGCTGAAACGCCGGTGCCTCGCCAGCCAGCGATGTCCACCCTTCACACCCCGTGATTTCAAAGGCACACCATACTTTTCAGACATTCGTTGGTAGCTCGCCGCACACCAAGCCTCGCTCCATCGAAGCAGGAAGTACTTGCGGTCCTCTCCCACCAAACGCTTAGGTGGCGCATAGGTAATGACAGATCGAGGCTCAACCCAGATCTCGCCACCTGCCTTTGCGACCTGCAGACTAAAGTCACCGTGTTCGGCGTGAGAGAAAAAACCCTCATCAAATTGGCCAACTTTCTCGAATGCTTTCATTTGCACCAAGACGGTATGAAATTCAATCAGCTGGGTACGCTTGGCGACCAACGGGGCAGTCACTTCACTCAATCGCACATGAGCTAAGTCGTGTTGCTCATGATATTCCACAGCTCCAGCACTTGTCCTGCTTACGCGAACCTCACCACCAAACATATGGATACGATTTGCTTCGGGCTCGAATTCGCAATACAAAGGTCCAACGACCCAGGCGCCCGTTGTCTCTGCACAATCAACCAAGCTGGTGAGCCAACCTCTCTGTACCAAGACGTCGTTATCAACAAAGACCACATGACGCGTACTGACGTGATCAAGCACAAGATTGCGTGCTTGATTCGGTGTTATGAATTCCTCGCTTCTGATCAGCAAAAAGCCATATTTCTTTGCCGCATTCTGCAAATACCCGCGGACGGGGCTTGGGCTTCCACCATCCACAACAATGAGGTCGTAGGGCTCTTCGGTCCGCTCGATCAGTGTTTCCAGGCTTCGCTGCGTCGTGGAAAACTGCTCTCGGGGTACAAAGCCGACGGTAACACGCTTGCTTCCAAACATTCACGAAACCTCGCAAAGCTCATCAAAATTAAAAAAACACTGTGCTCTCCAGCTTGCAGTGAAGCGATACCTGATTCCGTCAACTCTTGTCAAATCCATTCCTCTCATCAGGACGAATCTGGAAAAATCGAGATTGACATTGCTTCCAATAACTAGGTAGCCCCCACCTAGCAGTCTCTCAACAAGCATCCCACCTGACGTAACGCCACGAAAGCTAGCGTTTGAACGCTGGATTTTCCTTGAATGTGCCCCGCCCGCATAACGCGCGCCCCCTCCTACCCATCGCTGCTGGATTATGAACACAACTCCCGAGCTGCTCGCAACCATCATTGTGTCGTCCTGCGGAAGAAGCGAGCACTTAGAACGCTGCCTTCTCTCTTTTTCAAACCAACAAATGCATGAAGGTGAACGGTTCGAAGTCATTGTCGCTGACGATGGCTCACAAGATGGCACGCATGAGATGGTCCAGCACTTGGCCGGACATATGCCATTTCATCTTTCCTTTGTGACGCAAACAAACAATGGATTCAGAAAGTGCAGAATTGTAAACAGAGCAATTAGTACTGCTCGCAGCGATTACATACTGTTCACGGACGGCGATTGCATTTTCCCACCCGATCATGTCAAGAAGCAACTTTCGCACCGGCAGCGTGATACAGCTTGGGTGAGCGACTGCATTCGACTAGAGCAGAGCCTATCCGAAACCATCACTCGAAATAGCGTCATCAACGGTTCATGGCTAAACTCGGTACCAGCTAATCTGCCGGGCTCGTTGCGAATTCGCTACCTGAAAGACAGAGTCTATGAATTTCTCAACAATAACGAAAAGCCAAAGCTCATTGGCAACAATGTCGCGGTTTGGCTACAAGACTTAAGGAACATCAACGGCATGGATGAAGCATTCAAGGGCTGGGGCTGCGAAGACGATGATCTTGGCATCCGCCTCCGTGCTTCAGGCATCAAACTTAAGACAAACATGCAACAAACGTTTGGCTACCACCTTTGGCACCCTGTCGACGCAACCACCCCCGCAACTTGGCGTGAAGGTAAAAACATAAGCTATTACCAGCGCGACATTGTACTTGCGAAATGCCTTCGTGGGTTAGTGAAACGAGACTTAGGAGACCTGAACTATCGCATCAATGCATCCCCAAGACACCAAAAGCTTGCTGCATTACTAAAACAATCGTTCACCCGAAAATCACCCAATAACATCGACATCGAAATTCTACTTGGCAACTGCCAAACCCAAGAGAACAGCGACGCAGAAAAAATAATTGAGGTACGGCACGCTGATGAAATGCCGCAACGCAAATCCAATCCCCCCCATCTCTTACTAATTCTACCCAACTGCGAGACAACGAGTGTTGCCTCCCAACTCGCACTAAAAAAATCGTTTGAAGATATGCGACCCTCCGTCGAACGGCAATTGAGTTGGCTGATCAACCAAATTAGTGATGCAGTCCTCGGTGGCAACTCTGTTACCAGTGCGGCGAATCTGCGTATCGCAGCTTGAACTCAACTGAGCTCTTCTGATCACGCGAGACATTGAACGCGAACTGTGAGATTCTCTTGCAAAGCAAAACGATCGACATCATTTGGCATCGACGAGGACGAAAAATCGATGCGTGCAATTGGTCCATCGAGCAATACTCTCTTCACTGGAGAAACGCCGGATGGACAGTTCGTCATCATTATGGAATCCCCTCGCCATGGCGGCAACCAGCCCGGCTTACTGTGATGCACGTCGACCTGAGTGTAGTCCCAAAAAGGTATGCGGCTTGGGCTGCCACCAGTTCAGACAACCAGATCATATGGAATGCCCGCATTAATGACATCCGAAAAAGTCGAGTCTCATCCCACCTTCTTTCACGCCAAGACAAGTGGGATGGCCCGGTGATTTTGAAAACGGAGTGCAATTGTGGAGCACGTCCTGAAGGTGCATTGAAATCACCCCTCAAAAAACAGACGTGGCGTGACGCCGGTAATCCAGAAAATCAAGACTACGTAGTCAAAGATTCGATGTCCGAGGTTCCTTGTTGGGCATGGAATTCTCCACACTGGGTCGTCGAACGGTATTTTGGGGCGGTAGAAGCAGAAAAATCAATCTGGAACCTGACGATCCTTGGGGGTGAACTAGAGCTCGTTCGCTTTACCGCCGACTCCCAAAATGACTATGAACAAAGTCAGTTCGATCATTGGAATTTTGAACAAGTCGACGATGAGTTAAGAAAGATAGTTGATGGTTTGAGTATCGAGTACGGCCGGCTCGATCTATTGAAGATAAACGGAGCTTGGGTGCTACTTGACGTAAATAAAACCCCCGGCCAATACCCGCGCCAAAATGCTCCAGAAGCTAGACGGGCTTTTTACGACCATAGGATTGAGACACTTGCGCAGTCAGCCCTAGCACAGCTTGACTAGGTTTTTCGTAATAAAAATCCAGTGGGGGACACAACACCTGCCGATCCCCGCATCACCGCTGCGATTTCCACTGTCGTGCTTATCAACAGCCTATTCAAGCCGATAGAGAAACGCTCTAAAAAGCAGGACTCTGCGCGCTCGATGTTCAACAGGAATATTCGATTCATCTCAAGGCCTTATGCTCATGCAAACCACCCTCGATTCGATACCGATTGCAGCAGCGGCTCACGTGCGAGGGAGACGAACCCTACCAACCCAAGCATCACGTACTTGAATGACCAAAGGTTGAAGGCGGTCGAATCAAAACCACCAAACACGCCTGCTTTGAAGGAAAAAGTCTAGGCGAGACGCAGAGAGAGAAGGCAATTTTTTCGCTGAACCGAAGCTGTCTTTTCAGTCCCTCTGCCGCTACTGAAGGGCCAGACAAACCAAGACACTCCAAGCTAAATGCCATAATTATCGGTATTTGGTTTTTTTGTTGCGCGTCATTTCTCGGCATGTCCGGCATTGACTGCTTCGGGTTTGGCTTCGCCTTCCCGGACAGCTGGGAAGCAGCATCTTGGTCGCAGCCGGGGCAACTGCGGCTTCACCTGCAACGCAGCTGCGTGATGCTCATCGGCCACCTGCAGGTAGAAATTTTTCATGGTCTCGATGCAGTGGCCGGTTCAGCAACGCTTCCCACCTTTGTAACCAATCAGCACATAGTATGGCGCCCGTATCATAGGCAAGTAAGGAACTTTACCACTTCGCTCCTCAAAAACTTCGACGTCGAATCTGCGATGCAGAAATGCTGGGTGATCACCGCTCAGAAAAACGTTGTCAGCAGCAAACCAGTGGGTCCAAAATGCGCGGCTAAGCCACCGATGCTGTCGGCTTTCTTCAGGCGTGAACTTGCGAGAGACATAAAAATCAGTGACCGCGATCATGCCGCCTGGTTTCAGTATCCGCTCGGCCACGGCAATAGCTTCAAACCAATCGGGAATCATCGTTAACGAGTACGAAAAAGTAACGAGATCCACACTCGCTGCAGCCGCGTCATACCGCGTTGCATCAGCGAGATGGATCCGGGCAGTATTGATCCCTGCATCGTCCAATCGCTCTGACGCAATGGCCAGCAAAGAAGACGAGAGATCGACCAGATGAATCTCACGGAGCGATTCGGCCCTCTTGCCCGCAAGCAAAATATTTTCCCCCGTGCCGGCCCCCATATCAACCCAGACTCCATCGGATGGAAAATCAATTTTGGCGATCAGTTGCCTCCTCCCATGGAGCAACCGCGCGCGAAAAGAATCGTAGTCACGAGCTTGGCCACTGTAAAACGACTCCAACCGCTCTTCATGAGTTTCGCCTCGCACCGGATGAAACAGCAGGTGCCGCAATACACGCATGTCACCACGAATTGAGTGCGGTCCAGTCGCGTTACTCATGCCGCTGTGCCTACCAAGTTCGCGATATAGAAACTGCCATAAGTGTTAACGCGGTCGCGTGAATGAAGTTCCGACGCAAGCTTGGTATCGTAGTGCAAAAGATCTCCAACGCTCGCCTGTTTTCCCCTCATTTGAATTTTCAATGAGTCGACAAAGTTGACTTCCAAGGCAGCACTCCGCCACAACACTTTTGACCGAGGCGTCGCTCGGTTGATGATACTCTGCCACTCTGCCGCGAGCAGGTCTGGATGCCGATCGTACAACCAATCCATGTGGTCCAGCAGCACGAATTTTGAAATCCTGCCGTCGTGTTGGGACAGGAATCCGGCAACGGTATCGGTGTGTGAAGTGACCCGATCAACCAGTCCGACTTTTAGCTTCTGAAAGTTGTCTTGCTTGAGATATTCTGGACAACACTCAGGTGTATACTCACCAGTCAGATAAACCCGCCAGAAGTAATTATCCTTAAGAGGAATCTCCCTAAAGACAGCCTCAATACGATCCTGAATGAATCGACCAATCCCACCTGGGTAACACTGATCGATCTGATTGCGTTGGCTTCTTGGAACCCCCAGCATAGCCAGAGTCGTGTCCCGACGCATTGCCCAACGAATTGGTTTGCGCCACAGCAAGGCACTGACGTTTCGATCGTCGTAGATCTCCTGTTGCTGCTCTACAGAATCTGCTTGCAAAATTTCCTTGACGGCCTCGCGCAACCCGGCCGGTCGATTCAGATAGCCATTGATCATCCAGGCAAACAGACCTGATGTTCCCCTGAAATAGAAACTCTTTCGGCGGCCGTTCCCGTCAAAGAAGCCGGCCCTACAATCCCAAACTTTACGGTCATGTTCGGACAGTTGCGGTCGAATGGCATCCTGGTAGATTCGCCGCCATTCGCTGTGATGGCCGCGACCGAAGATTTGAAAAAAATCATCGAAAGAAAGTGAACGGATGCAGGCCAGCTTCAATTCAAGGAGGGCATTCTGCAGCGGGTTCATATCCACTGCGTAAACATGACTGGGAGATTGAATCGCGTAATCAAGTGCGTTGCAACCAGCCGACGTGATAACCAACACTTTATCATCTGGGGTCAGCTGGAGAGCCTCATGATCGAGTCGCGGATCTTCCCAGCACGTGTTGTAGACCAAGTTTTTCCTGTGAACCAGGGAAAACGCCTTGTTACCGATCCATCCACCAACCATGGGTAATTTCCTTTCTTAAGTGAGCTTGATAAAGCTGCTGTCAGGTGAAGAGGCCGCTGCGAGAGACATCCTCTGAGAATTGATCTTGNGTTCTGAGGNACCGTCGTCCGAGCTCACATACCCCTGNGTCGCNNCTGTCAAACACAAGNTACGATTGCTGCTATATCGNGAAACCAATTCGATATTNCCNTCATGGTGCTCGACCANACCAGTGCAGTTNTCCATCCAATCACCGGTATTGCAGTACAACTTCGACGAGGAATGNACNATGTCCGGTGTATGNATATGACCACAGATGACACCATGGCATGCTCGCACCTGTGCATGCCGCATGATCTGGTTTTCAAAATTNCTGATGAAGCGAACGCCTCNNTTNACTCGATCTTTCAGGTGTGCGCAAAACCCGTAAGGATTACCATGTCGACGNGGCAATAAANGGTGCAAANACCCGTTCAAACTCAGACAGGTACCGTAAATACGGCCTGCTGCTTTGGAGATCCACTGCGCCCGCGTTTCAAAAAAGTCAAAGCGGTCACCATGCGTGACGAGGAATCGATATCCCGACAGTGATTCAAAGACAAACTCATTTGCCACCTCAAATTCGGGAAGTTTTCCCGGCAAAATCGATCGAAAAGCTGGGTTGCGAAGGAACGAGTCATGGTTCCCCGGTATGTAAAATATTTTTGTCTGCGACTCAGCCATTGCGATCAGGTGATCGATGATCGCATCACACGATTCACACCAGTGCCATCCCGAATTGATTTTCCACCCATCNATGAAGTCGCCCACGATGTAGACTTTTTCGGGTGCGAAGCCAACAAGAAACTCCAGAAACTCTTTCGCTTGTGCGTGCTTATTTCCCAAATGGACATCGCTAATCAACATCGTACGGACCGACATCTGTTCGTTCGCATCCATGGCAAACTCCTTCATGAGGTTTGCAAGTTCCGTGAATCATCCCGATTGACGGCGTCACTTTAACCCCAAAGAATGTTGTTTGTGTTAAACAGAAACGCTGCTTTCAATAAGTTCTGGCTCGAATCTATTGCATTGACTCGTTGAGCAACGAAGCTGCATTTCGATGCTTTTTCATCTGTGCTAGTGCGTTGCAAAAAATCCTCTCATGGACCTNGTGTGCCTTTAGAGGGTGCTTGCGGCGAGATAACTAACCTTGCGACCGCACGCGAATCGACTTGCCGAGTCAGTTTCTGATAGGCGTAATGGTTTGAGAGAGCACTGACTCGATTAAGAAAGCATGAACTTGTCGGTGAAACCACAAGAAGCATCGTGAAGCAAAGGTAGCGTTGCGGCGCAGCGAAAACTGTGTAGAAATCTGCACTCCACCTGAGTCAAAGTACAAACGGATCAGTCTTCAATCAAGCATGGGCGGGTGGCGCAAATCCGAACCTAAAANATGATCATGTTGGTGGCAACATTGTGATTTTCATGTAGGACGAGCAGATGCGAAATTTGCAACTTAACCTGCTTTATTGGAACAAGTCACCACGCAATCCGTTCAGACAGCCATTTCCAAGCAGGATGATGCAGNATCGCAATCAGCACTAGNAAAGTGGCNGGCGTCAGCCATTGACGACGTAAATGTCGGCCTCCAAAGTGTTTCAGCAAGTTGATCGTGACGAGCCAGAACAGACCGATGGTCAGCACGGCCTGCCAACCGAGTGTGATGCCAAGCAGCNTAAAACTAAAGGGAAGTGATTTGGAAGACTGTNGCCANCGCAGCCGGACTGANCTGCAGAGTCGCCCNAAGGTCCATCCNANAAGTCCGCCAATAAGACAATTCGCCGTGCGATCAAGCCATTCGGGAACCGTTCCAGAGAGTTGAACGGGTATTTGGTCACCGACTGACACTGTCAGCATGGTTGGAACTGCAATCACACTGCTGGCGAAGCCAATCAACAAACCAATTTTCATCCAACGAGGAGCTTGCAAATGATCCTGCTCCATNAGCGCAAGCATAAGCAAGGAAGAAAATAGAATGCAGTGTAAGAAGTAGATGCCCACAACCGGCCACTTGGTATAAAGAATCATCCAGATGATTCCCGTGTAGTGGTAGTGGAANAATCCTGGGATATTTGCTGCACCGGTAACAAGTTCAAAAAGAAAAAGTGAAGCGAAGATAGTCATGCCAATTAGTTCGATAAATAAATACCGAATAGGGATCGGAGCCTGACAATCACGGCAGCGGCCACCAAGCCACCAGTAGCTGATGATTGGTAAATTATCTATCCGACGAATTGATTTTCCGCACTTGGGACATGCTGACGACCGCAGTGCGATTGGCTGACGGCGAGGAGCACTGGAAGCGGCGACATTGAGGAAGCTTCCGACACAGGCGCCCCCGTAGGCAAAGACCGCAAATACAGTCAGCTTAGAACTGCGGACGCGGAGTATTTCCCAGCTCGTCAAGTCTTCCATCACGTAGCTGGTTGGTCGATCACGAAACGGTTCCAACACCATGTCAATCGCGGGAATCACAATCATGTACGTGGCAAGAGCAAAACCAACCGCCACCGCCAAAACAGTTGTTGGTGTGATCGCTGAGTTCCGACTTTGTATTACAATCCATCCATCTCTTATCAAAAGAATTACGAGAGCCAACAGTGTGAATGTCGGTGAAAACATCACCTGAGGACTCCACCAGATCTGTGTATCCTGCTGAACCAAAAGAATGACCATGATGGGAATTAGCAGCAACAGCATTGCCAATCGACGTATTCCGGCAAAGTGACTCCCAATTGCGCTCGTCAGCACGATGACGTTCGCTATCAACATCACAACTGCCACCGGACCCATCATCAAATGGAAAAGCCAGACGACTCCAGAGCACGTGGCTGCACCAGCGAGTAAAATCCTCATGTATTCGCCAAAGAGGGAACTTTCGAATGGATCCTCTTGGTTAGGTATTTCAGACATACAATNGCCTAATTCTCGTCACCTACAGGTGGTCATCATTTGGGAACTGGCGGAAGGAAACCGGTTCAATAATTCACACTGCCACATGCCTTGCGACGAGTACGCATCGTTGAGACCACATATTGCGGGCCGGCTACTCTCTGTTTCTTTACCACACATCCTATCAAATGCAACTCANGTGCAAAAGCAAAGTCGATGCACAATTGATATCGATACAAAGAAGATTTGGGTGCATGTAATGCTTGACCTGATCAATGTATCTCCATCGGATTTCTTCCCTGATCTGAAGGTATTTCTGTTCTAGTTACTTATTTGGCCCCACCTCAATGCAGATGGTCCCCCGACCTTCGAGAACACTCATGGGTGGACNATCGAGAGATTGGCGACATCGATAACAATTTCCTCCGCCGCGATCCATGGCCTTCAACATCAAATCNATGGACTTGCTTTCCTATAGTAAGGAATGACTTTTAGCAGCAGTGTTTGCACGATCGGAGAACCAAGCCCATGACTGACAAAGAGGGAGCACAGGATGTGAATTGAATGCACAGCCAGTATTGATCCACACAGTCATCTGCAAGCATTCTNCAACAGTGAACGAAAATCATGGTTGGCAAGTCAGCGATACGCTGTTCGCACAAACATCTCGGCAACCCGAACTGCGTTCTCCTAAGGCAAGCCAAAAACAAGGCTCGAAAATGGGTTTCACCCCCCATGTGCACCGTACTGCCGATCTCTGCCAAGTCCTGCTTTTCATGATTTTTCATTCTCCCAGCTTTTTTTAATTTCTGATGTGAGTTCTGTCAGTTGTTCCTCATTCAAATATTGCATCAGCCACGTCGCTTGCGCAGTCATGTTCGCAAGCCGTCAACAAACAAAGCTTCGGGTTTGGTTTTCTCCTTCAACATTTCTGAAAGATTTTTTGAGTTGACCCGAGTCCGCTGACGCCATTAACGGGCAAACAGGCCAGACAACTTCAGGCCAAATACCGCAAGTCACGGCGTTTGGTTTTTTGTTTCATCAGGTTTCTAAGATGTGCTTACATCGAAGTGCGCAGGGGCCTCACTCATCCCCTGTGCTCAGCCCAGCGATTCGATTACACGGGCAATCTTCTCAGCTAACTGCTTGACTGCATCGGGTCCGTAATGACCGTAGGCGATCCAGTCGAATCGCCGATTCTCCGGCTCCTGACGTAAATCAATCATGGTCGCATCAGCGAAATCGGGTAACACCGCTGGGCCTAGCATTCCAGTCTGCCGCGGCAACGCAACAATCAGAACCGAATCCACTCCAAGTGACTTCAGTCGCTCTGAGGCCAACAATATCTGTGGCTTGCCACTCTCCAAATTCTCGTTCGCAGCGTCCTCTTGCGATGCACCCAATTCCCTCACGTTTCCGGCAAGCAAATTAGCCGGAACTCGCAACAAACGACACGTCCCGGCCACGACGTAACTATCCCAATAGAGTTCACCGCCCAACTGAGCCGCTGGGTCGTTGGGAATCATAACGGAATCGATCATGGGCAACTCGCCAGGAGGATCCAGCGTGTCCCAATCAGATTGATACACGTAATCGTCTGAGCCATAAGCCAGAATCACTGCGACATCGTATTGGCTTGGCTCCAACATCTGCGTCATTTTCTGCACGTCTTGCCCAAGCGTAAACCCGGGCCAGGAAATCAGATCGATCTCACACGCGTCCGGCAACCGCTGGGCAACTTGATGATGCAGCGTTTCATCATCCGCCAGGCCATAACCAAAGCCCATCGATGCACCGCCAAGCATGACAATCCGCACTGGCTGCTTCGCTGAATTCTGAGTGCTCGACGAGTGCCGATCGCGTTGCACCGCTGGCTGCCGAAAACCTCGCGCATCCAAGCGGACCGGTTCCATCCAAACCTGATCCACATTCCGCATCGCGCCGTCATAATCGGGGCGGAACACGAATCCGAAACTTTTATCACGCTGGTGCACTCCTTCGGTAAACCAAGTGGAATAAAAAATCGGCAACGGCACGAGGATACGCAGCAGAGACTCACAGAGCATCCAACCAATCGTGATCGAAAAAACAAGCGAAACGATGCGTCGCATGGGCTGCGATTCCTCTTCTTTCGTCATTATGTTACCAGTACCTAAAACTGAAAATAGATAAAGCTAGTCGGCCGAAATCCGACGGACAACAGAGAAAACAAGATCATTGAGTAAACACTCCAACGCACCATCACTGGGGCACGCAAAAACACCAATTCACTCTTCAGTTTCTCTTTCCAAACATCAATCGCCAACATGATCGCAATCGCTGTTCCTATGGGAGCAGCAAACGACATCCATCGCGGGTCGGCCAGTGGTGCCGCGAACATAAGAGAAAACGTGACAGTGATGTCTGACAAGGATTCGCATCGAAATAAGGTCCACCCAATGAGCATCAGGGCAAAGGTGAGCAGGATTTTAGCAATTTGAAGGATCTTGCTGGACCATTTACCTGAATGGACATGGCCTAGACGTGCCTGCCCTGAATGCTCGGTCGCCCGTGCTGGCCGCACCACCATCCACGCATGCTGTCCGACCAACAAGCTACCATGAAAGCCGCCCCAAATCACAAAGTTCCAAGAAGCACCATGCCACAACCCGCCCAGCAGCATCGTGAGCATCAAGTTGCGACAGGTGCGAGTGAAACCAAATCGACTTCCGCCCAATTCAAAGTACAGATAACGACGCAACCATTGCGAAAGTGATCGGTGCCATCGAGTCCAGAAATCGCGTGGACTCGTCGCCAAAAATGGTTGACGAAAGTTTGCCATCAACCGGAATCCCATCCAACGTGAGATGCCACGCGCGATCATGCTGTAACCAGCAAAATCACCGTAAATCTGAACCGCAAATCCCAGATTCGCGAGCCAGGCGATGGACCCACCATAGCGTTCCGGGGACGCATAAAACTGATTGACCATCGGTGCAATTGAATCAGCCAGAACTACTTTGTAAAAGTAACCCAACAGTACAAATTGTGCTCCAATTGCCAGATCAACACGGTGGATTTTTCGCGCTCCCAAAACCTGTGGCAAAAAGTGGGTGGCCCGTTCAATTGGCCCAGCAACCAACTGTGGAAAGAAAGCAACATAGACGGCAAAACCAACCGGATTGGTGCAAGCTGACACGCGACCACGATACACGTCAATCGTATAGCTGAGCGTTTGAAAAGTATAAAAGCTAACTCCCACTGGCAAAATGATCTCGGCCATCGGGACCGAGAGGCCAACACCAAACAGTGCTGTCAGCTGGCAAAAACTCTCCGCAGCAAAAGCGAAGTACTTAAACATTGCCAGCACACCAAGATTGATCACCAAACTGGCTATCAACCATCGCTTGCGAGCCTTTTCAGTTCCCTTTTCGATTCGAAGCCCGGCGAAAAAATCGACTACAGTCGAGAGCAGGATCAGTGATAGAAAGCGATAGTCCCAAGCTGCGTAAAAGACATAGCTGGAAACGAGCAGCAACAGATTTTGCGCCAACGTTTTCCGGCTCAGTACCACGTAGGCAACAAAGACGACGGCGTAAAAGACCAGAAAGGTGTAGCTATTGAAAAGCATGCGAGGTCTCTAAGTGATTTTAGTCGCCAGTTATGATATTAAGCGATTCATCATCTCTGTCCCAGATGAATACGGCCGTTTCAATATTCTCGCCTGACTGAAACCGTAAACACCTACTTTAGTCGGCTTATTTCTCTCGTCGTTGGGACGCCATGAAAATCCGAAAACCAACCCGGACACCAATTCGCGACTCCGGGACCATCAAGTTGCCTTCCCACCACTCGCCCGCTGCTTGGGAGCGCAACTTCATAAATACGATCGATCTTCAAAGCGATGCGTTCCTTGCATGCCCCACATGCTCAAAATCGTTCTTTGAATAGGTTTCATCATAACTTTGGGTAAACACAGATCTCTCGTCGTGAGAATGCCGAGTTCGCTTCAAATAGCTTTTAGGAAAAACGGCATCGCGATGATCGCTCGTTCAATCATCTTCTCAATATCCAGTTTTTCGCAATGACGACTGAATCACGCTGGAAAGAGCGGCAAAGGTAGACTTGATGAGAACCTTATTCCTCTTTCGTGGTCTAAGGTGATATCGTCGACTTAACATCGACTACCAGCATGATGAGCAGGATCTCCCTCTCCAACCTACCCGATCCGGGCAAGGTGGAATTCGTCGTTGACGGACATGCGGCCTTTGGCAATTCCACGGATCCAAACTCAGCCGCTTCTGGTTTCTCACGTGAGGCTCCACATGCTGGTCTGTTCTCACCCATCACCGAGCAATAGCGAGACCAACGCACTAACCACGAGAAATCACATTTCTGAACTGAGTCGTCATAGTTTCATTACCGCATCAGCACTCACAGGACTTTCCACTTCGACTTCTGTGCTGGCCTCCCATCGAGAGCAGCATGAAACAGCAGGCAACGTTCAAAAAAAATCACATTTGAATTCCCACACATATCATCTGGTTCTCGCTTACCAAATCGTCCGTATCCAAACCAATCAAGACGGCAGCGCACTGACAGCTCTAGGTTTTCCAAGCACATTCACACAGACCTGTCACTCGACAGAAGCTGTCCAAGCCTGAAAGCATAACGAACGAACAAAGGCCAAGTCTCGCTGAAACGCCACTTTGGACGAACCTCCACCCTCGTCTGCCACCCCGAGTCTGTTTGAGCGGCAGCTTCGTTGATAGCTTTTAACATTGAGAGTTCGAGCGGATGCTCAAGTCAAGAATCCTAGGGAGAAGAAGACAAGTTTGATGAAACGGCGAATTTCTTCTTGACACCCGAGCCAAAAAGTATACTTTTGTTCACCCTTCGTGGTTTATGGCGAAGGATGGCTAGTCAGTGTTTGACTGGCATCAGTTTCATCACACTCTTGGGGCAAAAGAGTTATGAGTAATGCATGGGGTCGCAATATTTTGGTTCTCGCTTTCACCGCTGTCTGCGTCATCGCAGTGGCACAGGAAAAGACACAGGAGAAGCCACTTGAAGCAAAAGGCAATTCAGCGCGTAACGTTAAACCGGACAGTCGCGAAACGGTAAAGGGCAGACTGCCTCGGTACTTTGCTTCACTGGTCAACAGTGAGCAACGGATCGAAATTTACCTGATTCAGGCAAAATTCCGCAACCAGATTTCTGAACTCAAACAACAATTGGAGAAACTCGAATCAAAACAAATGCAGGACATCGAAGCGGTGCTGACCACAGACCAGCGGGAAAAGTTATTGGATTTCCGCGACAGTTCTCGAAAAAAACGAAACCAAAAATCCACCACAGGTGAGGGTCGTGGTCCCACGGAGGCGATTAACGATTCACCGAATCAAACGTCCAGCGTTTCCAACAAATAAAGCTCGTTGCGAATACTCAATGAGATGACACGATCAGAGCAAGCGGTGCGCGGTCCCAACCGCGGCACCGCTTGTTCTTCATCAAGCAGGTCCAGCATTGTTGCGATTCGTTGCCACATCAGATCATCAACGCAACTCGCTGGCAGCAGCATTGGCCCACAGGCAATCTGATTTTCATTAACCGAAGAGAGCAGTTACATGATCTAATGGTTAAGGTGCGAGACTTATGGATCGCCGCGTTGTATCCCAAACTCTGGATCTTTCAAATCCAACTTCAACAATTTCGCTATGAATCACAAATACCGAATCGCTCTTCTGTTTTTTACGGTCATCAGCCTGTTGATTCAGACGCCTGCAAGTTCAGCCGACGACTCTGATTCCACCATCCCCCGCCCCAACTCGTCTTCCAAAATCCAAGTGACAACCACCAACCTTCCCGAACTGCCACTTGAACTTACAAGTTTCGGTGGTGCCGTTGCAAACGGAACGTTATTTATCTATGGCGGACACTCTGGAACAGCCCATTCGTACTCTACGGCAGAGCAGTCCGATGAGTTTTGGTCGCTGGATTTGAAGGCGCCGCGAAAGTGGAAACAGTTGCCTTCAGGTCCCCGTCTGCAAGGCTTGGTCATGCTGCCATACAAGAACTCGGTGGTACGCGTGGGTGGCTTTACTGCTCGGAATGCTGAGGGTGAAGAACACGACCTGCACTCCCAGAACGAAGTCAGCCGCTTCGACACGGCCAAGAACCGCTGGGTCGATCTTGCCCCACTGCCGGAACCTCGTTCGTCTTTGAGCGCAGCAATTGCTGGCGATCAAATTTTTGTCGTCGGAGGTTGGGCACTCAAAGGTGAAGAAACCGAGTGGCACGGCACGGCATGGAAATTGGATCTTGCAAACCCAAATGCGGTCTGGCAGTCGCTTGCCAAGCCACCGTTCAAAAGACGTGCTTTGTTTGCAACAACCCACAATGGAAAAATCCATGTGATCGGTGGCATGAATTCGGATGGTGGCCCAACCACTCGAACCGATGTTTACGATCCCAAATCAGATAGTTGGTCACAAGGACCCAAACTGCTAGGCAAACCACTCACAGGATTTGGCTCAGCCGCTCATTCCCTCGGGGGACACCTCTACGTCAGTACCATCGATGGAAATGTGCAAAGACTCAATGAGTCCGAGAAGAAATGGGAGGTGGTTTCGGAATATGAACCTGCACGATTCTTTCACGTGATGGTACCGTGGACTGAAACAAAGATGTTACTGGTGGGTGGCGCGAACATGTCTGTCGGTAAGTTCACAGATCTGGACTCAGTAGAGATTGTAAGTGAGTAACGCTGCCTCACTGGCTTGCAGCGCGGCAAAGCTCACTAATGCTCACTAATGCTCACCGCCAATTGAGCTTTCAGTCACGACCCCGACTCATGTCCAGCATCCAAGCGATGCTTCGGAGTCTGCTCACCAGACCACGGCATGCAGCCACATGCTCGCTCTTCAACTTGCAGATCAGAATCTCTGAATACAGAATTTTATCACTGGACAACTCAATAGCTTCAGCCCACTGCAATGCCTCGCCAGGGCGATGATCATTGTCAAGCTGAAGCTCAGCGACTCTGCCCAACCAATGACCCGCGCGGCTACCCCCGTCCTCATTAACACAATTGCAAGTGCCACAATCACTTGCCGCTATCTCCACCGCCGATTCAACCAACACGATCCCAGCTCTGTATTCCTCCTTGGTCTCGTAAACCGCCAGTAGCAAGGTCCCCACCTCCGGAACCTCAACTTTCATACCGGGTCGTTGGGGTGCAGCCGACTTGGTTTTGTGACCGGTTTGTGAGCGATTACTTTTGGGTCTTGGCGGCGGCGACTGAAAAAACGCAGGCTCAGTCTGTGACCCGTTATTCGCGTCACTTCCTTGATCCCGCGATTGACCATACATACATCAGTCCTTTTTCGAGGCTTGGAATCGTGGTGCCTTCTTGCGAAAGGAACACCTCATACTCACACAGTCGCGTATGCCCTGAGTCGACTCCGCAGAGAAATCGCGAGCATTGCGGATTCACGCAACCTAGGGATGAACGCAAACCTACACAGGACGTTATTTCGCGTGCAGTCAGCTTCGGGTTGCCAAAATAGCAGCGAGGGTCGTGGCTGCTGTTTCGATACGATAGATACGTGTGCCCAAATCGACGGCTTTGAAAGAATGCGAAATAGCCAATTTCACCTCATCATCAGTCCATCCGCCTTCAGGGCCGATGGCCACATGAAAAATCCCTGACGATGCGATATCTCGAGTCAGGTGATCCATGGCTGGATGCGCGATCCATTTTGTCCCGGGGCCACATGCTGAAAAAAAGGCGTCGGCCCGCATCGGTGCTCTCAAGTCCATTAATTGATTCCGGCCCGACTGTTTACATGCCTCAATCACCCCGCGGCGCAGTTTTGCAAGCAATGAATCGGTGGGTGGGCGTTGTGTCCGGTGAGCCATTAAGGGTGTCAGCGAGCGGACCCCCATTTCCGTCAAACGCTCAATCAGGTCTCTGGAGCGGTCAGGTTTTGGGAGCGCAATCGCGAGGTGGATCTCACGTTGGGTTTCACGATCGATCGCCTGGGCTGCGTCGGCCTGACAATGGCACTCTTTACGCCCGACTTGGACAAACTGCGCAATCGCCTCATTTCCTCGACCGTCAAATAGCACCAGCTCGTCACCAACCTGAACTCGCATCACACGACTGGCATGCTGTGCTTCCGCCTCAGGCAGACTGACCAAGCCACCCAAAATGGGCAAATCAGGGACAAAGTATCGTCGTGTCATCGTTTACAGCACCGCAATCTGGCTATTTTGGTCATCAGGTGGCCTCAGGCATTCTCAAGAAGATACTACACATTAGCCGATCTTAAAAAGGACTTGGAGACTCAATCCTCAGGTCTCACCCCACCGTATCACCGTACCATTTCTGCAGGAACTGAATTGTCGCTGCCCGCACATCAGCCATTTTCCGGCTACCTGCATCACTGGTCACTCCATCGCCCACCGTTTCTAAGCTGCCCTGATTTCTTTTTTTCAGGTCAACCTCAACGCGAAACGTTAGCTTCACTGCAGTATTTTGCAGGAAGCAATTGGAAGCTTGCTTTCTTGACTGCTGCAAGTCGCTCGGGCGTCAGCCATCTTCTGGATCATCTGGTATCGCTGCGTGGATTTGGTTCGTCTCCGGTCGATGTCATTTTGACGCGTACCGCAGGCAAGGGCTCCACCTCTCCGATGCAGCAACTCGGTTCGGTACTGGGATATGGGCAATGCCGCGATGTAACACAGCAAATGATAGACGCGGCAATTCAACACAGTGATAAGCAAGGCATTCGTACGTTGTGGTTCCTCGAAAATTGCCCTGCTTCCACCATTGGTGTCGCAGCAGAGTTTGCGCAACGTCATAGAAATTTTTCGATCGTCGCAACAACTCTGCCTGAACATCGGCGACTGCTGCAATTCAACGCGGGCATGTGTGGCATGCAAATCGAACTTGAGCCGTTGTCTCTGCACGACACTTGTTCCTATGTGACTGCATCGTTGCATCAGGCCGGCAGCACCCGTTCCATTTTCAGCGAAGCAGCGATCACACGATTGCATGATTTGAGCGGAGGCCTGATCGGCGAAATTGCTGTGCTCGCTGAGTCCGCCCTCACGACTGCCGCCTGCAGTGGTCTGTCCAAAGTCACACCATCAGTAATTGAACAGATCGCTGAAAACCAGACATTGCACCGTCTTCAACAGAACGATGAATCGGACGAACTGCCGAGGCACCGAGTTGCCTGAAAACGGTTCACTGGCATTTGTCGACAGGCAAAGACCAAGAAGACCGTTTGGTCAGCTCAGCCCAAGCAGTGCCTTGGCGATTTCCAGTGTCACACGAACGCATCATTGAGGTTGTTTCCCACACACGGGGCAGTCGGCGCGCTGCCGAACCTTCATCGTGTGAAACGTCATTCGCCTGAGGTCCATTCGAAATAATCTGCCAGACAACGGATCACCCAATCCGGCAATCACCTTGACGGCTTCCACCGCCCCCATGCACGCCACTGTGCCGGAGACAGCTCCAAGCACAGGAAACTGCCTTTTCCAGGTGGGTGGGTCCTTGGGAAAGATGCATTGCAGGCAGGGCGATTTTCCTGGAATCACCGTCGTGATGTGCGCTTCCATTTCGTACATGGCACATTCGACCAGTGGTTTATTCTGCAGCACGGCTTGGCGATTCATAGCAAAGCGTTCTGGAAATAGTGGTGCACAATCAACAATCAGATCGCATTGCTCAACCAGGCTTGCCGCATTTTCTTCATTCACGTTCTCAGCCACAGAAACGATTTCGAGCCTCGGGTTAAGGTCCAACAGGCGTCGTCGGATCGACTCAATTCGTGGCTTTCCGATCCAATCATGAGTCATCAGCAATTGTCGATTCAGATCACTGGGTTTGACGTCACCAGCATGAGCCAGGACTAATTTCCCAACACCAGCAGCCGCCAACTCATAGGCAACCACACTTCCGACCCCGCCAACTCGCGAAATCATCACCGCAGCATCTTTCAAGCGTTGTTGACCCTGCTGTCCTAAATCTGGAATCCACATTTGCCATTCATAAACAGCCTTTTCCTCATCTGTCAATGAATTCGCAAGATTGATTCGTTCAGTCATCTTTGATTTTCCATTCAAGCTTTTGGCAGAGCTCGCAAACCGAGTCGCGAGTCTAACCTCCGTTTTGTGACATCACCCTGCTGCAATCCATGAGGGCAACGCGAGGGTTCAGTCATAGTCACCAGATCGAAATTCAATGCCTGCTGCCATCGTTTCAGGAGCATCGTTTCAGGAGCATGGTATCAGGCAAGAATGTCATCAGCGACCTGCCCTGCGACATCGGTCAGCCGAAAATCTCTTCCCGCGTATCGGTACGTTAAGCGTTGATGATCCAACCCCATCAAATGCAAAATGGTCGCGTGAAGATCGTGCACATGCATCTTATTTTCGGCTGCATAATATCCATAATCATCGGTAGCCCCGTAGGCATACCCGCCTTTCACACCACCTCCCGCCATCCACATCGTGAAACCATGGGGGTTGTGATCGCGACCATTGTTTCCTTGAGCTGTGGGCGTCCGGCCAAACTCACCACCCCAAATTACGAGCGTATCTTCCAGCAAACCACGACTCTTGAGGTCCTGCAAAAATCCTGCGATTGGTTTATCTACCTCAGCAGCATTCTTCGTATGCCCCGCGTACAGATTGCCGTGCTGATCCCATTGGACTTCGCTATCACTGTGTGTGACTTGCACAAAGCGAACCCCGTTTTCCAGGAATCTTCTGGCCATCAAACACTGCCGACCAAAATCTTCGGTGACGGGATCGTCAATTCCATACATACGCTGAGTCGCTGATGTTTCTTTTGTCAGATCCTGCAACTCCGGCATGGATGCCTGCATCCGATAAGCAAGCTCAAAAGAATCCAGTCGTCCCTCCAGTGCCGCATTGGACCCCACACTCTCCAAATGGTCCTGGTTCATGGCACGGATCAAATCCAATTGTTGACGTTGATTTCGCAGATCAATTCGTTGGTTGCGAATATGCTTGACGCCAACACTTCTGGCCTTGAGCGATGCATTTCCGATCGGGGTCCCCTGGCAGTGCGCCGGCAAGAAAGCGGCTCCCCAGTTATTCACACCCCCATGGGCCAGCGTAGGGCAGATGGTAACGAAAGCGGGCAAATTCTCATTTTCAGTCCCCAACCCATAAGTCAACCACGACCCAAGACTTGGACGTACAAATTGATCACTCCCCGTGTGCAGTTTCAGCAACGCACCACCATGAGCGGGATTGGTGCCGTGCAGGGAACGTAAAATACATAAGTCATCAATGTGGGTCGCAACATTTGGAAACAACTCACTCACGGGCAGTCCACTCTCACCATGCGGTTTAAAACGCCATGGCGATCGCAACAGGTTCCCCTGTTTAGCAAAGGTGACCCGTGGCAGATCAAACGGCAATGGTTTGCCGTGGTCACGATCCAGCAAGGGCTTGGGGTCGAAGGTGTCCACGTGCGACGGTCCACCCTTCATGAACAGAAAGACAACGCGTTTTGCGCGTGCCGAAAAATGCGTTGGCTTGGGTGACAAAGGACCGGCAGGGTTGACCGCCGCTGGGTCGCTTGTCGGATCTGCTGCTGGACAATTCTGCTGCAACAGATGCAGGAACGCGAGGTTCCCAAACCCCACCGCACTATTGCGAAGCACGCTGCGTCTGGATCGCAATGATGATCTTAACATGTGGTCACCTTTGATACATGAATTCATTGCTGGCAAACAGACTTTGACAAAACAGCGACCATCCCTTGCTGATCCATTGATCATCAACCGCACCTGCATTGAGCCGGGCACCTGATCTGATCTGTGCCACAAAATCGCTGGCACGACGGGACTCAAGTTCATCAGGATGACGCCCCAGCACTCGCTGATAAGCCATTGCAACTCGTGATGCATCACTCGCCGACAACTGCAGCAGACTTTGGGCTAGGGCATCAGCAGAATCAAGCACAAGATCAGAATTCATCAATAACAAAGCTTGGGGGGCAACCACGGTTTCGCTGCGATCGCCGGTAGGCATGGTGGGATCTGGAAAGTCGAACTGTTCAAACATCGTGTACAAGTTATTGCGAATCACCGGCAAATAGACTGCCCTTCGCAGGCTGTCGTATCGAGTGTGATCGACCGAAGTGTGATTGAAGACGAACTGACGATTACGCAGCGGCACGGTCTTGCCAGCCATGGTTCTTTCAAGACGTCCCGAGATCGCAAGAATCGAATCCCGAATCTGCTCAGGCTCCAGACGCTGCATACGAAACTTCCACAACAGNCGATTGTCNGGATCAANTTTTNTGNNGNCNGANTNTTGTGGATGAAGAGCTGACATCCGGTANGTNTTGGANCCGAGAATCAGNCGATTNAGNTCTTTGGTTGACCAACCCGATTCCATGAACCAGTGTGCCAGCCAGTCTAGTAATTCAGGATGCGATGGACGATCACCAAGNACCCCAAAATTCTCTGTGGTTCTAGTCAAACCTTCGCCGAAATGCCATCGCCAAACCCGATTGACATAAACCCGAGCAGTGAGCGGGTGCTGCGTGCTGGCCATCCACCTTGCAAATTCAAGTCGCCCACTCTGATGCCTTGGAAAAACGGGACGGACATTCGAATTACGCATTACCTCTGGAAAATCCCTGGACACTTCCTGACCAAGATTCAGGTGACTCCCGCGGATATGAATCGGTAATCTTGCGAGAACCGTGTCATCAGAAACTCCCATGGCCGCTGGAACGTCGCGAGCTTTGGACTCATAAATCCTGGCTGCTTCCATTCGGCGGTTGTACTCAGCCAACGTCTTACCATCAAAAGCGAATTCAGGCTTGGGTGGAATGGTTAGAAAGCCTGAACGATCTTTCAGTGCCGCTGCAACCAACTCTGAATCTGGCAGAACAACAGACGTGATCACGGAATCGAGGTTATGTGATTCATCAACNGTCTTGTCACCCACGGTGGCTGCAAAGAGTGGACCATAAATCTTCCGTATGGCATCTGCTTTGAGTGCTGCGTCAGAGTAGCTCTGTTCCACCTGATGCCATGGTTTGAATACCGCGTGCTGCTGATTGAACTCGAGATGTCGCCGACAGTGGTGCAGAATTCGAGGATGCAGGCCATACCGATCCGCAACTTCAGTAATCCGAACCAGGGAATCGGCGATCCCGAATTCCGTGCTGGCGATCAAGTATTCCGTTGCCTTTTCATTAGCAGCGACTCGCAGCTTGGCCATCGCTGCGTTCTTCCAATCACTCGCTTCCTTTTTGAGTCTCGCGATTTCTGCATCGATGGCTTTGAAGTCATTCAAGTCATCGCCAGATTCAAAAACATACTCGTGCCAATGTTTGATCGCGCCGGTGTTTGTGTCCCCGAAAGTTTTGGTGCTTTTAAAAATTGCAGCCAAGGCGTAGTAATCTCGCTGCTTGATCGGATCAAACTTGTGATCGTGACAACGCACACACCCCAGGCTCATGCCCATGAATGCCTTACCCGTGGTGTCAATCTGCTCATCGATGGTGTCCATCGTCAGCTTTTCTCGATCAGGCTCTGCAAGTACCTTGGCGCCGAGCACGAGAAAACCGGTAGCAACTCTTGTTTCATCAGTAACATCAGGCAGCAGATCACCTGCAAGCTGTTCAATTAAAAAACGATTGAACGGTCGATCTGCGTTGAATGCGTTGATCACATAATCGCGATAACGCCACGCGTTACCAAAAGCGAGATTTTCATCCAACCCGTTCGAATCGGCATAGCGGGCAACATCCAACCAGTGACGCCCCCAGCGTTCACCGTAGCTTGGTGAATGTAACAATTGATCGATCAACGCTTGTGTGGATCGTGGAGAGTTATCCGACAAATACTTATCGACCTGCTCCGGAGTGGGCGGCACTCCCGTCAGGTTCATGTACAACCTCCGAATCAGCGTACGAGGTTGCGCAGGCGGTGCAGGCTGCAACCCTTGATCTACCAAACGTTTTAAAACAAAAGCGTCGATTGGATTCTTAACAAAGGCATGCCCACCTGCGTCAGGCACCGCTGGATTGGAAACAGGCTGGAACGACCAGAACTTCCTGCCTGCTTCAGTACTCATCCCAACTGGCAACCGCGCTGTAATCTTTTCTTGACGTGGATCAGGCGCTCCCATTCCCACCCATTTTTCCAACGCCGCGATCTGGGCCGGGTCCAACTTGCCTTGCGGTGGCATCTGAAAATCAAGATTCTGATAGCGAACCGCTTCAATTAGCAAACTGCTATCCGAGTTACCTGGTATCAGCGCGGCTCCGCTGTCGCCACCACGCAGCAAACTTTCACGTGAATCGAGTTGCAATCCACCATCCGCTCGTTCGCTATGACACTCGTAGCAGTGTTCAACAAAAATCGGCCTGATTTGCTTCTCAAAAAACTCCAATTGCTCAGGGCTTGGAGTTTTCGTTTTAACGCGATTCGTAGTGGTCACGCCTTCCGCTGCGAGCGGTCGCGGCAAACTGAACAAGAGCCAACAAAACAAGACCCCAATGCTCAAGTGCATGCTCGACTGCACAACCCTTGAAAACTCACCGCGTTCAAGATCTGGAGATCTCAGTAATATTGGTAAAGGAAAATACATGCCGTCCATTTTAATCATTCCAGCTTGCTGCGTCGTTCCCGACCGGCCTGAGAGAGCAGGATTTCAAAGCAAACCGCCCACGTGTCATGGCAAGGGTAAAAACAGCTAATTNCACTACCCAGACTTGACACTTGAACACTCTTTCAGCTCTCCAACCCCAAAATGGAGATTTCACGCGCCTCCAGCCAGACACGGCATGGCCCGTTCCATAGAACGGCAGCAGCAATAGAACGGCAGCAGCAAGTTATTCGATGGCAAGCGTGCGGGTTTCAATGCTCTACTGGCGGATGGTTCTGCACTGTACCTCGGTGATGACATCGATGCCTCCCTACTCAAGGCACTCCTAACAGCTCGGGGTGGAGAAGTAACCAGCCGCTCTGAATTCTGATTTGGTGCAACACCAATGCGGTGAAAGAATCCTTGCCAAGCACGGATGAAGAGAATTTCCATCTCATGGAAACACGCTCATTGCATCTCATCACAACACAATTCGGTTTCTGGCAGGACAGGGACCAGGTTGTGGTTTTGAGCATAGGAGTTCACCCCCACTGCAACAACGACTTCCCTCGAGCCAAATTGAAACAGATCACCTGATCCTGCCCCAACTGATACCACGTACCTGCCGTGAGTGCAGACATTTTCGCAACCTGCGTCAGCTTGACATCCAAACGCGGGGGCCCCATCACGTTCGTAACACGAAGCGTAAAGTGCTTGACATCGAATGGTGCATCCAAGGCAATCTGATTCCCAATCCGTCTGATTGCCGTTAAATCCTTCGCAGCCCAATAACGGCCAATTTCACTGAACTTCATCCAAACGGTCTGGTCGCGATAACGAGCACTCAATGAAGTTACAATTCTCTGGAATGCCCGGAACCCGGATTCAGTGCCGTTGTTATACATCCCGGGCCAATGACAAAGCATGATTGCGGGCTGCTTACGTTCGATCAGCTCAACCATCCGACCCGACGTTGCATCCCGATTGCAATATCGATCTGTATCGGGAACGCGNTCACCCTGCCAACCACCGAACCAGTCTCCAGTACCTGCTGGAACGTTAACGGTCAATCTTAGATTATCCGTTCCCAAGCCTCGAACATGCTCCAAAATGGGTTCCGTATTTTGCTCGCCTGTACGTACATACTTGAAGTAGTGTGGCAGATCGACGGGATAGACATCTCGGACCGCCTGATCAACCGCCAGTGACAGTTCGCTCTTCACAAGGTTGCCGAAGCCGCCTGGCGTGGTAATTCCCTCACACGGCAAATCACAACGCTCAAGGATTCGCAGAGCATAAGCGAGATACGCCGCCAGCTCATCAACACTCTTTTTCTGTTGTGGATAAGAGTTCTCCATGGTCCCGACATTGATCGCCTCTTTCGGTCGTCCGGTCTTTAAATCAATGACACGGGTGTGCGTGATCATTTCAGGGTGAATATCCCAGTTCGGCACCATCAGTTCACGAACGAGTTTTAAACTGTCNTGCAATTGACGGCGCGACCACCCCGGCATCTCACGATCAACCCAACCCACGCAGGCAGGGTAGGGCACAATGCTGTATTTTCCCCGCACGCCCCGATCTGCGCACCACTCACCAAACCGGCGAACAAATTGATCGGGAATCTCACGAGGCCAATCTCGCCAAGGCTTTTTGTATTCAGCGCGGTCGGGTTGCGCTTCCGCGAACTGAGGCGTGCAGAAATGCCCCATGTTCACCAAGCAGGTTGAATCATCGATGACGAAAGACAAGGGCACACGATTACGCGGAAGCAGCACCTCCACGCCCACAGTTTCCTGATCAACACCCGGTGCATCTCGAGACACTTTTCCCGCATCATCATCTGCGATCAGTGAACTGCATCCACCGTGCGTTGCAACACTGAGCCCGGTTGCCAGGAAAGCCCGTCGACTCTGCATCACCGCACCTCACCCCATTCTCGCAAGCGATAGAAATTCAATTCAGCACAAGGAGACCACCTTGGTGCTGAACATCAAGTGTGGATTTTACCGCACAATGGGAGAACACACANAACAGTTTACTCAAGCTTGTTAAAACACCCAGACGGTCCCAAAAAGAACCTTCTCCGGCAGGGAATCATCTCGCACTCAAACGTGAATTTTAGCTAGTCTGCTCGCATCAGCCGCAATCATGCCCAACGGAGTACAGACAAAGCATCATGAAGATTCCAGGCCCCGCTGCAACACTCTGCACGGCAAATCCTGTCCGCACATCAGACACATGCGAGTTTTTTTGAATCATCACGTCCCCTGCAAGCTAGCCCTGTGCTGCTGGTTCTCCAGCACTTGCATTCTCGGGTGGAGCCTGCGGCCATGGTGCAATCTCCCGTCCTTCGGCTGGCTTACCTGACCCGTCGCTTTTGCCTCGCAAACTCGCCACATACGCTGAAACCAGAACGATCTCATTCGTGGATAGTTTTGACTTCCATGCAGGCATTGCGCCAGCGTTAGCACCGTTTTGCAGCACTCGCAAGATGTCGGCGATATCACTGACATTTTTGTAATGGTCATCCTGCAAATTCGGCCCAACTTGACCAATTCCATCACGACCGTGACATGAAACGCAATTCGTCTTGAAGATGGATCGCCCGACTCGCAACCATGAATCGTCATAAGTAAAACGCACCAAGGTCTCTCGATCTGCTTTCAATTCTCCCATCTGGCTGAATTGCAACTTCAAGTTTGCGGCCAGCAACTGATCATGTTGATCAGCAAGCGAACGCCCCTCGGTACCATTGTGGTAATACCAAAAATAGGGCGGAGCAAAGACGAGGCAACCTGCAAATAGCCAGATCCACCACTTCGGTAATGGGTGATCATACTGTTGAATCCCATCGAAGGACCCATCAGTCAACTTGTCAGCAGACGATGCATCATTTGTGTCAGAAGCGTTGTGGTTGTGATCGCTCATGGCTTGAAAGCTCCCCGACGAGATCAGGGCTGTAAAACTGGGGCTAAACGGTTCAGTGGTTAGTTTCGAAAAATTCGACACACAGACGATGGTGTCTGGTGATTTCAGCGTTTTTGCATTGCAGTAAAACGTTGCATCTTTTGTTATCAATCACGATTGGAGGGATTCCTTTGATTCACCAGAGCGATGCCGTCGAAACAAAGTGCGGTCCTGCAAATCCCAGGCAAGGTCAAGGTACGGCAGTGAGCATCTTGTGCATGTCGGAATTTCGAGCTGTCTTGGTCAATTTTGGAATCGTGGTGTTGGCTCTCGTGNTGCTGGTCGTGTTCTCTTCTCCGGCAGCAGCTGGTTTTGTTTTCGCAGCAGGTGGTGCGGAAAGATCAGCCCCCAATCGTTGCAGGTAGGCAATCAGAGCCACTGCCTGCGAATCGAAGGTCATCAGGCTGCCACGCATGACTGATCCTCCCTTTGAAACAATGTCGGCTGCAAGACTCTCTGCTTGCTTGCTGACGCTACTTTCCACCTCAGTCAAGTCAGCTTCATAGCCAACCCCACGCTCTCGGGCTGCCTGAACCAGTTCGTCGACTTGCTCGATGTCGATTGGCTGATCAAGCAGATACCGATAGGAAGGCATCGCTGAGCCCGGGCTGGTTTTGCGAGGACTCGCAAGGTGCTGCCAATGCCAAAAACTCGATTGCTTGCCGGACTCCCGTGCCAAGTCGGGACCAATCCGCCGATTTCCCCACTGTGCTGGCTGGTCATACACGAACTCGCCCGACTGACTGAACTCTCCATAGCGTTTCGTCTCAGACATCAGCGGCCTGACCATCTGAGTATGGCATTTGGAACAGCCTTCGGTCAGGTAAATTTGCCGTCCCATTAGCTCCAACGGCGTGTAGGGTTGGACAGACGCAATTTCGGGCACGTTACTGCCGGCAAAGACAAACATGGGAACGATTTCGATCGTGAACGCAACCAACACCACCAACGCCACCAGGACACCGATTTTGCGAGGTGACTCCTCCCACCGTTGGTGCCAATTCAGCTGGGTCCAAATATCCAACTTTTTNGCCACGTTCAAGACGGGAGCTGCCTCAAGAATGCTAACTGGCTCTGGAGCTGGTACTGGACGATTTTGTTTTGCGTTGGTTTCTACGTGATAAACCGGTGCCTGATAAGGCTTAGTACGATTCATCCAGGTCTTTGCGTAGTTGGCAAGCATCACACCCAAGCCAACGAAATAAGCCAGCCCGCCCAGCATTTGCAATGACCAGACCATTTTCAGGACAAACGTCGACTCAGCAAAGTCGTATTTCAAAATGCCAAGATCATCCATGGCGTTCCAAACACCACTCTGAACAAATCCAGCCGCATAGCCCGGCAAGACGCACAAACATACGCCAGTTGCTGCCAACCAAAAGTGCAAACCGACTGCTTTTGAACTGGCGAGCCCAGTTTCAAAAAGCTTTGGGATCATCCAGTAAGCCATGCCAATGACCAGCATTCCACCACATCCCATCAGTCCCAATTGGAAGTGAGCAGTGATCCATTCGGAGTAATCCACCTGGGCACGGATACTTTTCACGCTCAAGACAATTTCTTCACACGCGTAAACCCCAAGCAGCAAGACTCCCCACTTGAAAAATCGCATCGAGGGATTGGCAGATTTCTCAACCTCGGTTCCGCGGAACGTCAACAGCAGGTTGGTGACGCCACCGAAGACAGCCACACCAAGCAGAATTCCAAACAACATTCCAAGGCTGGACACCCACTCGGACAAAACGGTGTAATGCAAAAGCCGAGGTGCTGCCCAAACACCGACAAGGGTCAATGTCCAAAAACTGACGATGGTGAGTTTGTAACTGTGGATTGGACGATTCAATACCTTCGGGATGAAGTAATACGCCAACCCCAGTGCTGGCATGATCAACAGAAACAGAATCGCGTTATGGCTAAACCACGCCTGCAACAAAGCATCCTGCGTGCCAGTCGCCAACGAATCACTTCTCCAAAGCCCCGTTGGAAATACAAACAGCGTGCATAGATTGACTAGTCCCATTCCAACCACTGCTGCAATATAAAACCACAGCGACACATAAATTCGCCGCATTCGACGGTGCGATACTGTCATCGCAAAATTTGCTGCAAAGAACAGAATCCAAACCAACGTCATGGCCAAGTCAATTGGCCACTCTGCTTCGCTGAATTCACGCCCTTGAGTAATCCCTTTAGGCAGAGTGAACAACGCAGTGATAATGATTGCCTGCCAACTCAAAAAGTGAAGCCAGCTCAAAGCCCCACTCCACATCCTTGCTTTACAAAGACGCTGGGTGCTGTAGTAGATCCCGGCAAAGACCCCATTGCCAATAAAAGCTATAAAAAACAACAACACACCGACAGGCTGAAGTCGCCCAAAACTCAGCCACTCCAATCCAGCATCCTGCCTCGGATGTAACAAGGTAGAAGTGACGAGAACAGCGCAGATGGCTGCGACAAAGCCCCAAAGAAGTGTCATCGTCAAGAAGCAGCGGACGATTGTGTCATCGTAGGAGTATGACTCCTCAGAAGCACCGTCCAGCATCATCACATCGGTCCCAGATGGATCGTCAGGGGAGGTCCCGCTCAACACGCCGTTTGCCTATTATTCTGCCAAGTAACACAAACACGAGAACCTTCCAAACAGTCTCGCAGAGACATTAATTATAGCAGGCGAATGCNAGATCGCATTGGGGCCAATGCGACAGTCTGACGCGGAATGGGAAATGAGACGCCAGATCCTTCAACCTCGCATCTCGAAACATAATGAAAACGAACGCAGCAGTCGTGCAACTGCACTACAAGCCTACTCTGTTACCCAACTTTTCGGCGAAAAGCCAGCGAAACGATCTGAACCATCGACCGCATCGCCTCCGAAATGGTCAGCTTGCTATAACCACGCTCACGCTCCGTGAACGTAATCGGCACCTCCGCCATTCGCTCACCTCGCTGATGCAGTCTCAGCAAAACCTCTTCCAAAATGGCATATCCATTCACTCGCAGGTTCTCCAACCCTAGGCTCGCGAGTGCGCTGACACGATAACACCGCATTGCTCCACTGCAATCACGCACCGGCAAACGCAAACACGTGGTCGCAAAACCATTCACCATTCGACTCATCAGTTTCCGACGCAATGGCCAGCCGATAATTTCACCACCAGGCACATAGCGTGAGCCCACCACCACCGCCAAACCACTATCTTCTATCGCCTTCCCATAGAGNGACTTCATTTGGTCAGGGCTGTGACTCAAATCTCCGTCAAGATTCAGAAAGTAGTCATAACCATGATCGATCGCATATTGCATCGCAAAGCGGATTGCACTGCCGAGGCCTCGCTCGTTTTCCCTTAACAAAACCTGTACCNAAGAATCACTCTTGGCAATCTCTCTGACCAATGGAGCAGTGCCATCAGGCGAGTTGTCATCAACAACAAACACATCAGCTTCGGGCAAGGCCTGCCTCAAGCCAGCAACCATCAACGCAATATTTTCTGCTTCATTGTANGTGCAGACCGCGATCATCGCCCGAGNTGAATTCCCACCTGCAAAGCAAGACGTCGCCATCGCATCTGCATTATCGCGTGACTCAGCTGGGGGTGACAATTTGGGCACAGTCAAGATTTCCAAAACGCAAACAACGAATGANTCAGCTTAACCAGCGATGACTGAAACGACTACCAGGTAACCCATTCGACACCACGGCAATCAATTTGCACAACAGTGGCTCGGGGTACAACAGTGGCTCGGGGTACAACAGTGGCTCGGGGTACAACAGTGGCTCGAGGTACGAAGGGGCTCGGGGCACGAAGGGTCAGAACTGTCCTCGGATCATTTTTAACGGCCTGTGCAATTCTTAAAACACGTAACAAGCGTTAAGACAACCATGTCCATCACGCAAAGGCCACAATGACATTCAATCGCCAGTTTGCGACAGGACGACCGTAACAACCTCAAGACAGATCAATCATACCGTGTCACTTCGGCAAGATCGTCAACATTACTGCTTGCCAGCGGTAATGACTAAGGGTGCTGATTGCCAGCGGTGCTCGCTACCAGCGGGGCTCGCTACCAGCGGTGCTCGCTACCAGCGGTGCTCGGGGCGATCGAGTATTTCACGAAGCAGCAGCGCCTGCTGAACGCCCCCGGGGCGTTTCAACATTGCGACTAGGTCTTCGGCGGAAAACCCGCCCGACTTCTGAGAGTCAGTTGTCGAATTAGACTGACTATAGGGAGTTGAATCCGAATCGCCCGCGTTACCTGCTGCGGCTTGCGTTTCCGCTTCACGTGCAAGCCGGCTTGGTGCCGCATCAGCCTTGGTAGCTTTTCGGCCCCCCGACCTTCCTTCCTGCCTCGATCGATCCTGACTTCCAGTCACAGCCTGAGCAACGGCGACATTTTCAACGACTGATGCCGTTACAAGTTGCGCCTCAACGATTTCAGCGTCCGGGACTGACTTCGGAGTACGCTCTGTTCGTCGGTCGGAGTACTGCGGTGGCACCCGTTTTTGCGGTGCACTTTGCTTTTGCTGGGCTGCCTTGGCCTGACGACGCTCTGCAGCTCGCTTCAAAAAATCTTCAAGATCACCAGACATAATGTTGGTCCTTGTGTGAAAGCGTGATGCGTTCTTTGTCTTACTTAACCTCGCCCGAATCACTACCACCATGAGCACTCACTGCCAGTGACTTTCTCATCTCGGTGTCAGCCGCCACATTCTGCAATTTGTAATAGTCAAGGATATGCAACTTTCCAGTTTGGAAGGCTTCGGCCATCGCACGGGGAACCGCGGCCTGTGCCAGCACAACGGAAGCTTTACTTTCCTGAATCTTAGCTTGGTTCTCTTGCTCCTCAGCAACAGCAGAAGCTCGCTTTCCTTCTGCACGTGCACGTGCAACCTGAGTATCTGCCTCTGCTTGGTCAGCTTGAAGCCTTGCACCAATGTTAGCTCCCACGTCAATGTCCGCGATGTCAATGGAAACAATTTCAAACGCCGTCTGTGAATCGAGACGCTTTGCCAACACGGCCTTGCTGATCACATCCGGATTCTCAAGGACTGCTTTGTGATTCTCTGCAGATCCAATCGCACTAACAATTCCTTCACCAACCCTAGCGATGATTGTCTCCTCAGTTGCACCACCGATCAGTTGCTGCAAGTTTGCCCTGACAGTCACCCGTGCCTTTACCTTTAATTGAATTCCATCTTTGGCTACGGCATCCAACGACGGTTTCGCCGCACCACGAGGAGGACAGTCGATGACCTTGGGATACACGCTGGTCTGAACTGATTCCAAAACATCTCGACCCGCCAAGTCAATTGCGGTCGCTTCACGAAATGTAAGCGAGATGGTTTTCGCCTTCTTCGCGGCGATCAATGCACGAATGACCTGCTGAACATTTCCACCAGCCAAGTAATGAGCTTCAAGTGCTTTGCTGGTGAGTTCCGGATCGCTTAGGCCTGCCTGCGTTGACATGATTTTGCTGCGAACAATCGCACGCGAATTAACCTTTCGGAAAGTCATTCCAAGCAGGTCAAAGATTGTAACCTGAGCCCCCGTCAACATGGACTGAATCCANANCCCGAAGTAGCGGGAGATAATGAAAAGCACGACCAAAACAACAACCGTGAACACAACCGAGACAATTAAAGTGCCTCGGCTCGCTTGGGCGACCAAACTGATATCAAACATGTTTTGTTCTCAACTGATTCGCTTCCTAACTAGCACCCAACCGTCATGGGCTTTCTAGCTTTCAACTCAATGATGGGCGATCTGCCGCGCTCCGTGATCCACCCTTTCCAGCATGTTACCACACTTTCGGGTTCGCCTCGCTCCTAACGACTGCATCTGCCGCCTAACAATATTACCACTGCCAGGCTGCCCCTACCCATCCCCCCGCAGCGGGAAAACCGATCTTTTCTGCAGATCCCATCCGGATACCCATCAGGCAAGGCATCCACACTCACCAAGACACCAGATCGCTGGAACGGGGAGTTTTTCTCGCCTGTGAAGGCAAAGCCGAGATCCACCGGAGCCCCCTTTAGAAACTCCACCAGTGGTAAAACGANGATTAGCAAGGAAACGCTGACCCAGTTTTTGGGGAATGGCCTCTCGAACTGAGATGAAGCATGATCGCGAACAAGTCTGCAAAAAAAGCCNAGGAATTTCCCAATTCCGGGCTTTTGCAATTCTGGAATTCACCGAGAGAACGCTCAATTGTAATGCGACATCGCAATCATGCGTTGCGGTCTGTCCGCCGCGTGGCTCAATCCTTCTTCTCAGCGTCCGTCTCGGCACCTGCTGGCGTGTTATCTTCGTACTTGGCCTCGGGAATNGCGTCAGTTTCCTTGGTGTTAAGCACACTGTGGTAAACGGCGAACTCGCCGGCATCGTCACCCGATTTTTTATCCACGGTCTCTTCCGTAACCTTGGCAGATTCTACGATCATCTCAATGACCTTTCGTTCAACGATCTGATTTCGCAGNGCATCCATTTGCCCCTGCTTCTCAAGCCTCGCTCGCACACGACGTTCCGGCGTATCACTTTGCTGAGCGATCAACGCGATCTCTGCATCGTAATCAGANTCATCGGCGTCGATACTTTCTTCCTCAGCGATTTGCTCGAGGATGAAGTGCTCTCGCAGTGCGGCCTCAGTCGTCGCTTGTGCATTCTGCTTGGAAGCATTAACGAAACCACGAATGCTATCCTCATCGAAGCCGCTTCTTCGCAACTCGAGCACTTTGCGTTCGAGTTCTCGCATCGTCTGTCGCTTGACCAGACTTTCCGGCAAGTCGAAGCTTGCCGAATCCGCCAACAAACTCACAACTGCTTTGCGCAGTTCTTGCTGGGTTCGATAATCNGCCTGCCGAGTGAGCGAGTCCCGGACAAANTCTCTGAGTTCTTCCTCGGACTCGAAATCGCCGAGTTCCTCGAGGAATGCAGGTGTCAATTCCGGATTCTCTCGCTTCATCACCTCAATGACATGGAAAGTAACGTCGATTTCTGTGCCGCGCATCGCTTCATCATCGACACCGTCGGCAATTGTGACTTTACCGGTCTTCGTATCACCTTCTTTGGCGCCGAGCATGAGTTCGCCAAAGCCTTCACAGACACCGTCACTGAAGCTCAATCGGGATTCAAGCGTNACGTTTTCTTCTTCCATCTCGGAAAGCACATCCTCGCCATGCTCGAACTTTCCGGTCAGAAGCAATTTGTCACCAAGTGCTGCCGGCTCGTCAGTAGCCTCGAGTGATGCGTACTTGGCGAGCACGCGATCGAGAGCTTCCTGTACATCTTCATCTGAAATTTCCTCAACCGGCTTGCTGATTTCAACACCTTTCCAAGTGGGCGTATCGAAATTGGGCCGAACCTCAATTTGAAACTGATATTTGAAATCACCAGTGTCAGGAATATTGATGGAGTTGTAGTCGAAATCTGGCTCGCCAATCGCGGAAAAGTCTTGCGAGTCAGTGACCTGACCCAAGCTGTCCATCAGCAACGAGCCTTTTACCTGNTCGGTGACACGATCTTTGAACTGTTTCTCAACGAGCTTGCGTGGTGCCCGGCCGCTACGAAATCCAGGTACCTGAGCCTCGGGCACCAATTCGTCGTAAGCTTCTTTCAGGTAACGTTGTACTTCCGCTTGCGGAATGGTCACGACGACCTCTCGCAAACAGGCTTGGGGNCTTTCGACTTGGACTTCGAGTTGGATCGGCTGTTTTTCAGCTGACTGGGGCTCAGTGGAGGTGGACATCCTGCGACAGGCCTTAGTTTCTTATGCGTTTTGGGTAATCATCCGAACCGAACGCTCGGCCGGAATTGTGGGCAGGTGCGTTCAACACACCCCCCCGTCATCTAGTGCTGCGGCTTGGGTCTCGTTCCGCCACGTATTTCACGGTGACAGACGCCGGCTGCAGTTGCACGGAAGCCCACCAGTCTAGCTCCCAAAGCGGAAAATCGGCAAGCGGGGAGCAAAGAAAACTCGGTTTCAAATCAGGCCTTGCCGTACCGGGCCCGCTTCATATAATCTGTGCTCGATCTGGCATAGGTCATGCGGCTGTAGCTCAGTTGGCAGAGCATCACGTTGCCAACGTGATTGTCGTGGGTTCGAATCCCATCAGCCGCTCTCTTGCATTATGATTTCGGTCCCGAAAACGCGGGGGATGCCTCTGGCAGTCAAAGCCAGCGTTTCAGGGCAGACCTCCAGATTCTCTGGAATCACTGGTCGGATGAGCCACTGGGGGAGCTATTATCGCTCCTCTGCAGATTTCGCTCGATTCCATTCAGGCGTAGCCCTTGGGTAGTCTCAGAGCACGACGCTTTGGCGTCCACTGACACTCGGAACTGGACTGACCGTGCCCTACGCCCAACTTGGCCCCATCGCAATCCACCTTCCTGAAAGAGTGGAAACCAACGAGATGCTGCAGAAGCAGTTTCCACGGTGGGACCTCGCGTTGATTGAGGAAAAGACCGGGATCCGGCAAAGACACATCGCTGCTCCTGACGAAACGGCCAGTGATCTGGCTGTCAAAGCTGCTCAGAAACTGTTCGATACGGAGTCAATCCAAGCCGAATCAATCGATTTCCTGCTGCTCTGCACGCAGACCCCCGATTACCCGCTGCCCACCACGGCCTGCCTGATCCAAGATCGGCTGGGACTCAAAACCAGTTGCGGTGCCATGGATTTCAATCTCGGTTGCAGCGGTTACGTCTACGGGCTTGCGGTCGCCGACGGTTTGGTTCAATCGGGCGNTGCGAAAAACATCTTACTGCTGACTGCNGAAACTTACAGCAAGTACATCGACGAGGACGACCGAAGCCTGCGAACCATTTTTGGTGATGGAGCGACCGCCACACTGGTGAACCGTTCGGAGAACCAAACATTGCGTGGTTTCCAATTCGGAAGCGACGGGAGTGGCGGGGATATGCTTCTNGTGACAGATGGAGGGCAGCGATTGCCCGAGCACGCCATCAAGCCAAGACACCGAAAACGCTGGAAAAGTCGCCTGTATATGGACGGCCCCAGCCTGATCAATTTCACAGTCGAAGCCATCCCCCGGCTCGTCAACGAAATATTGGCCGCGAACCAGATAGCCGAGTCAGACATTGGCAAGTACCTGATGCATCAGGCAACTTGGAAAATGTTGGATCAACTGCGGACCAGAATGGAGATCGCGCCAGACCGTCTGCCAATCGACTTGGCGGATATTGGCAATACTGTTTCCTGCACACTGCCAATACTGATCGATCGCCTGCGAAAACGAGGCGAAATCGATTCAGCATCAATTAACATGCTCATTGGCTTCGGGGTCGGCCTTTCATGGGCTGGCTGCCTTTGGCAAGACGAATTTTCGCAGTAGTCGCTGCAACACCGCTGAATGTTCCCTAGGCCAGCCTTGCATGATCGACGGCCACTATCGGCTGACAAACATCCAACACCGTTACCCAACAATTATGCCCAACAGATGGAAAGCGGTTGTAAAACGGGCATANCAACCAAACNTATAAATCTCGCATGCGAAAAATCTCGCGTTCCAAACTGACTTGATCAAAATGTGCACCTTCGGTTCAGCGAATCGCAGTATCATCGACCCAGTCACATCATCGACCCAGTCACTGTTGTGACTATCAATCCAAATGATCCTCTTAATTCTGGGAATGCCCAATGACAGCCAACCTCTCCGGTCGCCTATTGATCGCATCTCCCTACCTGACCGATGGAAACTTCATGCGATCAGTGATTTTTGTGATTCGCCATGATGCTGAAGGTGCTTTTGGGCTGGCAATCAATCGTCCAACCGAACGAAGATTTCGCGATCTGGTTGAGGACAGCGGAGATACCAAGTCACTTCGAGATGATGACATGATCCACTGCGGTGGCCCGGTCGAGGGCCCTCTACTGGCGCTCCACAACCTGGCCGGGATAGGTGAACCCTGTGGGCCATATGATGCGGCGGGCGAATTGCTAAATCCTGAACAAGCTAAACAACCCGGCATCAAGTACACAGTTCACGATCACCCGGCGGAACCTTGGGGTTCGATGTCGATCGACTTGGGAAATCCCCCGGCGTGGATCACCGGCGACGACGATCATCTCCGTATTTTGCTGAGACGACCGGATGCAAAGGTTCGTTACATCTCTCAGTACAGCGGCTGGGGGCCCCTGCAACTGGATGAAGAATTGCGTGTGGGGGGTTGGCTCTCAGGCGCGCCGGATCCTGAAGTCATTTTTGGCAATCCTGATGAAGTCTGGGAAGACGCAGTTAAAAGATGCGGACATGAAATACTTAACGCGATAGCCCCAGGGGCCCGTTTCGGTGACCCTAACCTGAACTGAGCCTCTCCAACTGATTGCGGCGAAACAACGCTATTTCCTCTGATAATGATGTATCACTACAACGCCCCAACAAGTCGTTTTCCACAGCGTGCGAGGCTTTAAATGCGTCGGTTCGCAATCGGCGACATCCATGGGTGCGCCAAAGCACTTCGCTCGGTGATCGAAGCAATCGATCCGCAACCTGAGGATGAAATCGTATTCCTCGGCGACTATATCGATCGCGGTCCGGATAGCCGCGATGCCATTGATCAAATCATTGAATTGCGAACCCGCACTCAAGTCGTCACATTACGAGGTAACCATGAAGTCATGCTGATGGGGGTCGCTATCCATGGCATGGATGACTCGGTATGGCTCGCAAACGGGGGCAACTCAACTGTGGCAAGCTATGGTGGCGCGTTGTCGAGGATTCCATCGAATCACCTTGTCTTTTTTCATGAATTACTCCCGTACTACGAAATTGATGACACGATTTTTGTGCATGCATCTTACGATCCTGACGTTGAGATGTTTGAACAGACCGAAAGGATGACTTACTGGACTCACCTGGTGCCCCCCTTGCCCGGTCCCCACATGAGCGGCAAACGTGTCATTGTGGGTCATACGCCACAACCTGATGGGCAAGTACTGGACCGGGATCATCTGGTGTGCATCGATACGTATTGCTTTGGGTATGGATACCTGACAGCCTACGAAATTGGTGGCAAGGCAATCATTCAGGCTGATCGTCATGGGCATGTGAAGCATTCGCCGATGTCTGTGCTCCAAAACAGGCTGCTCAACTTGGGCAAAGGCTGCAAGAGCTTGATAGCAGCATTGAAATCCATACGGCAAGGTGAAAAGCCGTCTTCTACCGACGATTGATTTTGTTGGCCTTGATCGCTTGAAAAACACACCCAAGTTGCTGGTAAAGCCCCAACTCCAAGTAAGCAGAAGGTTGGACCGCCCACGATGAGGATCAGCAATTGCGCTGCATTGCAAATTCACGCGTCCACGCACAGCGCTACCAACTCCGACAGGCTTAAGAGAATTCGAGTGCCGTAAACCACTCATGCGATATACGGCACACCGAATAAGCCTTAAAGCGCAACCAGCAACTCCAGCATCTCACTGGCTGCAGCGATGACTCTCGAAGATGCCTGGAAGGCTCGCTGATAGGCAATCATACGAATTGACTCTTCATCAATATTGACACCTGTAATCGCAAGGTGCTGACTCTGAAGCGTGGCGTAAAAATCCTTTAAACCAATCGTTGTATTTTGCTGCAAACTGATCTGCTGCCCGAGGGAAGCGACTCTATTTTCATAAGTTTCCCGGATGGATCTGCCATCCAATGAGTCCAGTGGAGCATCAACAAGATCAACCAATTGGTTCAGCACGTCAGTGTCGGCTCCGACACCGCCTGAACTGATTGCCAGATAGTCTGAATCTTCCAGCAAAATTTCATTGACACCAATGTTGCCTGCGCTATCACCTGTAAAGAACGAGTTGATTCCAGCAGCGGCTAAAAAGCCACTGGTATCCTCACCGAAAGTAAATCGGGTCACTGGCGAATCAGACGCAATGCTAACTCTGCCATCACTTGTGACGCCTGCTTGCAGGCCCGGAATCGTATCGATCTCGGCCACAATCGATGCCACCGTCGAATCGCTAGTTCGATCTAGCATTTGGACATTGATGCGGTGAGTACTAACTAACTCACCTGTGTCATCAACCACATTGATATCGAGGGTGCCATTGTTAGGGCTCCAGGGCAAGTTGGCGCGGGTCAACGGAACCACCGACTCCGTTCGTGTGGAACCAACCAGTTCACTGAATCCTCGCCGCCCCTGCCCCTGAGAGTGCAACTCATTAACACTCCGAATCAATCCAGTTGCCATCGCGTCGATGGTATCAACAAACGCTCCAAAGACGCTATCGCGTGCCTTCATGGATCCGACGAGTACGCCTTCCTTAGCCTGTAATGGCGAGTCAGTTTCAACAATTCGAACCTCGGTACCCTTCAATTTATCATTGTAAGCAGTGTAGACCTCTCGGGAGTTCCCACTATTGATCAGATAATCACCACCAATGAACACCGACACTGCTCCACTGGCTTGCTCTTGAACATTGATGCTCAGGATCCCCGAGAGTTCCTCAAGGTCACGGTATCGCTGATCTCGCAAACCAGTGGCATCGCTTTGGATCAACCCTCCACCTTCAATACCTGCAATCTGGGTATTAAGATCCGCAATTCGAGCTGCCAAGTGGTTAATTTTGCTGGTGATATTCACCAATTCGCCATCCCACAATTCACGCCGCTCAAGAACAGCCTCTCGGGTACGTCGGATGTTGGAAGCCAAGGTTTCGCCTTGCAAGACAACGAATTCTCCCAATGCCCTATCAGAGGGTTGTGCGGACAACTCGTGAAGCGAATTGTTAAAGAGTGATAACTGCTGGCTTAAGCCTGTATTATCGAGATCAGTTGTGATCTCCTCCAATTGGGAATATGCCCGCTGCAGTGCATCAGCACCGTCCAAGGCAGATTTAGCACGATACATTCGCTCGACCAATGCTTTATCAACCTTCTGAACGATACCCGTGGTTCGGACGCCCAGACCTTTGATCAAGCCACCGTCACGAACCGCAGAAGCAGAAGCCTGCTCTAACTGCTGACGGATGTAGCCTGATGTGTTGGCATTGGCAATATTATTACCGACGACCTGTAATCCGACTTGGGCGGCTTGCAGCGCGCCGGCTGATTGCTGGATTGTCCCGATCAGGCTCATCGCCAAGTTCTCCCACGGCCACGAAAAGACCCTCATCGGGTGTATCGACCGCAGCAGGCCTCACAGTCCATAAAAATCGCTTGACCGTTGCAAACAATTTTATCGGAATGCCATCACTGGATCCAAAGAACAGCTCGCCCCACCTCTAATCCCCTGTCAACTTGGTAACAGTCACAGCAAGGTCTTGGTAGCACACCGGTATCAAAAACGAGATCAGCAGTTCTGGGAACGCGTGAGCATGATCAAATTAGATCTGTCAGGACCTCGTCCACTGCTTTCAAAATCTCACGATCTGATTCACTGTCTTTTTCAGCCGCCAGAAGATCAATGACCTCCTCTTTGGCACGTGGCACGCAATTGCTTAACTTGGTAATTTCGGCTGGAACCAAATCGTTCGCTTCAACTCCCCAGACATCTCGCTCGATCTCTGAAAACTTACTTTGCTCTAAGGCAAGCGGCGCTAACTGGGGTGCCTCTTCACCTGAACCACTCGGAATACGTGTCAACTGATTCATAACCAGCAACGCATCGTTGACGGAGATAAACCCATTACCGTTAACATCCAGATAGTCTGGACCAACCGCTGTCGGAGGAACAGGAGTCGAAGCGACGTTAAACGCTTCGAGGTAATTGATGATTATTAGAGGATCAAGTGCTGTCACCAGCCCATCTCCGTTGACGTCGTATCGATTGGCACTGTTTTGCAAACGGCTGGCAAGCACAGTCACAGTGACCGTAGCCAAATTACTTTCACGGCCGCTATCATCTGAAACCACATACTGGAAAGTGTCAGTGCCAGAGAATCCACTCGCGGGTGTGTAAGCCACCTGCCCATCGGACTGAATCACTGCTGCACCGTTGGCGGGCGTGTTCTCAATACTCACTGACTGGGCATCGATAGAACCATCAGGATCTGAGTCATTATCAAGAATACTGACCAGCACTGTCTCGGAAACGTAGGTGACTGCCGCATCATTTTCAGCAATTGGCGATTTGTTACTTGAGATTGTGACCAACGCCTCGTTGCTTCTTGCTCCCAAATTATCCTCCACGCTGTAGGTGAACGTATCATTGCTGGAAAGTTCTCCAAACGATCGGTAGGTGACAATGCCCTGCGCGTTGACTGAAACGGTACCGAAAGCAGGAACCAACCCAAACTCAACCGTCGACTCCCTGATGGTTCCGTCCACATCCCGATCATTATCAAGCACATTGATCGCGGTCGTACCACTGTCAGCGACATCAACTTGATCATCGACAACCGTTGGAGCATCATTGATGCCACTGACACGTAAAGACACGGTCCCCAACGCACTGAGCAATCCATCAGCGTCCTCAGCCTGATAGGTAAAGGAGTCAACCAGTGACTCACCCGGCTGTAGTGCCTGAATTGCGAATGAATCAGACGCGTCATAAATAATGTCGCCAGTGGCAGCATCCAATTCAACCGTGGCTCCAAATGCACTTGAATTATTGCTCAGCACAACTGACAAGGCTTCGTTGTCATTGGTAAGCAGATCTGGATCGATATCATTACTCAACAAGAGAGTTTGAGGAATGATGACCAGTGAATCTTCATCAGTATCAAGCAGAGTATCATCAACAGCGACCGGCGCGTCATTCTCTTCTGACACTGCAATCGAGATTTCAACAGGCTCACCGAGTCCACCCTCGGAATCTCGTGCGGTAACAGTCAATACGACAGGTCCTGACAAGACTGTATTCTGGTGCACTGCCGTGGTGAACTGCAGCACTCCATCGGAGTTGATGGTTGGCTGAGCCGCAAAAAGAGCCGTCTGCTCGGCAGTCAAGTCAGCGATATCAAAACTGACAGTTTGCCCAGACTCGTCAGCTGGTCCCGGACTGATACTGCTGATCACAGCTTGCGAATAAGGACCACTGTCTTCGGCCACGCTGACGGATGAAATATCCAGATCGAAGGATGGTGGGTTATTCACACCCTCGACAGCAATCGTCACCCGTCGTGGTGGATCACTGACCCACTCATCCAGGATCCCCAAGTCCATGGGACCATCATCGACCAGCGTGACATCAAAGACCACAACGCCACTCACATCATCTTTCAATTCGTAATTCAGCGTCGCAGACATGTTCACTCGATCAATGACTGCGTTTGGCAAAGTCTCAAAGATCTCGGCTGGGCCAGACACCAAATCAAACACAAACAGAAGGTCCTGATCAGTTTCGTCCGATGCCGTTTCCGCGGCAGGCATCACGTTGGTAGCCCAATCTGGAACAGAAACCACGCCATCGTTTTCGAGATTTTGTTGGTCGAACACGCCACTAAACCGTGGCTTATCATTTACGGGAAGNACATTCACGGTCACCGTCTTGGTCGCAACTCGTCGCTCGGTGTAGACGGTACCATCAAGTGCCACACTCTGCCCATCATCAATAACGGTATAGACAAATTCATCCACACCGTTGAAGTCGACCCTTGGTGTGTACCGCAATTTGATTTCGCCGTTCTCCTCGACGTAATGCACAATACCACCGTTTTTGCTGTCGGTGGGGAAGGCCGTGGGTGCCAACTCCAGCGTCTGTTCGCCACCGACGGTTGGAGCACCCTCGTTATCGGGGCCCACAACAAACGGCGCCAAAAGCTCGGCTGCATCCCATTCAGTCGTTGAGTCCTCAAGAATCTCGCGATTCAGATCCACAAAAGTCGGATCCGTCGGTGGATCATTCACAGGCCGAATATCGATTGTGATCTGGAACGGATCTGACGAATTCAGATCTCCGCGATTCACATCATTCAACCCGTCATCGACAAGTTGCACCTCAAAATCAAAAGCACCGAACACGTCAGCAGCAGGCTTAAAATTAAGTACACCAGTTGTAGCGTCAATACTAGGTGCAATGCTGAAGAAGTCGTTCACAGTCAGGGCAGGGTCCGAATAGAAAGCGGGTTGCCCAGTCAGGTCCACTGTGAAAGTGAGACCTTGCGAATGCTCGTCGAATGCAGTTAGAAGTGGTCCACCAAGTACATTAATGGCGTAGTTTGGACGAGTGAACTCAGCACTGTCCTCGAGCACGACCACTTCATCGGTCTCTGGAGTAAAGACAGGACGATCATTAACCGGATTCATTCGAAGCAAAGCTCGATTCGTCCGCGTCAAGCGATCCTCCACTAACTCACCGGTCACCAAGTCGTAAGTTTCAGCACCTGATGCTTTGTTATCCTGCACCGTGTACAGGAATGTATCGAGCCCACCAAACGACTCGTTGAAGTCCAATGGCGGCGTATACTGCAATGCAGTGATCAAACCGGTTCCTTGGTCGAAGACTGGGGTCAACACCCCACCGCGATCTGTGATCACAACAGCGGAATCCAACTCCGATGGAGAACCAAATTCAATCAGTTCGAGTCGCTGACCGGTCGCGGTATCAAACGGTGCTCCGCCGGGGAATCCGTCAAAGATATCCACCAACTCATTCTGCGGCCCCACGGTAAAGACATCAAGCAGCCCCATTTGCTGGTAACCATCAACCACAGAACCGGTCATCGGAATGGTGTAATCCTGCATCACGCCACCACTCTGCGTATTATCTTCGCGAAGAGTGTANGTAATGGGAGCTTGCCCCAGAGCATCCTCAGNNGCGACCCTCCATGCCTGATCAGATCCCAAGGTACCTGAATCGGTGCCAACCACGCTATCGTCGAGTCGTGGAGCATCGTTGACCGGTCGCACATTGATGGTGATTTCTTCCACAGTTGTCCGAGCAACGAACGGCTCGCTCGGGTCTTTCGGAGCATCCGTCGCCGTGACGATCATCGTGGCCTGACCGACAGCATCTGGGAAGGTGATGACAGTCAAGTCGCCAGTTGGCGACAGGGTTGCCGACTGGATCAACTCACTAGGGGTGCTTGAATCAAGTGCAAGCGAGAACGATACATTCTGGTGAGTGGTCTCATCGATTGCGGTAACCGGACCAGGCAGAATATTTTCGGCAAAACCCACCACCACAGTGCCAAGCTCGTCGTCACGCTCAAGTATATCGAGAGTCAGATTCGGAATATCAAATCCTGGAGCATCGTTGGTCTCAGCGANCGTAATCGAAACAGTTCCCTGCTGGTCGATCAATGACACTTGATCAGGTTGATCAAAGTCCTGATACCCCTGATTCAGGGCTGACGCACTTGCAAGTCCATCATCCGAGACACGGTAGGTAAACGTCTCAGGAGTAATGAATGGAGTACGCTCGTTATAATTAGGTGAGGCCTGGAAAGTACCGGAGACAAAAGCAAAATTCGTGAACGTGAACGTGTATTGCCCACCCTGATCACTCGGCAAAGTTACTTCCCCGTCTCCTGATGTTGGTACGCCCACGGTTCCTGATAAAGTCGTGAACTCGACAACGCGTAACTGCTGACTTGCTTCATTGAATGGCGTGGGCAGCGTTGTGGTGTCAGCATGCGGTGTGTTCGGTGTCTCTACGACACCATCACCATTGATCAGTTGATTCGCGGTAAACGTGAACACGTCCGCCACATCATCACCTGACTCTGTGTATTCCAGGCTTCGGTCGTGAACCACTGGCACATCATTCACAGGCTGAATCGCAACTGTGACAGTCGCTGGCAGTGACTCAAGCATTTGTGTGCTCTGTGTGCCATCAATGAACTCATTGGAGCCCAAATCCTTAATGGTATAGGTGAAGGAGATGTCACCAAATTGATCAGTCGGTGGCACCAACTCCACATCCCCCGTAGCGGGATTGAGGGTCACACTGCCACCCAGCGAATTCGTATTCCAATTCGCCGCTACCGATGCCACGACGATCCGCAAGTCGTTGTTGTCATTCTCCGAAGGATCGATATTTTCGTCATTGGCTGAGGCACGCCCACGCAGGTCATTCTGGATCAAGAACGCACCGGGGATGGTCAGTGGCGTATCTTCGGTAGGCTCAGGCACTACACCGGTCGCGAAAAACTGCTCCCAGGCAGTCAGGTCCGTATCGGTCGCTGGATTAAGATCCGCAATATCCATCCGGATTTCATCGTCATCAGCAATAGGAACATCATTCTGAGGAAGAACCGTAATCTCTGCAGTCGCAAGTGGCGCGATTTTGCGTTGCCCATAAACAAATCGGTTGTTAACAAGGTCAATGGAGATTCCATCATCCGTCGCAACGAACGAGATTTCATCAAGATTATTAGCGTTCCCACCAACGGCAGGTGCGTTGTCACGGTTCAAGTCGGTGTTCCCGATATAGTACATCTCAATGAGTGCACCGGCATGGTCAAACAGTGCTATTGCCTGACCACGATTGGTTGTGAATGCTCGCCCTGCTGTGACAGCTGATTCTTCAATCTCAATTTGATTCGCGTCAACCAATGGATTGATGGAGGCAGCTACACCCCATCCTTGCTGCACAAAGGCGGCATTCATCGCTCGCATCAGCTGATCCGCAGCTGATGCCTGTGCTGCTGTGGAAGCGGGATCTTCGAACGGCAATAAGTCCACACCGATATTACCAGCTCCCGTCGGCGAATCACCCTCAACAACCAATTCAAACACAACCGTGTTGCCATCAAGAGTGAGGGTGACAGAATCACCCGCAGTTGGTTCCGCAATCACGTTGACGAGATTCGTTGAGTTGGCATCAAAACTTGATCCCGTTCCAACGGCGTCCACATTCAATGCCAGGAAAGTAGCGGAAACGACATTCGCATTTGCTACCACATTCATCGCAGGTGACTGGCCTGCGAACTCGCCAGCAATAGCCGCTGCAAGATTGGCAGCAACACTATCAGCATCGTCAGTTGCCTGATTCACAAAGACAGACACAGTCCCGTCTCTTGGTTCATTGGAACTGAGATCTAATAATTCAAAGGTGGCTGTCGTCCCTGCATAAGCGATACTGAACACGTCACCCACAGTGGCGTCCGTTACCGTTATCTCAACACCACCCGCTGATTCACTAATCTCCAGATTATTTCCGCTCGTGGCTGGAACGGTTGCCGACACCGCCGCACCATTCCCCTGCACCTCGGTAATGACAAATGTCTGATTGACTTCGTTCATCAAAGCTTCATCACGCGAAGTCAATGTGGACCCAGCAGGAATAACGAATGGAGATGGATCCTCGTTGTCCGGATTTGCAGATGCCAACAGATCGCTCTGTGTTATTTGCAAGGCCCGATCCTCTTCACCGGTCACTGCGGCAGCGGATGCATCGGGAATGTCGTTCACTGGCAAAACACTCAGCGTTACCGTGGCATAAGCATTTGGCACATCACCGTTGATCAGCCCGCTGTCCTGCGTAATGATGCGATAAGTGAAGGTATCAATCC
>NZHC01000051.1 GCA_002689655.1 Rhodopirellula sp. | reverse complement strand
GTCTGTAAACAAGCAGTGTTGAAGACTGGATCCTCGTTGCGACTACTCATTTAGTCTAGGCCACTTGTTCGCGGATTCGGACGCGTGAACGTCACGGGTTGAAGCAATACGTGCAGAGGAAGTGTTGAACGTTCAAAACACGGCTTGGCAGTGGTGCCAGCAAGAACCGATGCCCAAATCGAGCTGGCTCGCCGATTCCAAGGGGTTTTTCATGCTGATCGTTATTGCTTCTACTACGCCATTGCTCGAATTCGTTCTCGTTTCTTTCGTTGAGAAAGACGTCTTCCTGATGTTTTGCATATAATGCAAAGGAAATCAGATCTCAGCAGGTTGCAGTGGCTCGCATTGTCGACTGAGGCTCCCCCGATTCTCTGCAAGTGGAATCGTTAACGAATCATCAGGTGAACTCAGTCACCAGCTTTTGCTAAAACTGGCTGCGATGCATAGCACTGTAGAAGATGGTGGTGTAGAAGATAGCACTGTAGAGCATGGTGCTGAAACATTTGATGTTGAATCTGATCCGTGCAACGATCAGATGACAAGTGTTGGGCGACATTGATGATCGGCGAAAGAGTATGCTCTCTGCGGTGTTGGGGAGATGGATCGTATACAAAGATAGCTGGCCTCGGCTCAGCAGTCTTCCAGAGTGCGATGGATTTTGGGGGTGTGCGTTGTTGTTCAAGAGAATCAGATTCTTGTCCACAAAGGTGTTTTTCGTGACGGTCAATCTTTTTCCATGCTGTCGTCTTGTCTTCGTTGTTTTGTTGACGGCAAGCTTCGCTGTGTCGCAGCAGCGCTGTGCTGCGGGGCAGCGGCGGGTCGAGAGTCCAGTTGAGTTTCAGAGAGTGGTGAAGGAAGCGAAGCCCGGTGATGTGATCGTGATTGGGGGTAGCGACTGGGTGGATAAACGATTGAAAATTATGCTCGCTGGGTCTGCTGAGAAACCTATTACGATTCGGTCAGAGGTGACATGGAGTGGAAAATCAGCATTTGAAATTATTGGCAAGCATGTCGTACTGGACGGATTTGTCTTTAAAGACGGGGGACTTTCGTCGGGCCATGTGATGAAGGTGCGTGGATCGCATTGCCGGGTTACTCGTTGTGTTTTTGAACATTACAACCCCGCGAAGCGATCTGCTCGATATCAGTGGTTGAGTCTATTTGGGCATCATCATCGGGTAGATCATTGTAGATTCTCGGGACAAGATCATTCGGGGTGCACCTTGGTCGTGTGGTTGGCGGTGGACGGCGAAAGCGAAGTGGGGCAGCATCGGATTGAACGAAACCATTTTTTGAATCGACCACGCGGTGATGGCAATGGTTTTGAAACGATTCGGATCGGTACAAGTGAGCATTCTCTGAAGTCTGCGGAGTGTCTCGTATCTGAGAATCTGTTTGAAAACTGCGATGGGGAAGTCGAGCTGATCTCCAATAAATCATGTGGCAATGTCTACGCAGGAAACACAATCATCGGCTGTGCGGGAGCCCTGACTTTGAGGCATGGAAATGATTGCCGAGTCATTGAGAATCTGATTCTTGGTGATAGCGATGAGAATAGTGGCGGCATTCGTGTTGTCGGTGAAGGTCATCAGATTGTGGGTAATCACATTCAGGGAGTAGGTGATCGGGTCGACGGGGCAATTGCGCTGAGTGCGGGAGTTGTGAACGCGAAACTACACCAGCACGCTCAGGTGCGAGATGTATTGATTGATCGCAATGTCTTGATTGGCAATGATGGCGACGAAATTGTGTGGGGCCATGGCAAGGGAAGTCACAATCGGACCTTGATGCCGCGCGATATTACTGTCAAGAACACGAGGCGAGTTGGGCAGGTTGCGCTGAGGAGGCTTCGCGATGGCGATGTTGGGCCTGAAGCCCAATGACAGGGGTGGCTGAACGACTGCAGCCATGTATTTGAGCGCATCTGGAAAACCCATGAGTTTTCTCTTAGCGAGTTTCTTACCTCCGTTGACCGGCGTGTGAAGTCATGCACGGAATGGCATGAATGCTGTTTCCTGCGTCTGGTCGTGTGAGCAGAGAGGGTACCCTTTGCAGTCTTCTTGTGTGAAATGTCTTTCAGTTAATTGTTGTTGAGGGCCGCGTTGTCGATGCTCCGTCGGTTGCTTACCAGTTGACTTTGTTTTCATGCGATTCACTTTGTCACGATTCTTGTCTTTTTGCGTTCGGCTTTTGTTTTGCCAATATTCTTGCGTTTGTTTTTACCAATTTGCAATTCGGTTCGCGATCCAGAATGTTAGAGTTCACGTTGGGAGAATTGATGTTATTAGTTCATGCCGGTGGTGAGGTTGGCAGTCCCTCGTGGATAGGGGGCATGTCAATCGAGTCGCTGTACCTGCATTTTGCAGTGATGCCTTGCTCAGACGGCACGCCGGTGATCTGGCGGCATGGTGGCATGGCTTGAATTTGTGGACAGATCTTGGAGATGCGGAAAATAGTGGATGGTTGGTGTGATGTTTGTTGCGAGTGATCATTCCAGTCTGAGGAAATGGGGTGGTGCTCATAGGAAGTGATGTTGAGGCGTTAGGAACTGGCGGCTGGCTAGTCGCCTTGCTCGTGTACGATCTTTGTGAAATGTATTGGAAGTGAATGGTGTTGAATCGTAATCCCTATCAAGTACCACGAATGGAAACGCCCAGTTTCAAGGCTTTATTTGTTAACGGCCCTGTTCAGGTATCAGTCGTGGCCTCTGTCGAGTGAATGGCGGACATCAAGTGGGTATGTCGACGGAGATGGTATTTTGTGCCTCGCTTTGTTGCGGCAGTAGCTGGCGTGTTTCTTGTGTGGATTGCAGGGGATATGTTCTTTTCGACTTCTGTAGTCAAGCCTGCCACGGCAGTCGCTGTTCTGTTGCTGTCGGTGGTGTCATGCTTCCGATTATATATTTCATCTGAACCGTGCCTGTTAAGAAGGCAAATAAGGCAATGCGACAAGAACAGGACGTAATGGATAGTACCGCAATTGACAGGCATACAATTGACAGGCACGCATTTGAAACTTGATTTGATCACGATACGCGGCGGTACGTGACCAGAAATATTAATACAACGGAGCTACTTGTTACGGGAAGATCATGGACATCACTTTTTCGATCCCACCGAGGCTCATTTGGCATGCGTTCCCTACTACACTTCATTTTTCTGAGTTGGTTTTTTTATTCATGAATTGTAGGGGGGCGCGGAAAAGGCCATTCAGCCAACGAAGTTTGTGATCTGTTAGAACCCGGCCGTGCCAACAACGGAATTCGCATCGTACGGGATAGTGGTGGTTGATTACGCGTGCCCTGCAGATGCCGTCGCCGAATTGAGGCGGCAGGGAAAGGTGGTTTTCGACTACTTAAGCCTCGCTAAGGTGCATCGGAAAAGGCATTTTGCTTCCGATGTTCAGTCGATCGGGATCGAAGATAAGCCTGATCCCCAGTTTCCCGGAAGTGTTCGGGTCAATGCGGCTAACCCCAAGTGGAGTGAACTCCTGGTACAGGTCATTGTTCCTCAGATTAAAAAGCTGGGGTTCAATGAAATCTTTCTTGATGACTTGGACGCTCTTAAGAAACGAAAAATTGAAAAGTACGGAGTCGCGTTGATTCATGACATCCGGCGAGCGAATCCTGAACTCTAACTCATGGCAAATCGGGGGCTTGAGTATTTGGTAGACTTCGCGTCCCACGTCGACTTTGTCTTGTTGGAAAGCTGTTTTACTCTTGCTGGTCAGCTTCGCAAGCCAGCCGATTCTGAGTGGGCGATGGACTTGTTGAACGTCGGCAAGGCCATCAACCCCAAATTGCAGGGATTGGCTATCGATTACATTCCGAGGGCGGCAACACAATCGACCGCGAACAATAGGGGTGAGCTGTTGCCAAGCCAGGAGGATTTCATCGCACAAATTCGTGAATTGCACGCCAAACACTGGCTGATGTCTTGTGTGAGTACCGAGGATTTGCAGAGTGTGCCGGGGTTCTGAACGAAGCAGGGTGGGACAGTGGAAGCGAAGTGATAAGGTTGTTTCTGGTCTATGGTTGTCATTTCAAGTGCGGATAGAATTTTGTTTTTGGGATGTTTAACTCAAATTGCAAACGCGAGACTACGAGTCGCACATGAAAATCAAACCGTTCTTGACAGAGCATTTTTTTGCGAAGTACGAATTCACAGCATCCCATCTGTTGGCGTCCTCGGATTGTGAGACCACTTCGATTGCGGATTTGCTCGATTTGTCTGGTGGGTCACTAGTCGATTTTGGGGCGGTGAAGTTGGGGTACACCGAGTCACAGGGGCATCCGGAATACCGTCGCTTGGTTACCGAGATGTATGAACACGTCGCCGCGGATGACATCGTGATTTTGACTTCGCCAGTGGAAGGGATCTATTTGACGATGCAGACTCTGCTGGATGCCAGCGATGAAGTGATCGCCCTTAGTCCTGCATACGATGCTTTGCATCACGTCGCTGATCACTTGTGCGGGAAATTTGAACTGTGGCAGTTGGTTCCCACCGCAACGGGTTGGCAAATGGATCTCGATCGCCTCCGATCGTTGGTCAATTCGAAGACACGCTTGATCATTGTCAATTTTCCACATAATCCCACTGGGTATCAGCCTGAGCGTGATGAGTTGCAGGAGTTGATTGAGATTGCTCGTGAAAACGGCTGTTGGCTCTTCTGTGATGAAATTTATCGGGGGCTGGAACCAGGATTTGAGCTCGGAGCAACGCTTCCCTCTGTTGCAGATATCTACGAAAAAGCAATCGTGCTGAATGGTTTGTCAAAGACGTTTGGTCTACCTGGGTTGCGGGCAGGGTGGTTGGTGATTCGCGACAGAAAGTTGCGTGAAGAATTGATCGGCTGGAAACACTACACGACGATTTGCCCAGCTGCACCCACTGAGTATTTGGCAATGCAAGCCTTGTCTGTTCGTGTCCAGTTAGCAGAGCGAAGTCGAGAGCTGGTACGTTCCAATTTGGCAGTGTGCAGTGCTTTCATGGAACGGCAGTCAGACATTTTTCACTGGCGTCCGCCCATGGCTGGCTCCACTGCCTTGGTTGAGATTGATTTGGAGTATCTGGGGCGCAAACAGGTACAAACGTTTGCAACGACTACCGAGTATTGTCACCATCTGGTGCAGAACCACGGCATTCTTTTGCTACCTGGCGAGTGTCTTGGTTGTTCAGGTAGATTTGCACGTGTTGGGTTGGGACGCCAGGGGTTTCATGCGGCACTGGTTGCCTGGGAGGCAACGCTTCCAGCAATTTCCATATGATTGGAAACGCATAGTGTGCGAGAATGAGGTATAAATTTTATTCTTGCAGCACGAGGACGTGACCAAGTAAAAGAGGCAAACGGGGTTTGTCAAAATCCGTGGGCGGTCCAGGTCGTTTCTGTAGTTTAGGGTTGTTTGCAAGATGTGCTTGAAAAAGATGTGTTCGAATTGTGTGGGTGACTCGTCGGCATTGAGGGTAAATCATTAATCCCTACGAACCATCAACCACCGTGAGTGATTCCTTTGGTGGATTTCTCTGGAGCATTCGGGTCGGGGTAGGTAGTCGAGTTCCATGTTATTTGTGTATCGGGATGCGTGTTGATGGGCATTCGAACGTATGCTGTGGATGTCGTGGGAAGTAGAGGTCCCGTGCACCGAGGGCCAGTTGACTTTGCCGTCGGGCAGCAGGAAGTTCATGCGATACTAATTGAAGTGGACGAGGCTGGTAAAGTGCATGCTCAGGTAGATGGGGCGCAGGTGGAAGCCAATGTATTCCCCGTCCTTCAAGGTCGAATTCAGAAATTTGTTTGGGTTTAGTTTGCCGGGTCCACGCGGTAAGTCTATGTGGTTGGTGTGCTTGTGCCTGCACCGCTGATAGGCTTATTGGTGATGTTTGTTGCGAATGGAAAAGCCACGGGGTACCTCAAGGCTTATGGGGTGGAAGTCGGTTTCTTTGGTGCTCGTGGTTGATTTTTATGGTGAGCATTTTCGTCATGCATCTTTTTTGCCAGCTTGATTTAGCTTCCCCAATGTTATGATTTGCTGACTGTTTAGTTCTTTAAAGATGTGTTTAAATATAGACTCGTGGTCCTCAAAAGGCCTCTAACTGTACCTTGGGTAATCATGGGAAATTACATGAAAGTTTGGCCAATTATCGCTTTGGTGACGAGTCTTTCTGCTGGTTGCGATACCAGTTTTTCTTCCACGCGTGCTCCATTAAAGGCAGCTCGTTTTTCAACTGGCAACACGATTGAAAATTTGGAGGGGGAGGCCAATGGAGAAGTCTGGGGAGTACGTATTCGTATTGTGGAAACCAGTGACGGGGGTATTAGTTCGACGTTTACAGGGGGCGTTTCCGCTTCAGAGGGAGCCCTGGATGCAAAGCAGACGATCATTGCTGGCGATGTGACGATCGAACTTGCAGCCGATGGGTTTGGACCAATTTCCCTGAAAGTCAACTCGAAACAATATGGAAAGATTGAGGAAGGGGATGAGCTTTCGATTGAAGCCGATAGGAAAGTGATGGTGAATAGCGAATTGCGACAGCCTCTTTGATTGCATGTGGCCCGGATGCTTGTAGTGCTGAGCAGCGGCACTTGTCTGGTATTGCACTCTGCTCAGCAGGTCAATGCATCCAGTGGGAGTTGGCGGCATGTTTGGGAAGGCCTTGCTACCCAGTGGAACGCTGTGTTCTGTTTATACTCTCATCGCTTTTGTTTTCTGGGGACGTGGGCTGGGGAGTCGTGGAATTAGCGCCGAGGAATTGAGGAATTGAGGAATTGAGGAATTAGCGCCGAGGAAGGTAAGAGTGGTTGAGGTGTTTTGCGTGCGTGTTCAGTGTTATCAGTGAAGGCTGCTCATTTGTATTGGTGTTTTGCTGTTCTTGTAATGGCCTGAGGATCGTGAACAAACGCAACGCGGCAGTCATCGAATTCAATGCTGACGCCGCACATCGAAGGATTTTGCGAATCGTGGTCGTCGTGGTGGTGTTTAATGTTNCTGTTTGCCTGGTCTGTNTCTGGTCGTTGCCAACCAAACACTGCAACTACCTGATTCCCTCGATTCTGGGATGCTCGGTCGTCTCGCTGATCATTATCTCGAGACGTTATGTGAGTTGGGTCACAGNGCTTCTTGAGCGGCATGGACTCNTCTGCGAACACTGCGGTTGTTCAACCATCCCACGTCCTGACGNCGTTTCCCTGCGTGCGTCTGATAGGACGTTCGGGACGGAAGTTTGTTACACTTGTGATACGGATCTGACGGATGAGTAGCTCAGTAAGACGCCGGTTTTGCGTCGTCTCACGAATTTGGTTGGGTTTTTCGATGAGTATGAACCGTGGACAATCCTGCTATCAAGGGCTTCATTTGTGGTATGAGGGTTCGTGCCAGTTCCAGGTTGTAGTGATTAGCCAACGTGGTGTCTGGACCAGAGGCTGTCGGCACAATCGTCGCGTTCCGCTCNAGCATAGTGTGGGGNTTTAAGTAATGAAGTTTTCGATGGCAGAGTTTTTGGGGATGGTCACGTTGCTGACGGCGACATTTGCTGCGTTGAGGTACTTGGTTGGAAGCCCAGGTGCCATTGTCGGCATCATCATTGTTTCTGTACCAATGCATGTGATGGTTTGTGAGTTGGTTGATCGCATGAGCAAGTCGAACAAGCAACGTGATCGCATCAATTGAGCCGCATGGATGCGGTGTTGTGGTTGCCCTGTTGTGTGATTGAGGTTGTTTTGCAATTGACGTGACGTACGACTTGAGTCCCGACCGTCAGGTCCCAACGATGGGATGATGTTGTACCAATTTTGGAAGAGACGTTTGCCGGGTGGCTTTTGGATCGATTCGGCACGCAGACTGGCAACCTCGCTTGTTTTAATCAAAGAGAAGAAGCATGACTGAGGGATTGAGTATATCTGTGCCCCGCTGGTTTTGGAGTTTTGCGCTTGTTGCGTTGCTGTGGAACCTGATGGGAGGCATGATTTTCCTCTCGGAAGTGTTTGCCAAAGAAGCGATGATGGAATCATTCACTGAAGAGCAGAAAGAGTGGTCCCGTGCTATTCCGTTTTGGGTTTATGTTTTGTTTGCGTTTTCTGTGGTCAGCGGTTTAATGGGCAGCATTGCTTTGTTGGCACGACGTCGACTGGCAATAGCTTTTTTTACAGTCAGTTTTGTTGCGGTCGTTGTGCAGATGGGCTACACGATGTTGATTGCCGGCGGCTTGGAAGTCATGGGGCCATCGGGGGCGGTGATGCCATTGTTAGTCGTGACCCTGTCCATCCTTTGGCTGTTGCTGGCTAAGTACAGCAGAGAAAAATATTTGCGGTAGGTCTGCACACTTCGATGTGAAAAGCAAGTGGTTTCCACTTGCACGGCATTCTCAGATTCGTCTACATATTGTTATGGATTGTGAGGTGACGATGTTTGGTCACTGCTGTATCCTCCCAACTGAGTGTTGCTGTGTTTTAGTCACAGAGAATGTCTGCTTGGTTTCACTTTGGCTTGGAGGTGTCGTATGTCTCGTGAATTTTTGTTGTCGTGCTGCCGTGCTCTTGGTTTGTTTGGGTGCGCAGGGTTGATGGGGTGTGGTCAGGATGAGGCTACATCACCAGTTATGGACGCGGGAGCAGCAGTTGCTCTCCCGGAGAAAGAAGTGGTGTTAGCACCAAGTATCAAGATTCTAGATGCTGCGTGGGAAGGGGATGTTGATGCGGTTCGCCAGCATATCGCTGCGGGCACTGATCTGAATACGAGAGGTGAAGACGGAGGAACGCCATTGCATGCTGTGGCAGCAAAGGGGAATGATGAGGTTGCGATCTTATTAATTGATGCTGGAGCGGACTTGAATGCAAAGAAGGCCGATGGTGGGACGGCTTTGCATTCTGCAGCTTTCTTTTGTCGTGAAAAAATCGTCCGGGCATTGTTGGCAAATGGAGCCGATAAGACGATCCTGAATGGTGTCGGGGGCACTGCCTATGATGGCGTTGCAGGTTCCTTTGAGGATGTTAAACCGATCTATGACCTGGTGCTGCAGATCATGGGGCCACTTGGATTGGAGCTTGATTACGAACGCATCAAGGCTGAACGTCCAAACATTGCTGAGCTTCTGTCTGCGCAATAGCGGTTGGCCTTCTTGTTTTGGAGGCTTGCTGTTCTGGTTGTGGAGGCTTGTGGTCTCTATCCATTGATGCTGGCACTATTGATCAATCGGGAACTGTTGTTGGCATCTGTGTTATCAACGATGGGGCTTACTGAAAGTAAACTGATGAAACGAACGTTGTTTTTTTTGTCTGCATTTGCTGCCTGTTGCGGTTGTGTTGCTGACTCGCTGTTTGCTGATGAAGGCCGTGTTGCTAACGACTTGGTCACACCAGAAATGACAAGGAAGGACCCTGCGGCTGGCAGGAGGGTGCGTCAGACTGCGCCGGAGTATGAGGGCACGGAGGTTTATCATGCTCTTTATTTACCTGTCGACTGGAAGCCGGGAGGAAACTACCCGGTGATCGTTGAGTACACGGGCAATGAGTTTGCTGCATGTGGTTCCACCGGTGCAGTGAAGGATGCGAATCTCGGTTACGGCGTTAGTGGTGGCAAGGGATTCATTTGGGTATCGATGCCGTATGTTGCCAAGGGTAAGCGGCAGAATACTCGAACTTGGTGGGGCGACCGCCAGGCGACCGTGGATTATTGCAAAGTCAACCTGCCTCGGATCTGTGAACAGTTTGGTGGTGATCCCGAAGCGGTGTTCATATGCGGGTTTTCGAGGGGGGCAATTGGGGCAAGTTATATTGGGCTCGCTGATAACGAGATTGCCGCATTCTGGAAAGGCATGTTCACGCATGACCATTTCGATGGTGATCGAAAATGGGGTTATCCAGCAAGTGATCGCGCCTCAGCACTCATNCGGCTTGCACGTTTGAAAGGGCGGCCTGTGCTGGTGTGCGGCGGGGCCAATGACTTTTTGCAAGAACATCTGGAGCTTGCAGCGTTTACGTTTCTGCGCCCGCCGATNGCGGAAATCTTTGATATTCCTGACGGGAAAGTGATTCATCCGCACACCGATTTGTGGATGCATCGCGATAGTGAGTATCGGCGGCAAGTGCGAAAATGGTTCACTGAGCATCGTTAGTCTGTGTTTGACGCAGTTGGCGTTGCGACCGTCAGTGCCAAGCCATGTATCGTGCTTTTCATCGTTCTTGATGATGAGGGGGGTACTCGCGTTGATGCATGGCACAGAAAAATGTTAGTCTCTCGCGATAGCGTTGGTCGTTAGGTTGCGGGCTTCGTGGTTGGAGGGGGATGTTCTTGGAGGGGGATGTCCGCTGGCGGTGGTTGAATGGTCGCTGGCAGTCCTATTCGAAGGTGCCACTTATTCGCAGTCAGGGTGATTTGGGTGGCGAACGTAGTTTGGCCTTGCTTGGATCCCCATGTGATGGTGAACGCTTCGTTATCCAATGCCGCACGGGTGGCGTTTGTTTAAGTCTTTGTTGATATTGCCATGCTGATTTCGCGGAAACATAACTTTCTGTTTGTGCACGTCTACAAGAGCGCTGGCATGAGCGTATCAAAGGCNTTGAGTCCGTTTGCTGTGAGCAAGTATCAACGTGAAACAGTGCGAGTTCTTAAGCAACTGAATTTGCCTTGCCCGGGGAGCTGGGATCCCAATCCTTTTGATACGCATGTGACGGCGTCGGATCTGGTGACCTTCATGGGGCAGGCAGAGTTCAATTCGTTTTTTTCATTCGCATTTGTGCGCAATCCTTGGGACTGGCTTGTTTCAGTGTACTGTTATGTGCTGACGAAACCTGATCACCGTCTTCATGAGCAATTCACCAGTTTGGGGAATTTTCAGCATTACATTGAGTGGCAGTGTGGGGGTGGACTGCCGTTGCAGAAGGAGTTTCTGTTTTCCCAAGACGGTGAACAATTAGTGGATTTTATTGGTCGTTTTGAGCATTTAGATCGAGATTTTCAGGCAGTTTGCAAGCAGATTGGTGTGTCAGTTCAATTGCCAAGGCTCAATGCTTCGAGAAAGTCACGATCCTTCAGAGAATATTATGACGAACGATTGGTTGAGCTGGTGCGTGAAAAGTATCAGCCCGACATCGATTTGTTTGAGTACAGCTTTGAGTGATTAGTGTATCGGGCTGTGTCTTGTGTGAACTGGTTTCGAGTTTGCTACTGCATGGGGGACGGGATGGAGATTCAATATCCTGTTCCCAGAGTCGTGATTTGCGGTATGGTGACGCCATGTCTCGCATCCACTTATGCTCTGTCCGCGACGTATGTTACATGTTCTGTTACGGTCGTTCTTGGGGTTCTGTTGCACGCTTGGGCCTTGCTTCCGATTGTTGGGATTTACTTGGGTTGAAGTGCGTTGATTCAGTTTTCAAACGGTGACGCAGGTTTTGCTGCTGGAAAGGAGAGGTGACATGGACAGTTACATGGAGGCTGCGATCGAGCAGGCCCGCATCGGCTATTCCGAGGGGGGAATACCCATTGGTTCTGTTCTGGTCATTGATGGCCAGATCGTTGGCCGAGGGCACAATCGGCGTGTTCAGCGTGGCAGTGCCATCTTGCATGCAGAGATGGACTGTCTGGAAAACGCCGGACGACTGAACGCATCGGATTACCGTCGTTCCATGATCTATTCAACACTCTCTCCCTGTTCCATGTGCAGCGGCGCGATTTTGCTGTATCGAATCCCCAAGGTGGTTGTTGGCGAGAATCAGACATTTCAAGGTCCAGAGGATTACGTGCGGAAACAAGGGGTGGATGTTGAGGTGATCGACAGTCGTGAATGTGTTGAACTCATGCAGCAGTTCATTCTGGAGAGTCCAGTCCTTTGGGATGAAGATATTGGTGAATAATGTTGTGTTGATAGGATGTATCTTCAGGAAAAAGTAGCTGATGAGAACGAATCCATATTCATTCACGTCCGACGGTCAACTGCAGGGAAATGACCCCATCCGCGGTTCGCTCTTGACGAGGTTTTTATTCTGGTGGCTTAAGTTCTTTGCCGCGTATTTCCTGGGAATCATCTTCTGTCTTGTGCTGACACCCGCGGAAGCTGGGTTGGCAGGGGTTTGGTTGTGGCCAGCCTATTTAATGGCACCTGTCGGGGTTTTGTTGTCGGCCGTTTTGTTGTGGCAGGGAAACGATCTCAGTTTTGGTAACGATATTCTGAGTTTGGTATTGTGGTTCATGCTTCTCAGTCCATGCATCCTGGAATGTATTCATTTCGTTTGGCATGAGTCTCCTTCAGGAAGGTGGCGATGGTTGTGGGTCGGCTTTCCGATTGGTTTCATTGGAACCCTGGGGATTTTTTTTGCCGCTCAGCTTTCCATTTGATGTTGATGGAAAGCTTGGAATCGAAATTTTCTGCTTCGGTGCGACACTTAGAAGTACGTGATAACTGCGCAACCGATGGAGTACGTCTCAGCTGTCTGCAAGTTTCAGGGGGAAATTTGACTTTAGAATTCGCTATTATGATTCTTCAGAGGAAGTGACTTTTGAATTGGGTAAATTCAGGAATTGGGTAAATTATGTTGGTCAGGTTGGTTGCGATTCTCGTTGTCATGGATGTTTCGTTCTGTACTGCAAAAGAGCCCGCGGACACCAATTATGATGAGTCAAAGGTCCCAGAGTATGAGTTACCTGAATTGCTACTGGATCACGAAGGCAGGTCAGTAGGGCGGGCTGAGTGGGAGGGGCATCGCAGAAGCGAAATTCTTCAATCGCTGGAGGATTCTGTTTACGGAACGACTCCCAGTAAAAAAGTCAATGTTCGTTACGAGTTGGTTGGGGAAGATCGAACTGCGTTGGCGGGGAGAGCGACTCGTAAGCAGGTGGCTGCCTTGTTTGGAGAGAGTGGCTATCGGCTTGATATTTTGTTGTATGTCCCGAATCGGGTGTCCGGTCCCGCCCCTGCATTTTTAGGGCTGAACTTCAATGCGAATCACACTGTTCATGCAGACGTGGGGATTTTAAAGCGAGGGACATCCAACGAACGTGGATCGTTTGCGAGCCGTTGGCAATTAGAGACGTTGATTGAACGTGGTTATGCCTTGGCGACGGTGCACCGCGATCAAATTGATCCCGATAATTATCGGAATGATTTTTCCGACGGTATTCATCCACTGTTCTACGAGGACAATCAGGTTGTGCCTGAGTCAGGGCAATGGGGATCAATTGGTGCGTGGGCGTGGGGCTTGTCTCGCGTTCTTGATTGGCTGGAGATCGAGGCCTCGGTTGACGCCTCACGGGTCGCCGTGATCGGTCATTCTCGACTGGGAAAAACTGCACTCTGGGCTGGTGCACAGGATCGTCGTTTCGCCATGGTCGTCAGTAATAATTCAGGGTGCGGAGGTGCAGCACTTTATCGACGTTGTTATGGAGAGCGGATTCATCACATGGTCAAACCCGTCGGTTACTGGTTCTGCAGGAATCACCATCAATACCAACAACGTGAGCACGAATTGCCCGTTGACCAGCACATGCTGCTGTCGCTTGTTGCTCCAAGGCCACTCTACATTGCCAGTGCCACGAATGACCGTTGGGCAGATCCCCGAGGTGAGTTTCTGGCGGCCAAGTATGCCAGTCCGGTTTATGAGTTACTGGGGGAAAAGGGACTTGGGGAATCTGAAATGCCTTTACCAAATGTTCCGCTACAGACGCGGATTGGTTATCACTTGCGATTGGGGGATCACGATGTGACTTCATTCGATTGGAAGCATTATCTTGCATTCGCAGATCGGCATTTGAATTCGGAATGAATTTGTTCAAGGGGTACCTTTGCCATGACAATTGTGACCTGGAGATGTGTTCCCTTGTGCGTAGGTTGGTCGTGAGTTTTTCTCATGTAATCATGGCACGGCAGTGATGCGCGGATCATTGAAGTGTTGAAACAGCTGCGAGGGAGGATTGTGTGGGTTCGCAGGTGCTTGTATGAAGCTCGATGAGCGGGCAGGAGGCTGTCAACAGCGGGCTACGTGATCTCAGATGCTTTGCCATGTGTGGACGCATAAAAGGCTGTTTTGATCGCTTCCAAAGCGTCATTCTTATGGAAAGGTTTTGCTTTTCTTTCGCAGCATATCGTGATTCGTGAAGTATCGCAGCCAAAAGAGCATGACGTGCAAAAACTATTCGAGCTTGGGTTCTCGGCTGCTAACAAAGTGAACTGCATTCCCTCGGTACGAGGAATGCAATAGGGANATGTGGTGATTCCGGTGATTGTCGCCGAGGATGTCAGTGCCGAGCTTATTGATTACGTGTGCNAGACACCTTCGAACCGCTGGTGCTTGATTGAATTTCTTGTGATTTGTAACGTTCGGACTAATGACGCATGCTATTTCTGAGGAACGAATTTTTAGGGAGCGTTTGTTTTTTCGGATTTGCGCAATCGNGTTCGCCAGTTCCTTCAGTAAAACGGTAAGCTGTACCTGAGGTTGGTATTTCAAGGCAGGCTTCATTCGTTATGTGTTAGCGTTGTGGCCAGCAAACGGGTAACACTGGTGTTCGTGGTTATGTTGGAAAATCCTTATGCTTCCAGTTCTGAGTTGCCAGAGGCACGAAATCAAACGCAACCTTTTCGGAAGATGCTCTGGTTGGGGGTGCTGATAACTCTGCTTTCATTTTTGTTTTTCTGTTTTCTTGTGAGTCGACTCTTCTTAACCAATTCTCAGTTGGGAGAGGAGGTCAGTGCCTCAGGGTTAGCGAATCGAGTGAGCGGGGCTATCGCTTTAATACCCGTTGCTTTTTTATCTGGGCTCGGTGGTTTGGCGTTTGCTATTGTCGGTGGATTGCGATCGGGAAAACGCGTTCGCTGAGATGATTATCAAGCCAGTCGTGCCGCGGAGTTCGAGAGAAGCAGTTAGCGGGGGGCCGGGTTTCAGGCAGCAAGAGTCCCCCCTGTTCTTTCGGTCGTTTTTAGATTGCAGTGGTAGCGATGGGCGGTTGCGAGCTGGTGCCCATGAGAGTCGAGCCGGGTTTGATGGGAGAGCTGTATAAGGGAGCTGCCGTCTGCTAATAATAGAACCATCAAGATTGAGATAAGGAGTTGCGATGAACAGGCGTGAAATTCAGGCAGGTTTTCAACCGGATCTGATCGCTGAAGATGTTTTCATTGCGGGTAATGCAACCGTACGTGGATCAGTGACGATAGGCGACCGTTCTAGTGTCTGGTTTGGTGCGGTGGTTCGTGGCGATACGGAAGCGGTTGAGATCGGGTGCAGATCGAATGTCCAAGATTTGGCGGTTTTGCACGCTGACCCCGGCTACCCTTGTCGATTAGGCGATGATGTGACGGTCGGACATTCTGCCGTGGTGCATGGAGCGATTGTCGAGTCCGGCGCTTTGATCGGGATTCGTGCGGTTGTGCTCAATGGTGCGAAGATTGGTACCGGGGCGATCGTGGGCGCGGGGGCAGTTGTGACGGAGGGAATGGAAGTTCCCGCTGGGCATCTTGCGGTTGGAATTCCCGCCAAGGTGATTCGCAGGCTAACTTCGGAAGACTCCGAGCGGCTCACTCGGGCGGCGGCGCACTACGTGCTCGCTGCTGAGTCCTATCGTGAATCGGGTGAAGCAGCTTAGCTGAAGTGGGGTTTGGCGTATCGGGTGAACGCAGATGCCACTGTGTGCTGAGTTCCAATTCAGTGTCGGGTTTGGCCTGAACTTTGGGCGAGGGGCTGGCATGGTGGCGAGGTCCTGCCAATGACCCTGTTATTGGGGTTTTTTGCAGGCATTCGCGATAGAGCATCCGCCGCATGCGGTCCCGCATTCACCATCTTTTTCCCCGCAGTTGGGACCACATCCGTCGCTTAATAATTTCGAGAAATGACGCGTTCGGACAATGGATTCGTATCGTTCGGTGATTTCGCGGGTGATGGACTCAGCCAGCGAGTCAACGCCACCGAGGAAGTGCATCACTAGTGTGCCGCCATCAAACAGCTGGTCGACGTCAAGCAAAACCGATTGCGATTCGGACTCGGCCAGAGCGGCTTGGCACGCTTCCACTGCTTCTCGTTTGTGACGTTCCAGCCGGCGGAGCAGTAATTCGTCTTCATTCGTCGTGGGACGCAAGATCGACGCGGTCGGCTCACGATGGATGGGATGGTCTGCCGTTTCTTGGGACGGGGAGCCATTTTTTGTGGCTGGATCTGATAGGCAGCGAATGATTTCCGCGAGTTCCGTACCACGGCTGGTCCGCGCGATAACACGCCTGCCACGCGGCAAATTCAGCGGACAATGGGCCAGATGGACTTCGCTGAGAGCCCCAATTCGGACGTAGGAGTACGGCATGCGGTGGGTAGTTCGAAAGTAGACGACTTGCCGATCTTGGGCGACACGCGCACCATAGTGGCGGATTGACAGGAATTTTGCAATTCTTGTGACTGGTCCCGTTGTTGAAACTTGCTCTTTTCGTTGAGATTGCACGAATATCATGTCACTGAACCTTGAGTCTGAGCCACTAAGCCGAGTTGCAGCCGATCGTTACCAAGAAATGGCTGATCAGGTTCTCGGTGGAGAGTCGTTGACGCGCGAACAAGCCATTTCCATTCTGGACGCTCCAGATCTGGATGTGCTTTCGATTTTGTCGGCGGGCTTTCGGATTCGGCACCAGCATTTTGGCAAGTCTGTTCAGTTGTACTTCTTGATGAGTGCCAAGAGCGGACTTTGTCCGGAGGATTGTCATTACTGCAGCCAATCAAAAATCTCCGAGGCACCCGTACCCAAGTACAACATATTGAAGCGGGATGATTTGATGGAGGCAGCCCGGATTGCCTCCGAGCGTGGGGCTAAGACTTACTGCCTGGTGATTTCAGCCCGCGGTCCAAATGAGCGTGAACTCAACGCAGTTGAGCAGATCGTGCCCGAAATCAAAGATAAGTACGGGCTCGACATTTGTGCCTGCTTGGGGCTGCTCTCAAAAGAGCAAGCTGATCGGCTGAAGGCCTGCGGTGTGGATCGAGTGAACCATAACTTGAATACGAGTGAGGATCACTACGCTGACATCTGCACGACCCATACCTATGCAGACCGTGTCCAGACGCTGCAGCATGTCAAAGATGCGGGCATGGAGATGTGCAGCGGTGGGATCATTGGGATGGGAGAGAAGCACGAAGACATCGTTTCGATGGCATTTGATCTTAGGGATTTGGGGGTTCAATCCATTCCCTTGAATTTTCTCAATGCCATTGAGGGTACGCCTCTGCAAACCAAAGATGAATTGACTGCCAATGATTGTCTGCGTGCCTTGGCAATGTTCCGGTTCGTCAATCCTGATCGGGAATTGCGGATCTCGGGCGGCCGAGAGATTCACCTTCGATCACTACAGCCTTTGGGCCTCTATGTTGCCAACAGTCTTTTTGTTGGTGACTATTTGACTACGAAAGGGCAGGCACCGCAGGAAGATTATGACATGATTCGCGACATGGGTTTTGAAGTGACCGAATCTGCCTGCGATTCCTGACTTGCTCCAGCGGTATTGGAATCTGTGCTGGTTCGCTTTCTTTGCAGCAAACCATGGCGTCAGGAGTGAAACCATGGCGTCAGGAGTGAAACCATGGCGTCAGGAGTGATGTTTTCCTTTGTTCGCAAGAACTCACGGCCCAGAGGCGCGTGAGTTAGTTTGCGTTTTAAAGATCTCAGCTTGCTTGACTCGCGTCGATCACTTGACCGCATCGACAGTGACACCTGGCCAGTCGTCCGTGCGGAACGGAGTCATTTGCAAGCCTTCACTACTTTGCACGTTGCAAACTGGGTTGGTGGCCCAGGCGTAGCGAATCGCGACAGGCTTTTTTACTTGGTCGTTCCAGACTTCAATGGTGTCCTTGCCTGTGATTTTGGCGTTTGCGTTGACGAACTTTTTGTCTTCGCCTGCGATCGCGAACCCAAGAGGCTCGCGAACATCAAATGTGTCCAAGCGGCCACCCACGTGGTCGAATTTCAGGTTGACTTTGGAACCTTCGATGGTCATGGACTGGTAAGTCGGACTGCGAAATGGAATTTCATAGCCGTAGTCATTCGCGAGAGCCCAACGTGCGAGACGTTTTGCGACGTCCTGTTTATTGCGGGGATGAATATCGGATGTTTCGCCTAATTCAATAATGACAGCTTCGCCGGTGTTGGGCAATTTTGACATGGTCATGGTTTGGGCTTCACGGAGTTCTGCCCAGGGGCTGTCGGTCGGGTTATCGACTTCGGCTTGAAAATCGGCCAGTTGCACCCAGTAGAAAGGAAAGTCGCCTTGCCCCCACTCTTTGCGCCAGCTGTCGATCATCAGCGGGAAGAGGTGGCGATATTGGTAAGCGCGGTTGGCGTTCGATTCTCCCTGATACCAGACGGCACCACGAATGGTGTAACCGATGGTGGGGTGCAGGACACCGTTATAGATGTTTGAAGGACGGTGATTTCCGGTGAGTTGGTTACGTGGTGGTCGGGGGCGATTGCCTTTCTTGTTCTTTTCCCAGTTGGCCAAACGCTTTCGATAGGTTTCCAACGCTGTTTCGTGGTCGTAACTCTTGGCCATGGTGTTCCACTTTTCGAGCAGCTCGTCGTACTGCCCGGCTTTTTCGAGGACATCACGATTGACCCACGCTTCAGCAGCCGAGCCACCCCAGGCGTTGTCGATAAGTCCGATCGGGACATTGAGCGTCTGGTGAAGTTGGCGTCCGAAGAAGTAGCCAACAGCAGAGAAGTTCTTCGCTGTCGTTGGAGTGCAGGCTTCCCATTTTCCATCGAAGCTGTTTTGAGGTTCTTGGACACCCACCTGTGGCACCGAGATCAATCGAATGTTGGGGTAGTTGGCTGTTAGCGTCTCGAGGTCGGGATCATTGGCGCTTCCAACTGGCCATTGCATGTTGGATTGACCTGAGCAGATCCAGACCTCGCCGACGAGCACATCTTTGAAGATTTTGGTTTCGTCAGCCTTGATGATCAATTCGTGGGGGCCGCCGGCTGGCAGCGGATCAAGTTTGACATCAAATCGACCGGTCTTATCTGATTTTGTGTCAGCTTCATGTCCTGCCATCTCAACGTGGACATCGGTGTTGGGCGTGGTCCAGCCCCAGACATGCACCGGCATGTCACGTTGAACCACCATTGAATCACCGAAAATGGGAGACGTGGTGACGTCGGCAACGCAGAGTTGCGACATCAGAGTCACAGCGGCAAAGAAGGTCAGAAGGCGGTGCATGCAGAGATCCTGTGAAGGTAGGACTTGAAGGGAGGGAAATCGATGTCGGTAGATGATACTAGGGACCCCACTTCAGATGTCGCACCCAAGAAAATTTGTGTGCTGAATTCACCAGAATCGCTATCGTCAATGCAGGCTGGATCCGAAGTTGGGGTAATCTTTCGGGCCACTGCCAACTGATTGCTGATTCCCCGCGGTAGCGAGACCGACAAGGAATTCCGATCAAAAATTGATGCGGGTTTGTAGCCTTTAACGCAAAGGTCTGGTGTTCTTCACCAAACGCCTGCTGCGTGTCGTATGCCCACGGCTATGGGAAGCCACGCACGTCAGGTCCGAAGCGCGGTGGAAAAGGTTAAACTTACGTTCGAACCTCTCCTTTCCTACTCTGATTTGCTGGATTCGCTCATGCGACAGAAGATTTGTGCGACCGTGTTGGTATTTGCCGGGGTACTCGGCCTGGTAAACCTGTTCGCTGCGGATGTCGCGGTGGGGGCTGGTCGACCCAATATTTTGATCGCGATCGCCGACGATCAATCTTATCCGCATACCTCAGCATACGGTGATCCAGTGATCAAGACGCCGGCGTTTGATCGGGTCGCAAGAAATGGGGTTTTGTTTCGCAATGCATTCACTCCTGCACCCGGTTGCAGTCCCATGCGTGCAGCATTTCTGACAGGTCGTGAAATTTGGCAGAACCGTGAAGCCGGAACGCACGCCAGTACGTTTCCCCGAGATTTGCCCGTTTTCACCGAACAACTTGCATCGGCCGGTTATCACGTCGGGATGACAGGCAAAGGTTGGGGGCCAGGGAGAGCATCAGATTGGCCTCATAACCCGGCAGGAAAGGCATACACCGCGAGGAAGGTCAAAGCCGCTGACAGGATCAAAGGCATTTCCAGTAATGACTACGCAAGTAATTTTGAAGACTTTCTGAAGGTTCGTCCCGATGATCAGCCTTTCTGTTTTTGGTTTGGGGCCAGTGAACCTCATCGGACCTATGAGCGGGGAGTGGGAGCTCGAAATGGTCTTGATCCGGCCAAGATACGAATGCCGGCTTTCTTGCCCGGTAGCGAGGAAGTGCGTTCCGATGTGGCGGATTACCTTTTTGAAATTCAATGGTTTGATCAGCACTTGGGCCGCATGCTGGATCATCTGGCAGATGCTGGTGAACTCGACAATACCTTCGTGATTGTGACAAGCGACAATGGGATGCCATTCCCTCGCGCTAAAGCAAATTTGTATGAGTACGGCATTCACATGCCGCTGGCAGTTGCGTGGCCAGCAAAAGTACCAGCGGGGCAGGATACTGATGAATTGGTCAGTTTAATTGATGTGACACGCACCATTTTTGACGCTGCAGGAGTGGAACCGCGGCAGGCCGAGCAACTGTCTGGACACAGTCTGCTCCCCAGCATCGCTCAAGATGCCAAGGAAGTTCAGTCGCCTCGTGAGTTTGTATTCAGTGGTCGCGAAAGACATTCCTCATCACGTTTCAATTCGCTCAGTTATCCTTGCAGGTGCGTTCGAACCAAAACGCACCTGTACATCCGAAATTTCACCCCTGAGCGTTGGCCGGCTGGAACGCCTCGGAAATATCTGGGTGCGAAGTACGATCAGGATGGCGATTTGGTGGAATCAAGGTTATCGCCCGAGCATGCCGGTTATCACGACATTGATGACGGCCCAACGTTGCAATGGATGATTGCCAATCGAGCCGTGCCTGCTGTCGGTAAATTGCTGCAAAGTGCGGTCGCGAAACGTCCAGCCGAAGAATTATTTGATATCCGCAAAGATCCTGGCTGTCTGGAAAATTTGGCAGGAGACCCCAAGGCGGCTGTGGTGCAGGCAGCATTGTCCGATGCTCTGACCCAATACCTGACTAAGACAGGTGATCTGCGGCAGACAAATCCGGAAGCCGGGCAGGTCTGGGAAACCTACGAAAGGGTCAGTTCACTGAGGTGGTTCCCGGTCCCGGATTGGTACAAACGGGCTCCGGCGAAAACGCCAGAGCAACCTTGGTTGGAGAAACGGCGGCCCCGAAAGTGATCGGAACATTGGTGCGAAAAGCACCCTGATGGCAGCACTGCCGCCGATCGTCAGCCAAAACAGTCGAATCGATGCTGTTGGAATTCGTTTCCCGCGGCTTCATTCATCAGCAGCTTGATTCGCTGGGTTCTCGGCAGCTTGATTCGCTGGGTTCATTGCCGCTTCTTGTGATGCTAACCCTCGGTCACTTTATGACGGTGACCCTTGGTAGCTCTGGTCAATCAGTCCAGGTTGCGAATTCGGACATTTTTGAATTCTGCCCACATTGGCTTGCCAGCGTGCAGTTGCAACGCCAGAACCCCCTCCGACAACGCTCGGTCCGGGTGATCCGTGAAGTCGAGGATTAGTTGACCATTGAGGTAGTGACGAATGTTTCTGCCTTTGGCAATGATGACCACGTCGTTCCAGTCATCTACTTTCATCAGGTCTTTGAACGCTGACTCATTAATGAGATCGTCTCGGATGATCTTCTTGCCATCATCCGTCCACGTTGCTTCCTCACCAACCATGCAGATCCTTCCTCGCTTCCCCGTGAATCCACCTTCATCGTAGATGAACCCTGGCACATTGGGGAAGTTTTCCTCATTCCGAATCTCATGCTGGTATCCTCGGACTACCCAAGCATTCCGTGGCTTGCCCTCGGTGATGTGCTTGGATCGGTATTGGATGCCTGAGTTGTTGCTCGCGGTACAGCGAAACGATAGCCGCAATTCAAAATCTTTGAGAGTTCCGTCTTCCCAAATCAAGAAGGTATTGCCATTAGCTTTGTCTTTTGCCGTGGTTTCACCGTGGATCACACCGTCTTTGACGGACCACAAACGATCATCACCACTCCAGCCATCGAGATCCTTGCCATTGAAGATGACTTTCATTTCGTCAGTTTCGGGCGGAGCTTTATGATGGTCGGCAAAGCAGACCGAGGAAGCGACAAGTAAAGAGAGTGCGACAAACGTGCGGAACATCGGTGGGGACTCCAGAGGCAGGTATTTGTTGGGCAACGAGGTGCTCCTTTGAGTATGGCTGACCTCGTTTCGCAACACAACTGGCTAGCTTCTCGCTTGTTTTTCGCAGGGCGATGTTGGATCGGTTTTCAGAAGCGACGGTGCGAGCTTGTCTGTTTGTGTTCTGTGCCGATTGCTAAAACTGGTCTGGCTGGCGAAGGGTTGGCTTGCGTATTCAAGCCCGCTTGGATGGTTGTGTATGCCGATGGGCTGTTGCCGTCTTATGAGTCGGTGGAACTGGCGTGGGCTGCTGAGACCAGTCTTTCTTGCCGTTTTGGTAACTGTTGTTCCGGCTCCCGGCCGAAAAGTCAGATTACGAAGAACTGCGATCTCCGGTACCATGTCGTGCAGACACAGTCGCATGGCCGAGGCCATTGTGTTTAGAATCTGAGATCGCGAAGTGGCCGTTCGTTAACCCATGCCGCTTGCTCCATCAGGTTTCTGTAATCGTTCCTATAACTAGGGTACTGTTCTTTTGGACAATGTTTCGCAATGGTTGGTTTGGCTTCTGGTGGTGACCATTCTGCCATCCATGTTGTGTAGCATGCTGGCACTGTATCCGATTCGCCGCTACGCGCGGCGTCTGGGCTTGCTTGATCGACCGGGTGGCCACAGTACTCACACAGAAGTCACGCCATTGGGTGGTGGTATTGGGATTTGGCTGGGAATCATGCTGACGTTCTTGTCAGGGACGATGGCCGTTTTGTTCGCGCGTGATTCGGTGTGGCTGCAACAGTATTTGCCTGACTCCGTTGTGCCCTATCTGGATGGTGTTTGGTCACGCGTCACTCAAATCTGGTACTTGCTTGGCGCTGGCACGGTACTTTTCTTTCTTGGATTGACTGATGACCGTTACGGTGTCAACGAGTGGATTCGATTGGCAGTGGAGTTCGCGATCGCAGCATTCGTGGTCTACGGTTTGGGATTCGGGTTGACTGCACATATTGGTATTTCATGGCTAACTAACGTGTTGTCGATGATTTGGATTGTTGGCGTGATCAATTCGTTCAATATGCTGGACAACATGGATGGCTTGAGTGGTGGTGTGGCAGCGATCATTGCCACAGCCATGGCACTGGTGATGTTGTCAACTCCTGATCCTGGGACAGCACGTCCACAGTTGCTCGTCGCCGCATTGTTGCTTGTCGTTCTGGGGGCATTGTTGGGCTTCCTTTGGCATAATCGCCCCCCGGCAAGAATCTTCATGGGAGATGGTGGTAGCTATCTCATTGGCTTCCTGATTGCCGTGTCGATGTTAATGGCAACCTTTGCAGGTGGTGGAGATCGACCGCATGCAGTTTTGGCGCCTCTTTGTGTCATGGCAGTTCCGTTATATGACATGACCACGGTTTTGTGGATTCGCATTCGCGAGGGACGGAGCCCATTCGTGGGCGATCGCAGCCATTTTTCACATCGGCTGGTTGATTTGGGTTTGGGACGCACCCAGGCGGTGTTGACGATTTATCTGGTCACCGCCACTTGTGGCCTTGCGGCAGTGTTGCTGACTCAGGTGTCGTTGCTTCAAGCCGTCATGGTATTGGGTATTGTGTTTTGTATGCTCTTTTTGATCGTCATTTTGGAATCTACCGGATGGCGAAAAAACAACGAGTGAACAGACGACCGCGACAAGTTGGAACGTCGGATGAAACCAAACCGCAACTGAACCTGGGCGGAGTGGAGGTGCAGGGGCAACGTAATCAGAGGGGGGTAACGAGTACGCGTGGCAACGAGAGTTCAGTCGGTGGCTTGGTGTCGGGGTTGATCGATCCGATGAATGTCGGAATTGCTGTGCTAGCCGGCGCGGTTGTTTATCTGGCGTACCACCCCAGCGACAGTGTTGCAGTGGAACAGGGAGACGCACTCTGGTTTGCTTTGCTTGCCATTTTTACTGCAACCGTGACCTGGGCCGGATGGTTCTGGCAACGTGCCGGCGGCACAATTTTAGGGGGCAGACAACTCGACGAAGTTGATGTAGCCATTTGGTCTTCCGGAGCTTCGGTCGTGAATTCGATGTCGGGTTCACGACGTCGCTTGATAGATCGTTCGTCTGCATTGGTTTTGAATTGGGCAGCATGGCTGTTGGCGGCATGGATGGTCTGTGCTGCCTACGCAACGTGCCCGCCAGGCAATTTGCGGATGGCAACCAACGAAGCTTGGCTGTGGGTGTCCGGTGCAGCGATCTTTTCCTCGACGCGTTTGTTGACGGCCAAGTTGGAGACAAGGCGATCATTCTTGGCCCTGTTCGTCGTTTGTACCGTTGGTTTATCCATTCATGCCTTGCATCAATACTTTGTAACCCTGCCAGCGAATAGATTGCTGTACTTGGAGGACCCCGATGCGGTGCTGGCGCTTGCCGGAATTAACGCACCGCCGGGCTCGTCTGAACGGATGGTGTTCGCAAATCGTTTGATGGATGGTGGGCCCACAGCGACTTTTGCTTTAGCTAATTCCCTTGCTGCGGTCTTGTTGTTTGGTGTGGTTCTGGCTGTTGGGGTATTGCGATACCAGTTTCGTGTTTTGGGACGCACCGGAATCACGTTTTGGGTTGCGATTGCATTGTTGTGTCTGGGAGCCCTGCTGGCAGCTCGGAGTCGATCTGCGACTTTGGCGATGTTGATCTCGGTTGGCTTGCTCTGTTTGTCGTCGGTTCGTCGAGGGCGGTTTCGAGCCCGGACCATGATGGTAGGACTTGGCGTGTTGCTTGCCGTTTCGGTGGCAGGTGCACTGTTCCTGGGGTTTTTCGGGGATCGTGAATGGTTCGAGCGGGCACCTGCTTCGCTGGCATTTCGTTTTCAGTATTGGCGTGCGAGTTGGCAGATGGCGTTGGAGTATCCGTGGTTCGGTGTGGGCCCCGGAAACTTTCAGGCGCTGTACGAGCGTTTTCGCGAGCTGAGTACGACCGAGCAAATTGCAGAGCCCCACAATTTATTCATGGAAACTCTGGCGAGTGGTGGTTTTATCGCCTTAGGTTTGCTGGTCAGTATGCTCATCGCGATCGTTGCCGTTTGTGTTCATCGAATGCGTGATGCAGATGCAGTGAAGGTCGGGATCGAGAAGAAAACAGCGTTTGATTCAACGGGCGACCCAAGGATTGTGGTGGGGGGAATACTTGCATTCCTTCTGGTTTGGTGGATCGGACTTTTGGCTCTGAATTTGCCTGACGTCGTTGCCAGTGTGTTCGTGGTGCCAGCGGTAGTGATCGCTGGCTTCGCGTGTTGGCCTGGGCTGCGTTGTCTGGGTAGTAGAGAGATCGATTCCATCGTCTTGAGTGCTTGCGTTGGCGTTGGGATTCATCTGATGGTCGCGGGGGGCTGGACCGTGCCGGGAGTCGCCTTGCTGCTGTGGCTTGGGGCTGGGTTATTGACGAGGCATGCGGTCAACCTCACTGCTTTGAACGGTACTGAAGCAAGCGGTAAGGTTTTTGGGGTTGTGCATGGAAAGTCGTGTGCTGTTGTGGTTGCGATCGCGGGTGTTTTGGTCAGTATGGTTTTGACGCTCAAGTCACTGGGACCGGTGGAGTCAAGGAAGAGGGCAATGGCCGAGGCTGCAGAGTTGATGCAGGGCGGGCGGATTCGGCAGGCTCAAAGTGAATTGTTGATAGCTGCCTCTGCTGATCCCTGGTCCCCTGAGGCGATGTTGTGGCTGGCAAATCTTTATCAGGTGCAATTGAGCCGCGACGGTGAAGCAGACGATTTACGTCGCTTATGGGACTCAGCGTTGAACGAGGCTTTGAAGCGTGCAGGCGAAGATCCAGCGGCTTATCGCCAAGTCGCGAGTCAGCAGATTCATTTGTACCAAGTACTTGGGCAGGCAGCCGATTTGGAAGCGGCCACCGAAATGTTCGAGCAAGTTGCGCTGTGGAGTCCGGCAGATGAGTGGATCATGGCCCAGATGAGTGTGCTCGAAGCGGCGCGTGGACGGTCAGGCGAAGCCGCTCAATATGCAGCAAAAGCGAGTGAATTGTCCGTTTTAGGTGGGAATATTGAACGGGCACTTTCGCGTCAGCTGATATTTTTGCCCCAGAAGGTCGGCTTGCCCGCCCAAGCGGGGCCAATTCGTCGCCCGGCCGATCAATTGCTTCATCAGCAGTCTCTGGACCCGTGATCCAAATTTAAGTAATCCAAACCTAAGGCACTGCTCACTAGTATTTGCCGAACCGATCCAATAGCAGTAGCGTACCGCAGACTTAGGTCTACCTTCGAAACCGTCTTTTTGCACCACAGTCGTTCCATGAAAAAATTTCTACTGGGTATCGTTTTCGCCGCCGTGCTCGGAACTACTGCCGGATGGGCCATCAATTACGTGAACTACGCAAGTCTTGTGGGGCACTTTGGGCCTTTTACCACGGATAGTGATTTTCAGGCTGCTGATCTGGTTTCTACCTTGCCTGCCGATACGGGGGACTCCAGTGCAAAAGTAAACATGCTGACGGCACAGGTTCACGACTTCGGTATGATGAAGCCCGGAGACGAGGGAGAGCACATTTTCCGAATTGAAAATGTTGGAACGGACAATCTTCTTTTGCGTTTGGGCGCTACCACCTGCAAATGTACGCTCGGAGATTTGGAGCGTGAGTCGCTGGCTCCGGGGGAGAGCACTGAGGTCAAGCTCAGCTGGACCGTCAAGGATGGGGGAGAGCCAGAGTTTACCCAGTCAGCCCAGATCTTGACCAACGATCCCGAAAAGGTCGCAATCTCGCTGGAAATCACTGGACGGGTTGTGAGTGACATCGATCTGGTGCCAGCGACCTGGAGTTTTGGTGAAGTTGGCACGGGAGAACCGTTTGAAATCACCGGTAAAGTCTACAACTTCATGGATGAGAAAATACGACCGGGGAAACCGACCTTTAGCAGTGATGAATTGACGGAGTTCTCAACGTTTAAGATCGAAGAATTTACACCTACCGAGGAACAGGATGGCATTCGGGGAAATGCTTTACAGGGCTTCAAAGTTACCGTGAAAGTACGACCGGGCATGCGGCAAGGAGCAGTTTCGCAGAACTTCCAGTTGCCATTTGATCGGTTGGACAAGGAGGGGAACGCTGTGCCGCTGAGCGAGGAGGCGACCTCGTTAGGTGGCGAGGTCATGCTCGTCCGAACCACGGGGAAAATCGTCGGGCTGCTCGGTATGATTGGTGCTCGATTGTCTGGGGCAGAAGGGGGTGGCTACCTCTACGATTTGACCAAATTGGGCAAGGATGGCAGTCTCAAAGCCAAAGCCTTCGTGGTCCTACGGGGTGACGAGCGGAAAACAACTGAATTGAAAATTGCCGAAAAGGTTGTCCCTGAGGGAGTGATCAAAGCCACCCTCGGAGAGCCAAATGACCGCGGCACAATGACGCTGTTTCCAATCGAAATCGAGCTGATTCGTGGAAAAGAATCGATTGAACGCCTTGGTACGACCAAGGATGACTACGGTTCGATCTGGATTGAGTCCGATAACATCAAGATAACGCCAATGCGGATTGCAATTAAATTTGCGATCAAAGGCGAGTAAGTACTCGAAAACAAGCGTTCTAAGGACTGGCAGTTAACCATGAAGCTCGTAACCCGCAATCCCGGTCGCCAGAACCTGCGTTTAGTGGATTCGCTTTTTAGTGGGGTTCGCATCCCCACGATTGTCGCTTTGCTAGCTATCGGGGTTTTGGGCTGTTCCTCCGAGGAAACTTCGGTGGTTTCATCGTCGGCTGTTGATCCTGATGGGAATTTGAGTAACCCGCCACTCGATCCTCCTTACTTGACCGATTTGAAGGAAGGTAGCGACGAGGGCGTGGCGATGCGGTTCAGCGAATCTGGTGAGGGCACGTTCGCACGAGATCAAAGCAAAGCATCAGCTGAGAACAAACGTGATGCCCAAGTTATCGCCACGGACACAACGGGTGATTCGTCCAACTCAACAGAAGGGGATGAAAGTTCCAAGCCTAGCCAGGGCATCATTGGTCCTGAAGATTACAAGACATGGGCTGCCCCGGACCTTACGCTTGTGGTCACAGGACAGCAGCATGGCTACATCGAGCCTTGTGGTTGCACGGGTTTGGATCGTCAGAAGGGCGGTGTTGCGCGACGGTTCACATTGATGAAGCAATTGCGTGAGCTTGGATGGACCTTGATGCCATTGGACGCGGGCAACTTGGTTCGGCGATTTGGTCGACAGGCGGAGGTAAAGTTGCAGCAGTCAGTCAAAGCGTTGAAGCTGATGGGATACGATGCGGTGGGATTTGGCAGCGACGATTTGCGTTTGGGTGTAGGAGAGTTGTTGGCGGTCGCGGCTGCTGAGGATACGCCAGAGAGTACGCTTTACGCGTCCGGGAACGTGGTGGTGATTGATCCTTCGTTGATGTTGAAGAGCAAGGTTGTGGAAAAAGGTGGTCTGAAGATTGGTGTGACCAGTATCTTGGACGAGGAATCGATGGAAGCGAAACCGGGTGGAGACCTGGGGATTGAACCAGCGGTCGAGTCAGCTCGCGAAGTGCTTGCGGATTTGAATGAGGCGAATCCAGATTTCAAGGTGTTGATGTTTTTTGGCAAAGAGGATGCTGCCCGTGATTTGGCGCGTGCGGTACCGGGGTTTGATCTGATTGTCGTGGGCGGCGGTGGCGGCGAGCCAACCTACCAGGCAGAACAGATCGAGGGCACCGAAACTCGGATGGTTCTGACGGGCAACAAAGCAATGTATGCCGGCTTGGTAGGCTTGTATGCGAGGGGTGAGTTGAAGTACGCGAGAGTGCCATTGACTCACGAATTTGAAGATGCACCTGAGATGCGCCAACTGATGAAGGAATATCAGGAGCAGCTTCAAGATATTGGTTTGGAGGGATTGGGACTGAAGCCAATCCGCCACTCCTCTGGCGAACAATTTGTCGGCACAGAAGCGTGTGGGAAGTGTCACACGACGGCTTATGACATCTGGCAGGGTACACCCCACGCTGAGGCGACCGAGCACATCGTCAGTCCGCCTGCTGAACGTGGTGATGTTGCGCGGCATTTTGATCCCGAGTGCATCAGTTGTCACGTGACAGGTTGGAATGCTCAGGAGTATTATCCCTACGTCTCTGGATACTTCTCGCTCGACAAAACGCCACATTTGACTGGTAATGGGTGCGAGAACTGTCATGGCCCGGGGGCAAGCCATGCTGCGGCAGAGGCTGAGGGATCGACTGTCACTGATGAAGTGAAGATGCAGCTTCGGGATTTGATGAAACTACCGCTTTCCAAAGCCCGCGATAAATGCATGACTTGTCATGACTTGGATAACAGCCCGGATTTCCACGAGGACGGGGCGTTCGAAGATATTTACTGGCCAGAGGTCGAGCACTACGGCAAAGATTGAAGCTTGTCGAAGCTTTTTATTGCGGGTGGGTTAGCTGTGGGGCTCTTGATGATGGTCGCTCCTTCGACACAATCGGCTTGCACCCACCCAACGTTCAGCTTCGTTGAGGCTCAGAAATTGTGCGTTTGGTTCTGAGCAGGCTTTGAAACATCCTTGAGTAGCTAACAACGCATGAAAAAAGGCGAAGCCGATCTCGAAAGACCGACTCCGCCTCGCACGGGGGGACGCTTAATATCTTGGTGTTGTGCTCGCTGTCAGTTGCGTTCCCCTGACGAAATAACAATAGTCCCAATGAATCCGGAGCACGGCAATTCTGATGAATTCTATTACGTAATTTGGCGAAAGCGGGAGGTTGAAAGTATGCTTGTGCGGATTGTGTGGATTGTGTCGAGCAGATTCATTGACATTGCTGCAACCGGCCCTCCAAAATGCGTGTGCAAGTTACCATCCCCTCGGAAATTGCCTCAGTAATGAGTATGAAATCAATGCAGCAGACAACCTATGATTTACCAGCGTCTTTGGATGTGATCGCGGTTGGTGCGCACCCGGATGATGTCGAGATTGCCTGCGGTGGGACGTTGGCCAAGCTTGTTGCACAGGGGTATCGAGTCGGCATCGTTGACTTGACCGATGGGGAACCGACCCCAAATTCTCCGGGCCCTGAAGTTCGCCTGGCTGAAGCACAGGCAGCTGCGGAAGTGCTTGGTGTGCAGGAGCGAATCCAGCTCGAACTACCCAACCGTAGGCTGTTTGACTGTTTTGAGGCGAGAGTGGCCTTGGCATCAGAATTTCGGCGTTGGCGACCCCAGTTGGTGCTGGGCTTTGGAGCAAAAACTCCTATGGCCTCGCC
>NZHC01000050.1 GCA_002689655.1 Rhodopirellula sp. | reverse complement strand
TACATCGGATTCCTAACATGAATTGAAGCGAGTAACAGCCAACAACACAATGTAGCAATGCGAGTGAAGCACCCAACACCCAGCAACAACGCCGAGCAAGCCTGCAAAAAAAAGATTAGCTGCTGGAAACCAACACTGCCCGATAAATAATTGAGAGAGTATGCGTCTGGCGAAACATATTTTGCCAAATCACAGCTCATGTACCCTGCGTCTGAGTAGAACGACTCAGCAGCAAAGTACCTGACCAATGCATCAACGAACAACAAGGACCCTATGCCAATCCGAAATGCCGCGAGCGAGCGTATGTCGCAACCAAACATCAACTGCATGCGACCTTGCATTTTGAACCTACGTAACGTGGTGCTGTCAATTTTACTGACCTGGTGGCAACATACACAAACACTGCAACCCACGACAACGTGGTTCCATGAACCGCGCGAAGCAACAACCGATCGCAGATTTAGGCCTCCCGAGACGTAGTGTCATGCGGACCGGTACCGGTGCACCTTCGCACTCAACTGGGAACACCCCGCATTCGCCGTGCACAAGGCAGCAAATAGTACCGGCGTGACAAATAGATACCTCAACACGAAACGGCGATGAATCCTTACGGGCCATTACTCGCACGAGATAAAGTTAAGTCCCCGCACCGTTCGGAACAAAGGAGTGAGTAGTCTGAAACTGCCACGCCCTAAAGAACAACGTCGCATACATCCAGCAAGTGACCCCACTCGTGGTAGCACCCCCGCCCATTCCACGCGTGAGGAACGCAAACAACCCTGGTAATAACGCGTGAGCCTTCTAGAACACCGCCGTCACTGCTAACCCCGTCCACCTGCCAACCAGATTGCCACAACGACACTTCCGGCATTGAATGAGCAATACCGATGACTCCCGGTGCACCCTGCCTCCCCCAATTCGAGCTAGTACTTAATCTCAAACCCACAAAATGGGGGTTTGCCACATTGCCGTGCCACGGAATCACTCGATGCAGCCACAAAAGGCTCAAAGTTTGCCGAGCTAGAACACGTACCCCAGCGTTCTTGCGGAATTCTTTACAACGCTTGTCAAAACCCAATACTAGATTTGGAAAAGTTGATTTTATCGGCTAACCTAGAGTGGCAGTCACGACCTAAACAAAGCGAATTAAATCATGCGAACACTTCACCTTTTACTCGCTGTTTTTTGTAGCCTCGGATGTCTGGATACTCTTCAAGCTGACTTTGACGCAACCGAGCTACAGTCGAGTATCCAACAGACGATTAACTCCGTTCAACCTGCGGTGGTTGCGATTCGGGGTTCACGAAGCGCGTTCAGCGGCGTCATCGTTAGCTCGGATGGCCACGTTCTATCTGCGGGACACGCAGTCAAACCCGGCAGTCGGTACCAAGTGATCCTTCCGGATGGTCGCCGTTTCCGAGCCCGAGGAAAAGGATCTAATGCAGAGGCTGATTGTGCATTGGTGCAGATCACGGAGAAAGTCACCGACCTACCATTCGTTCAGATCGGTGAGTCATCAAACCTCGTACCAAACCAACCGTGCCTTGGGATCAGTTTTCCCGGTGGGCAGGGAACTCGTGAACAACCTGCAGTCCGCTTCGGAAGAATTGTACGCCGAGCACGTCCGGGAGGGATGGTGCAGTCAACGGCTTTGATGGAGCCTGGGGATTCGGGCGGAGCATTGTTTGACCTAAACGGTCGGGTAATTGGCATCCACTCACGAATCGGTACCTCTATGACACAAAATTTTGAAGTGCCAATCGATACCTACAAAAAATTCTGGACTGAATTAAATGCGGAGCGTACGTTCTCGAGTAGCTCGAGACTTATTTTGGGCATTGAGGCGAGGCAACGCGAGGATGCCAGCGGCATCACTGTTGAGAGAATAGTGGAGGATAGCGTCGCTGAAAAAAGCGGCCTTCAAGTCAACGACATCATCACCCTCATCAATGGCGATAGCACAGGGTCGCTAACCGCCCTACGTGCAGCACTGGCCAAAGCCGCCAAGAGCCGTCTCGATAAATTCCCCATCAAGGTAGAGCGAGGAGAGGAGACCGTCTCACTCGAAGCAGACTTCACCAATCAACTGCCGCCCCCAGACGTGGAACTGCCCAAGTACAAAGAGAAAACCTTCCCTGCCCCCGAGGGGATCAAGCAATTGGCAAATCTGCCGAAACAATTTTCCACTTTAGAAAACAAATTGGACGATACGTGTGTCTTGATCACCAGCAATTTTGGCACGGAGCAGGATGCCACATCCGTTGACATTGCCGGAACTCTGATTGAAAATTCCGACTTGATAGTCAGCAAGAATTCAATGGTTGGATTGACCCCTGCTGGGAAATTCGACGGCAAATATATCGATTTGGAGATCGTCCGACGGAACACTGAGAACGACCTTGTACTGCTTCGGGCCCCGACTCAACATACCAACGGCATCTCATTAGCGTTAAGTGACGAAACGCTTATGCCAGCAGGCGTTTTCATCATTGCCCCCGACGCGACAGGCCCCGGCCAAGTGAGCATCATTAGCGCCAAATCGTTTCGTTCCCAGAAGCAAATGAGCAGGGGCTTTCTTGGGGTTGTACCCTCTACCTTTGGTGAACGGGAAGGCGCAGTGCTGAATGAGGTTCGTCTCGACGGTGCTGCAAAGAAAGCAGGACTGAAAGTCGGAGATATCGTCACGCAGATGAATGACACCCCCATCAAAACCGATACCGACATGCGAGCTTTCCTAACAAAGCTGGACCCTAAAGTCACCATCATCGCTAAGGTTCTCCGAGAGGGAGAGGAAATCGAGAAAGCAATCACACTTGGCGCATTCCCATCTATGTCGAACCATGCAGCCAACCGCATGGACAAGAGCGGCCGAAGGGATGGTTTCTCAACTGTAATCCTGCACGATGCAAACCTAAAACCAGAAAAATGCGGAGGACCGGTATTCGATCTCTCTGGCAATTTCATCGGAATGAATATCGCTAGAAACAGTCGCGTTCGAAGTTACGCGCTTCCGGGTTTAGTCATCAAAAAATTCATTGATGCACAAAAGAACTGATTCCGACTTTCATCGCCGATGAACACACTAGATTCTCAACGTTTGCGCCACAGGCGGCGTCACAAACTCCGGTACTAAGGCCTTCAGCCTTACAGCGGAGTTAAAAGACGACAGCGTTCAACGCCAAGCCCTAGCTAAGAAGCGGCATTCTGGGGGGAACACGCGGCTGAACCACAACAAAACAGTAAAGTCCAGTCACCCCATCTGGTTCGCATCCGCTGCAGGCATGCTGCTCTAGCACTCAGTGCAGCAGCGTCGTTCACTGCTGCCCCCGCTGCTCCTCGACCGTACGCGTCATATCGATTACGAGCCCACCGGTGTGTTCCGTTGACTTCATTTCAAACAGCATGATTAAACACTCATCCTGAGCAACTGGATGATGCGGGGTTCCCTTAGGAACAACGAACATTTCCCCGCACTTCAAATGCACAGTACGATCATTCAGCTCAATGCTCATCTCTCCCTCAAGCACCATGAACATCTCATCTTCATGCTCGTGTGCATGCCAAGGAAATTCTCCGAAGATCTTCGCCACCTTCACAAACGAGTCGTTAAGCTCAGCAAGTATCCTTGGCGACCAGTATTCACTAAGACTCGCGGCAACTTCTCGAGGGTCCATTACACAACTCATTACTAGCTCATTTATCCCGTTAAAAAAATAGACGCAGCGTTCACACAAACGCGTCCAGCTTTCTCAGTTTGCTGCGTGAGAGAAAGGCCCCACACGAGCAACGCCTTTCTCTACAGAGACACGTGAGAGCCAATTTGCCACTGCACTCATGCGCTAACGCGGACCACCTCACGAACGAATCTAAGTCGCGGAGCAAACAGACCGCAACCCTAGAGCCTCAGCAGCGTTGAACACAACGCTCCGATGCGTCTAGTTGCCGATGTCAAACGCAAGCAGCTCATCTTCTTGCTGCGTTCCCCTGAAAGCCTTGACCCTATGTATCCCTGTAGTTTTAGAAAGCATGCACAGGTGAAATCCGGTCTGGTAACAGGCGGCAGCGAGCATCGCAAGAGCAAGATCGAAGACATCATTTCGATAATAACAAAAATGCCCTGATTCGTTGGCGACTAGAAAAATTAGATGCCTTTGCCTGTACTCGTCGATTAGTCGCAGTCCAATGAGTCCGTCTGAGATGTTTTCCGACTTCACGTCAACGCCATCAAGGCTCCGTGCCAAAGACTTAATCTTGTTAGTGGCTTCCATTAACGGCGGCTGCAAATCAGCGCTAAGAGCCTCATCGATTCCTTCTCCCAATACATCCTGGTCTATAAAAACTCCGCACAGTCCCTCGTGCGCTGTGACGTACTGGGAAGGCTGAAGCGTGCTCGAGACAAAAACTTCAACATGACCATCATCAAGTTGATTCACCGCCATCAACTTCCGTCCGTCATCGCCGTGGCATGTCAAACACAAGTCCGCTCCTGCTGATCCGGCCCTGTCCCAATGCCCAATACCTGAAACCGCCGTACTAGCGATGGTTCTGAGGAATCTTCGAAATGTCCGCGTCTCTTTAATCACCATGACTCCTCTCAATCACTCATACAGTTTTGCACGATCGCTCAAGGATAGAACACGTGACCGCGCAACTGAGTACTCAAAAACCTGCCATTTCCGTTACCACTTCAACACACTCACCAACAAAACGCCTGAGTCTGCAGCCAAACAACCAACAAATTGACCCCATTTATGCGTATAGTGCCCTGTAACACACTAAGATCAAGTCACCGCCACATGGATGCTATCAATCTACAACCAGAGAAATGCGGTACACAGAATACCCCGAATCGCCGGATTGTGACGGTAATCGCGGTGGCCTGACCTATGATCCGTTCAACCACTAAGAGCCGACACGTGCACGGCCAGCATCGTTTGCCCACCATGTTCCTGACTTGGCGGCGCGTAATCTCTGACCCAACTGGTGGCCATGCAACTCCACGAATCAAGCACCGAAGCTTGACACCACAAACAGATACGTGCCAACACTTGGATCACACGAGTTCAGATAATCTTGTGTTGTTACCACCGACCCGGTCTGGAATCCACATTCATCCACGAACAAGGCCGGCTTGCCACAACCGAATACGAATTCCAGACGAAGGTCTTTCATTCGGCACAAAATCAGTTAACGCAAGGTTTTAAGTCGTTCCTTCGACGACCGTTTGCGTGACCATGTCTGCCCAAAGAACCCCTCTCGGATTCCTCAAAGCCGCCCGCACACTCAAATCAGCCCCCTTTTATCCGTCTCGGATAAGTACATTGAAACCCCTTCATGGATGACCAGCGTACCCGCGTGGGCGCCAGCAGTTGAGCACTCCTGAAGAAGCTTCCCGACCCCGGCTTTTTGGTAGTAAAGATCTACCACGTATCCACGGGGAACGGAATCAGCAGCCATTCTATAGGCTTGGGCTTTATCCCAAACTTGTTGGTCTGAGATACTGCTCTCCCTCCATCGACAAGGACATTCGCCTGCGAGTTGTTCTCTGCAGAAGGTAGAATTGCCCGTAGCGGTGTAACCAGAGGGATCATCGCAATGTCTCCTTGATGTTTATTTTCGAACGGAAAAATGCCAAAAAACAAAGAGTAAACCAGAAGCATTGCTGCCGGCTCAAACAACAACCGTTTGTATCCGCCCCTGTTGATGCTGCCTTAATTGGCTTAACGCCGCCCATCAAAAGAACAGTCGAGCTATGTTAACGCTTTCCAAAAGCCCCTAATTGCTGTTCGTGTTACTTCACCGGAAGCGTGCCACATCCCCGTCACCTAGCCATTGAAGGCCGGATACATGCATGCTTCTTTTCCAGTACAAATAAAACACTGGCTCACCTTCGCCTGCCATCGGGCTTTACCGACGACGGTTCAAACTCGCTCAAGCTACCACAGGGACCATGCCACCTACAGTTCACGTTTTCTCGAGTCGCGTCCTCACACACAAATTAGTCCCAACCAAAGAAAAAGCAGTCGAGCGATAGCAGCGACTAAGCAGGTCGGCGGATTGGCAAGTAAAATACCGGGCAACAGAACTGCAACGCGACCCACCGATTCAGTTCCAATCACCTATCCGTACGGCTGCTAGACTTACGACCCGATGTGTCAAGGTTTGCGCATCCAAAGTACCGAATCAACCATCACAACGAACGAGTCCGCATGAATCCTCGTTACTACCATCATCGTTACCCCGTTTTACACTTAGCGGTGTTCACGCTGTTTCTCTTCACAACATACATNTTCGGGTCAGAGACCANTCCGCTCAAGCTGCAAACTGCGCACCCTTCCGCAGTCCCAAATGTACATGCCATCGGAGCAGTGGATCGGCCAGAACTGATTCCCTTCATCGTTAAGAATCCAAAGCAGTTAAGGGGGCTCGTATTAGATGAGACAGATGCGGAACTAGTTGGAAAGTGGCAGTACTCAACACATACTCCGCCTTATGTCGGAATTGGCTATCTTCACGATCAGAAGACCGGCAAAGGTAAAAAGTCAGTAACTTATCGCCCTGTCTTTCCCAAGGCTGGCCTGTACGAAGTGCGGGTGTCGCATTGCTATAACATCCGTCGGTCAACCCGCACCCGGATCACGATCGGCCATCAGGGCGGCGAAACGTCAATCCGGATCAACCAACAGCAGGTACCTGAACACAACAAACTTTTTCGTACTTTAGGGAGATTTCGGTTTTCAAAAGGCGGAGGCGCTTGGGTTCAAATCGCCACCGATGGAACTGACGGAAAGTACGTCATCGCCGATGCGATTCAATTCCTTCCAGTAGATTGAATAGGCGAGTTCAGATCAGACTCAGCTAGGAGCTGTACCGGATTACCAAAAACCAACTGCTACTAGTTGTAAGCATCGGAACAACCGAATCCGACGTTACCTGTGGACAAAGTTGCGGTCAGCCACATCGCTGCATGTAGTCAAATCAGGGTCGCTACCATAACACCCGCAGAACCCCTTCAGCTTGCGGCCTTGAACGCGCAAGAGGTTGTCTAATTGAGCCACTCTGTGGTGAAATTATCTATCAATACAATCAGCACTTCCAAAAACAAATTGTTGGCGTCGAGAGGGAATGCATAGATTCAGGGCACGCCATGATGCGACGATAGAGAAGCAGGACCATAAAATGGATTCAGAGCGCCCTGCTCATGGATTCCAGGCAAATTTCATGCAAAACTTCAGCTTACTGCCAAAAATTCGACTTACGCAAGATGTACCGGTCCCCCAATTTGAGTATATTTACCTAGTTCGCGAATTCCTCTTTCGCATTCTTAACGCCTTATTTAGGAACCTTTAATGCAACCACAACGCACACAACGCCGGGGCTTCACACTTGTTGAGCTCTTGGTAGTGATTGCCATCATTGGAGTGCTTGTTGGACTGCTGCTGCCAGCCGTCCAAGCTGCCCGCGAAGCAGCCCGCCGTATGAGCTGTAGCAACAACTTCAAGCAGATCGGACTTGGACTACACAACTATCACGCTGCCTACAAGAATCTGCCGATGCTTGCAGGCGGTACCAAAGAGACAGCAGGGATGGGTGCCGACAACAGCAACATTTTTTGGCTGAGTTGGCTGGTCCCGCTGACACCATTCATTGAGCAGCAAGCTTTATGGGAGCAAATCTCAAATCCGCTTGCTGTCAATCGCACTGGTACGCTTCGCAACCCGCCGTACCCCGCGATGGGTCCCAACCCATGGAGCCAGAACTACCAGCCTTGGCTTACGCAGGTACCAACGTATCGCTGCCCGAGTGACCCCACTCAACCGGTTGAGTATCGCGTAGCGTTCAACAACTACACCGGTTGCGCCGGCGACGCTTTCTTTGAGCAAGCTGAGAGCGGTGTTAACAATCAGGGTCAGGTCAACAACAGCGGAAGCTGGGGTGAAGAGTCAACCGAGCGTTGGGCACGAGGCGTGTTCCGCACGCGTCACTTCACGAAATTCCGAGACATCACCGATGGCCTGTCCAACACCATCATGGGTGGCGAATGTATCGTAGCCTCGCTTGACGGACGTGCATCAGGTATTCAAATGCAGTTTGACAATGCGGTTTGGGACAATCCACCCGCATACTTCAAACAGTACATGGATCCCGAGCGTCCCGCGTACCTGAACACCAACACTGCGACTGGTGGTCTGGCTCCTTGCGGCGGCAAACCCTGCTACGAGCGTAACCCGAATCACATGCGTGGGCGACGCTGGTCTGACGGACGCTTGGAGTACAGCTCATTCCACACGATCTTACCTCCCAACAGCTACAACATTCAACGCTGGCACGGCCAAGCTGGAGCTTTTTGTGCCTCCAGCTACCACCAAGGTGGAGCCCACATCCTGATGGCTGACGGTGCAGTAGTCTTCATTACTGACTCGGTAGAATCCGGCGACCAGAATCACGTTGCTTACGGTCGCGACAACGGAGATGGTCGTGGCTGGGAAGGTGGCGCGGGACGCGAGAGTCCTTATGGCCTCTGGGGTTCCCTGGGTACCAAGAACGGAAAAGAATCGATCGAAGAGCAGCTGAACCAGTAGGTTACAACTCCATCCGAAAGAAACGCCAAGCGGGTGTGACACCGAGTCACACCCGCTTTTTTTGTCGATTCCTTCCAGCATTATCACCACCAAATATGGAACTACCGCCAGCCACACTGTTGCCAATCACCTCAGCTCACTGAAACCTACTTCCAACAAATACCCAAATCTCAACGCCTCTGTCATGAAGCCCATTGTCAAAGAGCTAAGAGAACCCCCTAGTCATTGCAACGCAGAGATTACTCGGCTGTTGCCCTGAGACGCAGAACAAACAACTGCCGTGTTCCATTACCCGCGAGCCCAGGAATGAGAATCTGATCTCCAACGCGGCGCGGGGTCGATACGAATATCACCCGTAAAACTACCTTTGTGCACTGCTTCACTCTGCACATGCATGCCATCCTTGCGGCGATACACCACACAGAAGTTCTTGCTGCCTTTTTTATACCCATTGAAGAATAATCTCCCATCCGGAGACAGCGAGATATCTCCTTCTGAGTTCGGGAATACGGACTCATCGCCCCATTCGTCAACAATCTATTGCGTATTTACATCGTAAACTACTTGCCGCCCACCTAATCGCCCGATCAGAAGCCTACCCTCGGCCCACTCAGGGTGACCCCCGATATGTTTCTTGTGAAGTACCAATCCGGTTCCATCTGCATGCACTGAAAAGGGAATATTGACCTTGACTTCATTTTTGCGACTCCAGCCAGCACAGGCAAAAAAGTAAACACGGTCACAGTCACGATTCCACAGGGCATGATTGATGAATAAACCCATATGTCTTAACCCTGGACTGAACTCACGGATTTTCCTTTCTAGGTCGCGGT
>NZHC01000049.1 GCA_002689655.1 Rhodopirellula sp. | reverse complement strand
ACCTTGTAAATTGCAGTGCCCAGGGCGGGACTTGAACCCGCATAGCCGTTACCAGCCGGGGGATTTTAAATCCCCTGTGTCTGCCAATTCCACCACCTGGGCAGCTCTGCAATCCTCAAGATGGGTGCGGTGGAAAAATGAAAGATCACACGCACCCGATCGTGGTCCAAATCCGAGATCTCTCGTCGGTCTTAGAACTCCAATATGTTGGCACATGTGAAGCTTTTAGCCAAGTGTCCCAACTTGCGACCTTTGCAGTTTGCTTTGTCCTGGCAGGCCAGACTGCTCGATGCCAAGCGTTGTGGGTTTCTGCGAGTGACTATTTCCGATTCAGGAAATCTCGTTTTCGCCCATCGGCAGCAGCAAACCAGGGAATCCGACGCCAATTGAAGATGGAATGGATCGTTAACTTGCTTCTTACGGCTTGATTGATGTTGAGTTTTCCATTGTGGAATTAGACGCCGGAGTAAGCGTTGGGACGGGCTTGGGGCTTCCACAAGGTTCAGAATACAGCGATTAATGCGTTTGTTGGGGGCGCGTTGACACTCGATTTCAATACGAAGGCTGACCTGCACGCTTCTGGGCATCGCGTGACGTAACTTTTCATTAGACGAAAAGAAAATATCGTAGACGCGGTCATGAATGCAGCTTTGCATCCATGAGCCAATAATGAAACTGCCGTCGCCCAAGCCTTCACGCCAAACAACTCGTCCCCAGTGCCCATCTTGGAAATCGGAGAATAGATACATGCGATCCACCGAAGACAATTATAAAATCTTGAAGGACTGTCTCGTCGAGCGAGGACACTCCTCCGAGGAAATTCAGACGATCATTAAGCGTGTCGAAGACTACGAGGAAAAGACCCAGCACGATTCGATCATGGATTCGATTGGTACCGGTGGGATGGACATCGAGGCACTCGTTCGAGAAGCGCTGGGCGAATAACAGTCGCCCAGTGAATAGTCGCCCAGTGCATTTTCGTCTGATGCTCAGCGGGATCCGTTTGCAGGTCCTGCCGGCGAATTTCTTTCTGGTGCGAAATTACGAAATCGCGGGTCCCCGAAATGTTGCATCGAGGGTCCGCCCGGTCTCCTGAAACGCGGGTCACTGAATCCGCCTCGTCCTTGACCTCGAATTTCCTCAGTGCTGAGACGATCATTGCTGTCTTTATCTAGTTGACGTAACGACTCGGGTGCGGCTTCGATTTCTTCAGCCGAGATCTCTCCATCGCTATTGATGTCCAGCGTTCGCATGATGGCCATACGTTGCATCATTTCCCTCATTCTTGCTCGTCCAAAGGAGCCACGATTCTGTGCCATCCGATCTCCGGATTGTCTTCGTGAGCCTCCATCACGATCACGTTCAAAGGAAACTTCGTACTCCTGTTTCACAGGGATGCAGAACGTTTCTGCATCATCGCAGGCGAAGTATTTGACCGTGACGAGCATCGGATCCGAGGATCGACCATCGAGGGTGACGAGAAATTCGCGTGGGTCAGCATCGGCATCGACTTCGAGTTTTTCTGAAGTGCCGGTGGCTGGTGTCACGGAAACCCCGGTTGGCGTTTTGATGTCGAATGTCAATGCGGGTGCTTTATTGTTCCAGTGAACCTTGTAGAGCGGATCGAGAAAGAATCCCAAATAGATTTGGTCACCACTCATTTCAGCACGCAGTTTTGCGTAGTGAGGAGTTTCTGATTTTCTGGCGGTGATCATGAGGGGCGACATGTCGCCCGGGACCGTGATTCGCTTGACAATTCCAGTGGCAGCTTTTTGCGGTGGTTTACGAATCGGCATTTGCAGGTCACTGATCGTTGTTGGCTTGGTGACCGGACCCACCAGTCGTTCCAAGTCAGAACGCAATTCCTCTGGCCGACTCCATTCTCGTGAAACCACTACCTTGCCTTCAGGGTCGATGATGAATTCGGAATTTGGCCGATTCCCCAAGGTATGTTTCAAGTCGTTGTCCATGTTGTCACAAATCCACGGAATTCTGGAACCGAGAGTCTGTTTTGCTTCATCAACATGCATCAATCGTTCCTTGAGACTGAACGGTGTGACGTATCCGTTGTTTTCCGGATGGGCGAGTGCCTTGTAGATGTAATAGAACGTTACACCTTGGGGTTGATAGTCGCGCTGGACTGTCTCCAAACTGGGGACATTACGAAGAAACGGTGGTCAGGTCAGGCAGCCAAATACCAGTACGGTGTAACTGCCGCGCAGACTAGCCGTAGAAAAATCACTTCCTTGTTCATCAACGGCTCTCACGATGGGCAGGAAGGTGCCGGGTTGAGGAATCTGGCTACGGCCGCCACGGGAAGGTGAATCACGAGGCGACTGGGCCAAGGTCGGCACCACGGTGCAACTCAGAATAGAAAAGAGCAGGAATGCTGTTCGGATCATGGTCAGGCACCAGAATGGATTGAGACGTGATTTTGTAGGCGCTACTGTTGTAACCCAAGATGGAAGCAGAAGTTTCAGAATGACCGAAGTTTCCATGCTGTGAGGTGGGCACTTCAATCACAGGATTGTTCGAATTGCTCATGCTGAACCACACGTTTCGGACTGCACAACGTTCACGAAAATGCTTGTGATTACCGGATTATCAAGGGACTGCATCGAAGCAGAGTAGTTTCCCGTTTTCCAGGACGACGATGATTCGACCATTGGGATCCACCGCCGAGCCGCCTTTGACAGCGTTGGCTGGTGTGGGGGCAATCCACCGGTCCGTTCCATCAGTCGCATTGATGGCGACCAGAAAGCTTTGGTCGGGTTGACTATCCGGATGGCCGGTTGCGAGCAAGGTTTTTTCTGTGACAGCGAAACTGGTGAAACGTCGATTCGCTTTATCAGACCACAGTGGTTCAAGAATTTTGCCACCACGACGCACCCAGCGAGCTGCTTCCTTGACGGGTTTTTTGGTGCCAGGCGGCGATGCTGGTTGTCTTTCCAGATTGACGAACTGGCTGCCTTCATAGCTCGCATCGTGTGACAACGAGCAACCATCACTGCACTGGTAGTCCAGCGAGACATACTTGCCGTAATCAGGATAGTACGGATAGAACGCGGTTCGATATTGTGACGATACCTGTTTGCGTGGTGTGTTCAGGCATTCAAGCGTCTTGGGATTGTAACGAGCCGTTTCATAAACACCTCCCGCCAGGAAACGCAGTTCGCCATCCACCATCGTCAGATTTCCCTGCATGCTGATGCCGTTGTTGACTTCCTGTTCAAGTGTGCCTGAATTTCGATTCGATGCTTTGAGGTGTCCGGTGACGGCATCGAGGGCAACCACATGAGTTCCGTCGTAATGGGTGATTCCAGCAGCGGCAAAAACCGTATCACCGTCGACGACGACACCGCCCGCGACAGGCCACGCCGAAATCAGGCGATCATAAACAGGCAACCATCGATCATTCGGGCCAACCCGATAAGACCATAAAAAACGACCGTCCTGTGCTGCCATCGCATAGACACGGCCATCGGCAGATCCCACATAGACCCGATCGTTGGAAACGGTGGGTGCGTAATAAATGGGGCCGCCGGTATACGTGGTCCAAGCGGTGGTACCGTCTGCATTGAACGCACGCACTGCACCTGAACGATCAGCAATGAAAATCATGCCGCCCGCTGTCACCGGCGCCGTTGGCAACACATGATCAGCAAGATCGACAGACCAGCTGAGCGAAACATTATCCGGGATGCCGTTGTTTGTTTGATCGTTTCGTGCATTGTTACCGCGGAAACTGACCCAGTCATCAGGCTTGACATCAATGGAGGGTACATCAGCGGTGAGATCACCAGCTAAACGTGCCGGTTCAGTTGTCGTTTCGGTACCCGAATCAGAGCCCTCTGGACGCAGCGCGATGTTTCCGTAGAGAGATAACTGACAACCACACATCCATGGTCCCCAATACAAATGACCGCCCGCGACCAGCACACCATCCTGACAAGGCGGTCGCATGGGATCGATATGCTGGGCGGTATTGGTATCGGTCAGAACGCGAACGGTTCCTCCACTGGCTCGATAAAAAACGCTGTCAGCACAACCGGTAGCGCGAGTACAGGCGCGGCGTGCTGGAAAGGTTTCGAGAACTTTTCCTGTCTTGTAATCCAGCTTCATGCCGTTTTCCGACTTTTGCGGGCCAGCGGCCCAGATACCGTCGTCACGCAGCACCAGTTGCAGGTTGCCAGTCGGATGAGTCCATGCCAGTTTTCCATCCTCGGCCGAGGCGACCACCATGCGTGTGCGTTGGGGACCAGCGAAGAACAGAAAGTTGTTATCACACTTGATGTAACAGGTCGTTGCATAGCCAGTGATATAGTGCTGAGCTTTTTCCTGCCCATCGATGGCGTCCAGCAAATCCTTGTCACTGTTCTTCCAGACCAACTTTCCCGTGTAGCGGTCGATCGCTGCCAGAAACTTGCCGGGGCAATAACAAAAGATGCGAGTGTCGTTCATGCACACCGCGCGAGCATCCAAAAAATCCTCATCACGGAACTGCCAGATTCGCTCTCTAGTGTTCAGGTTGAGAGCAACCAGTGTTCTTCCGAACCCAAACGAGGTACGGGGGTCGCTGTAGTCATGCCCGTCCCACATGCCCCAGGGCCAGTGACCAAGCCCCCGTCGGATTGCCCGCTGAGTCTGGATTTTGACTTCCGGGTTGCCGACGAGCGCATAAAGGACCCCATCTCGCATGGCCAACCATTTCCAAACCGGTCCATCACTGATTTTGGGATCGACTTTGATTTCGTCTCTCATGACGCCCGTCTCACCNTCAAANATNTTGCATGATTCNTGGTCNCCCATGTANAACGCATCNTCNGTTGCCACCATGGTGTTGCGGTGCAGCATGAATCCCGGCGAAAGATCTCGTTGCCACAGAATCANGCCNTTATAGGCATTGATGCACAGCAGTTTATTGAGCATCGCATTCTGNTTGGCTTTGTGCGCGATGTGCCCCATCGCTTTGTAGATGCGTCCACCAGCAATGACGGTCTGTTCCGGCATNGGGCTGAATTTGGGATAACCAATGAATTGNGTGCGAAANTTNCCGCGGACNAATTGATCNTNNGATTGNGGATTATTGTCNGGGCCGTGNTANGGNTGNGACCAATCGTCAGTGCCCNAGGGAACGGGTTTGATGCGTTGCTGACCGGCTATCTTTGCAATCCCGCGNGGTCGCAGCGNACGCATGACTTCCGTTTCNGGAATCNNGTTGCCAATNGATTCGCTGACNANGATCCGGTCCGNGACGTTGTTTCCGAGGTGAATNTGTTTGAGAGATCCTGTTTCAATGAATAGCCGTTGTCCGAGTAGTTTGGCNGCATCNGCCCGGGCCCGCATTTTNGNAGCCAACTNNTGATCATCGGTTTGTACAAATACGATCAACNCGTCCTNNTGGCACAATTNAAAAAGTGAATTGACTTCGTCANCNGNGATACCAATGACACCCACGATTCCACGTTTGAGCCCNGGGTTNTGAAGCGAGACNTCGATCGTGTNGCTGTTTTCNACAATNGGNTCGACAACTTGACCNACCGGTAATTGGCCCAGAGCAGGCANCANGGTCAGNAGNGCNAANGTTCCAGTCAGNGNGAGCNGTCTCATGATTGACCTCGTTGCAACAGNAATTGGGAGAACGGGCAATAGNAANTGATCTGGANATTCTACCGTCTTCAAGGGCACGNCATGNCAGGGTAGATCGCCGAACTAAAAATGCTGCATTTCCCCGTGTTGTGGGTNCGGTGTTGTGAGTTNGGTCGCTNTGTGACGATGCCCGTCTACGNTGGGAGGGAACCTCNTTGAAGGGCAAAAGAAGCAAATGANCGTCGGCGANGACTCTTCTTCATGGCATCGGCACATCNATTTCTGAATCGAATCGATAGTNCGGTCTCAGNCATGTTTTTCGGTTAGCACCGCGTGCCTGCGATCCGCCATTGGAATCAACCACTCGAGGTTGGTTATGATAGTGGCATGAATATCAAAACTCCGCTGGTTACCAGCCTGACTGTTGNTGTCGCTTTGTCACTATGGAATGGGGCTGCTGTCGCCGATGCCNCACAGAACTCACCCAATGTTGTCGTCTTTTTGGTNGACGACATGGGAGTGATGGACACGTCGGTACCGTTCCTGACTGATGAGAAAGGGCAGCCAAAGCGTTACCCNCTGAATGATTTTTATCGAACGCCCAACATGCAGCGATTGGCCGCTCAAGGAGTGCGGTTCAACCACTTTTATGCCATGAGCGTTTGTTCGCCGACNCGGATTTCGATCATGACNGGTCAAAATGCGGCCAGGCACCATGCCACCAACTGGATCAATCCGCGGAACGATAATCGCGGCCCCCATGGTCCACCGGATTGGAATTGGAAAGGATTGACGAGTAGCGATGTGACCNTGCCGAGNTTGCTACGCAAAGTNGGCTATCAGACGATCCATGTGGGAAAAGGACATTTTGGGCCGGATGATTCAGAAGGCTCCGAACCGTTGAATCTCGGATTTGATGTCAATGTGGGCGGCGCTTCGTTTGGTGCGCCCGGTAGTTATTATGGCGAAGAAAACTATGGGCAGAGCACCAAGCGTGCGCATCACGCTGTGCCTCACTTGAAGAAGTACCACGGTTCAGAAACGTTTTTGACCGAGGCGATCACGCTTGAGGCAAAGAAACGGGTTTCGGAAGCGGTTCAGAAGCGAAAGCCATTTTATTTGTACATGTCACACTATGCTGTCCACGCACCATTTCACTCGGACCCGCGATTTGCTGACCACTACAGGAATTCNGGCAAGCCGAAAAATGCTCAGGCATTTGCCACATTGATCGAAGGAATGGACAAGTCACTNGGCGACTTGCTGGATCATTTCGATGCTCTGGGAGTTTCGGAAAATACGCTTGTGTTTTTCTTGGGTGACAATGGCTCCGATGCTCCCTTGGGGCATCAGCATGCGGTAGCCTGTGCCGCTCCTTTGCGTGGTAAAAANGGCGCCCATTACGAAGGCGGCATGCGAGTGCCTTTCATTGCAGCCTGGGCCAAGGAAAGTGTGAACAATGCGAATCAGAANCAGTTGGTCATTCCNCCGGGAAGTCTGCAAACCCAAGTTGCNGCNGTGCAGGATTTGTATCCCACGATCGCAAAAGTGACGGGAGCAGCATCACCAGAAGGCCATGCCGTTGACGGCATCGACCTGTCGAAACTGTTGACTGCCGAGCCGGACGATTCACGCGATGAAGTTTTTCTGATGCACTATCCGCATTCACCTCATCGCAGCGATTACTTCACCACTTTTCGTGACGGAGACTGGAAAGTGATCTATCACTACATTCCGTCCAAGGGATCCGAAGGTGAACGCTACCAGCTTTACAATCTTGCGTCAGACCCGTTTGAATCAACCAATCTTGCGGATCAGGAGCCTGAGGTGTTGCGCGAGATGGTCGGGAAACTGAAGTCAGGCCTGGAAGCACATCAGGCCCTGTATCCGATTTCACCAGACGACGGCAAAACACCACTGGTTCCTGTGATTCCCTGATCGTTTGCTCTGATCGTTTGCTCTGATCGTTTGCTCTGATTGAGGAGCATGTGTGATTGTTATTCCCACGCTCTGTTGCACAATTGCGCTGGCTATCAGGAGCTTGTGATGGCCACGAACTGCGTCTATCTATCAGTCAACGTATCGCTCAAGAGCGGCTGCGACCTGATTTAACGATCTCGTCGAGCTGTTTCTTCAGTCGTTCTGCAACTTCAGGATGTTGATCAATCACGTTCTTCTTTTCGGCAGGATCTTTGTCCAAGTCGAAAAGCTGGAGTTTTCGCACTTTGGTGTTAGCCAACTGTTTTTCGACCACCACGTTACGTGCAAAGTTTTTGCCGTATCGATGAAGTTTCCATTTACCGCTGCGCAGCGCCAGTGTTCCGTTATTGCCATTGTCCTGCTGAACCAGGTGATCACGACCTTTGGCGTCTTTGTCGCCAAGCATGGCGCCGATCACGTCGAAGCTGTCGAGGTATCCGTCCGAGGTGAGCTTCTGGTCAGTCAAGGCGGCCAGACTGCCTGCCAAGTCGATGGTGCACACGACTTCGTCGCTGGTTCCCGGAGCAATGCGTCCTTTCCACGATGTGATGAAGGGAGTGCGTGTGCCGCCTTCATAGACACTGTATTTTCCACCGGTGAATGGACCACCCGCCCGGTGATTCCCTACTTTTTCAAGTGCTTCGTCTTTGTAGCCGTCATCCATCACGGGACCGTTGTCGCTGCAGAACACGACTAGGGTGTTTTCGGTCAGGTTCAAGCGATCCAGTGTTTTCATCAGCTCACCGACACACCAATCGAGTTCAATGATCGCATCACCTCGGAAACCGAGTGAGGTCTTTCCCTGAAAACGTTCGTGTGGGATTCGCGGAACATGAATGTCATGCGAAGAGAAGAAAAGGAAGAAAGGTTCTTTCTGATGGTCCTCGATGAACTCAACCGATTTCTCGACCCACTTATCAGCGAGGTCTTCATCGCGGAATCGGGCAGCGTGTCCGCCAGTGTAAAAACCGATTCGACTGATGCCATTGTGGATGGTTGAATTGTGGCCATGGGACCAGTCCATCTTCAGTGTGTCACGGTGAGTTTGACCGGTTGGATGATCAGGACTGGGCTTTTGCTTGCCAACCCACAAAGGATCTTTGGGATCGAGGTTGGGTACTCGATGATCGTGAACATAGACCTGTGGCACACGGTCGTTCGTGGTGGGTAACAGAAAACAAGTGTCAAAGCCAATTTCCAGTGGGCCTGGCTTCAGGTCGCCATTCCAGTCCGGACCTTCGGGTCCTCCAAGACCGAGGTGCCATTTTCCAATCACGGCAGTTGCATAGCCGGCTCGCTGAAGCATGGTGCCAACCGTCTCTGTTCCAGGCTTGATGATCGCCGGAGCAGTGGGTGGTGCGATTCCCGTGCGTTCACCACGGAAGGCATAGGTGCCGGTTAACATCGAGTAACGGGTAGGTGTGCAGGTGGATGCCGAGCAATATCCGTTGGTGAATCGCAATCCACCAGCAGCGAGTCGATCGATGTTGGGTGTTTCCAGTGAAGTTGCTCCGTAACATGACACATCGCCGTAACCGAGGTCATCGGCCATGATCACAACCACGTTTGGCTTTTCGCTGTGGGCGGCAGAGGACAGAATCAGCGTAAAACAGGCAATCAGGACCGGGGTCCACAGTGCACGGGGCATATCATTTCTCGTGAGGAAGGAAGCATGGGAAAGAAAGCATGTGGCAGGGGGTGCCAACGCTCATTGTAAGTCAGAAATCCCGAAACTACAGACGACTGTAAGTGGATTTCTGTGTGTTCCCTCCATCAGATGCACATGGATGCCTGTCTGAATTACAGATCATCACCCACTATCATCTGGAAGCTTCACTGTCGTCTCTTGCCGACGAGGCGCTTTTTTCCATGAAAGAGGCAATCTGTGGCCGAACTTTTTGCAGCCGACGCAAATCAAACTTGCGATTCAATGAACGGCCAACATTCTGGTAGGTGGATTCGAGTTGGGAATCCCATTCCTTGGAAACAATGTCCAGCGCCGTTTCACCTTTGGAATTCTCGGTCTTGGCATTCGCACCTTTCTCCATCAACCGTTTGACTAGCGATTCATCTCCGAAAAAAGCAGCCAGATGAAGAGGAGTATTGCCATCTGGTCCACTCAGCGTGACATCGGCTCCACGTTTCATCAAAAGTCGGGCAGAGTCTGGGTGATTGTGCAGGATGGCGTTGCGGAGGGGTGTTGCACCACCCCGTCCCTGTTTGGCGTTCACGGCCACACCACCATCCAGAAATCGTTTGATGGCAGCATTGTCACCGGCAGTGGCGGCCGCCCAGATATCGTTGCTGGGGGTCGACGAACGTCGTGGTTTCAATTGGGCTGCCATGGCAGAATCGAGTTTTGATCCTTCGGACAGGCAGTAGAGTTTCGACGCCGTGCGGATCAGCACTTTATCACCGACCACAGCAGGGCAGGCGATGCACAGTTCATCGAGTTCATTGCGAGCCACAATTTCGAAATCTTCACCCGCTTTGATCACGTAGGTGAGGCCATCTTCACTGAGGCAGAACAGGTAACCGTTGTACGCAAATGGTGATGCTGTAAAGGAACCCGAAGGCGAGAATCTTTTTTTGCCATAGACTTGTTCACCTGTACGGGCATCGTGACAAGTCAGGAATCCTTGATCGTACAGCGTATAAAGATAATCACCGTAAATAGTTTGACTGGGATTGTAGGAAGACGAAGTGCCCTGATACCACTCAATGAATTCACTGTCGGTGTAATCTCCCTCTGGGGTGATGTTGCCGCTTGCGCCCGGTTTGATTGCGAAGGTCGGCCGGTGGGAGTCACCCACGTATCCCGATGCGATATAGCACATTCCGTGGGCACTCATCGGTGACGGAATGACAAGGTTTGACATCTGTCCATCAAATTCCCAGAGCAGGTCTCCGGCGAGTGAGTAGCTGCGATTGAATTTTTTCCCAGGTACAACAATTTCAGTGCGTTGTTCATTTTGCCAGACCAAGGGAGTTGCCCACGAGTGGGTTTCATTACGGTTCTGTTTCCAAAGTTCTTTCCCGGTCTTTGCATCGAAGGACGCAATCCATGATTTTTCAAGATTGTCATAAACCACAAAGACCTGGCCGTCATGCACGACAGGGGAGGCTGCGGCTCCGTAATCCATGAATGTCTTCCTGGGTTCTATGTCACGCGACCAAAGCATTTCACCATCGAGGTCGTAACAGTACAAACCGACATCCCCGAACAGGACGTAGAGTCGCTCACCGTCGGTGGTAGCCGTTTCTGCTGCGTAGGTGCTTTTGGGATGTCGTGGAATTTGCGGTGCACCCGTATGGGCCTCGCGTTTCCAGATTTCCTGACCGGTGTTCAAATCAAAGCAATAAACCAGCCAATGGTGAATCCCTTTACCCGGATCCCGGACTCCCTGACCCAGATAGAGTCCTTTGCTGGGAGCAAGATTTTGCTCGTCACTGACCACTGTTGTCAGAAAAACCTTATCGCCCCAGACGATCGGGCAGGACCATCCCCAACCTGGCAGGTCGATTGCCCAGCGGACGTTTTCAGTCGTGTTCCACCGGGTCGGCAAATTGGCATTGTCTCTCGCGACGCTATTTCCATCTTCGCCACGGAAACGCGTCCAATGCTCAACGCCATTAACCACTGGAATCGCGGTGAGTGTCAGGCAAGTGGCGAATACAATCATTCGAAACATGATGCAAATCCGGTAAAGAACACGAAAATGGTGTGGTAGAAAAATCAAAAGGGTGTGGCAGAGACACGGTGCAGGGCAGGGCAGAGTAGTGCAGTTTTGTCAGCAACCGAAACACCTGTCACTGCCGTGAAGGTAACAGGTATTCAGTCTGGTTGGGTCAGGCGTTCAGCTCACTGCTGGGTTTCAATGCAATACAGGTGCTTGGCGCCTCGCAGGAACAATTGATTGCCTGCGAGCGCAGGCGATGCATCAAAGCGTTCGTCGAGTTTGTTGAGGGCCGTAACTTTGTATTCGGGGCCGCGTTCAAGAACAAGCGTATTTCCATTTCGGCCCGTCAAATACACCCGTCCGCCAGCACCGACAGGCGATGCATAAATGTTAGACAGTTCACCGACTCGTTTTGGCCCGAATGCAACCTCGCCTGTTTTTGCATCAAGGCATGTCAAAATTGCCTGATTGGACTGGTTGTAAAAGATGAGTCCCTCATACAGCAGCGGAGAAGGGATGTAGGGTGTACCCCGCTCTTTTTTCCAGAGGATTTTTTCGCTGTCTGAAATATCGCCGGTCTCGGTCAGGGGAATCGCCATGGCGGAGTAGCCCTGGTAACCAGTCATACAGATCACATAGTCGCCCTCGACAACGGGGCAGGGAATCGCATTTCCGGTCAGTCCACTGCATTGCCAAATGATGTCACCTGTATCGAGGTCGTAGCTACGTACAAACCCTGAGGCAGTCGTGATGACTTGTGTTTTTCCACTGTGTTGAATGATCCGTGGCGTGGCCCAGGCATTCCCTTCATCACGTTCCCGTTTCCAGAGGGTTTTTCCTGTCTTGGCATCGAGTACTTCGATGGTGCTTTGTCCTGCGTGGTCGCGAACAATCACCAGTTTTCCCTCGTGCAGAACGGGAGAGCAGCCTTCGCCAAGACTTGATCCGACTTTGACCTCACCCAGTTTCTTTTCCCAGATTTTGTTTCCTTGCAAGTCATAGCAAAAGAGCCCTGCTGATCCGAACCAGCAATAAAGATGTTTTCCATCTGTGGTTGGTGATGCGGGTGCAAAATCGTTATCGTTGTGAGCACCCTGGTGAGGTATTTTTGTGGTAGCAACCTGACGCCAAATCTCTTTGCCGCTATTGCGATCGAGACAGAGGACAACAAACGCGTGCTGGGCATTGGGTTGTTTGATATCGAAGAAGTTGGTCTTGGGTTGATCTTCAGGATCAGGAATGGATGGATCCTTGACTCCCGTGTTGATGGCCGTCAACACAAAGACCTTGTCGTTCCAGATGATCGGAGTCGATGTCCCTTGACCCTCGATGGCCACTTTCCATTTCACATTTTCATCCTCGTTCCATGCCACTGGCGGATCAGCAGTGGGCGAGACACCCGTTGCATGTGGACCACGCCATTGATGCCAGTTGTCGGCAAAGGATTCGCCGAAGGCAGGCATCGGGATAGCAATTAGCAGTAGGCATATACTGAGAATCGATTGGTTTTTCATGCTTTTTCCGGTCCTTGCTGGATTCGATTATTGAGGCAGATGGATGCTAGAGGGTCAGTGAACCATTACTTGTTGCGAAGCTGTCTGTCTCCACCCCCATACGCTGCAGCAGACTCACAAATAAATTGCTGAGTGGTGTGTTGCGATCTTTGTTGTAGGCAATGTAACTTCCGTGTTTATAGCCACCACCTGCAAGAATGATTGGCAGATTCGACGGATCATGCGCATTTGCATTGCCCAGGTTGCTGCCAAAAAGCACAGCTGTGTGATCAAGCAGCCGAGTTCCCTGAGTTGATTTCAGGCCAAGTTGTGCCAGCAAGTCAGAAAGTGTTGACAGTATTCCGGATTCAATGATTTTCAGTTGTGCAATTCTGGCGGGGTCCTGTCCATGGTGAGACAGCGGGTGATGCTCAGCTTGGACACCAGCGATGTTTGGCACAACTTGATGATCCTGAATCATCAGGCTGACGACACGTGTTGAATCGGTTTGCAGCATGAGTGGAANCAGATTCATNAGNCCTCGAATTTTNCCAATCAATTCCGTTGGTTCCNCAATGTCCTGTGGAGCCTGGNTNTTCACCACAGGCTTGGGGCGATCCAGCCATGCATCGGAAGCAGCCAGCTCTTTNTCNGCAACCCGGATNGCGTCGAAATACTGATCGAGTTGCTTCCGGTCACCNCCGCTCACTCGNCGGNTNAGTGCCNNCGTNTGNTCNCCAACNGCATCAAGAATGCTGCGNCCTTCCGCAAGTCTNTGCCTTTGTCGTCGTTGCTGTTCCGGGCTTCCAGCTAAAAANAACTTTGCAAACACTTGNGATGGGCGATTGTCAGCTGGCAGCATCACNCCATTGCTGTTGTACGACTGACTNTCTTGNGTGTTGCTNCCCAGNGTGACTGATGNAAATCTGGTCGCGTTTCCGAGGTGCATCGCGGCNACCTGATCCACNGAAANNGTGTTCTTGAAACCTGCCAGGCCGGGATTGATCGCCGCNGTCAGAAAAGTCAGCTCCGTATCATGNGGCTCNTTGCCNTTCTGGTCCGGATGAGACAGCCCGGAAAANAGAGTAAAGTCGTTNCGGTGTTCCTTGAGCAGNTCAAGGTACTCCGTATTNGCATAGTCTGTCCCTGANGTCTTNGGGAACAGTGACTGNGGATACAAACCGAGCGCATTGCAGATCAGGACCATGCGTTCAGGTTGCCNGGCTNCCTCAAATCCNANCGCTGGATTCATGGCATCCAACAGTGGNAACGANAAGNCAACNCCTGTNGCCCGCAGCGCCGAACGTCTNGAAATNGGTTTATGCATATTTTTTTACCGGCATTGAAACATCTGGCTGCGAACTACCTCATGAATCAACTGTTTCAAAGTGTAGTTGGAATTNTNGTGACGAGTCAAAATGGCTTCCACTNTNTCGCGATCAGCAAACTGGATTTCAGCACCTGTGGCAAAGGTGATCAACTGTGATACAAGGTTTCTCGCCACCTGCTCCTGCGACTTCATGAGNTGCTGTTTGAAATCACGNATGTCATTGAAGCTTGAGCCGTCCTCCGTCTGTCCAGNGCAGTCAACTGACTGACCGAGGTTGTAGTCCTTGTGAAGAAATCGAAGACCGGTGACGGCACTGCGTTTGACGCCTTTGCTGAGCCGGTATCGCTGTCGGTAGTTGCCGATGGGNTCAAAACANTCCANGGCAAAACCAGGTGGATCAATCTTTCGGTGGCAGGTGGCGCAGGCTTCGACCGACTGGTGTTTTGCCAGTGTCTCGCGNATGGTGGTTGCNCCTCGCGTGTCAGGTTCGATNGAACCAACCCCAGGTGGTGGAGGATTGGGAGGCAGNCCCAGCAGATTTGTNAGNACNAAACTGCCNCGTTTGACGGGTGTCGTTACGGTTCCGTTGGCNGTNACCTTTGCGATGGATGCGTGGGCCAGAATGCCCCCNCGAANGCTGNCNTTGTCAAGCNNCACNTTNCGCATCTCTTCACCTTTGACACNTNCGATNCCGTAGTGCTCAGCGAGTTTTCGGTTGAGGAAAGTGAAGTCGGANTCGATGAGATTGGTAATGCTGAGGTCTTCGTTGATGAGNTNCCGGAAGACGAGTCGCGTTTCNGCCAGCATGGCTCGACGGAGAACNTCATCGTATTCCGGGTACAGNTANGCGTCTGGCGTTGTTGCGTCNATCAGATTCAGATCAAGCCATTGGTCAAGAAATTCNTTGACGAACCTNTCACTTCGNTGGTCGGACANCATCCGGCTGACCTGAGCATCCAATGTCTTGGCATCGGCNANTTTTCNGTCATTGGCAAGTTCAATGAGNTCCTCATCAGGGAGGCTGCGCCACAGGAAGTATGACAATCGACTGGCGAGTGCATGATTNGNCAGCNCCGATTCCGTGGNNTGCGTTTNGTTGGNCAGGAAGAGCGTCTGAGGCGCNATCAGGATGGCTCGCAGTGGCACGCGAGCGCTGTCAATGAAACCGCGTCGAGCTTCAAGTGTCGGTACAGCAAGATTNGTGAAGTACTGGATTTCTTCATTTGTCACTGGTCGCCGGAATGCTCTGGGTGCAAGCGCTGCGACAGCATCGCGAATGTGTTCGTAATGAGATTTTNTGGTAATCGNTCGGTAGTANCGACCGTTTGCAGCAGCTTCCCATTCGANACCGGGGAACAGGGCTCGCGTACGTTGTGGGGGCCACGTGGACTCCANCGGACCTTCGATGAGCACCTTGCGCACCCGGACNCCTTCACCNTTGAATTCGTTCGCTGGTTGNGAATTGTAAATGNTTTTTCCGTCCGGTGCGGGCTCAAGTTCGTCGGCGCTNACGTAAAANTAGTCGTCGGTCCGCATGTATTTGATCGTTGACACAGTGCGGATTTTTTCGTCGACGTCCCACGCGGCAAACAATTCGCTGTCGCCTTGAATGTCGTTTTGGCGTTTAAGGCTCATCGTTACCGAAGACCTTGGCTGATAAGCTGCACCGGTAACAGTGATTCGGTATCGCCCAGCAACAGGAAAACGTAAACCGTTGGCGTCAGAACGCAAATTATAATTCTCACCGCGGAACGTGATGAGATCATCTTGGTTTCGGAAGACCGTTCCTCCGCCTCGGCGTACGGATCGCTCAAACCACATTTGCATGTATCGCGAATTCACGTAGTCGAGTTCACGTACCATATTCGGCTTGGGCCCGAGTTGAATCGCTTCGTCGAGCGCGGCGTCGGCAGCCTTGAGAAAGCCTTTGACATGCACGTTGGACATGTCCTGTTTTGCCGCGACGACATCGAAGGATCCTGACTTGTTTTCCGGCGGAAGTAACTTCGCAATCTGGCCGCCAATGCCGAGCAGATCATGCAAAGTGTGTTCGTATTCGACTCGTGATAGTCGTCGCGAGGGGACTCGACCACTGGTTTTCTGTAGGTGGCGGTTGGCGTCCAACAGTTTCGTGTTGAGGAAGGTCAGCGCGGCGGCTTCCGTTTGTGAGTCGGGCCGAGGTTCCGATGCCGGAGGCATTTCTTCTTTTTGGATACGATCCACGATCTCCACCCACGCACGAAACGTGTTGGCGTCTTTGAAGTTCTGGTCGAGCTCCGTGAAGTCGAGTCGGGTTTCCGTATTCTCGTCGTGACAATCGATGCAGAAATTCTGGATAAGGGTAGTCAATGCCGAGGGTGCTTCAGCTGCCAGACGGTTGCCGGACCATAGCGACAGTAGTGCAGCCATGACTGCTACTCGTTGCCAATGTCTGGTGAGTGGCAGATCATAGAAACGGATACTTCTATCCGTGAACGGTGATTGATTTGCGCTGCGGCTATCGGAAAACATCAGTCTTTGGTTTCCTGAAAGGCATACAAAGTCGAGTGGGTGCGGACATAGATGACACCGTCGGCGATTGCTGGGGTTGCGTACACACCATCGGGCATTTTGTTCTGTGCCAGGATTTGGTGCGATGGCCCCAGTTCGATGACGCTGATTTGCCCGTCCCCGGCAACGGTATAGAGTTTGCCGTCGGCGATCAGCGGGGAAGCGTAGTGTGTTCCCTTTCCACGCGTTCGAGTTCGGTAAACTCGCTCACCTTCTGCCAGATTGATGCAGGTCAGCAGGCCGCCATTTTTGACCAGATAGACGTAGGTCCCATCAAAGACAGGACTGGGAACCTCCGGGATGCCATCGGTGGCCAGTATTCGGACATCCTCAGCGGCTACAAAACCTTCGCTGTCGACTGGGATGGCAAGCAATCCATGAGTTTCATAACCGGCCCGAAATCGTTCCAACTCATCCACCGCCTTCTGCCATTCTTCTCGGGTGATTTTTGCATCCCTATTTTTGTTGGCATGTTTCCAGGACACTGGCGCACCATTCATGGCGGCTTCGATACCTTCCGGGCGATGGAAAATCCAAAGTTTGGGGAACTCGTTTCGTTCGATCAACTGATTGTCGTTTTCATCATGTTTAGTCAGTAGCTCATCAAACGTGGGAAATGGTGGCCTAAGATCAGGTTCACCAAGTTTATTCCATGCAGCAACAACGACTTCATCACCTGCCAATACAGGTGTGCTTGTTGCAGTCGTTGCACATTTCGCCGTCCAAACTGTTTGTCCTGTCTTGATGTCGAAAGCCTGAACAGACCTCGCGGTGTGACAAATGAGTTTGTCGCCGGCGATGATGGGACAGGCGGTGCAGGCCATCTCGCCAGTGAACTTTTCTTTCTGCGCGATCTGCCAGCGCTCTTCCCCCGTTTTCCTGTCGAAACATACCAGATAGTGGTCGACATAATTGCCGCGGTACAGAATCACGTTTTCACCCGCGATCATGGGTGAGGTGGCATTGCCGGAAAATGATTTGGTTAGGGGCAGCTGTTTTTCCCACACAACGTTGCCATCCAGATCCAGACACACGAGTCCGTGGGATCCAAAGTAGGCAACGACGCCCTGATCATCGCAGCAGGGGGAACTGCTGGCAGGATTGAATGACGGGTGACCATTTTCCAACTTCTCAACCGTGATCCTTTTTTCCCACAGCACTTTACCTGTCATCCGATTCAAACAGACCACTGCGAGCGCTGGCTCATCTTTGTCATAGGTGGTGACAAAGATGCGTTTGCCAGAAATGCAGGGCGAACTGTGCCCCGGTGCCAAGCTGGCATGCCACAATTCATTGTTGCCGGGGCCAAACTGCGTGGGTGGCGAACCCGTGCCAATTCCATCGGAATTGTTACCGCGAAATTGTGGCCAATCCGCATGCAGTGAGTTGACCAGTATCAGTCCGGCAAGAAGGAATGCACCCAAGCCAGTCGGAAAAACGCGGTGTTTGGTTGGTGACAACGTGATCATTGTTTAACACTACCACGTGATTGCAGGAAAGCGACGAGATCGAGTATCTCTTCGACGGTGAAAGTATCAAGCAGTCCCGCGGGCATACTTGATACCTCTGCGGGGCGGCGCTGTTCGATGCTGTCTTTATTAATCGTAACGAACTTGTCTGGTTTGAGCAGATTGGGAACCAAGCGAAGCTGCTCGTCTTTTTCTTCCACAACCAAGCCAGTTAGCAGCCGTCCGTCATCGAGCAGAATCTGTTGGGTTTGATATTCCTTGTTGATTTCCGCAGATGGCTTCACGCATTGTTCCAACAATTTGGAACCTTTGAATCGCTTGGCAATTTCCGTTAGGTCCGGTCCGTATTTTGCGCCTTGTCCATTGATCGTATGACAGCGATTACAGCCAGCTTGTTCGTAGACAAGTTTGCCGTTTTCAATTGAGCGATTGGCCATCTGGTCTGCAGCTCTGCCAAAGTAGTGGTGTTGCCATTTTTTGATAAATCTTCGTGTTGGCATCGAGCCAGGTTGTTGTTCCGCTACATACTCAAGAATCCTAACGAACATCGCACCATCGCGACTGCGATCAGGGTTTTCACGGCGAAATTGATTCCACAGCGTTCCAACTCGATCTCGTGACCCTGGTGGCATGCCTGCCATCCGATTGTCAACATACTTTTGATGAGGCTGGTTTTTGTAAGCTTCTGGCATCTCGGTTTTATCGATTTTTGCAAACAGAGCCGAGTTTTTGTTGCGTTGCACCTTCGGTGCCGCGGCAAGATTGCCAACATCGTGAGTTCCATCAAACGTCTTGCCGACCAGTTGAATACTGCCTTCGTCGGTCACGGTGTCTGGCAGTGAGATGCGGATCACCGCGCCAACGCCGCGTTCCATGTGGCGAGCGGGCCCAGACGTACTGGTCCAGACATTTCCCTCGTCATCGAACTCGATTTCGCGAGTGTAGGACACTCTTGTTGGTAACCGGATTTCCGTGAAGGCTTCGGTCTGTGGATCAAAGCGATTAATCGTGTCATTGTGGGTGCCACAAATCCAGACAATTCCTTTTGAATCAACATTTAGGGCATACGGAATCTGGTTTTCAGCATCAGGCAGTTCATAGACCGTCCATTGTTCTGTTGTCGGATCAAATTTCCCAAAGACACCTGAGCCGAAGCCTGGTACCCACACCATGCCGTCAGGAGCCACATGAAGACGTCGCGGTCCGCGGAAAGGCGGGTTCCATTCTTTGATGTCGCCATCGTCAACATTGGGATCGATACGGCCGATACGGTTGCCATTGAGTTTGGAGTACCAGATCATGCCATCCACCGGAGAGAAATCCAAACCATATGGCGTTATTCCTCGTGATTCTCCACGACCTGCCGCAACAGCTTGCCCAGCACTGAGCAGTTTGTACTCTTTGACAACGTGGGTTGTCGGATGGATCGAGAAACATGAGTTGGAGCCGGCGTCGGTGTACCAGACCAGGCCTTCTGGATCTTTCGGGTTGATTCGCAGTGTGTGCGGATAATTGCCACGTTTTTTTGGTGCCTCGGCGCTACTGTAGACCCCAAATTCCTTGGTTTCGATGTCGTATCGAGCCATGTGGCCACTCGCGCACATCGTTACCCAGAGGCTGCCATCATTAGCGGTCTCGATGGAGTGTGGAGCGTGAGCTCCACGTGGAAAATTGATCGCTGTCTGTTCACCGGTTTGGGGATTCAAGGCGATCATCCGTCCCCGGCTGATGTTGACTGCGTACACGTTTCCATCCCGACTGATTTCCAAATCGTGGAATGAACCTTGCAGTGGCTTGTCCATTTCCCACATCGTGATTGTGGCGGCCGCAGCCAGTCCGGTGGGTGCAGGGGGGGGGACGAAGGCAGGCCATTTTTCGACAGCGTCGTCTTTGTAGGTTTCCATCAGTCTTTGGATGATGGAGTCCTGTGTGTGCGGATAAAGGCCACCAAAGCCATCCATGCGGCGAAGCATGGTTTCCCAGTCGACTGGTTTTTCTGGGGTTCGGAAACCCAGTGTTCCAACTTGATGACAGTAGGAGCAGAACATTTTGAAGTTCATTTTGTCCCGGGGGTCGTCAAAATTCAGCATGCTGAAAGCACTACTCGCAGGACGTTGTGATTCCAATTCATCACCGACTGCAGGGTGAGTTGAAATCATCAGATTACTGGTTCCGACTGCAACACCGCCGACCCATTCATCACCCAAACCCATCAGGCGAGCTCGGATTTTATGATCGACGTTGCGAAGATTGGGAATGGAAAAGGAACCATCTTGTTGAGTAAACACGGATGTCCATTTCCGTTGTTCATCGTCGACTGCTGANACCATCACGCCNTCGACTCCGCTGCCAGCTGAATCGACCACCCGGCCNTGAATTGNATCTTTACTCGATTCGCTGCNTGGCTCGGCAGTNATGCCCACAGNACNCAACAGCAGCATGAAAGCCACACTGAATGTCANGCGANTGGTTGCAACATTNGNTGGGNGTGNTTGGAAGTGGTNGGAAATCCTGTGGCGTATTNCGCCGNGAAAAAGATTCATTCCAAGTCTCCGGAGGTGTCGAGGACGGTGGCGTTGAGGATCAAGTTCCGGAAGTCTGCGTCCGGAACATCTTTGAGTATTTGCAGCAAAGCCAGCAGTCGAGTGAGGTCGCCCTCATCAAGCTGGATNTTGTGATGTGGATCGGTCNTCATGGTTTGTNGCAGTTGTTTCATTGAATATGAANCGTTGCGGAGGGAAGGTGTGACGGGCTTNGAAGTGGTGAGNGAGCAATCNGGAAGCTGATGGCAGGAAAANCAACTTCCTGCATGCAGGGCTTGTCCGCTGTCCAGAGCGATCTTGAANCCNTGATAAGCATCACGNTTCATCCCTNGTGGCAGTTTTACCAGAACACGNCCCTCCTGNTTGGCCANTCGACCCAAAATGCGTCCGCTCAAGTCATCNGGGGTTTCATCGATTTCGCGTTCNAGGGGAATGCGATTGAGGTAAGCAAACGCNTCAAATCTGGAACGTTTTGTGGTTTCCAGACGATGGATCTTCATTTGTTTTTCAGCNGGACCATTNGNTGCATNGGNGNGNNCNGTTCGAGAGTTTTCTTGTGGACCCCACAGGGGGGCTTCTGCGAGNACATCTGTATGAATCNCGAGGGCGGCTTGCTGCAATCGTTTTGCAACGTCGGGAAATTGCTTGGCAAGGTTCTTTGTCTGACCCGGGTCAACCGACAGGTCATAAAGTTCAAACCGCGTGATTCCTCCGNAACCAGANTTGATCATGGGGATCCANGNTTCCTGAAAGGTATTCAANGTGACAAATTTACTGCGNAGTTGGTTCCAGTCAGGTGATTTCAAGGGACTGTTGTAACACTTGTGCCAAAGCTCATCGCGAGTCAATTCCCGACCATGATGTTTTTCGAGAATCAGTTTCATCTGATTCATGACGTCTTGGATTGCGGTCTGATCTTTGGGGTATTCTTTGTTCCGCCAGCCGACCAGCGAGTAAATGCCATCGCGGATCGCAAGCACGGGTTGGCTGGTGGGTGAATGCCATGTCAGTGGTTGCTGACGCTCAAATTGCTCCACATCCGGTTTCAACAGCGGCGACAAGTCGGTTCCATCCAGTTGCACCTCCTTCGGTTCCTCGATACCTACCAAGCCACAGATGGTAGGCAGGACATCAACGGCCCCGGCGGGTGTGCTTTCGATGCGGCCACCTTGGATACCCTCAGGCCAGTAGATAATACCCGGGGTGCGAATCCCCCCTTCAAACAGCGAACCTTTGCCACTGCGAAGATCACCATTTCTTTCGTGGCGATAGCTACCGTGATCAGAGGTATAGATGATGATCGTATCATCGAGGGAACCGATTTGTTCCAGTTTTTTGACCAGTCGCGCGATCGCGCGATCCGTGTTGTCGATCGTTGCTGAATAAATTGCGGATTGGTCAGACAGGTCCCCGTACTGGGAAACGATTTCGTCGGGTGCGGCAAGTGGAGCATGCGGTTCGTGAAACCAGATGTTCAGAAAGAAGGGCTTCTCCGGAATACGTTTTTTGTCCAGCCATTGGATTGCTTCATCGACCACCAATTGGCAGGCATAGCCCTCGAGTTCACCAACCCGTTCACGGTTTCTCCAGAAGTTTTTCGGATTGTGGTGTGAGGGTGCAGCATTGAGATCAGTGGCAAACCAATAGTCGAATCCGTGTTCATCAATCCATGGTTTTTTCCAACCTCGAAACGGCGTTCCTACATGCCACTTGCCGAGATGAACCGTTTCGTAGCCGTTAGCTTGCAGGATCTCTGCGATGGTGACTTCATTCTTGAGCAGATGCATGTGATGCATGTGATCCTGAATGACGGTGTAGATTCCGGTCCTGAGATGATGTCTGCCTGTCAGTAGGGTAGCCCGTGCGGTTGAGCAGACGGGAGCACCAGAATAGAAATCGGTGAAGCGAACACCGTTTGCAGCCAATCGGTCCAAAGCCGGGGTTTTTACAGGCCCTCCGTAACAGCTGATATCTTTCGACCCAAGGTCGTCTGCAAGTAGCAGAACTACATTGGGTGCTTTGGCTGCTGCATGTAACTGTGTCATCAGCAAAATCATCGAGAGCACTAGCATCACAATGGGAGCACGCCGCGAAAAAATGCACAGTGGACTCATTCAGATTGCTCCTTGAGTTCGACTGAGGTGATGGCAAGTCCGGCCTGTTGATAAAGGGTGTGGCACCAAATCGATTCCACAATCAGGTCGTTGGCTGATGAGGGAAGATTGTCCTCCATCGCTGCGAGCGACGGATCAAGCGTGAAATCTTCAATTTCAAGAGAATGGTTCAATGGTGCGTCGGACTGGAACTCACGACTCGGTAGCACCACCTGGAATCTCCCGGCAAAGTCTCCCTCACTCGTCTTCAGGGTCATTCCAACATACAGATTGGTGGCACGATCCAAGCGACCATTGACATTGATGGTGGTACGTCTGTTCGTCATTACGGGTGCAGCATCTGGCACCGTTACTCTGAATGAAGCTGTATAGATGGTTTTGTTTTCTTCGGTGACGTGGGGAAGGCAGCCGAGCATTGGATCTTCATCTGATGTGCCGGGCAGCCAACGACCATGGGTGCGTCTCGGGCCGTCTTGAAGACGGCTTTGCCAGTTGTGAGCTACTTTGGGGATCTGCGAGATGCTCAGATCTTGATCGGCTGCCGCGATTACTTGGTGCTGTGCTGGTACATCGACAAGTTTGCCATCGCTGCGACGTTTCACACGCACTTTTCCCTCAGTCACATTAAGAGCGGTTGCAGCCAAATCAGCATCAATGTCAAAACTGGTTCCAATGATTTCGAGAATAGCTGATCGGGTGTGAATCAGCATGGGAGACCCATCGGGTTGCGGCATTACATCAGCCGACAGTCGACCTGCTTTCAAGTGCAGGATTTTCTGGCCGAGATCCGAGAAAGCCAGCATGGAATTTCCGGAGGTGACAACGANCGAGCCATCATCGAATTGAAGAGAAAACCATGAATCGGGTGAAACACCATCAATGGTACCACCCGGTAATTTCATGCCAACTGACAGGTCACTTCTCACCTGACCACCACTACCAGTCCACTGAAACGGTCCATCGACACCAATGATAGTAGCAATCGTTCTGTCTTGGTTTCTGCCACTTGGCACAGCGAAAAATGCAAGCAGCAAGGAGGCTGCAAGAGCGGCAACTAGCCAGCCAGTTGCCATGGTCCATCGATTGGCAAGATTGATTGAAGTATCTGAATTTCGCATCCCCAGAGTATCGGCTCTCGTACCGAGATTCTGTTCATCAGCAAGGCCTTCGATTCCTGCAATTAAATTAGTCTCCCGTATGAAGATTTCACGCGCATGAGCATCCGTGCGGAGCAACTCATCGAGTTTCCTCAGTTCCTCGCTGTTTAATTGTTGATCCTGATAACTGCGTACCAGTGATTGGATTGATTGATTCATGAGGATGTATTTCTCAAGTTAATCGTCTCGCGAACACAGTCAGCGATTTGGCTTCGTAGCATATTCACTCTACTGTACAGTCGTCTTCTTTGTTGATTCGATTCTGATGCGATTCGGGAGATAGAATCTCCCGCGGTGTACACGCTGAGCAACAATCGGCGGTCGGGATCAGGCATTTTTTTGAGACAATCTCTGAGTGCTAATCGTTCTGCTTCGCTCTGTTCCAATCGCTGCTCTGCATCGGTCGCTAGCAGCATTATCACTTCGTCACTGAGAACCAAACGATCCCTTGCCTTGCTTCTGCGGAAGCGAAGGACTTCAAAGCGGGAAATCACGCAACACCAGCGAGTGAAATCTAACACCGAACCGTTGGGATCGAACTGGTCAAATTTGTGCCAGCATTTTAAACCAATGTCCTGCATTAGATCATCGACATCCTGACTTGATAGTAGTAACGAGCGCACATAGACACGGATCGCCCGCTCACTACCCATGAACAGCGACATGAATCGATCGTAGGGCTGATCTTTTTCCAGCCTTGATGTGTGTGGGGGGTGAGTCATGGGATGAAACTGGCGAACCGAATCGTGCATTCTGCAGAGTCGTTCGTCGGCCACTTTGTTAGCAGAATTCCGATGACCGAAATCACCATACGCTTCTCGAGCAGGGTAAATCTGTGTTGCGGTACCATATGGGTTTGCTGGGGTGGGCAAAAGTAAGCCGTCAATCACGATGTCTCTGGTACCATTTAGACTGCCGCTCAGCAGAGAATTACGCTGGAAAATACGTTTTTCAAGCCGGATTTTTTGCTGAGCTGTAGTAGTGATGATGAAATTCTTGCGAACGGCCCAACCTGTCGTCTCAGCCATTTTGGAGTGTTCTGTCAGTAACGGTATGTAACCGAAAAGTAACTTCCAAATAGTGCGGATTCGTGTCGCTTTCTACGGAGTGCTAAGTTGATGGTCGCAGCGAATCCCCTAGTTCCAACGCTCAAACCAGAGATCTTCCCGGAGAATCAAGATGTGGTCTGCTTTGACTCAAATGCCNCTGAGACCCTCGGCTCGCCACGCCCTGATTGGGGCTNCAATGTTGGTTCCCTACCTGATCGCGGCTTCCCTGTTTGCGGAGGATGGGTCGGAAGGGAGCACACCTGAGGGTTTCCGTGGGTCCTATTTCGTGGGCGGTCAGATCCATGTGAATGTTTATGGCACTTCTGAGGGTCAACCCTTGACGACAGGTCATTGGGATTTCAAACCATCTTGGTCCAAGACCGGTGACATGCTGGTGTTTTTTCGCAGGTTGAAAAATGATCCTGATGTGTCCAAGTGGAAGACGGCAATCCACGTCATCAATGTTGATGGAACTGGCTTGCATCCGTTGAGTGATGGAACCCACACTGATTTCAATCAAACTTGGACCCGCGACGGTACTAATACTCCGATCTGGAATCGAAAGAACCCCAAGACCGGTGGTTATTGTGTGATGGCCAGCAAAGTGGGTGCGCGGCCTGGTGATGAAATTGCTTTGACCGAAAACAGATACCACACGTGGGCCTTCACCTGTCTGATGGATGGACGCATTCTTGTTCGATCCAAGCATCCGAAGTTGGGATGGGGGTATTACCTGACGACCCCCGGCAAAAATGCGAATCCCAAATTCCAAAGGATCAGCTGCGATCTTGAAAAGACTGGAGTGCTTGACCGTGTGAGCCTCTCACCCAGTGAAACCAGAATCTGTTTTGAGTACCAACCAGGGTTCAAGAAGCAGGTACCGGGTCGGACCCTGTACGTGGGTGACTTCGATGTTCAGACACGGGCGATCACAAACTTGAAAGCGTTTGCCAACGCAGATGGAAAACCAGTTTGGTTCGCCTATCCGCGTTGGTCAAAAGATGAGTCGGCAATCGTTTATCATGCCGGAAAGAAGCTGTTTCTGTACACGCTGGCTGACGGCTCTACGAAAAAGGTGTCGACCAATGATCGAGCAGATTACCGTTACCCCCACATGGAAGACACTCCCAAGTGACCGACCTGCAACCACCCGTGCAGTGAATCTGTGGATCGATTTATCTTTCCGAGTCACCGCCGGGCGTGATATCACGACAGAGATGCCGAGCGGGTCAACGGCTACTTCAATGCCGAGTAGTCGGTGGATTTCATGTAGGTCGAGGCGGGGGGTTTGGCCAGTCGCCCGACTCCCGATTCCTTGGCGGCTTTTTTCCAATCGGGGTCAGCCACGAATGCTCTCCACGATTTGCCAGCAGCCTGTCGGCTGTCATGCTTGATGATATAGATCAGCATGTCTTCAGAATCCGGTTTGTCAGTCGGGTGCCAGTAGGCGACTGATTTGATTCCATGACGATCAAAGAGACCTATCGTGTGATCACGAAATCTGGCATCCAGCTTGCCGAGTTTTCCGGGTGCTGCTTTATAGATTCGCAATTCGAAAACGTCATCGTCATCCTGGTCGCCATTCTTCCACTCGGGCGAGTAGTCGGTGGTTTCCATGTAGACCGATTCGGGGGGAGCTGCCAACGGACCAACTCCGGATTCTTTGTAGACCTTTTTCCATTCCGGGTCGGCGATGAACGCTTTCCATGAAGCTGCTGCTGCATCACGACTCTTGTGTTTGATCACATAGATCAGAGTGTTCTTCGATTTTTCTTCGTCCGTCGGCGTCCAGTAACCGACGGATTCAATCCCATGTTTCTTGAATAGTTGGATCGTGTGATCACGGAAACGGGCATTCAAAGCGTCCAGCTTTCCCTCTTTGGTCGTGTAGGTCCGCAATTCATAAACATCAGCCGAAGCGGTTGAGAATGATTGAGTGACCGTGACGAGAACGCAGGCAGTGATCCAATGCTTGATATGCGAGGGGATGGTCATCAAGTGACTCCGGATGATTGAGGAAAGTGGCTATGTGCAGCTGGCAAATTACCGCCACAACCACGAAGAGGGTATTTAATGGGATCGATCATTCTAGCTGGATGGCCACGGCATGCCAGTCACGTAGAGGGTTGTCGCGTCAATGATGCCGGGTGAGCGAGAATGACAAAACCACACAGCCTGAGTTTTTTAGAATAATTCGCGAATCGGGCTGCCGTCTCTCAGCAAAGTGATGGGACGGCCGACATTCGTTGCAAACTCAGTCTTGGATTCGATACCGATATTCTTGAAGAATGAAGCTGCCACATCATCGGGTTTGTAACCCGTGGAATCGGGTTCGGAGGCGGTTGCGTCGGTAGCACCGACGACTTGACCACCTTTCATTTCACCGCCTGCCATGACAGCACACATGGCACGAGCCCAGTGGTCCCGTCCGCCGCTGGCATTGATTTTCGGCGTGCGACCAAATTCGCCCGCGGCCATGATCGCGGTGGATGACAACAGATCACGTTCCTGCAGACGGTCAATCAAACCTGCCAATGCGCGGTCAAAGGCGGGAAGAAGCGTTCGCAAACGCGGGAAATTTTCGCTGTGTGTGTCGAAATCAAATTCCGCTGGACGGAGTCTGACCGTGACAAAGTGCACGCCTGCCTCGATCAAGCGTGCTGACAGTAGTAATGACTGGCCGAATTCATGCTTCCCAAATCGATCACTTTCGGCAGGATCTTCCTGAGACAGATCAAATGCCGCACGTGTTCTGGGAGCGCTGATGATGTCGTAGGCCTGTTCAGTGAAACGGTCCATTCCGGCGACTTGATCATCAAGGTCTTCGAACCCTTTGAATGCGATGTCCAAGTCATCAAGAAGTCGCTTCTGTGACTTGTAGCGATCGACGGTCAGGCCTTCTTCCAACGAAATGCCCCGTACCGAATAAGGAATTCCGTGTCGTGGTTTGGCGGCTGTCAAAGCGCTGTACTGCGTTCCCAGATAGCCGGGCCCGACAAAAGATTCGTCGATGGAAACGTAGGTCGGCAGGTTGGGGTCTGAGGGATGCTCGTGACTGACAACGCTGCCATATTCGGGGTAACTGACCGTCTGGGATGGCTTGTTTCCAGTCAGCAGATATTTTTTACCAAGACCATGGTCAGGGACGTTGTGTGTGATACCGCGAATGATCGCATACTTGTCAGCCCGACTTGCCAGTTGCGGCAAATGCTCGCAGATCTGGATACCCTCGACATTGGTCGCGATGGGTTTGAATTCCCCACGCACTTCGACGGGCGCATCAGGTTTGAGATCAAAGGAGTCCTGATGGGATGGGCCGCCTTCAAGAAAAATGAAGATGCCAGATCGCTTGGGTGCATTGGGGGTTTCGGCTGCGTGCATACGCAAGTACTGAGACAACGATAATCCCGTTCCCAGCATTCCGATTCGCAGCATTTCGCGGCGTTTAAAAGTCATCATGGTCGCAGCAGTAAAAAATGGTTACGGTTTGACGGTTTACAGAAACAAATCTGGAATCATGTGTACTTCTTGATTTGATTCCGCGATTTCATCAGTGATTCAACAGGAACTCTTTCGTGTTCATCATTGCCCAAAGCAAGTCAGAAATGCCGGCAGCGATCGTATCGGATGAGTCGACGTGTTGTTTGGCACGTTGCTTTTCCTGACTGTTAGGCAATCTCGCAACGGTTCTCAACCAGACCTGCTCGACAAGTAAATCATGATCCAACTGCTGTTTGGCTGCTTCTGCGTCTTCGATGTCGATGACCCAATCGCTGTCGGCCACACGCATGCGGACCAAAGGGTCGTTTTGGGTGAAAATGGATTGCAACAAAGTTGGCTCATTGACCCGTTCGCAGTCGCAGTTGATGGACCGATCCGGTTTTCCAAAGACTTTCATGGCATGCGTGCCTGCCATCCGCATGGAAAGATGACCCGAGGCTCGACGCCTGAGATTGTTCCGTACCTCCTGCATTTTATCAGCCGATGCTGTTGCCTGTTTCATTCCGTCATACATCACCTCGGCAGGAATGCGACGTGGGATGGCTCGGCTGTAGTTACGGCGATCGTTCCGGTTGGACTTGTTGGGTACCCAACTTCTCTGGTAGGCGGCACTGTTGGTGATCTGGCGGTGTAGCCATTTCATATCAAAGTTCTGATTGATGAATCCTGTGGTCAGCCATTCAAGCAATGCNGGATTACTTGGTGGGTTGGCCGGGGTAAANTGNTCCGGTGGATTGACGATNCCGATGTGGAAGTANCCGGCCCANACNCGATTGACAAANGCACGAGCGAACCAGGGATTTTNCTTGTCACGCATCCAGTTCATGACTGGTTCGCGNGGGTCGTCGCCNGGTTCCAGNGANATGGTTTGACTGCGCAATAAACCGAGNNTTGTTTTCTCGCGGGTTCTTGATTGTCGCTTGGTCGTGGTGACAGATGTNAAGAAGCGACCAAAGTCATTGAAATCTGCNTGCGTCCACTGGTCGAACGGGTGTTTGTGACATTCGGCACATTGCAACTGAATNCCAAGAAANGCNTGNGCGACCGACATCGCAGTGTCTTTGGGCTCTTTCAANCTTTGCCGGGTCCANAANGTTGGCATNCCTTCACCTCGACCCGACAAATCAGCCAACATGATCCCTTCGACGATTCTGTCATANGGNTCATTNCGCANGANGCGNTCGTTGATCCANTCGTACCACTGNGATGCCTGNATATAGCCTTCTTCNCTGGCCACTTCGATCAGGCTGCTGATCGATTTGGGATTGCATCCGGTNAAATCGCAGAGCTTGTTTGCCCACCATGCTGCATAGGAAGGACGTTCCAGNAATTCATCNATTTTNCGGGTTCGTTTGTCGGGTGANGAGTCGGCAANAAANNTTNTGATTTCAACCGGGTCNGGCAGCGTNCCGGTCATGTCAATGCTGANGCGGCGNAGGAACTCGGCATCGGTGCAGAGCCGTGATGGTGTTAAGGCAAGTTTTTCGAGTTTTGCATTGACCATCCGGTCGATGGGATGCAGCGCGGCATCCGTAACCGAAGAGCTGATCTGATTAGAAGCCGAATGCGGGTACGGTCGGAGTACCGGAATGGCAGTCACGCCGTTGTCGTAAAAGACGACCACATGNGTATCACCAGCGCCGGATGACGTGNCNANTCCATCATTGTNGACNGTGGCAATCGAGTCGTCGTTGGTTTGAAATCGCGACAGGCAGGTGACGTCTTCACGGGTGCCATCGTCCCAATGGGCAATCACACGGATTTGTTGCTGGCCAGATTCAGCGAAAACGATTTCAGCTGGCTCACAATGCAACGCAGCCAATTGTCTCACATTTCTTCCAGCATCTGGACCAAATTGGCTCGACCATGGTGCTCCAAGTTTGATCCATTCACGTACATCGGCAATTTGGTCCGCTTTGAGCTTCCCACTGGGTGGCATTTTGAGGTTGTTGTTTGCATGGACTAACGCCTGCATGAGAAGACTTTCATCGGGTCGCTTTGCGATGAGAACCGGGCCACTTTCTCCGCCGCGGAGGGCAGCGTCTCGTGTGGTCAAAGTCAGGCCTCCTTTACGACTGTCAAAGCCATGACATTCGTAGCAGTGGTCCTGAAACATTGGCTTGATCGCTTTCTCGTATAAAGCGATGCCCGCGTCTCGGTCTTGGTCCACTACGGTGGATTGAGGTTCGACATTGCCATTAAAGTTGCCGATCCCTTTCGCACCTGCCGCAATCCAGCGGTGCAGCAGATTGTATTCCCATGAATCAACACTCAATCGTAAACCACCTTCATGGTCAACCTGTTGAGTTGGTTTGGCGAGAGCCAAACTGTCTGCGGGCGAATCGATATCGATTCTGTCCGCATCATTCAGGCTGGCCTGGTCAGCCTGAAAATTGAATCCAAATAACGATAGACGAAAGTCACCTTGTCCCTGAAAAGACCCATGGCATTTCGCCGAATTACAACCCAAACGTCCCAGCAGCGGGACCACATGTTTCTGAAAATCGGGAACTGCATTGGTTTCAAGCTTTTTAAACCGTTTAGATGCAGGTGCAACGATATCATCCGCCCGGGCCGTATGGAAAAGGCCTTGGGCGAGAACGAGGATCAGGAAGATCAGTGAAAAACGTCTCATGGATATCCATGGTTTCAGGTTTGTGGTGAATGTCGAATTAACCGGAAGGGCCTTTCACTTAGCGGTAACCACTTCTCGGTAATCTAATCACTTCTCAAGCTTCTCGAGTTGACCAGTCACTTGAAGCGAATCACTAGCCGGGTTTCTGTGGGAAACGCTGAGACGAATCGTGTCGCCTTCATGCAGGTCGGCATAGAGATCGCTGTGCTGATTGTAAAAGCCAGCGACACGGAGCCGCTTGCCTTTGATGCTTTCAGGTTGCCCGGCTTTGTTTTCACTGGACGGCTTGATTTCTGNCGGTTCCATCACGACTTCGTATCCCGCGGATTCGATGATTTTTCCCGTCAATTGACCATCAAAGCCTCGGAAGTCTTTGGGAGGCACACCAAAGTCTTCCGGTTTGAATGGTGGGGTTCGTTCCAGAACCTGAAACTTGTATCCAAAACCAAGCACCTTTTTATCTGGGTCATAATCACCGGTCCTGATTTTGATTGTTTCTCCGCGTTTGATCTGCAGCAGGTTGTCAAGAAATGCGCCCGAGATGCCGACCAGTTTGATTCGATTNCCAATCAGTTCCTGATTGACTTTGGCACGTTCGCTGATGACGTAATCGACATCAAGTTCAATCTCACCCAGTTCAATGTCTTTGGATCGCAGGCGTCCAATGACAATTGCATAAAAGTTGAAGGACCCGGGACGAACTCCGGTTTTCGATCCCATCTTGCCCTTTGCNGGTCTGGCCGTCGCTTTTGCATTTTTGGTTCCTGCCATTGCCTGGTTCCACGCTTTGATGGCCTGTTCTTTGGTCATTTTTCCCGATTCAACTGCGGCTTTAAGTTCTTCGCCGTAGGCGTCCATGTCTTTGGGTTGAGNTTGCTGGCTCTTGCTGCTGTCTTGCATGGTTGCCAGAAGCTTCGCTGCCTGTTCTTTGGACAAGGTGCCGGCTTTTACCATGGTTTCAAGTTTCTGTTTCAGCTTCGCCAGTTCTTCCTCGCTGGGTCCGGCNATTTCTTTTTCTTTCCCAGAACCTTTTTGATTTTTCATCCATTGAATGACGTCTTGTTTGGTCGCCTGNCCGTTCTCGATCTTCTCCCGGACTCCAGGATCTTTTTCCAGCAATTGCTGATATGCCTGCTCCCAGTCCACCTGAGATTTTGCGGCGGTTTTTTTGTTTCCGGCCGATTGATTGGCCTTGGTCTTGGAAACGTCTTTTCCCTTTCCAACATCCTTTTGCCTTTTCATCCAGGCAATCACATCCTCCTTGGTTACCTGCCCCTTCTCGATCTTCTNCCGTACCTCTGGAGCTTTTTCCAGCAATTNCTGGTAAGCCTTTTCGAAGTCAGCATCAGATGTTCCAGCGGTCTTTTTGTCGCCAGCAGAGGCCGGTTTTTCTTGCGCAAGGACCATGACCGGACAGGTAATCATGCACAGGGTGGTAAACAGAATGATGGATTTCATGGATGTTCTCTTGTTGTTGTGATTGTTTGATGGATCGCGAGTCATGTGAGGTGACGCCCACCGCGGGTGAATGATGAAGTTCTACTCTTTGTTTTGCGCCGCTTGATAGATTTCCATGGCTTCTTTGCGTGTTAGGGTTCCTGCTTTCACAAGCCCCCCCAGTTGTTTTCTGAGTTCCCCAAGTCGCTCTTGCTTGTTGGACTGATTTGACTTTGANGATGCAGCTTTGCCGCCTGTTGAGGATGCTGCGGGGTAAACATCCGCAGCGACCTNTTCGGCAGTGCGCTGATGACCTTCTTGCAGGCAATAGAGATGAGTTGACGATCGCAGAATCAGAGATGAACCTGCGACTGCAGGGGACGCAAAGAAGCGTGCATTGAGTTCATTCTCAATGAGAGATTCGGGAGCAGACTGGGTAGCCGGTAGTACCCTCACATCGCCATTCTTGCTGAGGAAATACAGTTTCCCGTTTGCAAGCAAAGGTGATGCCCAGTGGTCACCGCCCAGTCGTTTTTTCCACAACTCGTCGCCAGTCTTGGCATTCAGGCAGCGTGCGATACCGCCTTTGTCTGTGACCAGAAACATCAGATCCCCGAGGATGACCGGCGAGGGGATATGGGGTGTACTACGTGTGGTCGACCACGCCACGTGGGTATCGGTAACATCACCGGTTCCGTCAGCTCGAATCGCCATCAGGTAACCAGTCAGGCCACTGGTGAAGACATAGACAAGGTCGTGGGCATAGAGTGGACGAGCGGCAACATTGAAGCCACCGGGATGTCGCACTCGCCAAAGTTCTTTTCCGGTTTCAGGGTCGTAAGCAATAGTTGCTTCACCTGCAGGCGCGATCAACTGTCGTTGACCGTCCACCTCAATCAGTTTCGCTGTTGCGAATGCTTTTTGGCTGTCGCCGGGTTTACCTCCTTTGGATCTCATGCCCTTTTTCTGCAGCAGGGATGCAAAGTCGGAATCAATATCACGGCTTACTTTCCAGCGTGTTGCGCCTGACTTTTTATCGAGGGCAACAAAGAACTGTTCATCGGTGCCATCGTAAGCGACATANAGATTTTCATCGTCGACGATCGGTGATGATCCTTGCCGCACGGGCTGATAAACCCGTAGGTCACGGCGTTCCCAGATCTTCTCGCCACTCTGGCGGTTCAGACATGCAATGCCTTGTGACCCATAGCTGACGTAGACGCATTCTTCTTCAACGACAGGCGTAGGGGTAGCCGGGCTNTTCAAGTGGGGTGAATCGTGAATGTAGGCCGGGTCCAGTCGTCGCTGGATCATGTCAAAAACTTTGATGTCTTTCATGATCTTGCCGTTGTTGAGATCAACGCACAGGGCCCGGAGTTCTTGTTTGTCATCGCTGCCTGTTGTGACCCAAATTTCATCGTCCCATACGACGGGCGATGACCATCCCTGATTCGCGATGGCAGTTTTCCACCGGACATTTGATGCTTCATCGAAATCAGCCGGTAGATCAGCCGCAGGTGAAATGCCATCTCCTTCTGGTCCACGAAACTGGTTCCAGTGCTTTTCACCGGCGGTGAGCGCACCCGGCAGAAAGATGACGAAAAAGATTGATTTCAAATGGTGTTGAAACAACATGCTCATGGCGAAGGTATTGATGTAGAGAGTCGTTGGGTTGTGAAGTGAAAATTCTGCGATGAAGGATTGGGATGTGCGGTTGGCTTGATTCATTTTGATGATTCTTTGCCGATGATTTCAATACCGGTAATCTTGAACTTGGTCACCTGGTTGGTTGGATGAGAGCACCAGCAACCGACAAATTCACGCCCGATNGGTGAGTCAGGAAAGTTTCCATTGATAGCGTTCATTGCATCAATTGGAAATTCCAAGCTGAATTCCTGTGTGTCCGGATCCATTGATTGGGTGAGGTCGATTTGTTGCTCATACTTTCCGGAGAATCCGCCATCGGGCTCATTGGTGGTGATACCAACGACAAGGTTGGTTGCGGAGTAANCGCGACCGGTCACTCGCAGTCTCGAACCAGCTTCCAGGACAACAGGCATGGTGGCTTGTTGGTTGACGGTCACGACCACCGACAGACCAAAGCGGGACGGCAAAGCCCACAAACTTCCCTGTTGATCATTCAGCGATGCCGCTTTTTTGTAAGCGATGGTGGCAGCTTTTTCGCTCATACTTCCGTTGATGACGGCCGATTTCAGTTTGCCACCGAGTTCCAGCAGGGATGGAACCCACTTTCCGTGCGAAGCCTCCGTTTGCAAATCACTTTTCCAACGATGCACCTGGTCAGCGCGNTGGATTGATCTGAGCTGGNTGGTGTCACGGAGTGAGGCAACTACTTGATGATGTGGGACTACATTGACTGATTTCCCATCGGTTGTTCGCTTCAGAAGTACCTCTCCCTCATTGACCGTCAATTTTGTCGACTCGTTGCGTGTATTGACATTGAACTGTGTACCAACAACGCGCAGTTCCGCAGCTTCGGTAAAGACCATCATTGGTTTTGAACTTGGCTGTGGTTGAACATCAGCCGAAAGGTTTCCCCGTTTCAATCGCAGGATCTTCTGTTCCTGTTCTGAGATGGTGAGCAGGGACAAACCATCCAGGGTGACGACTGTCCCATCCGTAAATTGCATGGTGACGGTCGAGTCACCAGTCATTGTTTCGAGTGTGCCTCCTGTTAGAGGCTTTTTGTTCTCGGTGATGACCTCGACCACTCCGTTTTCATGTGTCCATTCAATCGCACCGTGAACATTGNTGGTTTTTGCGATGATNGANGAACNTNCATTNTGCGAGTTTNTNTTGTANGNCAGGACAANCAGAATNGAGGCTGCCAGCGCAATCGCAGTGANCAGAAATCGATTCGTCAGTGATCGTGGGAATNGGCCTGACTGNGCAGTATCAGGTGCGCTNNNTGAGTCTGTTGCCACNCGTGCTTGGTCCTGCCGTGTCAGCANTTGTGACATGGTNGATTTGACGAANGCATCATGTTGCTCGTCGGCTTGTGCGTCATAGCCCAGCAACCGATGAATTTGAAAACTGTCGACTGAATTCTGCAGTAACTGCTCATCACCGGCAAAGTGCGTCTGTAATTTGGTCATGCCAGCGGTGGTGATCTCACCTTCCAGGTAGTCATTCCAAAGCTCTTGAAAGTCATTTTGATTATTCATGATGCTTCTCCCGCAGTTGCCATGCGTCTTTCAACACAGTCTTGCAGTCGTCGTCGGATTTTCCACAACTGTTTTTTGACTGCGGCGACCGATCTTCCACTCTTCGATGCAATCTGCTCCAACGGCAAGCTTTCCTTGTATCTCCACACGACAAAACGGTTCTCTTGCTCGCTGAGAGATTTGACACACCTCTTTAACTGCGTCAGCCGCAGTTCCTGGAGTTCTGGATTTGAATTGCTACGTCTTTCCAATTCCCGTTGCAGTAATTCGGGAGCAAATCGTGTGTGATAGTCAGCGATTCGGCGTATTCGGGTTAGCTCAGACTTCAGTTGGTACCGCGCGATGGTGAACAGCCAGGCTGCGAAATTGGTACCCAGCTGATATTTGCTGAGTTGGGAAAAGGCAGCAATCAGAGTTCGTTGAGCCACGTCGTCTATATCGATGGCTGGCGGGGCTTGAGTTGCCAACCAGACTCGAAGTGGTCGCTCGAACTGTCGTACGACCACCTCAAACGCAGAAACGTCCCCCGCACGCGTGCGGCGGACGGCTTCCTCAATCGAGGATTCATTGCGTGTGGAAGACTGATTCATTAGTTGATGATGGCAGCAACATTCCCATGGTTACCCCCCCAAATGGAGAGTTTTTTGGAAACTTGGGGTGCTGTTGAAAATGAATGCGAAAGCCCACAGCACATGAAGTGACGGGCGGAAAATCAAGAGCGTTCAATGATCGTTCGACTTCATGATCACTCGGTGTGATGAATGATGCAATGTTGTATGAAGGTAATTGTGCCGAAGGCGATCGCGGCTTCATTTGTGTTTTCTGACATGAAACTGAGGTTTCATGGAGGAGCATGGTGGCAAGTCTCGAGATAGTGGACCTTTGAATGTCTAGCAGAATGGTGATGGCTCACCCTATTCGCGGCACCCTACTTTGTCTTTATCAGTTTCCCCGTCACCGTTTTCGGGCCATTGGTTGCGAGCGTGCTAGCTCGCGCTGCGGACTATCTGAACTGTCACATAGCAGTCAATTTTCGAGTACGTAAACTCGCGTATCAAATCCTGAGTTTTTGTAACATTGCTCGTGTAACAAGATACACACATTCTGATACTCGTTCTGCACTGATTTGTAAGCACTACGCTCCTAGATTTTAAGCATCGATTCGTTTTGATGTTTATTAAGTTGAGTGAAGTATGAATTGGGATATTCGGATCCATTTGATTGTCGGCTTTGTCTTGATTGCCTCTGGTTTACTGCGACTTTGGGCTGGTGCATTGTTGGTTGTCAAGGGCGAGGCGAGATTTGCGTATGTGAATCGACCTACGGCCGCGGATCATGCACAGTGGGATCGTGAGGCAGCAGACATCAAGAGGATCAAGCGTGGCGGTGAATTTTATGAGCCACTGCAAATGTTCTTTAATTTTCCAGGTGTCGATCAACCGAGCATGGTTGTAGGTGAAGATGTTCAAATTGATTCGGAAGATCCTGTGGTTGGGGTAGAGATTGCTGGTGAGGCTTTTGCGTTTGTTCTGGACGATATGGCCAATCCGAGAAAGCATATTGCCAATCTGCATGTTCACGGAAAAGCGATTTCAGTTACTTACTGCAATTTAGTGGACTGTGTTCGGGTCTTGACCCAAGATGATGACCAGCCACTAGCCCTGAGTGTGGGCGGACTTGATGTCAATAATCAGATGGTGTTGTTGTGGGAAGGAAAAAGATATGGCCAGTCGTCCTTGGCAATTCCATTAGGTGACTATCCCTTTGAACGCATGCAATGGGGAGAGTGGCTTTCTCAGTACCCGGAAACGAGGGTTTATACGGCTGCTAATCATGATAGCGCAAATTAGAAATTCTTCAGTTCAGTCTGTCCGCACCAAAATTTTACTTTGATGCGGGATCATTCTTCTGCACCCATGTTTGGAAATTGATCGATTGATCTGTTGCTGACGGTTACGGGCTACCAGAGTTCGCTACCAGAGTTCTTTGCGTAGCCGCATTAGGTCAGGATAAGTTTCATCCTGGTCGCCGTACTGTTGTTTGAGTTCCTGAAGTCGGTTTTTCAGCAGGCGTACAAGCGATGCGTATTCCGGTTTTTCGTAAACATTATTGGTTTCCTGTGGATCAAGCTTGAGGTCATAAAGTTCCCAGCCAGCGATGGAGGGTGGGAAATCACCTCTTCCTAAACTGGCATCCAGTGGTAATCCATAAAAGAACACCAATTTGTAACGATCGTTGCGGATCCCATAGTGACCAGGAATGTTGTGATGAGCCAGATGCATCCAGTAACGATAGTAGATGGCATCACGCCACTGCTGCGGTGTTTTGCCCGCGAGGATGGTGCGTAGGCTGGTTCCTTGCATCTTGTTGATTTCGGGTGCATCACTGGCCTGGGCAAAGTCGAGGAATGTCTGCGCGAAATCGAGATTGGAACAGAGTTGTGCGTCATTGACGGCGCCAGCAGGAATCACACCCGGCAGTCGGGCGAGAAATGGCATCTGCAAACATTCTTCGTAAATCCAACGCTTGTCAAAGTAGTCATGTTCACCCAGAAACATTCCCTGATCGGCGGTGTAGATCACCAGTGTGTTTTCAGCGAGCCCGGTTCTATCCAGGTAGTCGAGAACACGTCCGACGTTTTCGTCGACCGCTTTGACGCAGCCGAGGTAATCATGCAGATATTTCTGGTACGCCGCTTTGCCTTTTTCCTTCTCGGTCATTCCGGAAAGATCGATTGACCCGGCAGGCCAATCGGCTTTTTGCACATCAGCGACCATCGTTCGGCGGGGGTGCAGTCTGCTTGTGATGGAGGTTCCCATATCTCTGGTGGCAGAAGAACGGTGCGAGAAATCTTCCCAAAGAGTTTCCGGCTCAGGGATATCCACATCTGCAAGATATTTTTTGTGCCGATCTGCTGGTTCCCATTTGCCATGCGGAGCCTTGTGGTGCAGCATCATGAAGAATGGTTTTTGGTCATCCCGTTGGTCGAGCCATTCCAATGCAAAGTCAGTGACAAGGTCTGTGTAATAGCCCTTTGTGCGATTTGCCGTTTTCTTGATGCGTGATGAATAGGCGACACCGTCGGTCGAGGTGATGAAGATCGGGTTGTGGTAAAGACCCTGACCCGGCCCCACCTTCCAGTAGTCAAATCCCCACGGTGCGGAACGAAGATGCCATTTGCCAACGAGTGCCGTCTGGTAGCCGGATTGCCGAAGTAGTTCGGCAACATTGGGAATGCCTTTGTCGGGACCCGGGAAGGCATCAACCAGCGTCTTCACACCATTGACGTGTGAATACTGACCCGAAAGGATCACTGCACGACTGGGTGTGCAGATTGAATTTGTGACAAAACATTTATTCAGTCGCATGCCCTCTTTGGCAAGTCGATCAATGTTGGGAGTTGGTGCAACTGCGGAGAGTCTGCCGCCATAGGCACTGATCGCATTGCATGCGTGATCATCAGACATGATGAACAGAATGTTGGGACGTTCAGCAGCCAGGTCAAGGGAACCCAGAAAGGTCAGATGTAGTATGAGGAACAGGTATTTCATCGCACATTATTGTTAAAGCGGGTGTCGTCACTGACCGATTTGTTAGTGACCGATTCGTCGGAGCCTTCTTTTAAGTTTAACCAGCTATGCCGCTATGCCTACGCGGTTCAATGGCTGAGCGCAAAACAGCTGGAGAACAGCCACTTAGCCTCGTGTTTGGGGTCATTGCTTGGATGGATGGTGCATCCAACGGTGCGGGCAGATGTCCCTGTCAGGTTGGTCATTGTGGGGTTCTGCCGATGCGATTAGTAACAAAATTCGTTTATCCCCGCGTTTATCGCCACGAAAAGTCATTTCAATGGGTGAATGGTGACACTAAACTAATGAGTCCATCCTTGGATTGCCTGCCCTTCCCAACTTTCTCTCCGTTTGGTGTTTGTCGTGTTCCGTTCACGAATTCTGACCACATTTTGTTTTCGGAAACTAATCGTTCCAGCGATGGGGTTTTTGCTCGCTTTCCAAACGTCGCTTACTTTTTCACAGTCTGATCGTGAACAGACAGAGTTTTTTGAAAAGAAAATTCGACCCGTTCTTGTCGAGCACTGTTACGAATGCCACGCCGCTGACTCGAAGGAGGTTGGTGGCAAGTTGTTGATCGATACAAGAGCGGGCCTGATCTCGGGCGGTGAATCAGGAGCGGTCATTGTTTCGGGAAAACCGGATGAGAGTCTGTTGATGCAGGCAATGCGGTATGACGGTATGGAAATGCCACCGACAGAGAAACTGCCAGAGTCGGTATTGAAGAACTTTGAAAAATGGATTGCCCAAGGTGCCTTTGATCCGAGGACCGAGGCGGCGGTGAAGCCAATTAAGGGCAGCAATGACCTAGATGCATTGTGGTCCTTCCAGCCGCGGGTTGTCTCACCGGTTCCGCCTGTTGTTGACCGGACTTGGCCTCGTGGGCCACTGGATCAATTTGTACTGGCGCGAATAGAAGCCGCTGGACTGAAACCGACATTCGATGCTGAGCACAGAGTACTGGTTCGACGACTCTACTTCGATCTGACAGGCTTGCCACCGACCTCTGATCAGGTTGAGAAGTTTGTTGATGAGTATCAAGAGCATGGACAACAGGCAGTCCCCAGACTCGTGGATCGGCTATTGGGGGAACCCGCATTTGGAGTCCGCTGGGGTAGGCATTGGCTTGATGTAGCACGATACGCCGAATCCAACGGTGACGATGGCTTGGGAAGAAACGCAACGTTTCCCCATGCGTGGCGTTATCGTGATTACGTGGTCGATGCGATGAATCGTGATCCCGGCTATGACCATTTCCTTCGAGAGCAGATCATAGGAGACCAACTCAAGGCAGATGACGCAGATGAGAGAAATCGCAATCTGGTAGCGACCGGTTTTCTGGCACTTGGTTCTAAGCCGGCTTCAGCAATGAACAGTAACTTTGCCATGGATGTGGTTGACGATCAGATCAATGTGGTTGGAACTGGAGTACTGGGGCTCAGTATTGCCTGTGCGCGCTGTCATGATCATAAGCATGATCCCATTCCAACACGCGATTACTATGCGCTTGCAGGGATTTTCTCGAGTACACAGACACTGTACGGCGCTGCTGGAAATGAAAAACTTACCGCACCACCTACTGAATTGCACGCGTTAAGATCACGTTTGATCCTCGATCAGACGCGACCTGATCGCAGCAAGACGCCTGTTTTGCCAGAAGCATACCGGGGTGCGGTTCAAAAACTTCAACCTGTAATCAATGAATCACTGACCGAGCACGCCGGGCAATTGAAACCGGAATCGGAGCTTTCGTTCAGTCAAGTTGATTATGCCGTGGTGAAAGAAAACGCCTTGCAGGGTGAATTCCCAAGCGACGCGGAATCCTACAGTATTTCATTCTGGTTTCGTAACACGTTGGCCAATGATGCGCGGCCGATCACGACCTATCTGTTTTCCCGAGCCAAGTTAGGTGACAAGGCTTTGCCGGGTGACCATCTCGGCATTGGTGGAAAACACGAGAAAGCTGTGACTGGCAAGCTTTTTGTCTTCAATGGAAATGAAAAGAAGAAATCAGTGAAGGGTTCGACTGTCATTCCTCCCAACTCATGGAACCACATTGTTCTGGTGAGGCGTGGTGGGACGGTCGAAGTGTATTTGAATGGTCAGCTTGAGTTGGAGTCTGAGCTTGAGGCAACTTTTGGCAAGTCACGGGAATTCAGTCTGGCAAGACGAAGTGACAAGTTCGCGCCCCTTCAGGGAAACGTTGGTGAATTTTCTGCTTACGATCGCGGCTTGGACCGTGATGCCGCTGTTGGATTACATATGCAGTCGGGACAGCCCAAAGGAATCATTCCGACACCTGTTGAAGGGTATGCGATGGGAGTTCGCGACAAACCGAATCCGGCTGACAGCAAAATACATGTCAATGGCGATGGTGCTAAGAAAGGTGCCTCGGTTAATCGAGGGGTTTTGACGGCTTATGAGACGCTGCCTGCGGCTGTCACGCATCGATTTGAAAACGGACCATTCAAAGCAGGAAAGGGCGGAAGCGGCAGGGAGGAGTTGGTGGACTGGCTAACTCGCGAGGATCACCCACATACTGCACGCGTCATGGTCAACCGAATCTGGCTGCACCTAATGGGATGCGGGATCGTTGGAACGCCAGATGATTTTGGAGTCTACGGTGCCAGGCCAACGCATCCGAAATTGCTTGACTATCTGGCTGACGAATTTGTTCAGCAAGGGTGGTCCGTAAAACAGATGATCAGGCAGATTGTGTTGTCACGGACGTACCAGCTTGCCAGTCAACATGATGCTGACTCACTCAACGCAGATCCTGATAACCGTTGGCTGGCGCGGCATTATCGGCAACGCCTCGATGCGGAGTCCTTACGCGACAGTATCCTGCATGTCACAGGAAGACTGGATCATTCGCCACAGCAGGGATCAGCGATTGAAAAAATTGACGCTTTGATAAATTGGCCCCCGGGGGAAGCAACCAATCTTCACCAGAAATCGAATCATCGAAGCATTTACCTTTGCATGTTGAGGCATGCACCACCACTGGAATTAGTTGCTTTTGACCTGCCTGATGCAGTGGGGATTACGGGTCAGCGCGATGTGACTACTTTGCCTACCCAGACGCTGTTTCTCTTGAACAGTGACTTCATGGTTTCACAAGCTGGACTCTACGCTCGTAAATTACTTGAAGATTCTCAGTTTGAGGAAAATGGCGCGTCAGCAGATCCAGCCAGGGTGAGAAGCGTATTTCAAGCCTGCTTCCAGAGGCTGCCTAGTGAGGTCGAGTTGAATGGCGCGATGGATTATCTTGTGGCTATTGATGCCCAGTTTGAGAAAAGAGTGACTGACACAGGTCAGCGAAGGCAGCGAGTTTGGCAAAGTTTTTGTCAGGCGATGTTGATGACAAATGAATTTCGATACGTGGATTGACGATTGATATGATTTCACGACGACACATGTTGCAATCGGCGTCCTGTGGATTTGGTTACCTGGCTTTGCAGTCCTCGCTTTGTCAGGCGGTCGGTTCATCAGGAACGTCGCTGGGTTCCACGGTTTTGGCCCATACAGCCCGTGCAAAACGGGTGATATTTCTTTGCATGAGCGGTGGTCCAGCGCAAATGGACACCTTCGATTACAAACCACAAACAGGGAACAAGAAACATCCTGGATCGGCTTTCGCTTTCCGGCAACGAGGCGAGAGTGGAATGTGGGTTTCGGAGCTTTTGCCAGAGACAGCGAAACATGCAGATCGACTTTGTGTCATCAATGGAATGCATGCTGATACTGGCAATCATGCTCAGTCATTTTTGCAATTGCACACTGGCGAGCGACTGAGAAAACGACCAAGCATGGGCTCGTGGATTTCCTACGGTCTTGGAAGTGAGAATGAGGATCTTCCCAGTTTCATCAGTTTGAATGCTGCCAAGCCATCGGTGTATTCCAGCGCATTCTTACCCACGGAGTACGCGGGTACGCCGATCGGCACCAACGGCGAAAATATGTCTGCGGCAACCATCCGTGATATTTCCGGTGATCATCTTCCGAGTTCAATCAAACGGAAGCAATTGGATTTTGTGCAGCAAATGAATCGCAAGCACGCCATGCAGCGTTCTGGAGATCAGCATTTGGAGGGGGTGATAGAATCGATGGAGTTAGCATTCCGAATGCAGTCGACTGCTCCTGAATTGCTGGATCTGAGCAATGAAACCGAAGCGACATTGCAACGCTACCGAGTTGGAAAAAAATTATCGATTGGTACCTGCCGGCCCACTGACTTTGGCAGGCAGTGTCTTCTGGCACGCCGATTTGCCGAAGCGGGAGTGCGTTTCATTGAACTCAACCATGGTGGTTGGGATCAGCACAAGAATCATCGTCGTGATTTGAAGGCCAATTGTGAAACGACTGATGCGCCCATCGCAGCGCTACTGGAAGATCTGACCGCCCGTGGACTGATGGATGACACTCTCGTGGTGTGGGGCGGCGAATTTGGTCGGCCGGGTTTGACACCTGATGATGGAAAAGATGAGACTGGCCATAACGCGAAGGGATTCACTTTCTGGTTGGCTGGCGGTGGAGTCAAATCAGGATATGTTCATGGAAAAACCAGTGACACAGGCGATCGGGCAGTCGAAGGAAAAGTGCACTTCCGAGATTTGCATGCGACGATCCTGAACCTGATGGGACTTGATCATCATGCGTTGAACTTTCAGCATGAAGGCCGGCTACACCAACTCACCGGACCAGAAAAGGCAAACGTTGTTACAGATCTGTTTGCTTGATCTTGAACAAGTGATTGTGAAACCGCCGACCATCGGTGATTTGCGCCGTGGCCGGTAACTTCAGCAGTTTACCTGCACATCTTGCTGAAGCACTCGTTATTTGTCGCGGGCGAATACAGGCAGGATTTTCTTCGGCACCGTACTCAGCATTTTACCCATGCCTTGCTGATGCGCTGTCACAACGATGATCAGATCCAGTTCTGGCAGCATCAAAATGAATTGGCCACCAGCACCACGACCCGATCGACAATCGTAAGTGCGATCTCCGACTTGAATGTCGTGTCGCCACCAGAAATAGCCGTAGGAGGTTCCCTGAGGATTGGTGTTGATACGATCTGTCGCCCGCCGGACAAACTCGGCCGGAATCAGTTGTTCGTTGTTCCACTTACCGGCGTTGCTCACCAACATGCCCCACTTGAGCATGTCGCGGGAACGCATGCTGCTTCCAGCAGCCGATTTGGGTAGTCCACTGACGTCGTCTTGCCAGGCAAAGTTGGTGATCCCAAGTTTGGCTAGCAGTTCTGTTTCGATGAAATGTCTGGCAGAACCCGGCACGACAGCTTCCAGGACTTGCATTGTCATCGAAGGATCGGAGCCTTGGTACTTGAAGCTCTTGTTGGCTGTAGGTATCGGAGCGCTGTATCGCAGGTAGGCCTGGATTTGTCCCTGACCCGTCAGCAGATCTTTTTCTTTTCTGAGTTCATTGACCTTGGCCCGATCAATTCGGATACCGGATTTCATATTAAGAGCTTGGGCAACTGTGATCTGGTTTGCTCCGGGAACGATTTTGGATTGGTCAATATTCTTGAGAAAATCAACCACGGGGCGATCCAAGTCATCCATGCTCAGATGCTTCAATTGAATCGCGCGACCGATCGCCATCGCTGTGTAGGATTTGGTGATCGACATTTGGTAGTGAGGGTAGTTGATTCGGCCGCGTCGATAGTAAGATTCAAATAACAGTTTGCCGTGCTGGTAAAGCAGAAGACTGTCAATCTCTCCATGGTCACCTGCGTCGATTTCGTTTGCGAATGCCAGAATGCGTTTTGCCAGCTCGTTATCAGTACCCAGATTGCCAACAGCGATACCGTCCCTCTGGTCTTGTGGGGAGGTGCTGACATAGGGCGTTTCAAGATCGGGGATGTTTTTTTCCAGCGTGTAGGAAACATCCTCGGCATTGAGATCGGTGATTTCAGGAGCCGTCCCACTTTCATGATGGACCTTTTCGCCACGATCTTTTTTGGGTGTTGCCTTCAGCGGCTTTGGACTGGGCGTTGCCTTCAACGGCTTTGGACTGGGTGTCTGCAGCATGACTGGTCGTTGCCAATCCTGTGGCATGTATCCTTCGGGAGCCTGTGGCTTGACGACCTCGATGACTTCATCTTCGGGGTCAAATGAAGGCCAATCGTCGGTTCGAAATGGTGATGCTGGCAGACCTTCGCGGTTGTACAGCAGGTTGCGCTGTGATGGGTTCATCGCCCATGCATAACGCACTGCAACAGGTGATTTCACTTCGCTGGATGAAACAACCACTTGGTCACCGTTGATGGTAGCGTCTGCCCATTGCCATTGCTGATCGTCTCCGGCAATGGCAAAGGAGTTCAGTTTCGAGTCACCGGTCTGGTTCAAATCATTGGCAGTCACCAGACCACTGCCTTGCGAATCAAAGTCGAGGATGATTCGGCTGCCGTCGATTCGTTGATTGGTGAACTGCGGGCCAGAGCCGATCACGTCCATCGCGTATACACATTCAAGTGCATACAGTGCGTGCCGTATTCCGATGGGTCGTTTATTCTTTGGGTGCAGTAGAACGGCATCGCCCGTATCGATGGAAACGACCAGCCCTACGTTCGGCAATTCCTGACTGGCCAGCCGCATCGCTTCACGATTGACCGCCCACGGCGCTTTCTGTCCTTCAACAGGCGTGGTTTGCGGTGGATTCCAACTGGGTAACTGAGTGAGGATGAACGGAAAGTCGTCTGCGACATTCTCATCCGACAACTCGTGCCAGGATGAACGATAGTAGCTGATCAGTTTTTTGATTTGCTCACGATAGTACGCTGCCTGCGGTACATTCTTGGAGTTCCGTTCACCCTGATACCAGATCGCCCCCCGGATTCCATAAGGCCGAATGGGGTGAATCATGGCGTTGAAGATATGACCGGGGTATTGGTGACCGAGGTTGGCAGGTTTGGTGATGAAAGGTGGTTGGAGTTGTCTCCACTGATTCTTCATCGTTTCCCCAGCATCGATCTTCTGTTGGTAGGTGAGGAGTTCCTGGTTGTACGTTTTGAGTGCGTCATCGCGATCAAAGCGCCGGGAATTCTTGTCCAGTTGTGCAATGTGCATCTGTGTGCGTTCATCGTGCCGTTGGATTGCGGCAGGCATCCAGCCTTCAATTGGTGTTCCAGCGTATGCCTGCACAATGATTCCCACAGGAATACCAAGAGTTTCTTGAAGCGTCTTGCCGAAGTGGTAGGAAACCGCAGATGTCATTGCGGCGGTTTCGGGGGTACAGGCGACCCATTTTGAAAGCCGGTCACGTGATTCAGTGAGTGGTTCGTGCCAGTGTTCACGCGACGATTTGAAAATCCGCAAGTTGGCAGCATTGGCACGTTTTGTTTCCTGCTCGGCATCGAAGCAGTTGCCCAACGCCCAACCCATATTGGACTGGCCAGCGCACAACCAGACCTCGCCGATAGCCACATCCGTCAGCGATAGTGTGTTTTTTCCACGGATGACAAGTGAATGACCGGTTCCGTGCGAGGGTGTTTTCAGAAAGACTCGCCATTGGCCCACCGTGTTGGCCGTTGTTTTGACCGGATTTCCCCAACTCGGCGTGATGGAGATTTTTTCGCCCGGGTCGGCAAATCCCCAAACAGCATTATCCGTATTTTGTTGCAGTACCATCCGGTCGCTGAACAGGCTTGGCAGGCGGACATCTGCAATGGCAGTCACATGGCACGTGAAAAGCAAAGCGAGCGTTGTTAATGGTCTCATGAAAGTCTGTGAGGCATGTGAGGGGCAGTAAAAATCAAAAGACTCAACCCTCATGGTAGCAGCGTCCGGTCGATTCGATACTGTGCGGCTGCGTCCCTGAACGACGGGCTGACTCTGTTATGACGACGCCTTCTCGCAAAACCGGTATTCCGGTGCCATGCATATCCATCGGACCGGGCGGCGACATGTTCGACCAACGGCCTGTTCACATTGTAGGGGTTGCAACGAAAGTCGTTTCAAAAAACTGGCTCAAAGTTACGCTGTGGTGCTGTCTGCGTCCTAGAGTTCAGAGGTTCCAGTTCGTTGAGTTGCCGGAGATTTCGCATGTTTCGTAGATTGATGATCCTTTTTGTCAGTTTCAGTGTTCTGCACTGCACGCAGGCGGATGCTCAGCTATTCGGTCGACGGCACCAGTCCAAACGAGGTGCGAAGCTGCAGCGTTACGACAGTCATCGGCAACCCGCGAAAGCGGTCCAGAATGATCGTTCTTACCGAACCTCATCGGGAATCAATATCAGCATTGGGATCGGTACCTTTCCAGGCTACGGCTATTATCCCGGGTTCGGTGGCTACGGATATCTCGACCCCTATCGGTTTGATGGTTATGGCTATGATCCCTATCGCTACGGCAGTTTTGAGGCCCCGGATCTTCTGAAGGATCCGTACTTTCGTGAGCGATATCGCTACGACAGTCAGTTTCCAGGACGGTATCGAGTCCCAAAAGTTCCTCGCAGTTCGACAGCCATTGGGCTTGCAGACTGGTACGGATTCAATACAGCCCCTAACCCACGTGATGGTGCATCTGCTCTGGTTGTACCGCGATCAGCGACCGGGCATTTTGGGAAGGCCACGGAACAACTGGCCAGAGGTCTGGAAGTCAGCGAATACGGTGAGGCGTGGCTCGAGTACCTTGCTCCTCGGCAATTGTCATCCTTACTTGCTCGGGGAAAGACTGTAGAGTTGCAGGAACTGTTGTCGCACTACGACGGTGTGGTTGCGAATCCGGAACTCCGGTACATCACTGCAACACCGGGGTTTGCAGAAACAAGAGAACGACTCAGGCGTTGTCTTGGCCAGTCAACTAGTGACGTGAGTGGTCGAAACATTGGCGACTTGCCTTCGACCGTTGAACCTTCACCATCAGCGACGCGTGACCAACCGGAAACCTTGCCAGTCCCCCAATCTTCGGCGGAACCAGAGTCCAGTTTGAACTCTGCCAATGGTGTTTGACTGAACTTTGGGCAGTCAGGTATCCCTCTGATGACGATCGACCCGAATGTCAGGTCGCTAGCCGGTACCGAGACATGATCCCGAAAATCTGCAGCGTGACGTACTCGTTCCCCGATTCACAGTACGTGCAGATTCACGATATGTGAAGCTATTTACATGAAGTGAGTTCGGGCGTGCAGTTCATCACGATGGCCAGATGGCTCACAGCTGTAATTCAGCGATAGTGGGAATCGCCGCGTGCCGGCAGAGCAACCACTTTGGGTTGGTTCTATCCAAAAATGTTTGTCTGTCATCCTTCTTTCTCTGCAGCCTTGACGAGGCCGCGAGCTGGTAAACTAGTGGTTTCGGGAAAATTCGCCTGCTTGGCCATGCGTTAGACCCTCTGTATGCCCATCGCTGAGTTCAACTGAAGAGTTCAGTTGCCTTTTTGACGGAACAGGAGTCGCAGCAATTTTGTCAGTAGTTCAAGGTTGAGTTGTCATGAGCTGGAAATGGGCGTGATGTGAACATCCCTCCCAAAGAACTTTGGGTTGATCGAGAATAATACAAATGCTGTTTTCATTCTTCAGAACCATTGTCGTTGCTCGTGCAAGCTTGGGATTGGCAATGCCATTTCCAGGTCATCATCGAGCTACAATTCTGGCGTTGAGCATGATTGTGACTGGGATATTTTTCTGTGCCAGCGAATTCTGCCTCGCACAGTCAACCGCGGACGAAACGCACGCGGTTGATGGGGGGATGCTAGACGCGCAGACGCGCGCGTTGATCAAAACTCACTGTGGCAGCTGCCATGGTGGAGAAGTGAAGGAAGGGGGGATCAATTTTGATGTTCACCACTCAATCGAGGAAGCTCGGGAAAACATTGAGGTCTGGCTGAAGGTTCGTCAGGTTTTGAATAGTCAGCAAATGCCGCCACCCGACGCGCCGCGACCTGACGAGGCTGATCTGCTGCGATTGATTTCCTGGACCAATGCATTTTTGAAGGCTGAGGCGAAATTGAAAGCAGGCGATCCAGGAGAGATTTCATTGCGGCGTCTAAGCAATGCTGAATACGATTATGCAATTCGTGATTTGACAGGTCTGACGGTTCTGAACCCAACGCGGGATTTGCCTGTGGATGGTGCGGCCGGAGAAGGTTTTACGAACGTGGGAAGCGGACAGGCAATGTCGCCCTCACTGTTTGGCAAGTATCTGGAATCAGCGAAACGAGTGGCGGAGCATCTGGTGCTGTTACCCACGGGAATTGAGTTCAGTCCATCAACAACCCAGCGTGACCGAACCAATGAAAAGTTGGCAGACATTCAGGCATTTTATCGCCGTTACACTGCCGATGGGGGTGGTTCCGCAGTCGACTTGCAGGGCATCAAGTTTCAGACAAATCAGGGAGGTTTGTTGCCAATCAAGTTGTACCTTCAGACGTTGCTTGAGAGTCGTGAGGTTTTGCAGGCAGGGGATGTTACGGTTGCCGCAGTCGCATCGCAGACTGGTTTGAATCAGCGTTATCTTTCCGAGCTTTGGAACATGCTCGCTGGGACGGGATCAAATTCTTTCTTGATCGTTCAACTGCGAACTGCTTTCCAAAGGGCAACGGTTGACGAAGTTGATTCTTTGTTGACCAAAATCAATCAGGCTCAGAATGGGTTTTGGAAATTCAACTCGATTGGTCATATCGGTCGGCAAGGCGGCCCCCAACGCTGGATGGAACCGATCATCCCTGTGGTTGATGAGCAGGAATTGCGTTTGCCTTTGGGTAAAGCAGATGAGGGGAATGTGATTCCCGTGTGTTTGACAGTTCATGATCTTGGTGATGGAGATGCACAGGACTTTGTGGTTTGGCAAAAGCCCCGTCTGCTGCTGGAACCTGATGCTCGTGGCGCACAGGATGCAATCATGTTACGGGATGTGAACAGATTGAGTGCCAAGGTACGCTCGATGCAGCAGCGAGAGTTGGCTCAGACCTACCGGTATTTCAAGCGGATGCTAGAGGAGTTTTTTCAACCAGTCACACGGCAGCCAGCAGCAGATGAGCCGTTTGATACTGAAGGTCTGAATCGTGACTTGCTGGCGAGTTGGTTTGCGTACGCTGGATTGAAGCGTGAGGACACACGCAGAGTCGATGGGTTGTTTACGAGTCAAATGTCCAAGGTGCAGGGATATGATGCGATCAATGGCTGGGGAGTTGCAGCTACTCCAAGCATGCTGACGAATCGTTCTGAAGAGAGCATCAGTTTTTTGACTCTGACAATTCCACCTCGTGCAGTTGTGGTACATCCATCACCAACCAGTGCGGCCGTGGTTTCCTGGAAAAGTCCCGTTGCCGGGAACTTCGAATTGAATTGTTCCGTAGCAGATGCAGATAACAAGTGTGGGAACGGATCGGCTTGGAGAATCGAGCATCGTACCAAGTGGGGAACCAAGCTTGTTGCGGAAGGAGTCATGGACAATGGTGGTGGTGATCGCTGGACCAGTACGCGGCCGCTGAATTTGGATCAGGGGGATGTGGTTGCGTTGATGATTCTTGCCAGAGACAAGAACCACAGTTGTGATACAACGCATGTGGAACTGAAGTTGGTGGAGAAGGAAGGGCTTGAGCGGAAATGGATTTTGAGTGAGCAGGTGGTTGATCGTGTACACGAAGGCAACCCCATGGCGGACACATTGGGCCATGCAGACGTATGGAACTTCGGGCAAAGTGTTCCAGAGTCTGCGCTTCAGATACCGGATGGGTCAGCCTTGTCGGCGTGGCGGTCCCAAGCGATTTTGTTGATGGAAAAACCGGAGATTGGCAAGGAACGGGAATTGGCGAGGTTGGCCGATGAAATCCAGCGAGTTGTTACGACAGATGAGCACAAGACACTTTCTGTTGCTGATCAGGAACTCCGCAAGCAGATTTTGGATTGGCGTGGGCCCTTGCGGTGGATCAGTCTGGGAAAGTCATCTTTGGAGGAATCGGATCAGCAAGCTTCGGGAGAGAAAAATGCATCGTCGTCTGGTTTGCATCCTGATGGCAGCAAGTTGCAACCCAACGACCTGTGTACTCACGGTACATCAACCCTACACTTCGATATTCCTGCCGAGTTCAAGGCAGCTGAACTGGTAACCAACGCGCAAATGCATGCAGCCAGTGGAGTTGAGGGGGCTGTCCAGTTGCAGGTTCATGACAAGAGGATTGCGGCTCCTGAGTTTGATTTTGGTGGCACGTTTTTGGTGCATCCCGAGGGATTGAAAAGTGAGCGGATAAGGTCGTCGGTGCGCTCGTTTGCCGAATTTTTTCCTCCGGCATTATGTTATTCGCGAATTGTTCCTGTTGATGAGGTCGTGACATTGAGGCTGTTTCACCGCGAAGATGATTATCTGTCGCGTTTGATGCTCAATCCGGCTGAGACGCGCGAGTTGGATCGACTGTGGAATGAACTGCTTTTCGTCAGTGATGAGCCACTCAAGTTGGCTGTTTCGTTTGAGCAGATTGCTGAGTTCGCTACACAGGATCGCCCCGATCTGGTCACCGCATTTGAACCATTGCGAGAGCCCATCAATCGTCGAGCGGATGAGTTTAGAAAACGTAAAATGGCGTTGGAACCATTGCAACTGACGGCTGTTGTGAATTTTACGGAACGCGCCTGGCGACAGCGACTTGATGGACCATCGCGGCAGCGACTGATGGAATTTTACCGCCGCCGACGAGACGACGGGATGCAACATCCCCACGCGCTGCAAGCCTTGGTTGTTCGCGTTTTGACGGCACCTGAATTCCTTTACAAGCTGGAGTCGCCGCAATCGGGAACAGGGCAATCTGATGTGAACGGAGAAGCATTAGCTTCAAGGCTCAGTTTCTTTCTGTGGTCTTCCGTGCCGGACGAGGAGCTGATGGAACTTGGCAGGCTCGGAAAACTGCATGACGAAAAAGTGATGAGGCAGCAGATGCGGCGGATGTTGAAGGATCCTCGTGCCAAACGGCTTGCAGAACAATTTGCCTGCCAGTGGTTGCACTTCCGGGACTTCGACAAAAATGATGATAAGAACGAAAGACTGTATCCACAGTTTGCGGCGTTGAGAACGAGCATGTACGGTGAGACCATCCAGTTTTTTCAGAATATGTTTCAGCATAATGGATCGATCCTCGACATGATCGATGCGGATCATACCTTTGTCGATCAGGCACTGGCAGAACATTATGGATTGGAATGGGATCCAGACAAACAGGTCAGTCGCGGCGTATCGAGTGACGGCCAATGGCATCGTATCGACGGCACTCAGTTGAAAGGCCGTGGAGGTGTTCTGGGGATGGCGACATTTCTGGCCAGTCAGTCTGGTGCATCGAGAACCAGTCCGATTCTTCGGGGAAATTGGATCTACGAGACTTTGCTTGGTGAACATCTGCCGAGGCCACCCGCAGATGTTCCGTTGTTACCTGAGTCAGTCCCCGAGGGTCTGACATCCAGAGAATTGATCGAGAAACACAGTTCGCTGGCCGCTTGTGCGAAATGTCATGTCCACATTGATGGGTTTGGTTTTGCACTGGAAGGCTATGATGCACTGGGTGGGTTGCGTGAGGAGTCTGTGGACACGGAGGCAACGTTGGTAGATGGGCGGGTGATTACGGGTTCCGAGGGTCTCCGGCACTATCTGCTAAACGAGCGTCGTGAAGAGGTGGTCCGCCAGTTTTGTCGGAAATTGCTCGGCTTTGCTCTTGGTCGAGAAGTGCTGTTATCAGATGACCCGTTGTTGGATCGGATGCAGCTTGCCCTCAGTAAGAGTGACTATCATTTTGAAATTGCGGTCGAGCTGATAATCACAAGCCCGCAATTTTGTCAAATTCGTGACCAGCCAAAGAGCTTCCAACCACAATCGATCAACCATACGGGGGCGTTTGATGACCAGTAAGAATTTATCCCGGCGTTGGGCCTTGCGTGGGTTGGGTGTATCGATGGCACTACCATGGATGGAATCAACGACTGCGTGGGCCGATAAGATGGCATACGGTAAGCAATCCGAGGCCGAGGACCCTGCTGACAACGCCGCGCCGGTAAGAATGGCGGTGTTGTTTTCAGGATGTGGCTATCATTCCAAAGAATGGTGGGCACGAGGGAGTGGAGCAGAGATGGAGGTTGGCAAAGTGCTCAAGCCGATCGAGTCATTTCGCGATCGGATGGTCTTCATCAATGGACTTTACAACGCGGAGGCGTTGAAAGGAAATATTCACAGTTCGCAGACGGGAAACCTGCTGTCGGGTTCTCCCTTGTCAGCAGGTGGAACCATTCGCTCGGGAACGAGCATGGACCAGCTTGTTGCCCAGCGGGTTGGAAAACGCACAAAATTGCCGAGTCTGGTTTTGGGTTGCGAGAAGGCCAATCCATCGGTACACAAGAATTATTCGATGCTGTATAGCTCGCACATCTCTTGGAGCAGCCCGACTTCCCCGACTCCCTTGGAAGTGTATCCGGCTCTGGCGTTTGACCAGCTTTTCAAAGAACCCGCTGGTCGCAGTGATCAAAGCGTTATCGATGCAATTTTGCAGGATGCAAGTGATGTTCGTCGGCGTATCAGCCAGTCTGATCGACAGAAACTCGACGAATATCTGAACTCGGTGCGCGAAGTTGAGAAACGGATTGAGCGAGCTGGTCAGCAGGGAGAATTGCAGGGCTGGAGACCCACATTGTCAGAACCGAATTTACCACGCCCAGCGGATGGTTATCCACAGGATATTGTTGAACACATGCGGTTGATGTGTGACATCCTGGTATTGGCGTTTCAGACCGATACCACGCGTGTTTGCACGCTGAAATTGAATAATGATCATGGGACTTTGCGGTTTCCCCATCTCGGTGTTGATTACATGATTCATCACCTATTGTCTCATACGGATTCAGAAGACTGGTTGAAGGTGAATCAGTTCTTCCTTGAACAGGTGGGATACATCGCAAAGCGTCTGGATTCGATCCAGGAAGGTGATTGCACTGCGCTGGACAACTCCATGATCATGCTTTGTTCTAGCATGCTGACTGGAAATCATGACGCCACACGTCTACCGGTGGTTTTGCTGGGTTCTGCGGGTGGGCAAATCAAAGGCGGTCAGAATCTGGATTACTCCGGCGAATCTGATCGACAGATGTGCCGACTGTATCTCAGTATGATGGATAAGATGGGAGTCAAGTTGAGTCAGTTCGGTGACGCAACGGAACGTATCCCGGAGGTTTAAAACCGGGTCGATTATGTTTTGCTGAGTGTGTGTATCACCCCCGTCAGACAACAAACACTAGAAAGCGTTTGTCAGTTTAATGAATCTATCTTTCCTTCATTCAATTCCGGTTTGCACCGCACTTGCGACGCTATGCTGGCTAACGATCCGGGTTTCCGCCGTTGAGCCGTTGACGGCTGGAGAAGACAGCCGAACTGGTAGTCTTCGGATGGCGGCAAAGATAGGACAGGAAATTTTTCTCGATACGAGCTTATCGCGTCCGGAGGGGCAGGCGTGTGTTTCCTGCCATCTTCCTTCTGCTGCGTTTGCGGATTCTCGTTCTGTGTCACCTGGTGCTGTCAGGGGCCGCAATGGTAGACGTAATGCGCCATCATTGATGTATGCCGCGTTGATTCCCAGCTTTGCGTATGAGGATTTGTTTACGAAAGACGGAACCGAGATTTATGCTTATGAGGGTGGCTTGTTCCATGATGGAAGAGCCCGTGATTTGTTCGAACAGGTACAACAACCCTTTTTCGATCGCAATGAAATGAATTTGCCTGATCTTGCAGATCTGGCCGCACGATTGCGACGCTCAGGTTATGCGACCAAGCTTGAAGCGTGGATCGGTAAGGAACGCTGGAAGGATGACAGTCAATTGACTTATCATGCTTTTCGAGCGTTGGTGGAGTTTCTCAAGGAACCCATGTTTCGACCGTTCGACGCCCGAATCGATGATTATTTGGCGGGGAAGGCAGGTGCACTGTCGACAGCTGAGCTGCGCGGACTGGAAGTCTTTCGTGGAGACGGTAAGTGCGCGGACTGTCACTTTCTGGAGCCAACGGGGTGGACGCCGGCTTTGTTGAGCGACTTTGGGTACGACAATCTGGGTGTGCCTTCTCGAGGCGAGAAAGACCCGGGGCTGGGTGCCAAAATTGGTGCTGAGGGAATGGGGCAGTTTCGTGCACCATCTTTGCGAAACGTCGAGTTGACAGGGCCTTACATGCACAATGGTTCTATCGCGACTTTGCAGGAGGTAATGGAGTTCTATAACAAGAGAGATTTGGAAACTCTGCGTTGGGGTTCCACCGACTATCCGGAAACGGTGAATCGTGAAGACATGGGAAAGTTAAATCTGACGGATCAACAAGTCAACGATCTGGTCGCTCTGATGAGTGCCTTCACTGATCGCAGCGTGGCGGAGCAAAAACCGGGGCAGCTTTTTCCAAAAGCATCGGAAGAAATTCCCTCCACTGCTACCAAGCGACTCTTTTTTCCTGACTGGACCCATCGCTTGCACCCTGCTTTTCCAGGTGTGCCTGATGAGGAGGTTCCCATTTCCAAATCGGGAAGTGCCAAGTAGATGGCAAGTAATTCTGTAGCACGAGTCTGCTGGTGCGTGTGCAGTCAGATTTGCTGGATCTGCCGGCACGCCCGACTACCTCAACGTCAGGCAGTGGAACCTTTCCCAATGTTAGCCTTCCCCAAGCCGAGCAATGGATGACGTTCAAAATGCCGATAAATACTGAACGTATTAGCACGTGGGCAGCCCAATTTTGTTGGGTGGGGATGCATGTGAGCATTCAGCTTGCCATAAATCCTTTGCCAGTAATCAGTTGCGGTAAAATTTGATGATGATTAGAATAAAGGGGACAGTTCAGGCATCCCAACTTCAAGCGTGTCCCACTAATCCGCTTTGAATTGCCTTTTAAGGTTTCTCACGATGGCGCAGTCGTTCAGTAAGTGTTCGTCGTCGACCGCGAGATCTCGTTGATTTTCCAAGTTTTCCGTCAGGTGTTTTGTTCGCTGAGATCGAAATGCCCATCTTTTTGAAAGATTGATCATGCTCAACCGAAGAAAGCTGCTTCAAGGTGTTGCGACCGGCGTTGGTGCTGCGTTCAGTTCGTCGCTTACGGGGCAACAACTGTTCGCTTCTTCGAACACTGAGACCTCTGCTAAACGCGTCATTTTCTTCATGCAGAATCAGGGTTTCGATCCCAAAACCTGCATTCCCGATGGCATGAAGAACAGCGGTTCATTGGCGAAAGTAAAGCTGCCTGAACCGATCAGCGCTCTTGAGCCTTACAAGGAACGATTGCACATCATCAATGGCTTGCATGGAACGCATACCAGCCCATCGCATAGTGCATTTTTTGGCGCTTTGGGCGGTTATCGTGGTGGCGATGGTGTGCCACCAAGTGGATCGACCATTGACCATGAATTGGGTAAAGCGTTGCCAGAGACATTATTGCCTCATCTTTGCATCGGAATGGATTCACTTGAGAACATGACTGCCAAGCCAACGCTCGCGACTTTGTCAGCCAGCGGTGCCGGTCAACCAATTTTCATGCATTCGAATCCGAATCATCTGTACCAGTTGTTGTACGGCGGCATCTCTACAGGTGACATTCAGTTGCAGCACGAAGCACGCTCAAATCTATTCAACCAAATTGAACGCTTGGCTGCATCAAAAGGGCAATCGTTGCCATCGACTGACCAGCAGCGGTATGGTCAATACGTCCAAGGTTTTCAGGACGTCAACGGTTTGCGGGAACGTTTGGATACGGTTTCCGATCATCTACGAAAGTTTGCACCCGCGGTTGATGAACGCTACACCAAGCCCGAGTTTGAAACCGATTGGCACGATGTTCTGTTGGATCTCGGTATTTCAGCAGTGACATCGGGGATTACCAACACGCTGACCATCGGTTCAGGACGCGGTGAGATTTTTGGTTCCTGGAAAGGTGTCGGTGTTGAACAACAAGGTCACAACCTCGGCCACATGAACCAGCACGGAAATCCGATCTGGGTCAAGATTCGTCAGTACAACAGTCGCATGCTGGTGAGAATNATGCANGCNTTGGAGAGTGTTCCTGAGGGCAATGGAACGATGATGGACAATACNTTNATNGTCTATACNAGCAACAACGCNGACAAGCAGCATACCAATGGTGCGAATTGGCCNGTCATGTTGTTGGGTAATTGCGANGGTGCCTTCAANACTGGATGTTTNACNCAGTTGGATGGTAAACGNCCCATCAANGCNCTTTANACGTCNATTTTGCGGGCGGCNGGGCAGACTGTNGATCGCTTCAACATGAGNGAACANCTGGCCAAGAAATTTGATAATGNTAGCGGTCCTGTCAAAGAACTGATGATATGAGCAAGCTCAATGTTGTGTGNGTGTTGACGTNGTTGTNGAGTCTGNTCTCCGTGGNNCATGGCGAAACTTATACNCCGGGAANGAAGGTCAACAAGAACTTCAAGANTTTTGCCGANCCNTTTTTAGCGANNCACTGTGGAGATTGTCATGGTGAGACNGATCCNGAAGGCAATCTTTCGCTGACTGNTTTGGGTCCCGTCGATGAAGTCAATTCNGCGGTTTGGAAAAGTGTNTGGGCTCAGGTTGCNNTGAANGAAATGCCACCACGGGATGCGTCNGANGTNGGNGTNGTGGANCGGTTGCAGTTTTCGGATTGGATTGTNGGCGAACTNNAGCGAGTGATGCGTGACAAAGGNGGGTTTCGNGCNCATCTTGATCCNGACAAAGGCAACTTTNTGGATCACGATCTGTTGTTTGAATCNCTGCCGGCGGATATCAAACTNATGCCGACTNCGTCTCCGGCAAGAATCTGGCGTGTGACTCCNCAGGAGCANATGACCCGCTTGAATGCGTTGATCAANCAAGANCCGGNATTTGATNCAGNNAAGCCTGGGCTNCGGACTCAGGGTGATGTTGTGCCTACCAATCACGGTGGCGAACTTAAAATCTATTTTGGTACCGATCGCATCATCAAATGGCAGGGGGGCACAGTGGCCTATGCTACTGCTGTCAAGAGTACTCCGGCCATTCTCTCCTCGGCTCGGGCACATGGACTGGAGAATTATCCAGACTTCTATACGGTCAACAGTGCTGAAGCGACGCAAATACTGGGTGTTGCCGGAGATGTAATTCGGTACATGGCTCGGGGGCCTCTAAGTATCGCCAAACCTTATCAGATAACGGATGATCCAAAGTCGATCGAAGATAAAATGCAAGGCGATCTTCGTGGGCTCCCGACAAGTATTGTCTACAGCACCAAAGTGATGCGGCCGATGACGTCGATTCACACGTTGTTTGAAGCTGATGAAGTGACTGATGAAGGTACACGTGAGGCCGTTCGTTTCCTGTTTGAGGCATTGTGTTTTCGTCCNCCNAACAAACAGGAAGAAGATGAGTATTTCAANATCGTCAAACAAACGGTCGACAAAATTGGCAAGGATGAGGGGATGGTGCTGGGGCTGTCNTCGATTTTCNTGGATCGCGACGCGTTGTTCAGACCNGAGNTGGTTGAGAGTGGCCAAGCTGATNGTCATGGTCGNGTCATGNTNCAGGATTGGGAACTGGGGCTNGCNGTCAATCACGCTTTGCGGTACCTNCAACCGGACGACCAGTTNCGCCGTGCNATCNTCGATGGACGTATGCGAANCAAGAGCNGATGTNAAGCGTGAAGTGGAGCGGATGTTGTCGGATGACAGNATNCGCAAACCTCGCATCCTGCGNTTCTTTCGGGACTATTTTGACTATGATCTGGCTGGTTACATTTGCAAAGACACCAAGGCTCTTGGTGANACNGGTGCGTCTGCGGGNACANCNCACTACNGGGCAATGTTCGACGGAACNGCGAGTACTGACCGNTTNNTTGANTTGATNCTGGAAGANGACAAAGATGTNNTCAAGCANNTGCTGACCACNAGNAAGGTGGTGGCNANCCGTGGGGACAACATTTACTTTGGTCAANGACGCACAAGGGNNGAAGAGAAGGCNTCGNTCGAGCACGCCAAAAAATTGGCGGCNGAATTAGCAGCCAAAGANGCGGCGGAAAAAGAGGCNTGGTTGAAGGCNAACCCCGGCAANAAGCCACCAAAGGAGAAGAAGAAAAGGGTTCCCAAGGTCAATCACAAAGTCGCTGAGGCCAAGCTTGGTGGATCGAAAATCTACGCCCGTGTCAGTCGGCGGAGTTTCGGGGCGGGCACAATGAAACCTGATCGCGTGTTGGCGGAGGTTCCCGTGGAGCAGCGTCGGGGAATTCTGACACATCCCACTTGGCTCGTGTCTCATTCGGATGCCATGGACAATCATGCAATTCGTCGTGGTCGATGGATCCAGGAGCGATTGCTTGGGGGAGGCATACCAGATGTACCCATTACCGTGGATGCCATGCTGCCTGATGAGCCAGACAGGACATTGCGTGAGCGTATGAAGGTAACAAGGCAAACGTATTGTTGGACCTGTCACAAGAAGATGGATCCGTTGGGGTTACCGTTTGAAATGTATAATCATGCCGGGCTTTACCGAACGACGGAACTGAATCAGGCGGTGGATACAACGGGTGAGATCATTGATTCCGGTGACCCATCCCTGGATGGCAAAGTTGCAAACGCGGTTGAATTGATCGAAAAGTTGGCTGCAAGTGAACGCGCGGAGCAGGTGTTTGTCCGCCACGCGTTTCGTTTTTGGATGGGGAGAAATGAAAATCTCAATGATGCTCCCGTCTTGCAGGAAGCACACCGAGCTTACAGCGAGAGTGGTGGCAGCATGAGAGCTCTGATCGTTTCGCTTTTAACATCAGATTCATTTCTATATCGCGTCCGAATCGATCCGACCAACAACTGAGACTTGATGAACGGAATTGAGTTATCGTGGAATTTCTTGTGAACTTATTGAAATCGGTGACTTGATTTGGGTTTCAGGCAGATGCCAATGGATGCAGCCCAGCCGTTGAGCAAGATCCCTTCAGTGATCTTGAATCATGGCTTGGCAGTGGGGTTATGGGCCGACCGACGGTTGTCCCTGCCTCCCGTACTTGAGTTGGATCGCCTACGATCTGGGCTTGCGTAATCAGGACGACGCCGAGATTGGTGGAAAGAAAATCATGAAAAACCTGTTTCTCTGGGCCATTCGCTTTGCGGGATTAGTTGGCTTCATTGCCGTAGCCGCAGGGGGGTTACGAGTCTTCAATTATGGAAGAGAATTCGCAGGTCAGTTTTCCCTTGCTGCTGGAATGATTCTGATGTGCGGTGCTTTCACCGTGAGTCGCTTGCTGCAACCTCGAGATTGACTGGTTTAGTTGACGGAATGGCGGCAGTGTGCTGGCGTTTAAAAGCCTTCCTGCACGAGAGATACCAGTCTTCCGGCATAAGGAAGATCAGATCGGGAACGAACAACAGTCAGCAGGCCTGCCAACGTAGGTGAGTTAGCTGTGAATCATAGTTTCCATTCTATCGACCGCGTGCCAGTGAATGGCCACCGAGAATGCTTACGTCAGCGTGTTGGATTTTCGTACCAGAAAACGCCAAGATCGTGGACTTCTTCGCAGGTGATCAGGTCCAAATCTCCATCCCCATCGAGATCCATCATTTCAAGTCGATCAAATTTTCGACCTCGCTGATCACTGATCGCATGGTCAACCCAACCATTGGTCCCGTTTTCTTTCCATGCAACGGCAACCATGTCTTTTTTTTCTCGCTGTGCTTCAGCTGTAGTGACGACATCGGGCCGGTGATCACCATTTACATCAGCAATTGCAACACCTTTGCCTGCTTTTAAACCGAAAGGTAACGCCAGAATTGTCTCGGTCCAATTGCCAGTAGATTCAGCTTTGTAACAGAGGAGTTCACCCGTTAACGTGGCGCAAATGATGGTTGGTGCCTGATCAGTTGTTGATAATTTACCACTGGTCAGGAACATGACTTGCTTGCCTTGTCCACCTATCAGCTGACGTTCCCATTCTGCAGAAGTATGGCCAGGGTTTTTTAGCCAGTAGATGCCAGCTTGTTTGCCGAAGCGATCTGAATACAGAATGTCAGGGAAATTGTCCGCGTTCAGGTCAACCGCTTGGATCGACATGATCCAACTTGCTTTCGCAAGCGTGTGCAGTTTCCAGCTGGTCGTGTCTTTCGAGTTTGGGGGATTTTCCAGCCACCCTATCACGGCGTCTGTGTTTTTAGAACCGATGACGAGATCAACTCTGCCATCCTGATTCATGTCCATTGGCAAGGCAAACATCCAGCGACGCCCAGTTGATTCCGGAAAGGCTTCCGTCTTCCAAGATTCGGCGCGGAGATACTTCGTTGGTGACATTGGAGCCCAGTGAACAAAGATGCTATTGATTTTACCCTCAGCGCAGGATACGACATCGATTGCTCCGTCCTTGTCCAAGTCGATTGAGACTGCATCCTCAACACCCTTAACGGAGCCCACCGTGACAGACGGCCATTGCTTGTGTACCTGGTCGGGACCTGGGTTCAGATAGACGACGACCGCACCACCTTCTTCCCAGCCCGTGGTGATATCAAGACGACCATCACCATTGACGTCTAACGTTCGTACGCCGTCTGCACCACGCTTGCCAGCCACACGATCACTTGAGTCGATGGTGTGGCGTTTCCAAGTCTCGGCGATTCCTGCGGATGGATCCAGACTTGCCAACGCCGTGACGGCAATGCAGAGCAAGGTAAATCGGTTTCGCATGGGAATTCCATCGAGCTCGAGTGGTCCGTTTTCTAAGTATCCGATCATAGTACGCTAAGCAGGTAGTAAAAAGGAATCCACTATAAATGCCATCTTATAATGCTACACGGCAGGAATATTGGTTGGACCGAAGTTAGCATTTGCACGTGAGCAGTGAACATATGTTGGTGATAATCGGGCGTCCAACCAGTTAATGATCAGCAACAAGTCGCGATTATTTTGAGGTCCGCCTGAGGCTGCTGCAGGGTTCGGCGTGGCCATGCGAACAGTGAGTGAAGGGTCGGGAAAAGATGCGTGGCTGAAATTGATAGAATATGGCCCCATAGTCATCAGCGGTTGGTTGCGGTTTGTCATTTTGCAGAGCCGCTTGATTATTGTGGTCTCGGCGTGAGGCTCCTTAAACTCATGGAGTCGTTGTCGCAAGCATTTCCTACATGATATTAAATATGTTCCCAACAACCATACGAGTCATTTTTCTGCTGTTTGCGATTGGTGTTGCCGTTGATGAGACTCCAGCTGATCTGCCGAACATTGTTTTGATTTATGCAGATGATCTGGGGTTTGGGGATGTGCAATGTTACAACCCGACCCGAGGGAAAATACCAACGCCTCATATTGATCGATTAGCGTCCGAGGGAATGAAATTCACTGATGCTCATTCCTCATCTGGTGTCTGTTCACCTTCGCGGTACACGATTCTCACTGGTCGCTACCACTGGCGATCTCGATTGCAATCCGGCATTGTTGGTTTGTGGGGTAATCCGCTCATTGCACCCGAACGACTCACGATTGGTGGTTTGGCCAAACAGCAGGGTTATAACACGATTGCGATTGGCAAGTGGCATTTGGGATGGTCTTGGTCGATCCCACAGGAACGTGCCAGACAATTCAAGGCTGGTCCCAGTGGGAAAGAGGTCAACCGTGAAACGCTGGCCGTATGGCGTGAAGTTTTTTCGCAGCCGATCCAAGGCGGGCCAACAGCAGTGGGTTTTGACCATTACTTTGGAACGGATGTCCCCAATTGGCCTCCGTATTGTTTCATTGAAAATGAACACACCGTTGGAATTCCGACGCAGTATTTGTCTCAATCACTGATTGGGAATAATCAGGCGAGTAAACAGGGGCCCGCGTTGAAAGACTGGACGCTCGAGCCAATTTTGCCAGCACTTGGAAACCGTGCAGAAAAATACATTCAATCGCGAGCGAAGTCCAACACACCCTTTCTCCTGTACATGCCTTTGACGTCACCTCACACTCCGTTGTCCGTGAATGAAGTGTGGAAAGGAAAGAGTGGTCTTGGGTTGTATGCAGATTTTGTGATGGAAACGGATGATATTGTGGGTCAGGTGGTAGGTGCACTTGATAAGGCAGGTTTGGCAGATAACACATTGGTTCTTTTCACAAGTGACAACGGTTGTGCTCCGTACATTGGAGTTTCGAAGTTGGAGGAGCAAGGGCATTATCCCAGTGGACCGCTTCGAGGTTACAAAGCAGACGCGTGGGAAGGAGGACATCGTGTTCCTTTTATTGTGCGTTGGCCGGGACAAGTAGAGCCATGCAGTGTTTGTCACCAACTGGTTCATCAGGCTGACTTGATGGCAACTTTGGCCGATGTTACTGATGCAAGCTTAACGATGGATCAAGCCGAAGACAGCTTCAGCATTCTGCCGTTGTTGCAGGGCCAAGACACTCCCATTCGGACCACTTCCATCAGTTGCTCAATTCGGGGGGTGCCCAGTCTTCGTGATGGAGCGTGGAAATACATCGCAGCACCCGGTTCGGGCGGATGGGGCAAGGGGGGAGATCAAAGTCAGTCTGTGCAGCTGTATAACCTTGCGGAAGATCTGGGGGAGGCTCGTAATCTGGCAGATAGCCATGCTGACAAGCTTGACCAAATGCAGGGTTTGTTGGAGAAGCTGATCACAAATGGAAGAAGTACACCGGGGCCCAACCAGGGNAATGATGTTCCTGTGCGAAGGTATCCAGCGAAACGGTAAGATGTGCTTTTCATTTCCAAAATGAATTGACTTGGGCGGGACCTGCCGCCGTTGGTCAGTTATGATGGGTCTAGCACCGTTTACGTTGCTCGCTGCCCGCCGTGAATCAGATCCCACCTCAACGATGATTATTTGGCTGACGATGATGTTACGCCCATCGCTCTTGACGCTCGTTTTGATTTCCAGTNTTCACTGGTCTCTTGGCTGTCAGTNGGCTGTCGCNGCAGATNATCTGACTTACGAGCAGCACATCCGCCCGATTTTTCGTGCACACTGTTTCGATTGTCATGGAGCGACTGAGGAACTGGAAGGTGAGCTGGATTTGCGGCAGGTCCGGCTGATGAAGCAAGGTGGATCCAGTGGGCCAGCGATTGAGTTGGGCAAGCCTGCGAGCAGTTTGGTGTTAACCAGAGTTGAAGCAGGTGAGATGCCGCCCGGAGAGGTGAAGGTATCCCGTGAAGAGATTCAAATNCTCAGACGGTGGATTGAGCAGGGGGCGGCCACTGCTCGCCCAGAAGCCGACACAATCGAAACCGGCTTGGGTGTCACTCCGGAGGAACGAGCTCATTGGGCTTATCAACCGATTCGTGACAAGATTACTGTTCCGAGGGAAGTGGCTCCCGAGCGTGACGGTTTGCACCGAAATGACATCGATTTGTTGGTGCAGTGGCGGATTAAAGAAAATGGACGCGGTGAAATATCAGCTGANGCAGATCGTCNAACACTCATCAAGCGTGCNTACTTTGATCTACTCGGTTTGCCACCTGCTCCGGAACAGCTCACCCGATGGGTTCAGGANCCNAGAGCNGATTGGTACGAACATTTGCTGACTCATCTGTTGGGCATGCCGGCGTATGGGGAACGCTGGGGTCGGCATTGGTTGGACATCGCCGGGTACGCTGATTCGGAAGGTTACACGGTCAAGGATGCAGAACGCCCGTGGGCATGGAAGTATCGTGATTGGGTGATTCGTGCTNTGAANCANGACAANCCGTTTGACCAGTTCATCACAGAACAGCTTGCGGGTGATGAATTGGCTGGGCCCATGGATGGTGATTTGACGGAAAGACAAATCGAGTTGTTAACAGCAACTGGATATTTGCGCATGGCTGCGGATGGGACAGGCAGTGGAGCCAATGACGAGGCAGCGCGTAACCAGGTGATGACCGATACACTTAAAATTGTGGGGACGTCACTGTTTGGCTTGAGNGTTCAATGTGCGCAGTGTCACGATCATCGCTATGATCCCATTCCACAGTCAGACTATTATGCTCTGCGGGCGATTTTTGAACCGGCTTTGGATTGGAAGGCCTGGAAGACTCCCAACGCCCGTCGGGTATCACTTTATACGNGTGCTGATCGAGCTCTGGCGGCCGAGATTGAATTGAAGGCAAAGAAAGTTGCTGATCAAAAAGCTGCCAAGCTGGCGGAGTTCATGAAGCAGGCCTTGGACGAGGAGCTTGCAAAATACGATGAGCCGCTGCGAAGTGAGTTGCGAGCTGCCTATNAGACTTCNACCAAGGATCGAACACCGGCACAGACGCAAGTCTTGAAAGCCAATCCCAGCGTGAACATCTCATCGGGAAATTTATATCAGTACATTCCCGACTCGAAGCCAAAACTTGCTGCTTTTGACGAGGAGATCAAGAAGATCCGCTCAGNCAAACCGGTTGAGCAGTTCATTCGTGCCNTGGTTGAACCTGCCAGTCATGCGCCAGAAACAAAGCTGTTTCACCGTGGTGATCCCGCTCAACCTCGCCAGATAGTGGCTCCCGCAGGATTGACTGTCTTAGCGCCCCCTGGAAAACGGGCTGAATTTGCAAGTGACGATTCATCGCTGCCGTCGACAGGTCGACGTTTATCCTTTGCCCGNTGGCTGACCGGTAAGGACAATCCGCTNCTGGCAAAAGTCATTGTGAATCGGGTTTGGATGCANCATTTTGGTCAGGGNCTGGTCTCTACTCCNGCCGACTTTGGAAAACTNGGAACTCAGCCGGGTGATGGTCGNTTGTTGGACTGGCTCGCCAATGAGTTCATTGTGGGTGGCTGGAGTCTGAAGCAATTGCATCGCCTGATCATGGGTTCGGCGGTCTATCGTCAGAGTGTGGGATCGGGAGCGTCTGTTTTTTACCAACGCAGCTTGCGACGTCTTGAGGCTGAGACGATTCGCGATCGCATGCTTGCTGCAAGTGGCAGTCTTGATGAAACCTTGTATGGGCCGCCGCTGAAAATCAAAGAAGATGATACAGGGCAAGTGATGGTCGAGGGCGGACAGTTCCGTCGAAGTCTCTACATTCAGACACGTCGCAGCCGACCCGTGGGCATGCTTCAAACATTTGATGCACCGGTCATGAAAACAAACTGTGAAGTGCGTCCGTCATCGACGGTTGCCACACAGTCTCTGGTTCTGCTCAATGGCAAGTTCATTCTTGAGCAGGCCGCTAACCTAGCTGATCGGGTGGCAAAGGATCCAGTTGAGCCGACCAGTTCGCAACTTGCTTTGACAACCAGTCTGAGGAATCGGAAGCCGATGTGGCAATATGGTTATGGTTGGCACGATCAGAACGCGGAACCACACACAACTTTCCATCGCTTGGAGCATTGGACCGGGACGCAGTGGCAAGCGGGCAAGAAACTGCCTGATGCAGATTTGGGTTACACGCTTCTGCGAGCTGCGGGAGGGCATCCGGGCAGCGGCAGGAATGCAGTGATACGGAGGTGGACATCACCTGCCGATGGTGTTGTCACCATCACCGGGGTGCTGAGTCATCCATCTGAAAGTGGTGATGGCGTTCGCGGACGTATTGTTTCCAGTGACGCAGGAAGATTGCACGGAGAATGGGTTGCCTACCATGGTAGTGCGCCCACGGTTGTCGAAGGATTTCAGATATCAGCCGGCGAAACAGTTGATTTCATTACCGATTGCCGTGAAGGGACTAATACGGATTCCTACGATTGGAAAACGACGATCGTTCTCCGCCAGAATGATGGTATTGAACACACGATGGTGTCGGAGAAATGTTTCAGTGGTCAGAGTCATTCGTATGCGAATTTGACGGGTCAGATCATTCGTGCCTGGGAACTGGCTTATGGTCGCCAGCCTTCCGACGAAGAACTCGTCATCGCCGCCGATTTTTTGAAACAACAGTTGGCAGTGCTCGAGTCATCGCCTGATCATGTCAATGAAGGTAGCACTGTTGTGCATCAGGCGATGAGTACGTTGTGTCATTCCCTGTTTGCATCGAATGAGTTTTTGTATGTGGAATAGATTCAGGTTGATTGGCAACATCCAGTTTTGTTTCCGGCAGAACCCGCTGGGAAAGGCGGTGAATCGATGATTTACTCACGGCGTGCATTTCTGCAGCAGCAGGCGATGGGAGTGGGGTCGCTTGCCTTGGCGTGGTTGTTGCAGCAGGAAAATGCATCAGCAAAGTTGAAGAAAATCTCGGCTCAATCGGAGATCCTGGACCTTCAGCCAAAAGCGCCGCATCATCAGCCCAAAGCAAAGGCGATGATCTCGCTGTTTCAGCATGGGGGGCCGTCCCACATGGATTTGACGGACCCCAAACCTGAACTTACCCGGTTTGATGGAACAGACTACAAGGAAGACATTGCCTATAGCTTTGCCAACGAAGCAAGCAAGAAATTGATGGGGACGCGATGGAAGTTTTCCAAGCATGGAGAGTGCGGTACAGAATTTTCTGAATTGCTTCCGCAAACGGCGAGTATCGCGGACGATATCTGTCTGATACGAAGCATGCATACGGGGGCCAATGGGCATGAGGTCTCCATACGGTATTTCCACGGAGGAATTCCGGGCGTGCTTGGTAGAGCGCATTTTGCCTCATGGCTGCTTTACGGGTTAGGCTCGGAAACCCAGGACCTTCCCGCTTACATGGTGTTGACTGATCCCGGGGGGCATCCGGTTGATGGGGTCAATAACTGGTCCAGTGGTTTCATGCCGGCTATGTATCAGGGGACGGTGGTTCGTCCCAAGGAACCGCGGATTCTGAATTTGCAGGCACCCGCGCACTTGCGTGGCCGCCCCCAACAGCAAGGTCTTGATTTCCTGCAGGCTTTGAATCGCCGCCATGCGAATCGCTTCCCCGGTGCAGATGATTTGGAAGCCAGGATTGCGAGTTATGAACTTGCGGCACGAATGCAGACCTCGGCTCACGAAGCTTTGGATATTTCAAGAGAAACCAAGGCGACACACGAAATGTACGGGCTGAATGATGAAACGACACGTGAATATGGAACGCGTTGTTTGATCGCACGGCGACTCGTGGAGCGAGGGGTGCGTTTTGTTCAATTGTTTCTGGCGGGGCAACCATGGGACAATCACAACAATCTTGGCACAACGTTGCCAAGTGTGTGCCGACGAACTGACAAACCATCGGCGGCCCTGGTGAAGGATCTCAAGCAGCGGGGCATGCTTGATGAAGTCATTGTCCACTGGGGTGGTGAAATTGGTCGTTTACCAGTGACTCAAAATCAGGGTGCACCTGAGAAACATGGGCGGGATCATAACGGGCAGGGTTTCAGTATCTGGCTGGCAGGAGGTGGGATCAAGCCGGGAATGGTCCATGGAGCGACAGACGATTTCGGTCATCGTGCAGTCGAGGGTATTGTGACGCCCAACGATTATCAAGCGACGCTAATGCATTTATTCGGGTTGCAGTGGGACAAACTTGTATTTGATCATTCGGGGCGTGAAGAAATCATCACTGCTGGAAGAAATGCAAAGGTGGTGACTGAGGTTTTGAGTTGAACATGACGGCATGGGTGCCGTGGCTGGTTCATGGTTGGGCGATGCGATCATGGTTGGGCGATGCGATCATGGCTGGGCGATGAATTGAAACGAGTACAAGTCGCCGTCGCGAATTGCAAATTTCAGTTGCACGGGTCGGTCGGCCAGCACTTGCAATTCCGGGTTGTTTTTCCAGACAACCTTTTGTGAAATCGAGTCTCCCGTACACGGTTCACAATCCTTCAGGGAGAAGCCCGGAATCGGCTTGCCATCGAGATCCTGAATTTCCACCGTGATGGATCCGGTATCCGCGGTCACCAGATTCAGTTCCAACGCATTCCCTTGGAAGGTCAGAGGTCGCGTTGTGAGGTGTCCTTTGGTTTCTGCCGCATGCGCCGAAACAAATCCATCGACTCGGTAACTGAACCGTCGAACACGACTGTCTGGACCTGTATAGTAAGCCTCGGTTGCATACACCGAATACTCGCGCTGGTTTCCGGGTAGTTGCACCAGTCCCCATGTCATGTAATTACTGCGATTTCCCCGGCGATCCTTGGGCGCTGTTTCGGGGATCACGGGTTCAGCCCATCGCTTGAAGTGAAGACCGTCTCGACTTGTCATCAGAATGGGTTCGACACGCTGGCCTTGATTGGGCAGGTAGCGTGTCGGAAATCCAATGAAAAAATGTGGGGCTCGTGGATATCGTTGTATGGCGTTGGTGTAGAGATGTTCTTTTCTGGCATCATCGTATTGCAGGCCAACTGGCTTGGTCCAATTCAGGAAGTCATTTGACGTACACACCATGATGTCGCGAACGCCCTGATTGAACCAGCGGTGATAATCGCAGTATTGTTTTTGGATCGGATCATAGAAAGCCAGATTCTGTGAGTCGAAGGCTCCTTCTGTAATCACAGGTGTCTCCTGCATCAACTTCCAGTGCAGACCATCAGCTGATTGAAACGCAAACAATCCATGTTTGGAAGATTTGTCTCCGGGTCTCAACGAACGCCCGCGGCCCAAAGCCTTGTACTTTGCCTCCGGTTTACACTTGGGATTCGTATCTTTGAACGGTGTGAAGTTGTGAGTACCCACTCCATTCCAGACGATATTGTTGACAGTGGATCCTTCAAATTCACAAATCCCAAGTTCGGGCTTCTGCCAATCAATCCCATCCGTGCTTTCGGCATAACAGACAACTTCAGGGTGTGTTGCCCGTTTTGCGTTTTCATCCCAGTGGGAACCGCGATAGTACATTCGGTACTTATCACCGTCCTGGAAAATCGTGTAGTAGGCACATGTATTCCCTTCCCACGGTTTGTCAGTCACCAAAATCACTTCGCGCGGCTCGGCTTGATGCAGTTGGAATGTGATTCCATCTGTCGTCTGGACCAAGTGATCATCGACAAACAGTTCACGTTGTTGGTCGATGACAATGGGTTCCGTGCTGCACGCATCGCGTAGATGGAGCGAGGAGATGACCGTTAATGTCAATAAAAACAACATTCGATTCATGATGCTGAGTCCTATATAAATAAGGTGGCAACCATCGATGATGATCGCGCCATGACTGTATCGGGTCGAGGAACTCAAGGGTGATAATTGTGTTTCTTGCGTGATCGAAAGTCGTGCACGTTCGAATTCAAAGCTTTGACCTCGGTGCAAGGCCAGCGCGCTAGCTGTCGTTGGCGAGCAGACTTTGTCCCTGTTGTTCCCCATTCATGGTGACATTGTAGCCTGTCCCTGAATTCATGATTTTGATGGCGACGGGAAGGTCATCGAGCCTTCTGGGCAAGGCGAACGAGATCAACGAGGTTTTTTCGTCGTCAATCGTGATGCAGATGGCTGGGAAGGGACTGATGAGCAGCCAGCTTTTAAATTTTACATCATGACTTCCAAGTCACTGTGATTTCCAGCGTCGTGACGAACATTCGGCTGACATCGGTCGACGGCCCGCTGCCAGACAATTCGATGAGCGGCGTTTTGGGCTGTTCGCATCAGGGATCTACAAGGTTCAGTGTCGACAGACTGCCTTTAAGGATTTACCCGGTATCACACTTGTGAGAGAAAGTCGTTCAACCGTGGGGCATTCTTGGGTAGCAGAATGTGTTGCTGTACTTCAGGTTCAACTGGGAACCCGATTCAGCCAATGTTCACAACTTGCTGCGAGCTTTCGTCAAGGGCTTCCATGGCAATCGGCAGAAACTCGGGGCTGTTGTCTAACAGTTGTTCCAGATGTTGTTTGGGGTCGTCGTGCCAGCGGGTGTAGCCTTTGGTGAAAAGTCCCACAAATTCGTAATCACAGGCTTTTAATGCTTTGATGAAACTCCGATCAAACGATGGCAAAATGTATTCAGGCACCTGATCGACTGTGGTTAGCGCATGCACACCGGCGAAGACCACATGTCGAGTGTCTTCTTCGATCATGCTGGCAGCCGCATCAATGGTCGAGCCATCAATGCGTTTGATTGTGGTCAGAGCGCACATTGCTTTGGCACGTATTTCGTCATCACGGTGATCAACCAGATTTTGGATCTGACCCGCCAGTGAATCACTGATTTCATTGTCTTGGCGAGATGCCAACCGTTCCGTTGCGCTGATCGCATGAAGTGTGGTTGCTCTCTCTGCGGATTGGAGTTTTTCCATCAACGCCGATTGCTGATCCTGCGTCAGTTCCTGGTCGGCCTTGATATGGCGGATCGCGATCACCTGCGTTGAGGCGGATGAATGTTGCATCAATTCCCACCATTGGTCATCGGGCGAGCTGAGTCGATGTTGACCCTGTTGTGGGTTAAAGAAGGAATCGCCGGTCTTGAACAGGTATTTCAGTGAACGCTTCATGGGCCGCTTCACTTCTGAATTCAAGTCATTCATCCAATCAGGCGAGGCCTCATCACGGGACCAAGCTGCAAGGGCATTGGCGTATGCTAGCGATTGAACATTCAGAAAAGGTGGTGGCGCCATGTGCCAGTGGGTCGAGTCCCAAAAACCAGAAACTTTTTTGACCAGCACAAGATTGCTTCGCAGGGCACCAAGGCCGGTTCCCACGACTGCCAGTTCTACCAGTTCAGGAAAATGGGGTTGAGTGAAGGTGCTTTGATAAAGCATGTCATTCACGACACCATGAATGAGCGTCGCTACCACCAGCTGAGGGTCTTCCTCAAGCGTCATTTCGAGGTTGATCACACGTTGTTTCGCATCGTAGTTGCCCGGCAGACCGCCGAGTTCGGCACAAGAGCCGCCACCTCAGCCCCCGCCGCTGCTGCAGTTGGCTGCTTGCTGTGGATCCAGTTGCACCCGAATACCGTCAACATCATGCGAGAGGTGTTCGCCGAGGAAAGCGACGATCTGTTCGTTGTTCTGTTGTTCTGATTGAACCAGTCCAAGTAGTGTGTCACGGCTCAGCACAGGCAAACGAAAACGCTCAAAGCCAATGGTCTCGGCAAGTTGTTGCAGGTAAAACTCGATTCTCGATTTATCACCAACGGTCACGTTAGGCTTGGCTGCGAAGAACATGATGGAATGCCTCTTGCGGTGTCAGAAACAAAGTAGCGGCTATGGATCTTCGCAACCGTACAGCAATGTCAGAAATGAAACAGCGCGAATTCTCAATCAGGACATCGGGTGGTAATTGGGTAATTGATTGTGTTGTTGGTTGGGGTCAAGGCACCGTTTGGCAGGTTCCGATGGTCTCAAGTTTTGGGTTTCACGATGCTAGAGACAGGTCAGGTGAATTTCCGTGGGTTTCGGGCAGCCATGGATTCAAGGTTGGAAACGGCTTGATTTCGTCATCATCAGCGGCTGCAGATTGGTCACGAAAACCGGTGTTTTCGCAATTTTGAAAAAACCTGCGATTTATTTGAAGGATTCAGCTGCTGGGCGATCTAAACGACATGAACGCAATCGATGGAACATTTACCGATGCTCTGCAGCACCATTGGAAAGCCATTTTCCATTTGGGCTTGAGAATGTTTGGTAATCCCACGGAAGCCGAGGAAGCTGCTCAGCAGACTTTTTTTCTGGCCTATCAACATTGGGACCAGTTCGAGGGACGCTCGGAGTTGCAAACCTGGTTGTTTCGCATCGCGATCAATGTTTGCCGGAAGCAGCTTCAGGAACGAAATCGATTGCAGGGTTATGAGTTTGATGCTGAGAGATTGGCGGAAAGCCGGGAGTTTGATAGCGGATCAGATGATCGTCAGGTCTGCGTACGAGTTGCATTTGAAAGCCTCGATGCAAAAGACCGTTTGATCTTGACGCTTTTCTGCATCGACCAATTGCGGCACGTTGAGATTGCCAGGATTTTGGATGTACCTGAAGGGACGGTTTGGTCACGTCTTCATCACGCCAAGAAACGTCTGGGACGAAAAATCACACTTCTACAAAAAGGTGAATCTAAATGAATGAAGAATTGGCAAAGCAATTGTGCTTGAAGGTTGCTTATGGAGGCGTTTTGTCTGCTGAAGAGAAACCTATGTGGGATGCATTCATGGAAACCGAGGTGGGACAGCAGTATTTTCGCCAAAGTAGTGAAATGCGTTTGTCTCTCAGTGAAATTGCGAAAGTGGATTTGATGCCGGAAGCTCCTCAGGATCTGGCAGAGAGTTTTTTAAAGAGCTACCGCGGTAAGATCGAAGCATCGCAATCGGCGGTCTATTTTTTAGGCATGTTGTCAGCCGCATTTCTGCTGCTTGGTATGACTGAGGGATGGCAGAAAGGATTTGTCAATCATGTCGCAATGTTATTGCTTGCCGGTGTATTCATCACGGTCCCGACTTTGATTATGCATTTTCATAATCTCCGTTTGCGAGAAGAAAATGACTTGATTGGTTTTCTAAAGGAGAGTCATGTCAAGGCAAAAAAAATTCCCAATCGAGTTGCGGTTATCGTNATGTTCTTGCTGCCTTCTCTGATCCTCGGTGCTTATTGGTTTTGGCGCGAAGGTTTTGACAGTGGGCTNAAGAATTTCNCTTGGTGCTTAGCCTTAACCCTCCTTGTTACTGGGGTCAGTGTTTGCATCTCGCGGAGCAATTTTCGCAAAAAAGATCCTGACGCGTTTGACTGGTGGCAAGACGAAATTCAACGTATGGATAACGAATAGGCGAATAACGTCTGCCGATGTAAAGGCTCGATAACTGAGTTCTTTGCGAATGCCTGTTGCTCTGAGAGATCAGATGCGATGGCAGACTGAGAGACCTTGGCAATCGTCCATTTCGTATTTCTCGTACTCGTTACGAGGAAGNAAGGGAGTGTACTGCTTGATGAGTCGTGGCGGTGANTTTAGTAATGCCGGCAAAAGCACGTTGCGAATCCGCTTCCCGTTACTGGTTCCACGAAGTCATGTTTTCTTCCGTTGTGGGCCGCCATCAGCAACTCTGTAGGTGTCGAAAGGGGGGCTGTTCTTGCAAAATGCTGCTGATTTGTGGGGAGGCGACGATCAGTTAGGGTTGGCAATTTGCCAGCATATCGAACATACTTTCACCTCTCCTAGGATTCCTCCCAAATAGAGTTGAAGATGAGTGATCAGAATCAAGACGGCGATGGTGTGCATCCTGAATCAAACCCGTTGCATCTTTCGGATGTTGAATACGATCGCGAGCCTGGGGATGCTGTTCCACCGGGCCAGTTGGAGACTAAGCAACCGGCAGGTTTGTGGGTCCTCTTCATTACTGAAATGTGGGAGCGATTCAGTTACTACGGTATGCGGGCCCTGCTCGTCCTTTATTTGGCATCGGCCATTTGGGAGGTGGATGCNGATGGTGAGAAAGTGCTCTCTGCGAACCCCGGGTTTGGATGGGGTGAGGAAGATGCGTATGCACTGTACGGCTTATACACGACCGCAGTTTATCTGACACCAATCTTTGGTGGTTGGATCGCAGATAAGCTTTTAGGAACTCATCGTTCGATGTTGTTGGGTGGCTGGATCATTGCGGCTGGACATATCACGTTGGCCTTCACGGAGTTCTTTGGTGTTTCAGCTACCGATGTCGTAAGTATGGAAAGCAGTCCTGGGGCACTGGTCACATTTGTTACCGGCCTTGCATTGATTGTGATTGGCACTGGTTTCTTTAAGCCGTGCGTGAGCGTCATGGTGGGGCAACTTTATGGCCCGGAGGATTCCCGTCGGGATTCAGGTTTCACCATTTTCTACATGGGCATCAATCTTGGGGCGTTTTTGTCGCCTCTGATTGCAGGAACCTTGGGGCAAAAGGTGGGTTGGCACTGGGGGTTCGGGTCGGCTGCCGTCGGGATGATTCTCGGGTTGATCTGCTACCAATACCTCAGACCAAAATATTTGGCGGGGGTTGGCCTTTCGCCGAAAGAAGTGAAAAAACAAAAGTCGATTTCAAAAGTCGATGAAGCGGAACTAAAGCGACCTCTAAACAAAATTGATGTGCAGCGGCTAGCTGTGATTTTAATTCTTGCGTGCATCGGGAACATTTTCTTCTGGGCAGTCTTTGAGCAGGCCGGCAGTTCATTGAATGTGTTTGCTGAGCAGAACACGAATCGAGTTGTTGCGGGATATGAGTTTCCTTCGACTTGGTATCAATCAGTGAATGCATTAACGATTGTGCTGTGTGCACCGTTCTTTTCAATGCTGTGGGTATGGCTTGACCGAAAGAAAGCGAATCCTTCAACGCCCATGAAATTTGCACTCGGGCTGTGGTTGCTCGGATTGGCATTCATCGCGATGGTGTTTGCCGCCATGGAGACGAAGGATGGAAACCTGGCNGGGCCACAGTGGTTGTTGATTACCTATGTCATTTGCACCTGGGCAGAATTGTGTCTCTCGCCCGTCGGTCTGTCTGCAGTAACGAAACTTGCTCCATTGAAATTGCAATCGCTGATGATGGGTGTTTGGTTTCTGTCATTCTCGCTGGCGAACGGTTTGGGAGCAGCAATGGCTGTCATTTCAACACGGTTCAAGCCCGGTGAAGATGGTGCGCCGCCAGAGTATTCATTCTTGATAGAAGGGCTGCCAGGGTTTTATCTGATGCTTGTGGCGGTGACGATTGTCGCTGGGGTGGTGATTTTCGCGATCTCACCAATCTTGAAACGAATGATGCATGGCGTGAAGTAGAGGACGAACCTTATTCACATGAGTTGAGGTGGGTGACTTCCAGTTACGAGCATGGTTGTTGCAATGGCGGATCAGGTGTGCTGGGATTCGCTTTCTACGTGGTGAACGTTGATGAGGTTGACTCGCTTTTTTGATGTTCGGGGATGAGCGTCGGATGGAGGACTGAATTCCGACGTCGAGTTGCGTTCATTTAATGCATCCTTTTTGGCGTTGTGAAAATCGTATTTGTCGTACTTGGATTCTTAATCAGAGAACTTCTATGCGTATTCTTGTGGTGATTGGCCTCTGTTTATTCGGTGCGGTTACGACAGTGGCTGAGAACTGGCCTAGATTCCTGGGGCCTGACGGTCGGGCGACAAGTCTCAAGTCCAATGTGCCCCTTCGGTGGAGTGAGTCAGAGAATCTGAGGTGGAAAACAAAGATTGGTGCTGGTTCCTCCAGTCCAATCGTGTGGGGTGACCGCGTGTTTGTCACGAGCTATTCAGGTTCAGGGCCAAATGTCTCAAGAACGCTGCATTGCCTCNATCGCACTGACGGGGCATCNGTCTGGGATTTCAAGGTGGACAACAAGGGNACCGAAGATGGGATGCAGGGCTANATCACNGAGCATGGTTACGCGAGCAACACTCCCGTCACAGACGGCAAACTGATNTATGTGTTCTTNGGAAAGATGGGAGTCTACGCGATCGACTTTGACGGCAAGAAAAAGTGGGAAGCTTCCATCGGAAAAATGTCAAGCAATCGACGGTGGGGTTCCGGCTCCAGCCCTGTGCTCTACAACGACTTGCTGATTGTCAACGCCGCAGATGAGGGGCGAGCACTCGTTGCGTTCGATAAATCGACAGGAGCCATCAAGTGGAAGTCCGAGGCCGANGGCTATGAATTGTCTTACAACACNCCAACCNTGGTTGCTCAGCATGAAGAACTGGTGGTCGCGGTTCCGGGTGAACTGTGGGGTGTGAACTTGAAAAATGGAAAACTGAAATGGTTCGCGCAAACGAATCTGACAGGCAATGTTTCGCCCACGACGATTCTTGATGGGGAGACGGTGTACACGTTCGGTGGCTATCGTTCCTCTGGTAGTCATGCTTATCCGGTGGGAGGAAAAAAGGACGTGACCGATACCGAGAAATGGTACGGACGCAGTAGTTCCTACGTTGCCACACCCTTACTGCATGAGGGCCATTTGTATTGGTTTGATGACAAAGGCATGGCTTTCTGTACAAAAGCATCTGATGGTGAGGTTGTCTATCGGGAGCGAATCGATGGGCTCTCAAGAGGTGGGCGGCCCGTCTATGCCTCACCTGTGTTGGCAGGTGACCGCATCTATGTAGTCAGTCGGTACGACGGAACTTTTGTTCTGCCGGCCCGACCGGAATANAAAATACTGGCACAGAATAAATTCACTGGCGATGATTCTGACGCTAGTGGTACACCTGCAATTAGCGGTGATGAACTTTTTATAAGAACCGGCAAATTTCTTTATTGTGTTGGCACTCCCTGAGTAGCAAAGCGTAATTCGTAGACGCATCCCACCATCCATTCCAATGCGTGTCTGTTTGTTTACTAACCAACGGGTAGTTTGAGCTGAAAAACTCTTTTCCGTTCCAAAAGAGTGTTGGGGAATGAGTGCGGCTCTACGTATTGGCATAGACTATGCCCATCAATGTGATTTTGACTGTCTGGTTGAACGCATTTGTGCAGGTGCAAATTCAAATATAGGGATAGAGACTGATGCGTCGTACATTGTCATTCACAGTATTGATCCTTGCGTGTGTAGTCACCGGGTTTGCCAGTGGGCAAGAAAGTGAGCAGCCACGGAGTCAAGAAAGTGACCAGCCACGCGAAACGCAGACGGCTGATCGTGACGTTCGCTTCCAGCCTCAAAATGACCGAGAGCGTGCGCTCTGGAACATGATTCAGCAATTGCGGTCAGAAGTTTACCAACTGAGACAGCAGATTGGCAATCGTGACCGTCGAGCGGCAGCAACTGACAATCCTGCTCGAAACACCACCGACAGGGTACGCCGTGAAGGCGACATGCCGCGTGAAAGAGACAGCGCGTCACAAGTGAGGGCTTCAAATGATCCCTTGCTGAGGCAGGCCACACGTATTTTTGCAGCCTACGACAAGAGTCGTGACCAGCGAGTTTCTTTCGATGAGTGGTTGGCGATGCGAGAGGGTGAGATGACATCGGAGCGTCGTGCTCGTGAAATGGGATTCTTTTCACAGCAAGCAGGTGATGACCGGATGATCACTCTGGAAGAGTTTTATCGCGCGATGGTGGCACGACAACGTGGAACTGCTCCGCGTGAGGGAGGTAAACGGGATGGTGATGTTAGATCCGGTGAAAAGCGTGATCAGGTTTCTCGTGAGCGCGTGAAGCGAGATTCCGGTGCACGCGAGAGTGCGAAGCGTGATCGCGACGACGAATAGCTGAGCTTGAGTACTCAGGCCAAACATAAAGTCTGCGCGGTGTGCATATTGCTTCAAAATCTTAAGCCATCTGATCTGGATTTCTGCGGTCGCTTGGCTCCAAGTCTTTCTAATATCAGCCGAATTCATGATTTGGTTTCGGTTGATGCTGGGGGATGAGTATCGAGAATCTCAATCGAGTGCCTCGTATTCATTTGGTGTTGTCCCGGTGTGTCTTTCAAAAAAAACCCGGAATTAGCACGCTGCAGGTGATTCTTGAACCACTGAATTGAATATTCAGGGGCAACTTTCTGCAACGATTGTGGCAGTTCCAGCAGATGAAGCTAAACAAGAATGGCTTGGTGATTTGTCGGATGCTGGCCTGCTTGATGGATGGGCGCGAGATCAGTTGCGGCCCGTGCTTGCCGAATTGATTAAGCGATATAGCGTGATGGTATTGTCGGTCTGCCGACGAGGTTGTGCACGAGAAGTTGATGTTGACGATGCTTTTCAGACAACGATTTTATATTTGACTCGCAATGCGGGCTCGATTCGGCATCCCGAACGACTCCCTGGGTGGTTGCAGCGTGTGGCTCAGCGACCAGCCGTCGCTACGTGGAAAAAACATCGTCTTCGATTTGAGCCACTTGGTGATCCGGCCGCCGCTATCGAAGATCTACTTGATTAACTGACTCATCGGCACGAGTCAGTTATGTTGTTCTCGAGCGAATCTACCAACGGATACGGCTAACATGCGTCATAATTGCCCGGCAAATTTACAGCAATACAAAGAAGTCATCGGGGACTTGTCTGCTGTTCTGGAAGCAGTGGTTCTGGATTGTATTACGTTATGCAACTTCGGTTTTGAACAACTGAAAACCACGTTTGAGATAATTTTCCAAGGCATGTTTGTGGTCATTGCTACAGGTGTGTACCCAGACTCGTCGGGTGTCCGGTTTGAGCCAGGCAGATTGGATAGCGACAGTCAGCAGGATGCCACCCAAGCCCATGCCAATGAATTCGGGAAGGAGTCCAAAATACATGATTTCAACATTGCCATCTTGCTGGGATTCCAATTCGAAGTAGCCGGCGCGTTCACCTTTCCAGTATCCAATCCATGTGTTTAAGTTGTCCCGGAAAGCATAATTACTCCATCGTGCATTGTCCCAAGTCAAGCGATCGGTCCATTGCCATGCGGATCCAACATCTCGATAGAGTTGTTGATTTGAGGTTGGATCTGCTGGATCCACCAGGGCGGTAGTGAAGTCGGTCGGAATTTCTTTAGGTACCAACGCATGTCGATCGAGCATTTCCAAGTGGAATGTTTTTACTAGATCGTCAGACATGAGTGCTTCTATCCTGGAAGGAAAGACCCCTCAAAAAGTGAGTCAGAGGGGTACAGAGAACGACCTTGGATTTTGTTCTAAGCGTTTGGCAGCCTTGCCAAACTAGTTGCCCTGAAACGCTTCTTCTTCAAGCCACTTGGTTATGGTGTTGAAGACGTCGTGCTCGTTGATGATGTGGTGAGCAGAAAAAAGGATGTGTTTTTTTTGTGGACTACCTAAGTCTCTGAACATGGGCTTTTGACAGGTTTCGACTGGAAACACTTGATCTGATGTTCCATTCATCATCAAGAGTGGCTGTTTCACTTCGGGGGTGAACTGAAAAGCCTGAATTTCCGGATGGCTATTAAGCCACTTTGAATAGCCTCCCGAAAGTAATACCGCTGCGCGATATCGGGTATCAGTTGCCAGAGCCATGGGGCCGCGAAGTGCTCCTTGGCTCAACCCAAAATAGACGATCCGTTCTGGGTCGACATCGTTTCGAGTCAGCAGATAGTCGATCACTCGTGAGCCATCTTTGGTCACCGCAACGTAGTCATCTCTTGCTCGAATAGGGGTGTCTGAGAATTGCTGCTCCAAAGTGCTGCCTGACCATCTTTCGTATGTGCCTTGATAGACGGGGAAGCAAACGATCTTGCCATTGTCTGCCAGTCGCTTTAATAAAGGGATGTGAGGCTCCTTGTCCAGCTTGAGTTCCCTACCATTTTCCCACGCTGTGATTCCCGGAACGAAGATAATGGTTTCCATCTTACTCGAAGCATCCTTGGGAATCAGAAGATGTACCTTGAATCGCTCATTGTTGTAGGCAGCGGTAAGTTCAACCACATCATGACGAACCCGAGTTTTTTTTCCCACGTTGGCATGCACAGGTTGAATGACTGGATGCAGTGGGACGTCGTGGTCGTAAAGATATAAAGCGCGAAGGCTTTGAAATGGTTCACGCTCTGCCCCAAGTGCTAGACTCTTGGGTTTCGCTACGCCTGCCAGCACCTCCGCCGAAGGTTCAGATCCCTCTTCGTATCGAACGCATCGGAACCCATTTTGCATGCTGCGATCCCATGGTGAAACGCTGAACGACTCGCTGAACGAGTATTGGGGTGAATTCCAGTCTCCGCCCAGATTGTATCGCTTGCCTTCCTTATCGGAAGTCTGACACCATTCTCGGGCATTGCCTGCAAGATCGAGAGCGTCGAAACGTCCGACACCGGTCATGGCCCCACATGGGGTGGGACCAGCACCCTGAAAATTTCCCGCCGCCGCCATGATACCTGGTTGGTCGGAATCGGCAGCCCATTTCCAGTGATGCAGCGTTGGCAGATGTTTGGAACAGAACTTGGCGTAAGCGCACGCTTCAAACCAGCTGACTCCTCCCACCGGATATTTGGCGGCATCATTGAGGTAGTGACCATTTTTCCAGCCAGCTGGACCTGGCTTCCCAGTCAGGTCGGTGAATAATTCCATAGCCTGCTGCCATGGAATGGTTTCCCCTTTTTGCTCGAAAGAAATTCCATCCCAGAATGAGGGATCTTGATAGCCACCAGCATCGACAAAGGCCTGGTAGTCTTCATTTGAAACTTCGAGTCGGTCGATCCAAAATTCTCCTGTTGGTATCCCATCTTTGTTGTTGTAGATCCAAACCATCCCTGCAAGTTGAGCTTCACTTGGGACCAGATAGCCACACGCAGAGGTATCAAATGCAGTTGGTACTTTCAGCTGTAAGTCCCGTGAAACGTAGCCAAGTTTTTCAAAACGTATCCGGATTGGACCTTTGGGTAGTTTGATATTCGTGAGGGGGGTTCTTCCAAGAGTTGTCCATTGATCGTTTTCAGACACGGCATCACGAATCATGACACGTGTGTCAGCGGGAAGTTTATCGAAGCTGGTGGTCAACATGAGGTTACTCATGATGTCTTCGAACAAGGGATCTGTCTTGATGCGAGTCTCGAGAGATTCCAACAATTGATAAGCGGCGACTGTCTGCTGATCGTTGATTAAATCCAGAATCTTGGGAGCAATAATCTCCCTTGCTTCTTTAAGTCTGCTCGCCTGATTGCGTGCTCTTTCCAATTCAGCTGATGTTTCCGCGAGTTCTAATTTGTTAGTTCGGCGGGCAGTATCTTCGAGGTAAATCACAAAACTTGTGAGAGATAAGACTGTGAGCATCAGCAACATCAAGACGTATGCGGTGACTTGGTACCGGTGTCTCCGGACAAAGAGCTTGGTCTTTCTGAAAATTGAGTGTGGACGAGCTTGCACAGGGATGTTTTTCTGGAATCGTTCAATGTCGTCCGAAAAAGCTTTGGCGGTGGTGTATCGGTCGTCAGGTTCTTTTTCCAGTGACTTTGCGACAATCCAGTCCAATTCCTGCCCAAGCTGTCTTGTAAGTGCCGCAGGGGTAGTCCGTCGGTTTTTTGAAATCAGGTGCTGCTTTTCTGATAGCTGAATACTTCGACTCAGTTGACCAGGAACAATTTGCCGCGTAGTGGAGAGGTGTTGTTCAAGTGTTTCTGTTGCGCTGAACTCCTGAGCCAGAGGAATTTCGCCACTTAAGAGCTCGTGCAGAATTACGCCTAATGTATAAATATCAGATCGGGTATCGATATCTCTTGGATTGCCTCTGGCCTGTTCGGGGCTCATGTATTGCAGGGTGCCGAGGATCTGATCTGTTTGCGTGATCTGATGTTCTGAATACAGGTCCAAATCGCGAGATGTTGCAACGCCGAAGTCTATGATTTTGGCAATCGGTTCGTGATTGTATTCTGTAATCAGGATATTGGACGGTTTTAGGTCGCGGTGGATCACTCCTCTGTAATGTGCATGTTGCACCCCATCGCATATTTGTTGAAATAGCTTTATGCGTGCACCAATCGGCAGTTGATGGTCATCGCAATAACGATTGATTGGTATTCCATCGATCCACTCCATCGCGACGAACGGTTGGGAGCTGGCAGTTGAGCCAGCAGCGTAGACCGACGCGATATTCGGGTGTTGGAGTGTTGCCATAAAGCAGCGTTCAGACTCAAAACGCTCTACTGCTTGCCGGTCGAAGTGTGATGTTTTCAGCAGTTTTAAAGCAACTTTGCGGCGTATGGGATCGACCTGCTCCGCCAGATAAACCAAGCCCATGCCGCCCTCACCGATCTTTCGAAGAAAGAGGTAGCCAGAAATCTCCGGCATTTCTGCGTTTGTGTCTTCAGTAGGCTCGAGTGATTTGTCTCCGACTGTTGTATCAAGGATCGCACATGATTCTTCATCAGCGACAAGGAGGTTCTCCAGTCGTGATCTCAACGCAGTATTGGTTCCACACACCTGATCGAGATAAATCGATCTGAGGCTGCTTGATTCAATGTCTGCGGCAACACGGAAGATTTTTTCTTCGTCCATTGTCGACATGAATTTAGTGCTCTCTGCCGGTTCGCCTGCTTGTGGGTTAACTGAAACCCGCTCTGACCATAGGGCAGTGCGATGAATGGCAGAGAAAGCATGACTAAAAAACAGGTGCTTTACTCAACTACTGCTCATATCCGTTGAAGTTCCATCCATTTTGACCTTCAACCATGCTCTGGCGTATCGCCAATCTTGATCAGCGGTTGACGTTGAAATGTCNAGAACTTCCGCTGCCTCACGATTCGATAGCCCCGCAAAAAATCGCAATTCGACCAATTTGGCCTTTCTCGGATGACTCTCCGCGAGACTTGTTAACGCCTCATTGAGCGTTAGAAGTTCCGCAGGTCTGGACGTTAAAGTCTGTTCAAGCTCATGACTGCTTACACGATTGAATTCACCACCGCCGCGCAGAGATTTTTTTCTACGTGCCTGCTCGATGAGAATTCGTCGCATTGCGGTTGATGCTGCCCCAAAAAAATGACCACGGCTGTTCCATTTTTGCTGATTGGACTTTTTGGTCAGTCGCAGATACGCTTCGTGAACCAACGCCGTTGCTTGCAGCGTTTGACCTGGCGGTTCGGCAGCCAGTCTCGATGCAGCCAACTTCCGCAACTCTGCATACACCAACGGTAGCAAGTCGGCTGATGCGTCAGGGTCTCCTTTCTGCAACTGTCGCAGCGCAGATTCGAATCGCTGTTCCTTTGGTAGAGTCGTGTCATGCATCGGGAGCCTCGTTTGCAGTTGGGTTTCCNCGAGAATAGCCAACTGCCGCCGCCATCCGGTCCTCGTTAGCCGCATGGGGATCAGCAGCGATTCGCAACTTGAGCACTAATGTAACCTATACTCGAGGGTGCTGAAATTGTTTCCAGCTTCGGTGGGAAGCTAACAGCACCCCCTCTTTAGTGGTTCGGTACACCCAAAGTGCGGCTAGCTTGCCTCCACGCGGCACCCTCCGGATGATCTGTGATCTGATTTGGCGGATTTCACTGCCAGTTTCCGAAATATCAATGACCATGATTGAGATTGAAATCGGGATGACAGATCAGACAACCAAAAACTAATGAAGCATCTCTGCAAGCCAGAACAAACTGAGACTGTTTTGCATGTGAAGTGGCTTGAGGGGTGATCGGAGTCGCGCAGATGGTCACACAACAGGAAATCATCGGAAGTCGTCAGTTACGGTATATCAGCCTTTGCAAATCCCGCATGGTCTTCCTTCATTGGGACCACATGGGCGACCGCGTTTGGTGTTCTTGTAATTCCCGCATTGCGAGTTATGACGAACACCGGATGACAGATTGAGCCAGTACCCGGTTGTTGGACCCTGAATTGTTTTCTTGCTGATCGTGGGTGTTCGCGGTTGTCTCCGGAATTCCCACGGTGCGAGGGGTTGGCTATCGGCCCACAAACCCAATTTGTCTTTCTTGGCTTTTGTTTCCAACTTTGCCAAGCGATCTTCGTCATTGTAGTATTTGTAATGCCAGGCCCAACCATCTTCGATCATTTTCGCATTTACATCTGTATTACCGTAACGGATGATTCCAAGCGTTCGACCATATTTATCCGTACCAGTTTTTTTGACCGTGATGACTTTTCCAAAAACCATGGCAGCTAGAGCTGCTTTGGATTGGTTGCCAAAACTTTGCTTCGTTTCTGGCGCGTCGATACCGTAGAGTCGGACCTTCAACGGTTTTAGATTCACCAGCACAGTTACGGTGTCGCCATCAGTAACACGGACTACTTTGCCTGTTAACTGTTCTGTGATTTTGGGTGGCGTAGCGAATGAAACACATGAAAAAACAAGGACAAGCAAAGCAGTGAATCGCATGGCTTCAATAGGGCTGAAAGGACTGGTGCTGCGATCGCGGGTTCGATGCGATCTTTGTACGAATGCAAACGGTTGCGAATGGTCCTGAGAGGCGAGGGGAAGTCGCCTTGCGAAATCCAATCTTTGAAAGCTGTATTGCCTGCGGGATAATTTTATCCCCCTTTTGCATGATTCGTCTACTCGGTTCACAAGGCTAGTCCATGTGATCAACGCGGCAAGACATCAATCGTGAGGTTGGCAGCCAGGACGCTGTTTTGGAGCTATTGCAATAGGCTCAGGCAATGGTTGAGAGTCAACTATAGAAGCGCTGAGGATTTGCCGACCCGACGAAGCCCATCGATGCAACTCTGTTCGAACCCGCTCTATTACCCAACTTTGACATAATTCAATGCGTATGATGAGCATTTTGGTAGTGGCATCACTCGGATGCACTGACGGCTTGATTGATCTTCCCCAGCGGGGAGGTCGAGGGTGTCGCTGGCTGTGAGACTGTGTTAGCAAGGACAGATCACTCAAGAATCCGCGATTTGAGAGATTGGAGAAGCTCGTCTTTGAAGTGACGCAGATCTGTTATCGCCGTCGAGTCAGTTCTGACCCGTGGCTGTGCTCGTTTGTATCGAGCNGCGGTGGCCAATGCAAAGATTTGAATCGGTTTCGACTGATGATTCTTCACTGGCAAGGCACTCTGGAACTGTCGAGACTAAGTGCCAGAAATCAATGGCGTGGCGAGACGGAGGGAAGTCCGATTCACGTTGTTAACTCATTCAAATTCCCGGTGCTGCTTCCAAACGATTCTGTTTCAACATGAAAGTGTTGAAGCATGGTCACATAGAGGTTGCTAAGCGGTTGATTCTGGTCACGGTGGAAGGCCATGTGTTGACCATGCCGAAGACTACCGCCCGCCAGCAAGATGGGTAAGTTCGTGTTGTCGTGGGTGTTGGAGTCCCCCATATTACTACCGAACAGGATCATCGTGCGGTCTAGCAGACGATCGCCGCCTTCGTGTACTTCGGAAAGCCGTGAGAAAAGTTTTTGAAGCAGCATCATCTGTTGATGATCTGCATCCATCAGTTGCTGCACTTTTGACTCTGATTGTCCGTGGTGGCTCAGGTTGTGGTAGCCATCAGTTGTATTCTGATCGAAGTGCAGTTTGAAGGGTGGAGTCGCGAACGCATCGACCATCAGTGTCACGATGCGGGTAGAATCGGTTTCGAATGCGAGGCGAGCGATCGACAGCATCAAGTCGAACTTCTCGAAGAACTGTTTCTGATCGCGAATGTTGGGGGGCGGCTGTTCATTGGTTATCGGTTTGGGACGCAGTTCCCACTGGCCCGTTACATCCAGGCGTTGCTCAATCTCACGCACGGAAGTGAGATACTGGTCGAGCCGCGATTGGTCATCGTGGCCGAGTGCTCGCCTGAACTGACGCGTGTCGTCCAGCAGCGTGTCAAGAATACTGGCTCGCTCGTCGAGTTTATACAACTGCCGTTTGACCGCTAACGGATCACCCTGAACGAACATCCTTCGGAACACAGCCGATGCACTATCTTCGGCGGGTAACAGCACACCGTCACGAGTCCAGGAGAGACTGCGGTTAGCCTTGTTAATGTTCACGCCTAGATTCAAAGTAGGAAATCGCGTCACTGGCCCCTGTTGTTCGGCGGCGAATTGATCGAGCGAGATCGTGTTGCGAAAGCCACTTTTGGTCGGTCCCCGAGCTGCGGTAAGAAAACAGTTTTCCGTGCTGTGTCCGCCATCAACATCCGGATGCGAGAGGCCGCTGATCACCGTGAAATCATTTCGGAACTCGGCAAGATCCTGTAGGTAAGGTGACAGTTCGTAGTCACGCCCCGGTGTTTCTGGAAAGAAGTGCTTCGGCAGAACGCCCAGGTTGTTCGAGATCAACAGCATCCGCCGGGGGGTGGGCGACTCGGTTTCCTTGGCTGACGCCGGCCGCACACTTTCCAGAAAAGGCAACGCAACCGCGATTCCTGCTCCGCGAAGAAAACGACGACGGGTGAGTGCGCGAGGTATCATTGGCAACCATCCTTTCCAAGAAAAATTCGGCTCTGTACGAGTGCATGGATCAGGTCACGTACTCGATATCCGTCCGATTCACACACATCGATTATTGATTCAATCTCGGCACGATCCGAGAACCGAACCGGTGTTCCAGTTGCATAAAGCGTGAACTGGTGCAGAAGATTGCCAGCCAGTTGGCGGGTGTTGTTCGCCAGCATGGCCTTGAGTTTATGAATGTCGCTGAAGCGGCGACCGTCCAATAGTTGGCCGCTGGCGTCGACGGGCTCGGCAAGCGTGTAGGCGAAGTCGTGGCCGGCGCGGTCGATGCCAGTGATCGGATCTCGCTTTTCAGAATTCTTTTCAGTGCCTCGATACCGTATTCGCCAGCCGCCCAAGATATCGAAGTTCTCTAAAGCGAAGCCGATAGGGTCGAACCTCGCGTGGCAACCGGCACAAGAGTCAGATTTTGTGTGCAGAGTTAACAGTTCACGAATAGTCTTTGATCCGCGAATATCCGGTTCCACTGCTGGGATGCTGGCGGGAGGAGGCGGTGGCGGTTGCCCAAGCAAACGTTCCATGATCCATGCGCCCCGGATGACGGGCGAGGTTGATGTGCCGTTGGCTGTCACCTTCATGATCGCAGCTTGGGTCAGCAGGCCACCGTAGGGGCTGTCGTCGGGTAACACGACTTTTTGCAAATGGGATCCGCTGAGCGGATCCAGTGCATAATGTAACGCGAGACGATCGTTGGCGTAAACAAAGTCGGTATCGACTAAAACCGCTGCTGAGAGGTTGTCGCGGATCATCGCAGTGAAAAAGGCACGCGTCTCGCGTTCCATCGACTCGATCAGGTAATCATCAAATCGGTACTCGGGGTGCAGACGAATATCGGGTTCGTCGCGCCGAATGTCGCGCAGGTCGAGCCAGTAGTCGGTGAAATTCTCGATGAACCGATCGAAGCTGGGACTGCTGATAAGGCGATCGGTTTCACGGCGAAGTGTGTCAGCATCGCGTAGTTGCCCTGCAGCGGCCAGTCCCATCAAGGCAGGGTCCGGTCGTGTGTTTGCCAAGAAATGCGATAACCGAGACGCGATCGCATATTGGTCGACCTTCGCAGTCGCCGGATCAGAAGGCTCGCGCAGATAGAGGAAGTGGCTGGAGCAGAGAAATGCTTTGTAACCAGCAAGCATTGCGTCAGGAAACGGGATTCCCTTCTTGAGACGTTCCTGAATGAGTTGCTCGAACCGAACAATTACTTCCTCGGGAATAGGCTCGCGGGTGGCAAGGTTAACGAAACGTCGTAAAAGCCGGCCCGCATCTTCGATCGGATTCTCGGAAGTGACCTCGGATCCGAGATCGTCGAACAATATTCGGTGTGAAGGTGGCGGCCATGACTTCGGTGGAAGTGGACCTTCGATTTCTAGCCACTGAAAAGCAACACCCGGCTGGCCGCCTTCAGGAAAGGGTGGATAGCGATAAGTCGGTGGGCCGCCATTGACATTGCGAGCCAGCGGCACCGGAAGACCGAGCAGGCTGTACTCAATGGTCTCCGTCGGACGCAAGCGAACCGTTGTCTCGTAGACGGCGGACGTTGGCTGAATGTCCATGATTCCACCGGTGCCCCGGACGTCGCCGGAGACATCCGGTCCGGACGGCTTGCGTGCACGGAAGGTCATCGGCACTGGCTTGGTTGCTGGCTTGAGTTGATATCCTTCTATTTGCAGGACCGCCCGCGCAGAAAAGCGGACTCGATATTCCCCCGAGAACTTGGCCACGAAGCCGCGTGGATATCCGAAATAGGGCCAGTGAGCAGATCGGAACAGCGCTAGTTCCAGTGTGGAATCGTCTTTGGGAGTTTCCAGTCCTTTCGCGTCGGCTGCCTTGTTATCTTTGGCAAAGAACATCGCCTTCGGTCCGCCAAAGGTATTTTTGGGCGTAAACAGCCTGATTCCCACGGCGCGATACTTTGTGACCAGAGGTGGATTCGGACCGTCGGCCATTGCTTGTTTCAACGCGACTTCAGCGGCGTCAAGATATGCAGCCAGCTGCACCCGTGACATGTCGAGTGCGGTTGCCGTCTTGTTGAACCGATGGGCCTCGCGATCTTCTGGGAGCATGTCGCGAATGTCGAGCGATTGAAATTCCAGTATGTCACGCAGGTTCTGTTCGTATTCTTCCCGCGTAAGTCTTCGCAACGGCCCTCGACCATTTGTGATGGCGTTTGCNTGATCGGCTTTTGCGATCGCATCGTTCAGGGCTCTGAGCAGCGTCTGACGATCGGGATCGGACAACATTGTGGGATTGGGCGGCATTTCACCGGCATCGATGCGATCATGAATCAGAATCCAGCGATCCCGTAGCCTCTGGTCGTCAAGCGAAAAGGCCAGCGAAGCAAGATCGAGTCCGCCTGCCGCCGATTCGCCGTCATGACAGTCGAGGCAGGTCTTTCGGATCAGCGTACCCAGCAGTTCAGGAATCTCTGCAACGGCTGGCCTTGATGTGCAGAGGCAGAGTAAAAGGTACGCGGTTCCAATGGGTCGAACGAAAATCCGCATTTGGTGAGCTGTCGCTTTCTCCGTGTTTGTCATGCGAGTAATTCCCCGATGGGCTGGCCCATGTCTGTGATGGAAACGGGGTCGCCGTCGTGCAGCTTCTTGTACAGATTCTTTGGTTAGACGGTGACAACAGGGGTGAAATGCCTCTGATGAAAAGCCATTGCATCGTGGCTGCTGACTTATCTTAGCAGAACACTTTTGGGCATTGTGGGTCACACCATTTTGGTTTCCCACATCGAGCAAGCTTGCAAAGCTTTGTCACAATGCTTCAGTCATTGCTTCCTTGACTTCGGTCAACCAGTGGTTGAGTGGTAATCCAGGTACCGGTATTCGCTTTCGTCCCACTTTAGCATTTGCCACGACCGCTACGCTTCCGTTTACTTGCCAGATGAAATCAGCACTACACGAAAGCCGATGACGTAGCGGCGCGATGATGGCTCGTCCTTGCCGCGGAAAGCCGACCGACAATACTCGGCAGAGTCGCCCCAGCTGCCGCCACGGAGCACACGTCTCGATCCAGATGTAGGACCAGTGGGGTCTCTCACGGAACCATGTGGATACTTGCCATGCCAATCTTGGCACCACTCCCAGACATTGCCATGCATGTCATAAAGCCCCCAAGCATTTGGCTTTCTGCTTTCAGAAGAGTACTCGATGCTAGGCTGAGTCGTTTTCTCGGAGTTCGCATGAAACCAAGCGTACTGCCCCAGCACTGATCTATCATCACCAAAGCTGTAGTTACTCGTCGTCCCAGCACGGCACGCATACTCCCACTCCGCTTCGGTCGGCAAACGATACAGATTGCCTGCTGCTTTCTCAGCGGGTAAGGCTGATAACCGGCGGCAAAATGCACTTGCATCATCCCAAGTGATGGAATCCGCAGGATTGACTGAGTGACCGTAGGCTATAAAGCTGGTTCGATCAAAACAAATGCTGGGATTAACTCCCATCACCTTTTCATACTGTTCCTGAGTCACCTCACGAACGCCCATCTGGAATGGTTTTGTGAGCGTTACATNATGTGCTTCATTNCCTTCACCCATCGTAAACGTACCAGNGGGAATCAACTTGAACTTCATGCCAATGGAGTCGGCTGATTCGGGCAACGCAATAGGGNNNGGATTNTTAGTTTGGCTAGATGGACTCATGGCTACACGAAAGCCANTGGAGNCGTTGCTGCNNNCTTCAAAGCGGTTTGCCGACCGACAGGCCGCAGCTAAATTACCGAAACTGCCACCACGANACACACGCNTAGAGCCAGATGTAGGACCAGTGGGGTCGGTCGCAGCACNNCTTGGGTACTCACCATACCAATCTTGACACNACTCCANAACATTGCCGTGCATGTCATGCAACCCCCAAGCATTGGGTNNCTTGANGCCNACGGGATGTGTCTNATANNCAGAGTTCTNNTCGAACCAAGCGTAATNANNTAACCANGAGTCNNTCTCTCCAAAACCGTACTTCGTTTTCGTTCCAGCACGGCACGCATACTCCCACTCCGCTTCGGTCGGCAAACGATACAGATTGCCTGCTGCTCTCTCAGCGGGTAACTGACTTAATCGACGGCAATACATTACCGCGTCAGCCCAAGTCACGTTCTCGACAGGATTGTCAGCACCTTTGTTGCTGCTCGGATTGACACCCATTACCTTTTCATACTGCGCCTGAGTCACCTCATGAACGCCCATCTTGAACGATTTTGTAAGCGTCACATCCTGTTTCTCAACACCTTCGCCCATTGCGAACGTACCAGCGGGAATCAACTTGAACTTCATGCCAATGGAGTCGGCTGATTCGGGCAACGCAACGGGTCCCAGGGTATAGATTGAAGCAGAAGGCGCAGGTCGCCCACGATCGCATCCACACATCACAACAATGGCGACACAAATCGTCAGAGATGTTAATCGATGCACATCTGATTCCGGGTTTAAAGATGGTTCAATCACACGAAGCATAAAAATCGCCCGCGACTCGCGGCAGACTGGTCTACCGTAGATTGCCGATTGCGTCAAAGAACAGGGCGAGAAAAATGACTACTTTGTCGAATTTTTTTTCCAGGCACGGCATGGTTACTCCTGGGCGGTGATTGTGACCCCAACAAGCTACCTGTTTCCGTACTTGCTATATTTTGAACAGCAGGTCTTGCAGGTAATGCAACCTTGGCAACTAAAATTCCGCTATGCACTACAAGACGGCAGATCAGTTGCTGAGCCTATGCGTGAGGACTTCGTTCACCTAGTACATGTCTGCTTACTTGCCAGAAGAGATCAGGATCACACGAAAGCCAAATTTGCAGCAGCGGTTCGCTTGGCGGAACCTGCTACCGTCCGCCGACGGACCATAAGCGGCGGATGATCGAGCTAATGGAGGTTGATTTGGCTTCACGTCATCTGGAACTTTTGACCGACGAGCACAACCGCACAGCGATCTCGCTAACTTACGCGGTCCAAATCAGGCGAGAGTTAGAAGCGGAGGTACCGGACTTCGAACTTTGGTAGCAATCAGCCGTTCGTGATCAAAGGTGGCGATCGACAGAGAGAGTCTTACTTCGTCCTTAATTGACTTAAGCCGTTACTAATAAATACGTTATGCCGCGGCCTTGAAGAAAGCTTGCTGGCCGCTGCTGAGAGTCAACTTGCGGTGCTTGGGCGGGAGGCGACCAGAGGAAGCACGCCCAAAGCGATTCTCTTCGAACCAACTCGGTTTCGGAATTTTTTCGCAACGCCTTTATTGACTGAGAGTTGTGGCGAAGGTGTTGCTTTCGGCCTCACGGAGACCGAAAAAGATTCGAACTCTGCCGCATGGTCTTCAAGCTATCCGGAAAGTTACCACCGCCCACATGACACACAGCATGTGGCTGACCAACCTGGCCTCTGAGATTCAAGAGGCGATTCTGTTTCTGCCCCGCGTCGAGTTGGGGCCGGACACGGTCAGGGAGATCGAGGTGCGGTGGATCGCTCGGGTGATGGATTGCGGCGTGCAGCGAAGCTGGTTGATGATCTACTCGGCTCCATAGTGGTTTCTTGGCATGACTTATTCTCCATTTCAAAGGGGAGAGCGGAAGCTACTTTTCCGCGTAGTGAATAAAGCACCCCACCGGCTTGGTCGTCGGTGTTTTCACTGTGTCACCGGCAAGCACGGCGTCCACCGCGTCTTGCAAATAATGCGCGGTCGCAACTCGTCGCTTCTTACCATAACCTGCATAAAGATTGTTGATCGCTCCGCGATAGCGAACCGTTCCCGTGCGGTCGATAACAATGGCTTCGGGCGTGACCTTGGCACCGGTTAATCGCCCCAGCTTTTGCTTGGGATCGAAAACAACCGGCATCGTGATGCCAAAGTCGACGACGTGCTTTTTGACTTCGTCGGCCGTGACCAACGAAGAACAATGCACTTGGACGCATGCGACGCCCTGGTCGGCGTATGCTTTGTGAAACGCCGCTAGTGATGGCTGGAATGCGTTGGCGACAGGGCAGGTGTCGGCGACAAAAATCAGCGTGACTGCTTTGGTCGACGAATCAGCGAAGGGTGCGATCAACTGGCCGTTGACGCTCGTCAACTTCAAATCGCGAAGTTGCGTGGCCGTTTCATCCGTTTTTTCAGCCGCGACCGTAGCGGTGAGAAGCATCACCAGCGTCAGGCATTTTGTTAAAGAGCGAATCATCGTGGGCGTTCCTCTAGTTATTGGCGATCTATTTGCAACCTGTTAACGTCGATTACGTCGTCTCACTTACCGTCGGCAGCGCCAAAAATCCGCTTTTGAAAAAAGCTGCGAGCTGAGTCGGTCAGCGACTTGGACACGGCCCTTTGCAGTTCGGGGCGATCAGTTTCGTCTTTGGCAATAACTTGCACGGTGACGGCACCCATTTCGTCGTTGGACTCGCGGCCCCATTTGATAAGTTGCGGCGGCGAGTAGGGGTTTTCTGGATTGTCGGCCGAGTTATCGTAAATGATTTCCGCATACAGCTTGGTGCCGGACGGCAGCGAAAGCGGCTTGGCAAATTGATAGCGGTCCTGCCAGTCCAAATCCCAGTCGTCAATTTTCATCAAGGTCATCTTTTCGCCGTCAGGCAACGTCGCTGTCATTTCCATTGCACGGCAAATGTAGTGAGCGTGGCCGCGGATGCTGATCGCTTCGACATCAACTGGCAATGTGATCGATTGCGAAATTTTAAAATTCTTCTCGCCCGCCGGTACGTTGAGTCCAGCAAACCGACCGAACAGCGGCGGCAATGGCACGTCGACCGTTTGGCGAGAGGGCGGTTTGTCAGCAAAGTAAATCGCCATTTCGGTTTGTTCCCATTCGACTTTACCAGACGGATGAAAGTGCGTTTGCATGACGATATCGCTGCCCTTAGGCAACAATTGAGCCAAGTCGCCGGGCAATTTATTCGGCATCGCACCGGGAACGTAACCGCCCAAGCCTCGCGCCGATAAACCGCGGCCAGCGCCGCCACTCAAGCGACTAACGCTACCCGCGCTTAGAAACGACATACCAGAGATCCCAGGTTGACCGTCGCGGCCGTCTTGAACGCGAGCGCTGCCTGACTGATCGAGAAAGAACAACGCATGATGAACGACGCCGCGAGCCGAAGGACGCAACTCGATCCCCTTGATCCATTTGTCCTCCTTCAAGTCCAGCGGAAACACAAACGAACGATAGACGTCCGGTCCCGAAGCGGGCACGCGGAAAGCATCTTTCATTTTCACAACGAGATCCGGCTTGCCGAGGCTCCAACCGTCGGGATACTTTGGTGGTTGGATCGAAGCCAAGTTGCCGGCCGGCATTCCGCTTTCGACCCAACGAGTCAGCAACGATTTTTCTTGCGGCGTCAATCGGCGATCGTTGGCGAACTGAATATTCGTGTTCACCAGCTTCCAAGGCGGCATGTAGTTGTCGTGAACTACGGCCTGCATGGTCGCCGCTCGCTCGCGTACGTCTTCGTAGGTCAATAACTCGAATGGCCCCGACTGCCCCTTGCGATGACACATCGTGCATTTAGCATGCACGATCGGAGCGATGTGTTCGGCGAATGTGACATTCACTGGCTCGGCGGCGTTGACGCGCGCGGGAAGCAGTAACAATAAACCGGTTAGCAAGACGCGAGATTTCATAGGGTTGGTCCAGAAAGCAGTGATTAAAGCCCAGTGATGAGCATCCGTTGATTAGGACTGTCGAAAGATCCGAAATCGAGAAAGGCACTGAAGAAATACCGCACCCTCGATATCCGAAAATGGGATGTGATGGTTACCGAATTCGAGATGTCGATGGAAAATCTTCAGTGAAGCTCGCCGGGATATTACCCGGCGCCGTTTGAGACAATAAAGCAGGGTAGATCCTCATGAAGAAGACCTACCCCTAGGCAGAGCGACGGAGCGTTTCGGCGCATTCTGCCATAGCTTTGAATAGCGACAGGCTAGAACTCAGACTTAGGGCGTTCGCCCAAGCGTCGACTTCTGCCTTTTCAGCAGTCGTATGTCGATTGAAGTTAAGACTTAACCAAGCCTATCGCTGCACAATCTGCACGAATGCACCGGAGACGCCACGTCGATCCGCGATCCGCTCACGCAGTTGCTCACGTCGCTCCTGACGCTCGGGATCGATATTGCTTCCGTCGCGGCCTCTTTGCGCCAACTCGGTTCTGACTCGCTCGCGAATTTCAGCCTTTTCTTCCTCTGTGACTTCACCATCCTCACGAGCAGCGCTGACAAGCTCCTTCAAGTCTTCGAGCGACTCTCCCTCGCCGCGTCGCTCGGCTAGACGCTGCGCGATTTCACGAATCGCCCCGTCGCCAAGCGTTTCAGAGTGATCGTGATCGCCTAACCGCTCGACAATACGATCATGTAGTGATGTCTCCGCTTGCCAACGTAGCGTGCGATCGGCATTCAATTGATTGATGACGCCCAGCGCATCACGGGGGGACAGTATTCCGTCCTTATTGACATCGACGGATGCCAAATTTTCAACAACGCTACCTTGTTTTTGCGAATGCAATGCGTTGACTACCTGCAACACATCGACCGGCGTGACTCGACCGTCACCATTGACGTCACTCGCAGAGATCTCAATGCCGACATCGCCGGCAAGCAGATTGCGATTCTCGAGGCTTTGCAGCCTTAATTTTCGGTGCTTGCTACCGACAGATCGTCGACAGCGGCCCGGATTGGATTTCATGTTGCCCATCTCGATTAAACTTCTTTAAGATTTGGTTTGGAGAGAAAAGTCGTCCGTGCTGCGGTGCGAGCTACGGGTGGCGATCCACTCGACGCCACATCAACCAGTTGTCTGGAGCGGGCAATCTGTGACGAAGATTCCTTGGTTTTCCAAGGGTTTAATGATTCTGTGAAATTAACTCACCCGATTTTGGGAATACTGGTAAATCACGTCGTTTTCGGCCAATCTGGAAACCAATGACGGTTGGGGCGAAACTTCATAAGCCAAGCAGAGTGCAATTTTCCTCAAGTTTTATGTCACATTCTGAACTTTGGGCACAATCAGTAACTGACGTGGCTAGATCGCCGAAAGTTCTCTGACTGAAAACTAAATTTTCAAGACAACCCAACCTTGTCCATGAATCAGCATCATGATCGCGACCGCAAAATATTCGAGGTCTTCGTTCGCGAGAACGAGGGAGCGCTCATGGCTTACATCCGCACCTTTACCCGTGATGCTCAAATCGCCGAAGACCTATTTCAAGAGACGATGCTGATCGCGTGGCGTAAGTTTGACGAATTTGATTCGCGCGAATCGCTGTCCGCGTGGCTGCGTGGCATCGCGAAGAACTTGATTCGTAACGCATGGCGAAAACAAAGCAACGATCGGTTGGTGTTTGACGAATCGGTTGCAAATGTCGCTCAGAACACAATCGAAGCGATGGAGATGCAAGGCAGTGACACTTGGCTAGAAAGATTGTCGGCGTTGTCGGATTGCATTTCGCGGTTGCCGGCGCGGTCGAGAGAGTTAGTCACGGCTCGTTATGTGGACAAGCGAACGGCTGAAGAGTTGGCGTTGAGCGTCGGGATTAGTGCCGAGGCAGTTCGCAAACGATTGCAACGCATCCGCGAGCAATTAGCCGACTGCATTGATCGACATTTGGGGGAGGCTACGGGATGAGCGAGAAGCGAGGGGGTGACGACGAGCAAATGCTCGAGTCATCGGATCACGATAAAGTGATGGATTCGTTGCTGGTCAGTCTGCACGAACAACCAAGCGAACGCGAACAACGAGTCCAGCGATTGTTGGCGAAGTATCCGCAACCTGGAGATAACTCTCGCATCAGGACACCGACAAAAGCACGAACTCACAACCATGCCACACTCTTTCGCGCGCGAAAGTCTCGCGTACGCATAGTTCTGGTTCTCGCTGCGATGATGCTGGTCACTTGCGGCGTCTATGTGTCACTGATCCCGCCGTCGGCCCAAGCGGCGCTCAGCCGCGCGGCGACAGTTCTCAATCGACCAGTCACACGCATCTTTGACGTCGAAATCACAACGCAGGGAGTAGTTCAAGAAACACGAGAACTTTCCGCGAAGCTGTACAGGCAATCAACCGAGCGGTTTCTGTTGAATTTCGAAAATGCACGAGTCGAACCGTGCATCGTCGCGGGAAATCCGCAGCGACGTTGGATTCGATTTGGCCTACGAACATGGCAGAGCGACAATGAATCCAATGAAGGATTTCCGAACGACGTGTGGTTTGATCTCGCATCCATCCGGCAATTGCATTTCAGCAAGTTAATTGATGAATTACCGAGAGGCTACGACCTACGTTGGCTCAATGATGCAATGTTGCCCGGCGATTCCAAACTCATGTATCGCATCGAAGCGGTCCGTCAAAAATACGATCCGTCGATGCCCAAGCGAGTGGTTTTGTGGATTGATCCGAATTCAGACATGACCCAACAAATTGAGGTGTCCATGCATGTAGCGGACTTCAGTGTCATTCGAAGTTTCGTTGCCCGCTTTCGCGAAGAAGTCCCGCCGAACGAAGCCTTTTTTCAATTGGAGTCACACCGCTGACTGAATTTCTTTCTATCAAGCGATGGGGCTCATCCTCGAGGCGATCTAAATCCGACGCCACCGGAAAGCGACATCCCTAACTTATGCGGTCCAAAACGGGTGAGAGCTTGAGAGTGAAAGCCATACAGTTGGCACTTTGGTGGCCACGAACTGTTCTCAAGCATAACTGGCGACCAAACTAGAGAGTCTTACTCAACCATCCGTCGACGTAACGTGTTGCCACAAAGCACGTTATAACGCCACTCCCAAGAATGCTTTGCGACCACAGTTGAGAGTCAACTTGCGGTGCGTGGTCAAGCGGTGACTGGAGGAAGCACGCCCAGGAGGATTCGAACCTCCGACCTACGGATTAGAAGTCCGTTGCTCTATCCAGCTGAGCTATGAGCGCGTCGCGCATAGTCTAGCAACTACGGACACAATTCCGAACGCCCCTGGTCGCTTTTCTCTCGAATCCTTTTCCCCAACTCGCTCATGGTGACAGCATCGCTGGTACGCTGGAACCTATCTCGCCTTCCAAAGGTGAGATCTAGGCCGCGTTCACGGTTTACAGCCAATGATCTTCATTCACAAGTTGTTGCGATGATCTGGCTGCTGAAATGAACAGTGCGTTATCGTGCTAGAGTGCAATCTGGGGAACTCTCAACACACCAATTCTCAGAATCACGCCGTTTGGTGTCTAGGTTTCGAGGAGCTCCTGCTCCACAGCTTCCACTTGAATCGGTTTCTTGTCTGCAGGTTTCTTGCCTGCAGGTGCAGGGCTCTCTAATGGTACTCCCGATTCACCGTCTGCGGGTGTTCGCTGTTTCAATTTCTGTTCAAGCTCAAGCAAGGGACGATTCATTATCTCCCGCTGCTTTTTCAAAAGATCTTCAAGCTGTTTTCGGTGTTCTTTTGGGACGTTGTTTTCGATGTTCTCTTGCATTTTACGGAGCTGTGATTCCATCATGTCACGATGCTGTTTCAGCGTCTGGCGTTGCATCTTTTCCAAATTCTGGGGTGCATCGCCTTTCGGTGCACCAGGATTTAAATTCGGAAGTTTTTTTGGTTGTGCTTTGAACTGCAGCGGTATTCCGTTGCCTTTGAACTGGATCTGAATTCCACCACCGACCTTCTTGTACTGCTGGAAGGTCTGGTAAGCATCCTTGTCTTTCAGTTTCATTTCGTCAGCATTCTTGTAGGTTTTTTTCGTTACCTTTCCTTTGACATCTTTTCTTTCGACTTTGATGCCATCTTTATCTTCCGTGATCGATGTTTTTTGGCCATTCTTTTCAACTTGTATCCTGATTTTTCCATTATTGTTCTGAACCTGTACGCGCATCGCGGCTGCTCTGAGGTTGCCAGGTAGAATCATTGGGAAACGACGGACTTGTGGGTTCTGTGTTGATTGCGCATTTGCTTCGTTGTTGAGAATTCCTTTTGCCGCAGATGAATTCGGATTTTTGTCATCCGCGGAGATTTGTTCCAGTGCTTTTTTGGCCGCGATTTGCAAAGCATTATTGTTCTTGTTTTCCAAGTGTTCCTGCAGAATTTTTAGTGCTTGGCTCGCAGTCTCTTTGGTTCCTGTCTTGGTAACGCGGCGCAGTGTTTCAATGGCCTGTTCGCCGGCAGCTGCGAGTTTGCGTGCGGCTTGAAGCCGAATCGCAAATCGAAGTGAGCCCAACTCGTCGATTAGCTCATCCAATAAAATTTGCGTTTCAGAGCTCGTTGAAACTTCGGTAGCTGCAGATTCCTTCTTGTTCGTTATTTGTTCATCTTGAACTTTCTGTTGCGCGGCCACAGCCACACTCAGGACAAGTGAGATGGCTGGAACAAGCAGGAACATACGCATCTGATCACTCGGAGTGTTGGGCTTCTGGGGGGAGTTTCCATGTGTTTGCGGTGTTCTCGGCGGATATGCCGGGTTCATGGTGGCAGTTACTGAGCTGATATGGCTCACGCCAGAGGATAGGGTACACCGCATGAATGCCGCTATTGTATCGTCAGCAAGATGAGTTTGGCGAGCCTTTTTGTCGGTAGTTTTTTAGTCTGGACGACCAGGTTGGGCAGGTTCGATCTGAGGCTGGGCACTGGATACTGGGCACTGAAAGCTGCTGATTCATGCCCTCTGCGTCACGGCGATGTTCAGATATGATGTTCCTGAGCGGCGGCTGATGGGAAGCGAGGTTCTGGCAGCCTCGCCTCCGGATGCTGAGTGCAGCCTCGTTCAAGAATGCTGGCTGCACAAGTTAGCTTGGCTGCTTACGAGCCATTTTTGCTTGTTGTTTCAAGGCATTCCGTGAGCTTCAGGACAGATACCTGAACATGAGATTACAGTGCCTCAGCAATCATTTAATATCGCTAATTTTTCAACGCAACGATAACTGTCAAGCAAGATGAAAACAGACGAGCTACGAGAAAAATACCTTGAGTTCTTCGAGACCAAGGGTTGTGTTCGCCGACCCAGTGATGTGCTGGTTCCAGCATGGGATCCCTCTGTGCTGTTTACTCCAGCGGGAATGAATCAGTTCAAGGACCATTTTCTGGGGAAGGTCAAGCTGGACTTCACTCGCGCAACGACTTGCCAAAAATGTCTCCGCACAGGTGACATCGATAACGTGGGACGTACGGCCTTCCATCACACATTCTTTGAAATGTTGGGCAACTTCAGTTTTGGTGACTATTTTAAAGAAGATGCCATTCATTGGGCTTGGGAGTTTCTGACTCATAAGAAGTGGTTGGGGATCAAGTCGGAGCAGTTGAGCGTAACCGTCTATAAAGACGACGACGAGGCTTACGGTATCTGGAGGGACAAGATTGGGGTATCGGATGCACGGATCACTCGCATGGATGAGGATGAGAATTTTTGGCCGGCGTCGGCGCCAAGCAAAGGTCCCGATGGCGTTTGCGGTCCCTGCAGCGAGATTTATTACCATCTCGAAGATGGCAGCGAGGTAGAAATTTGGAATCTTGTTTTCACTCAGTTCAATCGAATTGGTGAACCACCGGAAAATCTGCACCCTCTGCCGAGCAAGAACATCGATACAGGGATGGGCTTGGAGAGAACAGCCAGCGTGCTGCAAGGTGTGCCGACGAACTTCCACACAGACCATCTCTTTCCTATCGTTTTGGCTGCTTCTGAAGTGACGGGCCAGAAATACGAGTATGAGAGTGAGACAGGTCGTCGCTTGAGACGCATTACCGATCACGCGCGAGCCTCCGTGTTTGCGATTCATGAAAACGTGTATCCCGGTCCCAAAGATGCTCGATACGTGATCAAGCGACTGATCCGTCGCGCGGTCTTAGATGGTTATCAAATGAACCTTCGGGAGCCATTTGTTTACAAGCTGGTAGAGGCAGTAGTCGAAGCTTCAAAAAATCCTTATCCCGAACTTCAGCAGACGACACAGCGCGTCAGTGAAGTGATTGAAGCAGAGGAAAAGGCTTTCTTTGCGACAATCGATGGGGGCATGAAGCGAATCGATCAATTATTCACACAGATGCGTGAAGAATCGGCGGTCATGGTCCCCGGCGAAGCCGTTGCCGAGTTAAACGCCACGTATGGCGTGCCACCTGAGTTGTTGCAGACGTTGAGTGCTGAAGAAAACTTTACGTTTGACTGGCACGGATATCGAAAAGCAATGGATCAGCATGCCATCGACAGTGGGGCAGGCCAGCGAGAGTTATTTCAAACAGGGCCACTGGAAACCTTGAAAGAAGCGTTGCACGAGACGCCGTTCTTGGGCTACGACGAGACAGAGTTGACCGCTATCGTGAAAGGAATTATCTCGGGTGAAGGAGGTAAAGGCGAAGATGATGGACAACTATTGAGTCATCTTCATCGACCCGCAGACACCGTTGTCCGTCTTGTTTTGAATCATACGCCGTTCTATGGAGAATCTGGCGGCCAGGTTGGTGACGTTGGGGTTATCAGCAATGATGATTTTGAGTTCGTTGTGATGGATACGCAAAAACATGCAGCTCTGATTGTGCATCACGGGAAATTGGTTCGTGGCGAAATCACAGAGGGTGCAGAATGTATAGCCAAAGTTGATATGTCACATCGTGGTGCTTTGGCACGAGCCCACTCGGCGACTCACATTCTTCATCACGCACTACACCAAAATGTAGGACGGCATGCGGAGCAGCAGGGAAGTAAAGTGGAAGCTGATCGTTTGCGTTTTGATTTTACAAATCCGAAGGCCATTCCTGACGAAACGCTGGTGCAAATCGAAAAAGATGTACTTGCGTTGATCGATGACAAGCAGCCGATCCGCTGGAATACAGTGCCACTTGCTGAGGCACGAGAGACCGGTGCGATGATGTTATTCGGTGAGAAGTACCCTGACCCCTGTCGAATGGTGAGTATGGGTGACTTCAGTCATGAGTTGTGTGGGGGAACGCATCTTACGAACACGTCACAGGTCAAGTCTTTTGAAGTGGTTGTGGAGGAAAGCGTGTCGACAGGCACGCGGCGCATTGAGGCGCTGACCGGGGAAAGAGCTCAGGAGCATCGCTCCGAGACGCGTGAGTTGTTGGACAAGGTGGCAGATACGTTGCAGTGCGATGCAGCTCACGCTTTGGCTGCAACGGTGCAGTTGATGGACGAGGTGCGGCGACTCAAAAAAGATATCGGTGCCGGCAAAGTTGCCGAGCATACCGACAACTACAGATTTATAGGTGAAGGACCGGTTGCAGATGTCGAGGATTACAATTCTGTGCGCTCCTCGGTACGGGAGATCACTCGGCGGTTGAACGTTGCTATCTCTGATGTGGTCGATCGATTGAAAGCGTTACTGGGTGATCGGGATCGACTCGTCAAAGAACTTAAGGCAGCGACTGCCGGCGGGAAGTTATCAGCCGATGATTTGATTGCCAGCCATGAGCAGGTAGGCGATACGTGCTTGATTGTTGCTGAAACACCGGGGGCAAATGTTAATGTGATGAGAGGGTGGATTGATCAGATTCGAAAGAAAATGGATTCGCCCACGGCAGTCTTACTGGCTGCCGTGCAAGGCGAGAAAGTTTTGCTGGTCGGTGGACTGAGTCGTGATCTGGTGGATCGTGGGCTGAAGGCTGGTGAGTGGGTGGGTACAGCTGCCCGAGCGGTAGGTGGGGGTGGAGGTGGCCGACCCGATATGGCTCAGGCTGGTGGCAAGGATCCGAGCCAATTGCCGGCCGCACTCGAGGCCGCCCGCGAGTCAATGCGAAAGCAAGTCTCAGAGTAAAAGCCGACAAAAGAACGGTTGACTCTGGCTGGCGACTGCGGCCGCTGAGCGGCAACTTTTCGACTCAACCGCCCTTTGCATGCAAATGCAAAGGGCGGTTTTTGTAGGGTTTCTGGGCTCGATGTCGAAAGGACGACCGCGTCTCGTAAAATCAACATTGACATTCGGAGCGGGAGGTTGTTAATCGAAACCTGAAGGCGGCGGATGAAGCTGCCTGGCACGATGCACATCACACCTTTTAGCTCGGAGTTTCATCGTTGGTGAGCGCTTTGCGGGAAACGTTCGCTGGCCTCTCCACTCGGTTGGAGCACGTTTGCTGATTTCGACGGTTTCTGGGTCAATCGTCGCCGTCAGCGGTTCCACGTTGAAACTTCGCTGAGCATCAGGACGCTGCTTCGGTGGCGTCCTGATGCTACGAAATTAGTTGCATGTCGTGTCAGAAGGAGTTTGACTGTGCAGCGACGAGGCGTGATTTCTCGTCAAAAGCTTTTTTTAGTCTTGTCTTAAACGCATGCGATCGGCCAATGGTCAGCGATCAAGAGGGTACATCGACAGTTGATGATTCCTTGTCAGGGGGTGACTCGGATGCAACGAAGGCACCAAAATCGCGATGGTTAGCCCGCGAACGGCGTCGTCAAACGCTGTTGTGTCTTTGCTTCGTCACCAGCTTGTTCGTGATTGCCGCGTGGTGGTATGGTTATTTTCAGATGTCAGTGGTGCCTTCTGCGCAAGTCGATCCACCTGCTGTGCGGTTTGAAAAATTGTATGAAGCAAACCTGCAGGGTGATCGTTCCAAGTTGCACCTCGAGGGTTTCACTGTTGATGACCGTATGGTCTTGCGAATTGGTGAATTGAAATCGTTAAAGACACTTATCATCGACGAAGGCACCGTGACCGATGAAACGATTGATTCGATTGCCAAGCTGCCAAAATTGCGGCAATTGCGTTTGCGATTATCACCGATTGGTGACGCTGGGTTTCAGAAATTGTCGAGTTGTGAATCGCTGTGGTTTCTTAATTTGCCTCATGCGGCATGCACCTCAGAGGGGGTCGCTTCATTGAAGTCGTTGACGAAATTGAGGCAGCTCCGGTTGGGTTCGAAAAATCTGGATAACGAAGTGGCGAATGCATTGACGCAGATACGCTCCTTGCGTGGTATTCATTTGATTGGTGTTCCGGTCACTGATGAGGGCTTGAAGAAAATTGCAGTCATGCCTTACCTGGAGTCCTTGTATTTAGATGACTCAGCAGTCACCGAAGCAGGTTGGGCATGGTTGTTTCGTGAACATCCTCATTTGCATGTGCACATAGATCAATATCACCACGATCGTGATTCCAAAGCACATGATCATCGCAACTGATGAATTGTGATGTGGTTTGCACAGCTTGATTGTTGTGCCGGTTGTTCTGTGCAATGAGCAAGCTTTCTGAATCCACTGTGCTGCTGTACTGTGTGTGGTCTTTCTGTTCCATAACGAAAGAGTTTCTCGCTTCTTGAGTTGGCACTGATGAAGTCTCAGAAGCTGGGAGGCTTTTTATCAATCAGAGTCGTGGTTCATTTGATTTACGTATCGCTAGCGCTGAAGTGCTACTGAACGACGTGCTCTTGATCGGTTAGAATCTGGGGGCTCGGCTTCCTGCACCCTGTGCCTGAGCTGATATTGATCCAGCAATTCATAAAAAAATGTGAGTCAGAATTATGCCGTCGGTATTAGCGATTGCTGCCCATCCGGATGACATCGAGTTCCTTTTCGCTGGCACGATGTTGCAACTTGCAAAGCGAGGTTGGGATATTCACTACATGAATTTGTGCGATGGTTCACGTGGTAGCACGACCATGGGGCAGCAGGAGTGTGCAGAAACTCGACTTGCAGAAGCACAAAGTGCGTGTGAAGTTTTTGGAGCGAAATTTTATCCGCCAATCTATGCAGATATGGAAGCGTGTTACACGACCGAGAATTTAAAAAAGGTGACCGCAGTGGTCCGCCAAGCTAAACCGAGTATTGTCCTGGCTCACGCGCCCAGCGACTATATGGAAGACCATGAAATTGCTTGCCGACTGGCAGTTAGCGCTGCATTTTCCCATGGGATGCCAAATCTTGTTAGCGAACCTCCGGTTGATGTGTTCATGGACCCTGTAACGGTTTACCACGCCCAGCCCATTGGAAATCGTGTCCCCACCGGGGAGTTGGTCCATCCTCACTTTTACGTTGATATTACCGACGTGATTGATGAAAAGGTCGATGCCTTAGCTTGTCACGCCAGTCAGAAGCAATGGCTTGACGAAAGTCAGGGGCAAGATAGCTACTTACAGACGATGCGTGATATGAGCCATGAGGTAGGCGGCATGAGTGGGAAATACGCGTATGCTGAAGGATGGCGTCGTCGTCTGCATTGGGGTTTTTGCGGGCCGGAAGATGATCCCCTGCGGCATGCGTTAGCAGATCTAAGTCATACTCCTGACTAGTCATGTTGGCGTGAATGATAAGAGCGGCATCGCCTCAAGGGGAGTCTGAGGAGCCTGCCTGAAAATCCAAGGCGGAATGCATGCTGCATTCGCCTTGCTGGTAACCAGTTTTGGCTGATTGTGGCATCTGTCTTGGGTTGCATCTTCGACCAGGACGCAACTGGTGTGACGCACCGTTGTGAACACGGTGCCTAAAACATTGGTGGCAAGCAGGTATTGATGCGCGTCGAGATGGATAGGTGTCGGGGATTGAGTTGTCCCTGACAGAATCTTTGCTCCTGATGTGCTTATCAGTCCCAGCAGAGTGAGTCGGGAAGTTGATTGAGGTTACGGGCTTCCCCCGCCGTGACGACCAACATGTCTTCGACGCGAACGCCACCGACTTTGCGTCCGTAAAGGCCCGGTTCGATGGTGAAGACCTCGTCTTCAAGGATCTCACCTCCCCCGTGATCCAACAGGATCGGTTCATGCACATCCAGTCCGATACCGTGGCCGGTCCCATGTTGGATGCTGGGGTGATCAGTGATAGTCCCGCGCGAGCAGGGATAGCCGTGTGCGATCAGCACATTTTCAGCAGCTTTGTGAACGGCATCGGCTGTATTACCAATGGTCAAAGCAGCAGCGGAGGCGGTTCTGGCTTCAATAACAGCGGCATGCATGGCCTGGACGGTATCAGACGGTTGTCCGTGAACGACGGTGCGTGTGCAGTCACCCCAGTAGCGAGATGAATCGTCGCGGGGAAACAGGTCAACGATCACAGGTTGCTCGGTATACAGTGGGCCATCGCCGGCATGGTGGCAGTCGGCCACGTGAGGCGCGGTAGCGACAATAGCACCGTGTCCCATGCTGAATCCACGTTTCATGAATTCGATTGCGGCTTGAGCGCGAACACTTTGGCTTGTGAGTTGCTCTCCCTGATATTTAAGTGAGCCATCGGCGGAGGCGTCGGCACGCGCGATCCTTTCGCACATCATCCGCATCACTTCTTCGGTGACTTTCTGGGCGGCTGCTAAGGCGTCTAATTCCTGATGAGTTTTCTGGCGTCGATCCAGGACTCCAAGTTCGTCGTCGTAGAGCACATTGATTTCAGCTTGAATCAGATGCCACGCAAAAATGTAGGGTAATGAACGATCGGCGTAGACTTCTTCTACTTTGGCCGAACGGAGCAACTGCGCGGCTGCTTCGGCTGTGGCTGTTTCGCGATCCGCATTGAGGCCCGCTGACGGCGGGTGCTCTGCTGGGCAGGTCACGTCATCTGCGTGGCTGTGCTGTCGGACCCGATCCATTTCGAGGTCACGGACAAGAGCGATGCGTTTGTTGTCCAATTCGATCCACGCGGCCGGATCTCCCAGAGGGACGCCGATTCGTTTGAACAGAGAAGCATTTTTGTCTGCCGAACCAGCCATGATTCGGGCACTAGTGGGAGCGTGTCTCATTTTCGGCTTTCGCTGGAGATCCTGTCAAAATTCCGTGAACATATCGTCAGTCAGTGGCCACAACTTTTCAAGCCGCCGGATAAAGCCACGCGAACAGCATCGTAAAGAAGAGGGCGGAAAAACCCATTGCAATGCTCATGGGCGAGATAACGCGCAGGCCCTCAGATTCGGTCATGCCGCTCATTTTCGTGATGACCCAGAAGGCACTGTCTGTCATCCATGAAATGGGCTTACTACCCGCACCAATCGCCATTGCGATGTAAACCGGATGGAAGGGCAGTGATTCAGCGCTGGCAAAACCTTGCAGAATGCCCGCAGCAGTGATCATCGCGACGGTCGCCGACCCCTGCAGCGTGCGAACGGCAGCCGTTACCAAAAATGCCAGTGGCAGCAACAGCAAACCAGGAACAGCACCCGTCAGCGATTCTACGGCGGGGCCGATGCCCGCTTGTTTTAGCATCACACCAAAGGCACCTCCTGCCGCAGTGATCAAAATGATGTTGCCGGCGGATGCTAAAGAGCGTGTGACCAGCGTGCCGCGTTGTTCTTCAGGGCAGTACTTTCGCAGGGAGAGCGCCAGCACAACGCCGATTCCCAGTGCGATATTTTTATTGCCCATGCCACGTAGGATGTCAGTCCATACGGATGATTCGATGTCGGCAACATTCTGTTTGACCAGATAATCCGTCAATGAGCCTACTGCAATCAAAATGACCGGGATCGTGATAGGTAGCAGAGCACGGATCAGCGGCGGTAAGTTGCCTGGAAGGGAGGAGGAAATTTCTGAAGCGGGATCGCCATTGATCCGCGACTCACCCGATGATTCGGAAATGCTGCCTTGGTTATTTGGTGTTGCGTCCTTGGTTCCCTCAAACCGCAATGGAACTTCGACGCAGCTATTAATCACCCTGGCAACGAGAAGTGAGACGACGCTGCTGCAGGCACCAATCACGAGTCCTGCGATCATCATGTTCGCAATGCTGACGTCTTCGAACTGTTCTGCCACCAATAAAGGTCCTGGGGTGGGTGGTACCAGTGAGTGGGCGATTGAGCCTCCGGCCAAAATTGCCAGTATGAAAAGGACGTAGTTTTTGCCAACACGTTCGCGAAGTGAACGTGCCAGTGGCACCATGAGATAAAAGACTGTGTCGAAAAATACCGGGATTCCAAGCAGGAATGAACTGGCGGCAAGTGCTTCGGGGGCACGTTTCGGCCCTGTTAGTTTTAATAGGCGGTCGACGATCACCGCAGCGGCTTTGGATTCGAGCAGGCACTGGCCGATGATGCTGGCCAATGCAATCAGGATACCGATTTTTCCCACCGTGTGGCCAAATGCCACGGTCAGACGTGTAGGAGCAGTGATCAGCGCTGAATTCGATTGCAGTTTCTCGGCGTCTGCGACCGTCATCTTCCCGCCGGCAACCTCTCCGTCTGTGTATGTTTTCACCGCCTGGTTGCCCGTCAAAGCCGCCACAAGCAACCCCGCTAGCAGTAGAGTCAGGAAGGCATGTAGACGGAACACTAGAATGCTGATGAGGACAACCGCGATCGCCAGCAGGACAAGGGTCCAAATATTCATTGCCGCAGTTCCTGGATGCAATCTCTCGACGGGAAGCCCGTCTGGGGGTCTGGGTTAGGTAATCTGAGCTTCTGCGTAACGGTATCTTCCCACACCGCCGTAATGCATTACGCTACCATTTGCGGCGGGCGTGCGGTTGGAGTTACCATCCGGCGGTCCGTCCCACGCAATCGTTCTAAACGTCTTTTCCCGACTCCTGACCACGAGTTAGCAGTAGGGAAAGGGTATCCGGGTGTGCCGGATCGTTGTTTGTACGGTTTTTTTACGGTTGCATGGTAGTGGATTCATACCCCGTGAGCACCCTGAGATGAGCGCGCAAGCGACTGCCGAAACCAACTTTTTTCTTCGCCATGAGTTTCTCATTCGGCGAATCCATTCTCTGCTTGGCATTGTGCCGCTGGGCTTGTACATGACGGTGCATCTCGCGACCAATGCGAGTTTGCTCAACGGAACCGAGACATTTCAGCGGGCAGTGTTCCTGATTCACAGCCCGGGCAAATTGCTGCCGCTCATCGAGTGGGGGCTGATTTTCACGCCTTTGATTTTTCACGCTGTGATCGGTATTTGGATCGCCAAGTCGGGAAAATCCAACAGTAGCCAATACCAGTTTCGTAGCAATAAGCGTTACACATGGCAACGGTGGACCGGATTCATCGCCTTGGTCTACCTGTTTTTTCACATTCTTCACCTGCATGGTTGGTTTCATATTTCCGCGTGGGAAGCAATCATCAGGCCTCTGGGATTTGGCGTTTTCCGACCCTTCAATGCCGCAAGTTCACTTGTGCGGGCGATGCAAGAGTGGGGGTATGTTTGGCCGGCGTTTTATCTCGTGGGTATGTTGGCGTGTGTCTACCATTTAGCAAACGGTTTGTGGACTTCAGGTATCACCTGGGGACTTTGGATTTCGCCGACGGCGCAAGCCCGGGCCTCGAAGCTATGCACTGTGATCGGCTGTGGGCTGGCGGTTCTCGGCATCAGTGCTTGGTGGGCGGCTGTTTCCCCCAGTTCGCAGACTACGGTTGAGATGGAGGTGATTGAGAATCGGATGTATGAAGCAGCGGTCGTCTCAGGAATGGTTACTTCTAATGTGGAAAAACGTTCGGAGCCGGTCGATGAAACAGCCGAAGTTGCTGCTAGTGAGCGACTCGGAATTGAGTGATTGGGAATAACATGGCTTTTCCGGAAGCCTACGTACAGAGATAAAAACAACAGAGACAACAACGGTAAGAGTTATGGCAGAACATCGCGTGGTAGTCATTGGTGGTGGTTTGGCAGGTCTCTCTTCGACGATGAAGCTCGCCGAATTGGGAGTGCAGGTCGATTTGCTCAGTCTGACACCCGTCAAACGCTCGCACAGCGTTTGTGCTCAAGGCGGCATCAACAGCTGCAATGATCAAACACGTCAGCTAGGCGATGATGAGTGGAAGCACTTTGACGATACCGTTTATGGGGGTGACTTTCTTAACCACCAACCCCCAGTTAAGGAAATGGCTTACTGGGCCCCCAAAGTGATCGACTTGATGGATCGTTTGGGCGTTCCGTTCAACCGTACCGGTGAAGGGTTCATCGATCGGCGACGATTCGGTGGAACGCTTTACAAGCGGACAGCCTTTGCGGGTGCCACCACTGGTCAACAACTGCTGTACGCCTTGGACGAGCAAGTGCGCAGGCAAGAAAGTCAGGGCCGCGTCAACAAATATGAGTTCTGGGATTTCTTGGGACCGATGTTGGATGAGTCAGGTCGCTGTCGGGGTGTGGTTGCTCAGGATATGGTTTCCATGGAAATGCGGGCATTCCCAGCGGATGCAGTCGTCGTGGCGACGGGTGGTTGCGGCCTCGTCTACGGACGAAGCACGATGAGTGTGTTTTGCACCGGCAGTGCTTCAAGCCGCTGTTTTCAGGCTGGAGCAAAATACGGCAACGGAGAATTCATTCAGGTTCATCCCACCGCGATCCCAGGGAGTGACAAACTACGCCTGATGAGCGAATCGGCTCGGGGAGAGGGTGGCCGAGTTTGGGTTCCGAAAAAACCTCAGGACATGCGGACACCGCGAGATATTCCGGAGGGTGAGCGTTACTACTTCCTGGAAGAACGATATCCGGAGTATGGGAATCTGGTGCCACGCGACATCGCGACCCGGGAGATCTTTGATATTTGCGTCAACGATGGATTGAGCATCGAGAAGGATCGGATGAGTGTCTACCTCGACCTGACGCACATTCCCAAGGCGGAATTGGATCGAAAACTTGGAGGTATTCTTGAAATTTATGAAAAGTTTCAAGGGGTTGATCCCCGGCTCGAGCCAATGCGTATCTTCCCCGCTGTCCACTACAGCATGGGCGGGTTGTGGGCCGACTATGCCAAGAACGCTGATGGTGGTTTGTTGGCGGGGGCGCCGCAGAACCATATGACTAGTATCGAGGGGCTGTATGCCATCGGCGAGTGTGATTATCACTACCACGGTGCTAACCGTTTGGGAGCCAACTCGCTGCTTTCATGTATCTTCACTGGGCTTTTCACCGGGGCGTCGATTCTGAACTTTGCCAAAGACCAATCTTCCGGGCACGCTGATGTGCCAAGCTCGTTGAAGGATTCGGCAATCAAGACACAACAGGATCGACATAAGGAACTGCTCAACGGTGATTCCAAGAACGACGAGAATCCATACCTGATTCATCAGGAATTAGGGGACGTCATGACGCGTGTCGCGACCGTTGTTCGCCGCAATGACCAACTGACGGAGGCGATTGGAAAGGTCAACGATTTGCATGAGCGGGCGATGCGTGTCAGCCTTTCTGATACGGGTAATTGGTCGAATCAGAATGTAATCTTCGCCAAGTCAGTGCAGGATATGTTCCCGATTGCTAAGACAATCTTGCAGGGGGCTCTGCAGCGTGACGAATGCCGCGGTGCCCACTACAAGCCAGATTTCGAAAAGCCCCCACTGACTGCCGAAGATCCAGTCGAAAGGCGTCAGCAGGCTGAGAAATGGTGCGACGACTTCGAAGAGAATAATCGTAAATACCTGAAAAGCACGGTGGCGAGTTGGACTACAGGGCAAGCGATGCCGAGTTTGGCTTACGAGGAAGTAGATACCTCCTTGATAACCCCTCGACCAAGATTGTATGGCTTGGTCGGGGCTGAAGTCATCGAGCAGGTTTGGGGTGAGAGAACTGCTGCGAAGAGTGGAAATGAGGCTGTCGCTGCGGGTTGAAACTGCAAACTGATGTGCGGAGGCAAGTCAGAGAAATAACGGCGCGGATGAGGCAGTAACTTCCGCGAGCGGCATGGTTTGCCGGTGTTAAGATTGCTGTAACGAAATGATTAGATTCACTACCAGATTAAGCAGGATCGAAGGATGATTGCCCTCGAACCAGGTCAGAAACGCCCGGAATTCATTAATGTTCGTGTTCGTCGCCAAGATGGGCCCGGCAAGGAATCCTATTGGGAACACCATCAGTTAGCGTATGAACCCGAGTTGAATGTGATCTCGCTGCTACAGCGGATTGCTGCTCAGGCGAGGACGACCGACAACAAGAGGGTCTCGCCAGTGTCATGGGACTGTGGTTGCCTCGAGGAGGTGTGTGGTTCCTGTACGATGCAGATCAATGGCCGTGTGCGACAGAGTTGCAGCGCCCTGGTTGATCGCCTGTTGGCAGATAATCCTGATGAGATTGTCCTTGAACCTATGAACAAGTTCCCTGTGGTGCGAGATCTTGTCGTCGATCGAAAACGGCTGTTCCGTGGGCTTGAACGGGTGAAGGCTTGGGTTCCCGTGGATAGTTACTACAACATGGGCTCTGGTGAGCGGCAACTGCGAGCAGCGCAAGAGCAGAATTATCCCCTGAGTCAATGCATGAGCTGTGGTTGCTGTGCAGATGCTTGTCCTCAGTATCAGAAGGTGGAAGTGGTCCAGAATCCCGGAGAATCTACTGAGGCGTTTGAAGAGCGGAAGATGGAGGCATACGACGAAGCATTCGTTGGCCCACACGCGATTTCTCAGGCGATGCTGTTTAATAATCATCCGACGGGAAAAGCGCTCGCCTCCGAGCGTATGGATGCCATGATGGGACCCGGTGGCATTCAAGCTTGTGGAAACGCCCAAAACTGCGTTGCGGTCTGTCCGAAAGAGATTCCGCTCACGACCTCAATCGCCCGTGCTGGCCGTGCTGCGACCGTTCACATGGTCAAAAAGTGGTTTGAGAAGTAACCAAAATCATTCTCACATGACTGGTGCAATGAGGCTCACTCTCATTTGACTTCGGATGTCTGCTTGGGTGTCGCTGGAGGGAAGTCGCTTGGGTCAATCGCAAGCGACATACGCTCGGGTAGTTAGTTGTTTCGGGCGATGCTGCCGCAGCGAAATGGCGAGGGCAAGGTGGCTGACAGGGATGAAAAACTCGTTCATGATCTGCCCAGCCTGACTGCTCTTGGTTCAGGTCGCGGAACTGAGTGTCTGGGTCCCGTGGATCATGAGCTTTTTATGATCTCTGACGACTCGCATGAACTCGTCTTCGTGGACTGGCTTACTGATCAGGTCATGAACCTTGAGCTCGCTGCAGCGTTCCAACAGTTGTGGATCGTTGGAAGCGGTAAGCACCACGGTGGTAGGGCGGTTGCCTGGGTCCCATTCGGACAACGTCTCCAGTACATCAAGGCCGCAACCATCGGGAAGCATCATGTCGAGTAACAGCAAGTCTGGTTTGGGAGCTCTCGCAAAGATTCCTTCCTGATTCAGAAATTGAATTGCTTCATGGACGGTTCTGACCAATGTCAGGCGATGATAAACATGGCTGCGTCGTACTGCAAAGATAGTGACGCGAGCATCTGTCAGTCCATCTTCGACCAACAGGATCTCCATGGGTTTTGTTTTGGAGTCTCCAATCATTCCAACCACTCTTTGCTTTTATTAACCGTTTGCAACTTGTTTTCAACCGAAAAGATCGCTCGTTTCGGATTGCTAGTGATCCCATAACTAGCGTAAATCAAAGGACTGATCGATCAAATCGTTTTCGGCCTGTTCATGGTGATGAAGTTGTCGGCTGAATTCACACGTGTCATCGATTAGGGTGCGTAACTGTTCCGATTCGACTCCACGGTATTGTAACTCCTCAGCTGCTTCGGCAAGTTCCGTGATTGCACCGTAGAGTACGTTGTGCTCGGACCTTGTGCTTTGTGCTGCCTCGCTCAAGTCGTGTAGGTGAGATTTACATACCTCGACGTACCCGTAGGCCTCCTCTAACGCGAATTGCAGAGCCAGTTCCATTCGGAGTGTGTTGAGTACTTTGGTCAATTCACAGGAGATCTGTGAGATAGTCTCGTTGCTGCTACAGAGATGATGCAGGTGCTGCATCGCGTCTGCGAGATTCGGATTGCCATCCTTGATCTCTTGCAGGAACGCGGAGTTAACAACAAGCACCTTGGTCGACGTTGCCGTAGTGACCGCCATCATTGCCTCCATGAAGTAAGTGAATAGCGAGGCTTCTCAAACAACGCTCAGGTTAGCGTTTACTGGATGGGCAAGTCAAGCAAATCCAGCATTGATCACGTCAACATACATGTTATCCACATCGGTGTGTTGAACTGCGAGCGTCAGGGAGGATGGTTAACAACGAAAAAAGCCATATTTGATGATGCACCGTAGTGCGCTCAGCCCATCTTTCCATCCGATCTTTTTCCCCTCGTCATACCAACGATGCCGATAACGAATAGGCCGCTCGGTGAAGATGAGACCATGCCGGACCCAGCGTGCTGTCAATTCGATTTCGATTCCAAATCGCCGCTCGCGGAGTTGGTCGACGATTTTTTCAAAATTTTCTCGCGTTGACATTTTGTAACAGGTTTCAACATCGCTTAGGCGAAGCCCAATCCCAATGCTTGCCAGCAAGCTGATGCCATGATTGACCGTTTGGTGCCACCAAGGTGAAAGTTGGCGATCACAGTGCCCGTATCGAGTCCCATAAGCGACGTCTGCTTCGCCAGCAAGAAGTGGTTGTAGGAGAAAACGAAAGTCGTTGGGGTCATATTCTTGATCGGCGTCTTGGATGACAACGATTTGTCCCGTTGCCATACCAATTCCTGTTCGAATTGCCGCACCCTTGCCACGATTCTCCGGGTGATGGCAGATCTTGACCCCATCCATCGACACACACTCCTCAAGTGCTTCGCAGGTTCCGTCTGTGCTTCCGTCATCCACCATGATGATTTCCATCGGGATTCCGGTTTGTTTGAGACGCTCAACGACCCCACTTACCGTACCGCTTTCATTATAGATCGGGACAATCACACTCAGGATGAAGTCATCAGGCAACGAGAAAATGGACAACTGCCGGCAAACGGATTTCCCTAATTGGGATTCCATTTCCTTCACATGCTCACTCGACCAAAGACGTCGCGGATTATTTGCTGCGGAGTCGTCGTTGCGAGATGGATCGTCGGTCAAAGTGGAGCTGCTGTAGTAAGAGATACTTGGGGCACAGCACGGTGCGCAGTCACTGTCAACTAGAGCGCGGTAGTTCGTTGCTGATTAAAAAACTCTTCTAAAAACTTTATACCATGTCATCCAGTTTTTCATTGGCTTTCGGAGGTGCCTTCAAACAAAAACAATTTCCTTGTGTACTTTGTTGTTGACAACGCGTTCTTCCAACGCCAAATTTTGAGCCTATTGATTGAGTGATCGGCGAATTTTGGTGTCTGGCTGTAATCGGGTCCGACACGAATAATTCTTTCTACTCTAGGGGAATGTTCAAATGCGTATTCCGATGGATAACGTTTTCGTAATGGCTCGCGGGATATCGCCCACTGCACTCTGTCCGGGTAACGCCTGACTTCAGATATGTCTTGATGGCAGACCAATGCCATCCGACCCCGCGTGCATGCAGATCATGATTCTGAACTCGACGCACGCTACCAAACCATCGAGCTGATTAAATGAATTAGTAGCTCATTGGAGTATCACACCGGATGTGATCACTCGTATCGGGAGTTGGCACTGACGGACCGAGCCAGCGAAGGCTTAATAGAATTCGCGAACACGGACGTCACTCCCAATTTTCTGCATGCGTTTACGTACGCCCCGTGGTCCTCTTTGATTTGGAATTGAGTCCTGTCAGTGTTTTCACTTGAGCAGCAACCGACCGGGCTCGCGGGATGCTAGACCGGTTTTTTTGCTCCGCTCGACCCTTGGGTGCTCACTGCTGCGAGTAACCCCGGCAGGTTGCCTTGCGGTTCTGGTGATGAGGATCGTTGTGCGGATCCGTCGGCAAGGACTTAACCATGTCTCAGATAACTCTACTGTCAGCTAACACATTTGTCAGATAACCCAAGTGTGGATTGAAATGCCTCATTCGGGTTGGTTCGATATGCGACTGCAGGTTTTCAATGCCTGGCTGGAATGAGCCTTGGTGCCACCATTGGAATTTTCGAGTTGTTTTTCGCAGGTTGTCGCGATTTGCATGTTTTTCTTCAGCCTGAGTGTAGAGTGATGATCAAGTCATGAAAGAATGACGTTCATCAGTCGGGAAAGTGAAAATCCATCGGTTTTCTAGGGCTTGGTAGCCTACAATCTGACTCACCTTGCGATTAGGGTGGTGGGTCCGGAATGAATGATTCGCTGAAATTGGCTGGATTTGCGAGAGTGCTCACGGATGAGGAAAATGATATGCAATCAACTACACGCTTTGAACCACAACTCACGCAGATGCGCGAAGGCGTCGAGCGTCCGCGTTCCGATCCCAAATTGGTGGAACGGTATGAGATGCTGACGAAAGGGAACAAAGTCAGTTGGACAGGTCACCACCACATCTTAAGGCTGCTGGGTCGTGGTGGGCAGGGTGAAGTCTATTTAAGCGAGTACCGTGGTACGGATGGTTTTACCGTACCGGTAGCGATGAAGATTTTTTCCCCTGAAAGATACGACAGTGCTCATGCCTACACAGAGGCAATGACACGGGTTGCTGGGATTGCTGCCCGAGTCGCCCTGATACAGCATGATAATCTGCTTGATGTGCAAAACTTTTTTGAGCGTGACCGAATCCGCGTAATGTTGATGGAGTGGGTAGATGGGTTTGATTTACGTCAATTGACTTCACCACGGTGTTTGCAATTGTTGAATGGCCGAGTAAGTAACCGTCGGTGGAAATATATTAATGAGGTGATTCTGACGCAGACTTCAGAGCAGTGTCGTTTCAAGGCAGGCATCGCGGTGGCCATTGTTCGTGAATGTTTGGCTGCGTTGGCTGCGTTGCATCGCGAGGGAATTGTGCACGGTGATATCAAGCCGGCGAACATCATGCTGAAACGCAGTGGACATGCGAAGCTGATTGATATGGGATCAGCAATGGATTTCCATAATCCGCCGCGGGACCGCGAGTGCACTCCACTTTACGCCGCCCCGGAAGTCCTCGAGGATCGGACCTCAACGCCTCGGAGTGATCTTGCCAGTGTCGGTTATGTTTTGATCGAGTTGCTCAGTGGGGTGAATCCCTTTGGCCACAAGAAAAAGCTGCGTGAGCTGCTTCAGGCAAAACGTGAACTGCCTTCCCAACTCAGCCAAATTCTTCCTGACGAAATCTCCCGCAATGAGCTGCTGATGAATTTTTTGCAGGGCTTGATTGCGCCTGATCCGAATCGGAGGTTTCCGACTGCAGAGGCGGCTGAGCATTTTGATACGGGAGCAGCAGCATTTCATCGTCAGTTGATTATGGGTGACATGGCCACAGAATACGACAATGACATTCGTGTGTGGTTGGAGGAGCTGCGTCGATTGGAAAGTGATTTGACGGATGTCGAAGGAGTACCCACAGGAGCCGATGTCGATTCGATTCGTGATGGTGATTCGGGCTTCATGACGCCTGGGGCTAAGTGGGGTGAAAAAGAGGATTCTGGTTTTAGTGAGTCGGATATAGAATGAATGAGCAGCATCTTGAATTAGCGATTAAAGCTGCCAAAGCCGGTGCGGTTGAGTTAATGTCTCGGCGTGATAATCGAGTTGTGCAGGAAAAAGCGCCGAAAGATCTGGTGACAGACGCTGACCTTGCTTCACAAAAAGCTATCCGAGAAATCCTGCTGCAAGGATTTCCTGATTATGTTTTTGTGGGAGAGGAGGAAGGTGAAAATGAACCTCCCGCTGACGTGCAACGTGGTGATCCTTCAGCGCAACCTTGCTGGGTTGTTGATCCACTTGATGGGACCATCAACTATGTGCACCGATTACAGTCCTTTGCCGTTTCCATAGGTCTGTATGCCAATGGCAAGATGCGGCTGGGCGTTGTCTATGACCCTGTGAGCGAAGAGCTGTTTACGGCGATCGACGGGGGCGGGGCGAAGTGCAATGGTCATTCAATAAAAGTTAGCGATTGCTCTGATCTTGGTGACTCTTTGGTAGCCTGCAGTTTTCCGGCCGGAGTGCAAGGTGGAGACCCCGAGGTGGCGAGATTTGTAACGGTTCTGGAAAGGTGCCGATCTTTGAGGCGGCTGGGTTCTTGCGCGTTGAATATGTGCTACGTGGCTGCAGGACGCTTGGATGCTTACTGGGCAACGAATGTGTCAGCCTGGGACTCCGCTGCGGGAACGGTCATTGCCCGTGAAGCGGGAGCGGTGCTGACTGGCTATAACGGCAATGAAATGGACGATTGGAATCCTCGATTCTGTGTGGCGGCTACGAGTACTCTTCACCAGTCAATGGTCTCGTTGCTCTCCGTCAACAATCAGTCATAAAGGTGGCTGTCTTGCAGTTGGATCCTCAAGAATTGTCCGTTCGCGAGCTGTACGGTTGGATGGTCCAGCTGATTACGCCTCGTCCCATCGCATGGGTTTCGACCTATTCAAAAGATGGGGTCGCAAATCTGGCTCCTTACAGCTTCTTTAATGGTGTAGGTGCGAATCCACCGCTGGTGATGTTTTGCCCGGCGAATAATGGTAGGGGTGAAGCAAAAGATACCCTTCGAAACATAAAGCAAAATGGTGAGTTTGTGGTCAACATGGTGACCGAGGCTATGGCCGTGCAAATGAATCAGACTGCAGCCGAGTACGGACCCGATGCGGACGAGTTTGTTGCCGCAGGTGTTTCAAAAGCTGCCTCCGCTAGGGTGCAGGTTCCACGCGTCGAAAATTGTAAAGCTGCAATGGAATGTCGAGTCCACCAAATTCTCGAATTGGGGCAGGGTCCCGGCGGTGCCAATTTGGTGATCGGCCAGATTGTCTGGCTACATGTAGCCGCGGACCTGTTCGATCGAGAGGATCAGTTCCGTAGCGAAGAATTCGATACGATTGGGCGGATGGGTGGAAATTCCTATTCCCGAACGTCCGATCGTTTCGCTTTGGAACGACCGTCGCGTCCGATAGACTCAGACTAATTGCACGTCACTGGACCACAGAATCGCAGAGTATCGACAATCTGATTAAGACCGCTGTGAGGGATGTGGACGAACACCTGGCTGTTACCATCTGATGCTCCAGCGTGATCGGATCTGCCCGACTCCACCGGCTTCGAATTCTGTTTCTGGAACCCGATGCCGGATCTACTTGGACAGTCTGAGGAGTTTGTCGCTCTGCTCGAGGCCACCTCGCGGATCCCAGGCCGACGCCTGGAGTCGTGCTTTACTCGTCCACTTTTTCGCGGTCTGGACCGCAACCGTTAATAGAATTTGTAGGCCGGATTGTGAGGATCAAAGTCCTCGTCTTTCAAGCCTACATTTACCTTAAGGTTCAAATAGTTGTATTCTTCCAGAACATCAAGTGGTGCATCGGCATATTGCGGCCAATCGTAAGCGATGTACCGAATTGGAACATTCAGCTTATCATCGATGAAGACGGATGCTTGATAGAACTCGAGACTGGGTTGCTTGGTCGGTTGTGTAACCTGAAGCACGGTGCAAACACGATTTTGAACTCGTGCGTTCTTGCGGAATTCGCATTGTACATCGTTGAATTTTCGGGCTTGCTGTCCGCGTTCAATCAGTTTGACAATGAGATTCTCAACACCGATCTCAGTCATCGGATAGCGTTGCCCACGCATCGCCAGCATGCCGTCTGGCGGAAGATTCACAGTCGGCAAGAACTTGCCTTTCAGGCCACCCTCATGAGCAATGATGTTGTTGTCGTTTTGGCCCTCGACGTAGATGACCTCGCGACCTTTCACCGAACTTGGCTTTAAAAAGTTGATGTAAACGCTAAGTGGCTGTATGACTTGGCCATTTTGAACCTTGCGGTTCCGGATTTTGACCTGCATGTATTCGTGAGCACCCAACACATCATCAATGCGTTCCCGCTTGATCAAGATCGCCGTGTAATCGTCGATGTTTTCGCGACAGCCCACCAGTCCCGATCGTGCGATGTCAAGTGCTCGATCCAGAGGGTGCAGAGGAGTCGGCTCGACGCTGTTGGGAGCCTTTGCAACGCGGTGGACGGGTTCCTTCAATCCATTGTCGTCAGCGAAAACTGTTCGGCTTCCTGCGGCTAGTGCCAGAGATCCACATAGCGTTACAAATTTGCGGCGTTTCATGTTCATTCTCAGCTTCCGTGCGATGAGTTCGGCGATTCCATACCGCCCGTCAAGTTAATTATCGCCGCAGAGTGGCGGGAGATTTGATTGCTTTCACTTTCGTGTACGCGTTCGCCCAACCGTTTTATCCCGCATGCGCGCAATTACTCGACGCTTTCGCGAGGATAGTGATCAGCCACGCCAGTTTGAAAGGTCAATTCAGTTCAGATATTCACCGTTTTGTGACTGATTTGTTGTTTTTGCCCTCCGTTTGGCAAAAACGTTGGTGGCAGTTCGCCGAATTAGCCGATCGCTAAAAACACCGCGTTCGCTAAATTCTCGCTATCTTTCCTATTTCCACTTTACTTGTTTCAACAAGGTGGCCTCGTGTCTAACTCCATCCGCTTTTCAGTGATAGGTTTGATTGGTGCGTTGATGGTGCCGTCTCTGTGTTCAGCCCAGCTGATTATTCTTCATGAGAATTGGCATGGCTTGGGAGCTTCCAAGTTGCCATCCGTGACTTCAAGTCGCCAGAAGCGGCGAGCAGTTGCCATACAACAGGACAGACAGTTTTCGCGGGTCTCCCAGACTGCGAGCGGCGCGGCAGAGCGTGGGCATTCGCCTGTGCGAGTCGCAGAGCATCACTTTCATTCGTCGAAGAGGGTCAGTTCGTCCGAGCATTCCCACGTAGCGGCAGCGGTCGATATGACCATGACGCCCACGCTTGGCTACGACGTGATCGAGTCGCCTTTGGGTCGGCCACATCGAGATGATACACGTCATATTAGCAGTAAGTCTCATCCTCCAGCTACGTTCCGTGAGGGTCCTCGTACAGAGCGTGCGGTTATCCCGAACACGATACAGACGCCTGTCTGGAAAATACCGTTTTCTTATGGATATTTCGGAACCAGCGGAACAAAGCATTGGTACTGGCATCATGGGTATCGCGATCGTCGGACAGAATGGAGCTACCGGTAAGTGATTGAGTTCATGTGAACTGTGAGTGATGTCTGAGAATCTTTCCCGGTTTTTCATAGCGAATCCGTGTTTTTACGTCAGGTCCACCGAATCATCTGACTTGGTCCTCGTAGGCCGCTCTTTATGGGTTTAGGATAGTGGTGATCGATTCTCCAGTGACTTCGTAAGTGCCTGAATTTGTCCGTCACAGGGGTCGGTCCGTTTCCATTGATTAGCAACATCGATTAGCAACAATATGAATTCTCGACCTCCTGCACAACGTCCCTCTCAGCCTTTACCCGAGCCATCTACAATTCCGCTAAACGGCTGGCATTGTGGGCATTACTTTTACCGATTTCGACGTGAAGTCATGCAAAGTGGCTTGTCATTGGAATGTCAAAAACAGCTTGAAGGCGCGCTCGGTGCTGACGCTGAACTCAAGAACGAACGGCAGGTTTCCTATTGGGTGAGTGGCCATTTAGCCGATTTCTGCGTCATGTTGATGGATCCCGATCCTGCTAAGGTTGATGGGGTGCATCAGAGAATCATGGCACCAGGGTTGGGCCAGTTCATCGAGCCCGTTTGGTCATTTGTATCCATGAGTGAGGTGAGTGAATATGTTCCCACGATTGAGCGTTTTCGTGATCGCTTGATTGCTGGGGGGGCAGATCCTGAGTCACCGGAACTTGCTGCCAAGGTTGCTGCTTACGAACGTCGTTTGCCGATGATGAATGAGCAGAGATTGAGACCAGAAATTCCAGACTGGCCTGCAGCGTGTTTCTATCCCATGAACAAGAGTCGGGTTGTGGGCGCTAATTGGTTTTCGGAACCATTCAGTGCTCGCAATGCGATGATGGCTGAGCATGCTCAGAGTGGTATCGCGTTTGCCGGCAAAGTCAGCCAACTCATTTCTGTGGGAGTTGGCTTGGATGATTGGGAATGGATGGTGACTTTGTGGGGCCGGAACCCAGAGTACCTTCGCGAGATTGTTTATAAGATGCGATTTGACAAAGCCAGCGCGAAGTACGCTGAGTTTGGTCCGTTTTATGTTGGCTATCGAGCGGGAGCTCAGCAAATTCTGGATCACTGTCAAGTTGTGTGAACGTCAGCAGTCGCAGAGTGTGATTGCGCGACTGATGCGCATCACTTAATCGCTACTTGACGGCATCTTTTTTTCTCGCAATATCGCTGAGTCCCTTTTGCAGATTATTGATTGCGATCGCGATGCCACTTTTAGCGTCACATGCCATTTCAACCTGATCGAGCTGTTCACAGAAACTGACCGCTGACTTTGGTCGTGAACGCGGTTCTTTCCGGAGTAACTGGTGAATCAGTTCACAGAGTTCTTGGGGGATTTCAGGGTTCAGTTGGCTTATCGGTTGGGCGCGCTTCGCGATGATTGTTACTAACTGACCCGGGATAGACTTGGCTAGCACAGGGAGCGAGCCAGTGCATAATTCGTAGAGCACTGCCCCGAGACTGTAGAGGTCACATCGATCATCCAGAGGTTCTGATCGAGCTTGTTCTGGTGAAAGATAACCTGGCGTGCCTATCACTGCTACTTTGCCCGAGAGTTGATCCAGCGGTGTTGAAGCCAGTGCGAGTCCAAAATCGAGAATTTTGATGCGCTCAGTTCCTTCTTCAATCCAGATATTAGCCGGCTTGATATCGCGATGGATGATCCCTTTTTCATGAGCGAATGCCAGTCCGGTGGCAATTTGCCTAGCATAGTCGATGATCTGCTGGCCGTTGAGTTGCTGCGCAGACTGGTTTCGCTGTTCAAGCGATTGCCCCTTCAGCATCTCCATGGCTATGAAAGGTGTGTCGTCGCTTTTGCCGACTTCGAAAATGGTAACGACGTTATCGTGGTGAAGTGCAGCCATCGCTTGAGCTTCACGAACAAACCGTTTTTGACTGTTGCGACTGGATGCAACTTTTTTATTCATCACCTTCAGAGCGACAGAACGTTTCAGTTTTGTGTCCAACGCCTGAAAGACATACCCCATGCCGCCGCGTCCCAGTTCTGAGATGACGCGATAATGTCCGAGAGTTCCCAGATCGTCGTTGTTCGTTGGTGGAGAAAGAAAATCGAAAAGCATCAACGAAGCAGCACCAGCAAAGCACGCAGAAAAGAACCGATCAATTACAAGTATAGCGATCGCTTTCGGAAACAGAATAGTCGCGAAATTCTGTCTTGCGCCCTAATGTTACCTGGCTTTTGAAAATTTACAGTTCGTGAGGCACTATTTTAACGCCAAATTCAAAATGGAGATCACACACTTTGAGCAGGAGATTAATCACGCCAAGCAAGGAATTGGGTTTGATTTGCATTGACACTCTGTTGCCATGCGCTCAGGTCTGGTGGCAGTGAATGAGGTTGAAACCGCAATTCTCTTTCCATGTGAAAGCTGGATTTCAGTAGTAGCTTTTCGATGCGATCGCTTGAATTTTGTTCCACCATTTCGTCGGTCTCGTGTACCTCCACGTAGAGAGCGTCTACTTTGTGTAATTCACTGAAGGATTCACGAAGCACACTTTCTTCTGCACCTTCGATGTCCATTTTCAAAAAAGACACGTCATGGTTGGCCAGGTAGGGTGAGAGCTTGCAGCAGGCCACCTCCACCGATTCGCTGGCGTCACGTTGACCCCAGGATGCTTGGATGGAATTTCCTCTGGCATCAGCACCGGGTCCCATGTCACCGAACAGCAGAGTCTCTCCGTCGAAGTCAGCAACCGCAGCGTGAATGCATTGCACGCCCGGAATGTCATTGCGTTCCATGTTAAGTGTCAGCAGTCTGAATGCATCCGGGTCTGGTTCAAAGCAGATAATACGAGACATGGGCCAACGAGTTTTCCACTCAAGAACGGAAACGCCAATGTTGGCGCCGCAGTCGATGATCAAAGGTTCAGAGTCGCGAGGTTCGAAAAAAGAAGGGAACTCGTCACTTGCTCGAATCATCGAGTTGGTAGCCGGCTTGTTTTCGTAGTGAAGCTCGTAGCCTCTGAATCGGGTCTTTTGTATGGCGATCGTGAGTGGCCTTTGAGTAGTGAATGCTCAGACGTTGCAGTGGATTGAGGAAGTGCTTGATCCGTCTTGTTATGCTATCGCGATTCGATACCATTGCGATGACGCTGATTTGAAAATTTGCATTGAAAGCATGACTCATTGAAAGCATGACTGATGGGTGGGGGCTTCGTCATAGGGTACAAACAGCCTTAGGTCCGAAAGTCCGGCTTAGTTCCGAAAGCCGGGGCCGCACGCCTCACAGCCTGGTGTCTGAAATGTGACGTCTGCAGGTGACGTCGCTCGGGTGAGCTTGGCATACCTGTGATGAGCCGCGACGTGAATCTGTGATATAACGCTGGGCTATGCTGTTGATTCGAAATCGAACTGAAAATCCGAATACAAAAACCGAGAACTGAATCATGTTCCGACCCTCCTGTTTGGCTGCTGAGACAGTCCTGATGGTTTCCATCACTATGGTCACTGTTGTCCATTCGGCGGCAACCGAGCCAGCCCATTGGTCACGATTCCGAGGACCCGAGGGAACCGGAATCAGTCGTGCAGTGAAGGTTCCCGTTAACTTTGGCGATGGTAATGTCGTTTGGCAATCAAAATTGCCCGTTTCTGGTCACTCATCGCCTATCCAGTGGGATGATCGGATCTTTCTCACGGGAGCAGTGGCTGAGGGAGATCGAGTTGAGCGACACGTCTTGTGTCTTGATACCAAGTCGGGCAAGGTTCTCTGGGATAAGACAGCGGCAGTGGTTCCTGGAGAATCACTCCACAAAATGAACAGCTGGGCTACTCCAAGCTGTGTAACTGATGGGGAGCGAGTGATCGCTTTTTTTGGTGCGGGTGGCTTGCACTGTTTTGACAACGATGGTTCAAAATTATGGTCGAAGAACTTGGGGACATTTCCGGGCGGGTGGGGTGTGGGTGCATCGCCAATCATTTTCAATGAGATGGTGATTCAAAACTGTGATGCAGAGGGAAAGTCCTATCTGATCGCGTTGGATCGAAAAACAGGCAGTGAGGTTTGGCGAACTCCCCGTGAGGCAAAGCCACGCGGTGGTTGGAGTACCCCCATCGTGATAGATGTGAAGGAACGGCCAGAATTGATCCTGAATGGAGAGTTCGGGGTCTCGGCCTACAATCCCAACACAGGCGAGCCTCTTTGGAATTGCAATGGTTTCAATGGACGTGGGACACCCGTCCCCGTGTGGGGGAATGGCCTCCTTTATGTTGTCAATGGCAAGTCTGGCGACGTGTATGCGGTCAGGCCCGGAGGTCGAGGGGATGTGACCCAGACCCACATGGTGTGGCACACCGAAAGACGCGGCGGGAGAGACTTGCCATCCCCTATCTTGGTGAACGACTGTCTGGTTGCGATCAGCATGTCGGGAATTGCCACGGGCTACGATGCAAGCACTGGCGAGGAATTGTGGAAGGAGCGTCTTGGGGGGAATTATTCTGGATCCCCGATCGCAGCAGGTGGACGGATTTACGCTTTGGCCGAGGACGGGAGTGTGGTGGTACTCAAGCCGGGGGAAAAGTTCGAGTTGGTGTCCAGGAACAGCATCGGTGAGGGACAAGGTGAGATTTTCCGCTCTTCACCGGGTGTTGTATCAAATGATTTACTCATACGCAGTGATAGCACACTCTATCGAGTCAAATGAGGGCTTTCTGGGTTGAACACATCTATTTCAAGAATAGTAAACAAGTGAATATCGGTAGATTGGGGGTAGATTTGACAATCTTAGGGATCTGATGCTACCTTTTCTGGTCGATTTAAGGCTGACGCAGTCCTTAATACGGACTACACTTAGTCACAACCATCCACAACACACTCAGCAACAGCGCCCGAACACTGTTACTGTGCCCGCCTGTAGAAATAAATAATCGTTACTCCTCTAGGGAATCGACGGATTTTGTAATCAGATTCATCTGTGAAATCGAAATCGTGGAGTAATGCATTTTAAAGGGTAATTCTGACACAACCCGCAGCAGCAACAAGTAATGAGATTCATCTCGTAGAAGAGTTCAGCAGCGAAAAATATTGACAGTGAGACATCAACATCGGTCCAGTTGGATCGCCTGCTAGTTGTGTCGCTGAGAAAAAAATCAAAGAAACAGTCCATTCATAAATCACGATTGGGAGCTTTACAGCCATGCGTTGTCACGGAAACCCCTTTAGCAGACGTGGATTTCTTACTGCCGGAACCTTCGGTGGATTAGGGATCTCTCTGCCACAGCTGTTGTGGATGGAAAAGGCGGCAGCAGAACAGAAGCACTACGATTTTATCGAAGCCAAAGCAAAGAGCGTGATTCACGTTTATTTACCTGGCGGTATGGCTCATCAGGAAAGTTGGGATCCCAAGCCTTACAGCCCGATCGAGTATCGAGGTGAGATGAAGCCAGTGAAAACAAACACTGGTGAGATCTTTTGTGAGTCTGTCCCGAAATTGGCTGGCATTGCAGATCGGCTTTGCGTCATTCGGTCGATGACTCATGGTGAGGCGGCTCATGAGCGTGGCACTCACAATATGTTCACCGGTTACAAGCCTAGTCCGGCGTTGAAGTATCCAAGTTTTGGCGCGGTTGTGAGTCACGAATATGGACCTCGGAACAATCTGCCTCCATACGTGTGCATTCCCAATCAGCCTAATGAGTTTGCAGGAACGGGATATTTGAGTTCTTCCTATGGGGCGTTCGCCTTGGGGAGTGACCCTGCCAGCAGTAACTTCAAGGTTCGTGACCTCGATTTGTATGGTGGTGTCGATGACGCCCGTTTCGCACGTCGACAAGCAGCATTGGCTTCCGTCAACAAGAAGTTCAGTGCGATGACGAACGCTGACGGGGTGCAGGCGATGGATACGTTCTACGAGCGTGCTTACAGCTTGTTAGGTTCGGGTGAGGCAAAAGCAGCATTTGACCTTGGCAAAGAAGACAGCAAAATGAAAGCTGCTTATGGTGAAAATCAGGCAGGCCAGCGTTTGCTGATGGCACGTCGATTGGTCGAGGCTGGCTGTCGTTTGGTCACCTTGACCTACGGTGGTTGGGACATGCACACCGGTATCAATGCTGCCATGAAACGCACCATGCCACCTCTGGATCAGGCGTTGTCGCAGTTGATTCTCGACCTTGAGCAACGGGGGCTTCTCGACTCGACCCTCGTGATGGTGAGCAGTGAATTCGGCCGTACTCCCAAGGTCAATAAGGATGCTGGCCGTGATCATTATCCGAAAGTCTTCAGTGTCATGCTTGCGGGTGGTGGTATCAAAGGTGGCTCGATTTACGGTGCGTCCAACGCAACTGCGTCTGAGCCTGAATTTGATCCTGTTGGGCCTGCCGATCTTGCCACGACGATGTACCACCAGTTGGGGATTGTTGCCGACAAGGAGTTGATGGCTCCTGGAGATCGTCCCATCGAGATTGTGGACGGCGGCAAGGTGCTTAAGGAAATTGTGGCCTAGTTTTCTGTATGCGGGCTGCAGGATGCTGGCTGTGTACCTTTCCAGTTGTTTGAATCCATCCATAACCAATGATGACTAACATGTGGCAAAGACCTGTTTCACTCTTCGGTTGTCTTCTTCTGCTTGGCATCACGGGAACGGCTCAGGCCTATAAACCAGATATTGTCAGTTCTACGCCGCGTGGCATGCAGCGTGGTACCACGCAAACGGTGGTGATCACCGGATCGCGTTTGAGTGACAGTCGACAAATCATTGTCGACCGTGAAGGAATCAATGTGAAATCGGTCAAGCCGGTCAGTGCCTCAAAGGTGGAGGTGGAATTTGAGGTTCCTGCTGATTCTGCACCTGGGCTTTACCCGATTCGCCTTGTGAGTGAGACCGGCCTGAGCAACGTCATGATGTTTAGTGTTGGAGTTCTGCCTAATGTGGAGGAAAAAGAGCCTAACAGCGAATTTGCCACACCGCAGGTCATCGAAAAGAATGTCACAGTCGAGGGCGCTGTTGCTCGAGAGGATGAAGACTATTACGCCGTCGAACTGAAAGCGGGGGAAAGTCTGACGGCCGAGTTGGAAGGCGTTCGTATCAAAAAAGGACGGAGTAATCCATTCTTTGATCCCTATGTAGCAATTCTGAACTCGGAGCGGTTCGAGATGGCTACCAGTGACGATGCACCGTTGCTACAGCAGGACTGCTTGTGTTCCATGCGAGCTCCTGCTGATGGCAAGTACATCATTGTGGTGAGAGACAGTTCTTTCGGGGGAAATAATGATCGTTATCGATTGCATGTGGGCTCGTTCCCGAGGCCAATCGCTGTTGTTCCGGCTGGTGGGCCACCCGGCGCACTGATTGACATGACCTTTGTGTCGGCAATGGGTGATGCTTGGATTGAAAAAGTACAGCTACCAAGCCAAGCTCAGGACGCGTTCCCGCTGGTGGTGGCTAACGACCAAGGTGTTAGCCCTTCGCCTAACTTTATTCGGGTTCAGGAGATGCCGAATGTAGTCGAGCAGGAGCCAAACAATAGCTTCAAAGAGTCGACCGTCGGTGCCTTGCCAGGGGCGTTCTGTGGCTTCGTTGGTGAACCAGGTGATGCGGATTTCTTCAGCTTTGAAGCAAAGAAAAATGAAACAGTTTCCATCAAGCTTTTTGCTCGAAAAATTTTGCGTTCAGAGTTAGATGGTGTGATCAACGTCTACAACGCTGCCGGCAGTCGAGTCGGAGGAAACGATGACTCTGGTGGTCCAGATAGTCGGTTGGATTACAAGATTCCAGCAGACGGGGTTTACCATGTCAGTGTCAATGACCATCTTCGGAATGGTGGACCCGGTTATGCCTACCGCCTTGAGGTACAATTGGTGCAACCCGACTTGGTTTTGACGCTGCCAGACCGTCAGCGATATGTGGCGACCCAGATTAATGTGCCTCAGGGCAATAACGCTGCTGTGATGATCAATGCGACTCGTCAACGATTGGGCGGGGCAATCGATATCACTGGATTAAACCTGCCAGAGGGAGTGACAATCACTCCGATCCAGATGCCAGCCAATCGCACGACTGTTCCCCTTTTGTTGAGTGCAACTTCAGAAGCGAAACTGGACGGGCGTTTAGTCAATTTTGTCGGGAAAATTACTGACAATCCTACGGTGGGCCGATACACCCAACGACATCAGTTGTTGATCGGCCAAAACAATAGCGTCGTCTATGACTACAACGCCGATCGTGCAGCAGTATCGGTGATCAAAGCATCGCCGTGCAGTTTCGAAATCGTCCAGCCACAGGTGCCCATCGTTCGTAATGGTTCAATGGAACTTGTTGTGAAGGTCGAACGTGGTGGATTCGAGGGTGCTATCCCGGTACGCATGTTGTACAACCCACCCGGAATTGGTTCGACGGCAAGCGTGACCATCCCGCAAGGCAAGAACGAGGCCAAGATCTCCGTCACCGCGAATTCATCAGCAGCCATTGGGGAATGGCCGGTCATTGTTTACGCCGTTGTAGGTGGAAACGAGATCGCCACGATGCCCGCAACTCTCACGATCGAAGATCGTTTATTTGCTTTTGAGTTTCCAAAAACTTCGGCAGAATTAAATGCGGACGCGGATGTCCTTGTTGATGTGGAAGTGCTTCGGGACTTTGAAGGAACATGTGAGCTTGAGTTGGTAGGCTTGCCCGCAGGTGTCGTGTGCGAGCAGAGCAAAGTCGCGGTCACTAAAGACACGGAGCAGCTTAGTTTCTCTGTCAAAGTTGGTGAAAAGGCCCGCGTTGGCCAACATAAAACGCTCGTTGTCCGTGCGACGGTAAGCAATGACAAGGGGATCATCAAGCAGACTCAGGGTACAGGCACACTGCAGGTGGATAAGCCTATTCCCGCTCCTGTTACCAAGCCGAAGCCGGTTCCGGCCAAACCGACCGCCAAGCCAGCGGCTAAGCCACCTGCTCCGGTTAAGAAGAAACCACTTAGCCGGCTTGAGCAACTGAGGTTGATGCGACAGGGGAAAACCGAAGCCCCGGAATAGTCGTTTCTGAGTAATAGATAGAACAACTGGGACAGTAGTAGAGACGCTTGAATCGTGACTACAGGCTGTTCCTAGAGACCGATAAAAACATAGACAACCAACTCACTAACCAGACTGGGATATCGCTTTCCAGTCAGATGGAAAGACCCGAAGGTATCAACATGATGCGTCGACTGTCCGTAACTCTTGCTCTCACCTGTTTCATTGCCTCGGCGACGAAGGCGGCTGAACCGGAGCCTGTAACAGCAGCAACTTCTGCCTCCGCTTCGAAAAGCCCGTTAAAGTCAGCAGGGATTTTGTCTGTTTATCCCGAGACGATTCGGCTCGACACCGCTCGCGACTATCAATCGTTTGTGGCCATCGTGCGACGCGAAGATGATGTTACGCTTGACGTCACTGATTCCGCGAATTGGACGGTTGCGGATGGTAAGTTTGCCAAGATTGAGGGTAACCGGCTGTTGCCGCTGGCTGATGGCGAAACGGAATTGATATGCGACAATGGTGTCAGTCAGGTCAGGATTCCAGTGAAAGTTGGAAGTAGCACTGAAAAGCTTCCCATCAGCTTTGAAAAAGACATTGTGCCGATCATGACCCGCAGTGGTTGTAACACGGGAAGTTGTCACGGCGCCGCACGTGGCAAAGATGGATTTATGATTAGCCTGTTTGGTTACGATCCCGCAGGTGACTACACGCGAATCACAAGACAGATTGGAATGCGGCGGATCAATTTGGCGGTGCCCCAAGACAGTCTGTTTCTGACCAAGGCAGTCGGTCAGGTTCCACACACGGGTGGTAAATTATTTGGCGACGACAGTGTCTATTACTCCATGATGTTAGAGTGGTTGGAGGCCGGTGCTTTGAAGGACGCCACGCCACCGCCGAGCGTAGCGAAACTCGAAATCTATCCTCCACAGGCAGTCATTGAAGGAACGGGAAGTACGCAACGTTTCATTGCGGTAGCGCACTACTCAGACGGAACAACTCGCGATGTTACAAATCTCTCTGCATTCATGACGAATAATGAGACCTCTGCCGCAGTGGACAAGAATGGGAATGTTACTGCGGGCGCTCGGGGTGAGGCGTTTGTCATGGCACGCTTCGAAACCAAAACCGAAGGTCGGCAGGTTCTGGTTCTGCCAGAGGACCTCCAGTATGAAGCGCCAGAGGTAACAGGCAATTACATCGATGAACTGGTTGCCAGGAAACTCAATCAACTCCGGATAACGCCCAGTGGTCTTTGCACAGACGAAGAGTTTCTGCGTCGCGTAACGATTGATATCACGGGAATGCTGCCCACTGAGGAAGAGTACCAGCTGTTCATGAACGATGTTGCCGAGGATAAGCGGGCAGCATTGATCGAGCGTCTTTTGGGCCGCAAGGAGTTCAGTGAGATTTGGGCAATGAAATTTGCCCAGCTTTTGATGATTAAGAGCACCAATCAAGTAAGTTACAAATCTGCGTTTCTCTACAACCAGTGGTTGACGGACAAGTTCGCCAAGAACGTGCCAATTGACGAAATGGTCCGGGAGTTGTTTGGTGCCACAGGTGGCACGTTTCGGAATCCTGCAACCAACTATTATCAGATCGAACGCGATACCCTGAAGCGTGCCGAAAATGCCGCCCAGGTATTCATGGGAATCCGAACGCAATGTGCTCAGTGTCACAATCATCCCTTGGATCGATGGACCATGGATGATTACTACGGCTTTGCTGCCTTTTTCTGTCAGACAGCCACCAAGAATGCTGAAGACTATCGGGAAAAAATCATTTACGACCGACGAAGTGGTGAGGTCAGGCATAAAGTGACCAATCAGGTCATGCAGCCAAAATTCCTTGGTGGTGGCTTAGCCGACACGAAAGGCAAGGATCGTCGTGTCGTGATGGCCGAATGGCTAACCAGTTCTGAAAATCCTTACTTCTCGACAAGCATTGCCAACCGGGTTTGGGCCCACTTTATGGGTGTCGGCATTGTGGAACCGGTGGATGATATTCGTGTCAGTAATCCTGCGACCAATCCAGAGTTGTTTCAGGAACTCGGTGAAAAATTGTCTTCTTATAAGTTCGATTTTCGACAATTGGTTCGTGATATTTGTAACAGTCAGGCGTATCAGCGGAGTGCAACTCCGAACGAAAGTAACAAAGGTGACACTCGTAACTACGCTTATGCAGTGGTTAGACGTATTCCTGCGGAAATGATGCTTGACTGTGTCAGTCAGGTGACCAATACCAAAGAGAAGTTCCGCGGTCTGCCATTGGGTGCCCGAGCCGTACAAATTGCGGACGGCAGAACTAGTACGTATTTTCTCGATACATTCGGAAGAGCTCCCCGCGAGACCGTTTGTGATTGTGAGGCATCGACAGACCCATCGCTCTCACAGGCATTACATCTGCTCAACGGTAGCGCAACGAGCGGTAAGATTGCTCAGGGTAAGGTGGTCGCTGATTTACTCAAGGATGATGCACCCGTAAGTGATGCGCTCGATCGTTTGTACGTGCGATGTCTGTCACGGTATCCAACGGAGACGGAACGCAAGGAATTGCTAACTGCGGTTGAGCAGGCTCCGAGCCCCAGTGTGGGTCTCGAGGATGTCTTCTGGGCCGTTTTGAACAGTCGGGAATTTGTGTTCAATCACTGATTCGCGGGTGATCAGTCGCAATGCTGATGAATCGGCGTTGTGGCCATGGAAAGCATATGATCGTCAAATCTGAACAACCTAGTGGAGTGCTCTGGTGATGTCTCACCGGTGCACGTGGCTTGTTCCGTTGCCGATCGCAATTTTTTCGCAGTTAACTGAAACGCGAGGCCTAAGCCGACGCATCGGCCAACTGTGCAACCAAAACCTTCAAAGCATCGAAATGATTATCCGAGTAATTCTGAGTTTCGTTCTTCTGTGTGTGACATTGTTGCCGCTCAGTGGTCAGGAGAAAAAAACGGAACAGGCGAGTCCGAATTTCATGGACCACGTGTTGCCCATTTTCCGCGAACATTGTCTTCAGTGTCATAACGCGAACGACGCCGAAGCAGGGCTTGCGATCGACAGCTACGGGGCATTGATGGAGGGCGGTGGTAGTGGCGATGTGGTGGCGAATGGAGATGCGTCCGCCAGCACATTGTATCTCGTGATGACTCACGCTGAAGAACCAACAATGCCGCCTAATCAGGAGCCGATTTCCAAGGAGAAGTTGGAAATTATCAAAAAGTGGATTGATGGCGGACTGTTAGAGAATAGCGGCAGCAAAGCTAAAAAACGAAAAGGCCCATCGCTAAGTTTCACTGCGATGGATGGAGGAAAGCCATCGGAAATTGTCATGCCGGAAAATTTGTGGCGTGTTCCCGTAGTTGTATCAGGACGTGCTGCAGCGGCATCTGCACTGGCGGCCAGTCCCTGGGCACCGCTGGTTGCTGTTGCTGGGCAAAAGCAGGTGTCCCTGTATCACACCGAAACAGGTCAGCTTGAAGGTATCATTCCGTTCCCTGAGGGAATCCCGCAGGTTCTTACATTCAGCGTGGATGGTGGGTATTTGCTCGTTGCCGGGGGTACGCATTCATCCAACGGAGTCGCATCGGTATACGATATCAAGACAGGTGAGCGGGTCATCAAGGTGGGAGATGAGTTGGATACCGTCTTTGGTGCGGATGTTAACGATGACCTCAGTAAAATCGCACTTGGTGGGCCACAAAAGCTTGTTCGTATCTTCGACACTGCTACCGGCGATTCTCTGTTCGACCTCAAGAAACACACCGACTGGGTCTATACGGTCGACTTCAGCCCAGATGGGGTATTGGTGGCATCGGGTGACCGTTCAGGCGGTCTGCATGTATGGGAAGCAGACACCGGACGCCTCTATCTGGACTTGGTCGGACACAAAGCTGCCGTCCGCGGTCTCTCATGGAGAGCAGACTCGAATGTACTCGTGAGTGCCAGTGAAGATGGCACTGTCAAACTGTGGGAAATGAACAATGGGAAGCAACTGAAAAGCTTCAATGCTCACGGCGGGGGTGCAACAGGTGTGGTGATGGCGAGAGATGGCCGAATGGTCACGTCAGGAAAAGATAAAACCGTCAAACTGTGGAATGCAGATGGTGGTGCGATTGCAACCATGCCAGCGTTTGCTGAGCCTGCTTTGGAGGCCGTGATCACTCATGATGGATCACGTGTAATTGGTGGTGATTGGTCTGGACGAACTGTGATGTGGGAGGTTGCTGATCCCAAAAAGTTCTTAGAACTTCCCTCGAATCCACCCCATCTCGAACAGTACAAGTCAACGGTTGCCGGGAAAATCGCAAAGCTGAATGCTGCCGTTGCTGCGGCTTCCGCTGCGGAAGCACTACAACAGAAGCAGGTTGAGACAACCAAATCAGCTCTTGCAGCAGTGACCGCGAAATTAGGTGAAACCAAAGCAGCACTCGCCAAAGCTAACGCTGACAAGATCGTCAGCGAAAAAGCGATGATTGATATGCAGGCACAAAAAGCAGCTGCTGACAAAACGTTGGCAACCGCCAAGGGGTCCATGGCGGCATTGGCAAAACAGGTTGATGACGCACAGGCCACAATTAAGGCTCAGCAGGTCCTGGTCGCACAGTCTGCAGCTCGTCGAGATAACGCAAATACCGAGAAGGTCGCGGTTGATGGAAAGCTAACGCAAGTAAAACAACAGCATGAGCAGCTGAAGAATGCTGCCGTGGCACCGCTGGCACAACTCACGACACGTGATGTTGAGATCGCTGCGATGAGGCAGGCAGCGAAAAACGCCGAAGCGGCTGCCGAGAATAACAGAAAAGCAGCAGAAACCGCAATCTCACAGTTCAGCAGCAAAGCAGCTGAACTCGCAAAAACAAGCATCACGTTCCAGAAAGAAGCCGCCGCTGCAACCGAGCAACAGAAAAAGGCAGGTGCAGCTGAAGCTGCTGCTGTGGCACAGATCGGCCTTGCGTCCAAAGCGATAGCTTCCGTGACTGCCGCGATGGTGGCAGCAAAACAGCAGTTGGATGCAGCGAAGGATGATGCAGAAAAGAAGATTGCCTCAGAACTAGTGGTCAACATAGAAGGTGAATTGGCGAAAGCCAATTCACAGGCATCTGAGGCGAAAAAACTTGTTGCGGCCCAGAAAGAGGTCATCGCGAGCGCAACGAAAGTAATTGCAGCTGCGAATGCCAAGTTGGTTGATGTCGCTGCCGAACAGGCTGCATTCAATGGCAAGGTTGAACTGCTGAAGAAGCAACTCTCAGCTCATATTGCCGCGAAGGGTGCTGCCACGAAACAAATGGAAGCTTACGACGTACAGTTGGCACAAGTTGCGGGTGAGTTAGCAGCCGCCAAGAAGGCCAAAGATGAAGCAATACAGAAAATGGCGTTGCTGGTCAAAGAGATGTCGATATTGACAGCTCAGCAGCAAGCTGCAGCAGCAGCCGCTAGCCGCGAAGTAGCCGCGAAGAACACGGGTGAAGCGAAGATTATTGAAATGACGGGTGTGGTCAATGCACTGCAGCCTAAGTTGGACGCCAGTCGAAAGCTCGTCGAGCAGACGGCGGCTAGTCTTGCGGCTGTGATCGCAAATTTGAAAACGCAGCCCGCAGTCGTTGCCAAACATGCTGCCGCCATCAAACAGATGACCGCAGCCGTTCCGGGTTTGGAAAAGCAGGCCACAGCAGCGAAAAAGACGATGGAAGATGCGATGGCAGGATTCGCAACAATGCAGACAGCCACGAGCCTAGCACGCAAGAGTCTTGCTGATGAGACCGCTGTTCTTGAGGGAATCGAATCTGAATTGGTAGCGTTCAAGCAACAGGGCGTAAAGTTGGCTGCCGAACTCGAAGCGACTGCTGCGACTGCTGCCTCAAAGCGAAAGGATCTGGACCCTGTGCAGGCCAGAGTTACGGGCATCAAAACTGCGGTAGCTGCACGCGAAGTTCAGATCAAGCAAATGGCCGAAGCAATGGCAAAGCTGAAGGCCGAGCTGGAAGGCTTGAACAAGGCACAAACCGCAGACCAAGGCAAACTTAAGGAAGGTCGCTCTCAATTAGATGAGTTGGAAGCAGCGGCTGAGCAGGCCGAGGACGCGGCTCAGGAAACGAAAGACAAAGCTGAATTTTTCCGCTCGGTTTATGGCGCGTGATTGAGTGTGCTCTGCTGTTGAATAGACTTGCCGAACGGGAGAACCTGCCTGACCTGATTGTTCGGATTCATTGTTGGGGGAGCCATGCTGGGTAAGTCCTATCTGAGGGGCAGCAAGCCATGTGATTTGCGTTGCCTCAACGCCTCGTTTTTTTGCTTACGGATTGAGTAGCTGATAAGACGCCCATTTTCTTGATGAATGTCCTCGATAGCGGTGGGCCGCATTGTTTGGGGCAGGCACCGATTGATTATCAGATTGGGCCGATCTTAACGATTGGTCGAGTTTTTTACGCTGTTTGCAAACGTTGGCGGTGAAATCGGCTCCCATGTGCCATGCTTTTGCTGTTACTAGCTGCGGTGTTTGCGTAAACTGTAGAGGCCTAGATCTTTCAGGAAAGAATCGCCCAAGCGATGCTTTTCCTGCGTATCAGGGTCGTGTCAGGTCGCTTCTTTTCTACTCTCAGCCAGACGCATGCGATTCTTTTCTCATCACCGCAGATTCGAGCAGAAAACGCGTTTGTCGCGTGGTGGGAGGAAATATGGACATTTGAAGGATGCTTTTCTGGAAAGATCCTGCTCCGCTGTTCAGGACTGGCTGTTTAGGATCGCCTTGGTCAGTTTGTGGTTTTCTGCAGGTGCAGCTGGTGCACAGCCACCTGGAACGACTCCTACTCGCGATGTCTTCTCGCAGCAGCAGGATGGAGTCGATGCGAGTGGTTTACCCATTCGCGCTTTCATGTTCTTAAGTGAATCAGACAATGTCGTGCTGATGCCCGGGTTGTCTTGGGAGGAATTTGAGCGGTTGTCGAACCCTGATTCGGTCGTGGATTCAAACCAGCAGCTTTTCAGCTTCCAGTCACTCGCAATCAATGGAGAGGTTGATGCGGAGCGATTTGAGGGGCAGGTGGCACTGAGCATACTGGTTGCACCAAGTCAGGGTCAGTGGATCCGCATACCTTTACAAATGGGAAATTTTCATCGCTTGAAACCACCCGAAGTCACGGGGATCGAAAATTACTTCATGACACTCACTCCAGATGGTAGCGGGCATCTCTTGCTGGTGAAAACTGATCAGCAACAGGAATTGAAATTGCGGATGGAAGTTTCTGCACGAGTTGTGGCCAGCACGGTTGCCAAGACACTTGAGTTCAAGTTGCCTGGAGCACCATCAAGAGTTGATTTGACTGTGGGTGCAGTCGGAGTTGAAGGTGAAGTTCTTGGTCGGGGTGATGAGGTTTTGGAGACCAAAGTTGTTTCGGATGGAGGCACGAAATTTCAGATAGAGAGTGGGGGTGGTAATTATTTATTACGTTGGGGAAGTTCTTCACGCACAAAAGATGACACTGCTCTTCTGGAGGTTGAAAGTCGTATCAATGTTCGTTGGGACTCACCTCAGGATCCACTGATTGCAGACTTTTTATTGACGGTTGAGAACGTTCGCGGCTCGATCGATTCATTCCAGTTGCGTCTGCCGCCCAACGCAGTTGTGCTTGATTCTCTGAGATTAGGTGACAGTGGTCGGACAATCGACTTGGGTGAGCCCGTGAAGGGCAGAGATGAAGAAATTCGTGATGTGATTATTCCTGAGGCGGAACGCGGCTCACGCATCGACCTCAGTTTTGAACTGCAACTGTCAAATGACAATGCGTCTGAATCAAATCCACTTGGTTTTCATGTAGCTGAGGTGGTTGGATCACTGCGGCATAGAGGCGTGATTGCTGTTGAGACGGGAAGCGATTATCGATTGCGATGGCTGAGTAGCCCCTGGGTTGATCGTGTGATCGGTGAATTGGGTGAGGATACAGTCAACTCGGGTCGCAAGTATGAGTTCAGATTTGAACGTGCTTCATTCGAACTGCCGCTTTATCTGGGGGAAAAGGGGCGGCAATTGCGAATGACAAGCAATTCGATCCTCGATGTTTATGACTCCGCTGCCAATCTTGACATGACCATTTCAATCAACGGTCAAGTTTCCAAGGGGCTTCTGCAATTCAATGATGCTGGTTGGCAGATCAGGGAAATTCAGGATTCAGAGACCGGAGAGTTGTTGGATCTGTTCGAAGATGATGATCGATTTTTGAATATGAGAAATGTCGGAAATGGTGACCTGTCTCAGATCAGGATTCTGGCAGAATTGCAATTGGAGCCTGAAAATGGGGATGTTGGGTTTTATCTGCCGACGGTGACTGATGTAGATGGTGCTGCGAGAGTTCAGAAGGCCACACTCGATATCAACAGTACTGGGCGATCGATGATGGTCGTAGATCTTGCGGCTTCGGTGGGATTGACGCGTGGTGTCGTTGCTGGGGCCGACGTATCAGTGGCCAAACCATCAACGATCAGTTACCAAATTCAGACACAGGAAAAGAGTCCCAAGGTGGTAGGCGCGTTGGTTGCTCAGCCGCCCAGAATCAGTCTCGCCAGTGAGGCTGCGATTGAGCTCTCAGGTAATCAGCTAAGAACGGATGTGGATTGGACTGTGACTTCCTCTTTGGATTTGGAAGGAAGTTTATTCGTCCGTATTCCAGACGCCAGCGGTCCTGCCACTCTTAATGAAAATGGAGATCCAATTGGTTCAGTGGGACAAAAGAGTCTGAATGAGGAACCCGAGGCGGCAGACGGTGCGGTGGATAGTGTTAGGGTCGCCAATGAGCCCACTGATCCGAATCTCAACGAACCGTGGGTCGTGAGTGTAAATGGTGCACCGGCGAAGCTTAGATACGTTGCTGGCGACCGGTATGAGTTGATATCAGAGCGACTGGCCATGAATAGAATGGATATTACTTGGCGTCGCGTGCAGGATTTGAACGCTGCTGTTGGTGACGGGGCGGTCATTGCCGTGCCCCTACCGAGTCCTGGTATTCTTGATGTGACGATTCGGGGCAGCATGGGTGTAACCTTGAGAGGGGACCAAGGATTTGATTTGGTTTCGGCAGATCGTCAGAGACAGAAACGTCTTGATCTAGTGACTTTCCCGCGAGACCCGCTGCGTCTGAAACTATTGTCACGTTTGACCAGTCAAGAAGAATTGACCGTGCAAAAAACCGTCTTGCGGACGGTCGTTGGCAGGAACCTCCGTCACGAAAGTGTTTACGCGAAAGTACAGGGTGGAGGCCGCTTTCAGGTTGGTCTGCCATCAGAGGTCGCTGACGTATCTGTCCAAGCATTCATTGATGGCGAAGGAAAAACAGTTCGACGTGAAAAGGACACTCTTGTCGTGTTGTTACCCAATGACAGTGAATCCCATGTGGTTGATTTGCAGGTCTGGATTGCGCGAGAGACACCTGCGTCGTATTCAAATATCAAGCCTTTGCTCCGATTGCCGTTCGGTGTTGGACGCGTTTATTGGCAGATCGTCGCACCATCAGACGGACATGTTCTGTGGGCGTCACCAACTCTAGGACGGAGCATGAGTTGGCGTTTTGATCGCTGGAAACTCTATCGACAACCAACTCACGATGATGTCGGCCTGCTTCAGCTCGTCGATGCGACTTCGATTTCAATGCCACCCGGTAACCGATACCTGTATATCGGATCTGATCTGCGTTCATTTGAGGTTGTGATTGTTTCTCGCGTCGTATTGTGGGTGTTGATCGGTTCGGTTGTCTTGCTTGCTGCTGTTGTATTGACAAATCTTCCGAAGTCCCGCCATCCTTTGACTGCGGTGGTGCTTGCGGTGATGTTTGGAGGCTTACTTGCGATCGCTCCGGATGCCGCTGTTTTGGCAGGCCAATTTGGAATTATCGCGCTGGTGTTGGTTATTGTGATGATCGCCGTTCGCGTGTTAGTTTCACCCGCCACAAATGGACGCGTATTTAGCACGTCTGTGATTGCAGCAGATCAACTCCGCTCGCCATCAACGCGTTCTTTGGTGCCGGCACGAGCCGACGAGCCGGAGGTCACTGCGACTGAGGCATTGCCTGAACCCGCGCCCACGGAGGTGACGATGTGAGTCAAACTCCACGCTGCCAAGCTCGAAACCGGTGTGATCCAGAACGGCAACTGATGAACATAGCTTCTCGTGCTGATAAAACGCAGCATGCGTTCTACAGGGCTCCTCTTGGGATTCCGATGAGTCGCCGCTGTCTTGTTTTGTTCTTTGTACTCATCTGCGGTTGTACCGGACTGTTTAATCGTTCGATACAACCAGCCGTGGCACAGGTTGCAAGTGAACCCGAAAAGATTGGGGAATTCGTTAAGCAAAATCAAAACGCAGATGATGAAGAGAACCGTCTCTCAGCCGAGGCTGATCAGGAAAACGCGACGGTTCGAGCGGAAAACGCAAAGTTGTGGATACCAGCTGTGTTGCCAGATGGTCGCCAAATCACACCGATTGGTATGTACCAGTCGCAGATGGATGAGCTGGTACCAAAAGATTACCTTCCCGTGTCCTTGGAACAACTCAATCTAGCAATCGCAAAGTGGACCGCGCGAGCTACTGACGATCAGACCAGTCGACTGAAGGGTGCTGTTTATTGGGTAAGGGTCGCTGGTGATACGCTCGTTAGCGAGAAGAGCGTTCTGGATATCGAATCTGATCGCACCGACCAGGTTCGGCGATCGCTGGGGAAGGTGAATCTGGCTATTGAACAGCCACGCGGCTTCTCACCCGGAAATACCACAGTCCCACGGATGGAATCAGAGCCCAATGGAAATCTTGTGGCAGTCTTTCGCGGTGATGAAGTACCAGGAAGTAGTTCGGAGATCCGATACTCGTGGACTATGCGAGGCACAAAGTCAGCAAATGGTTATGCCTTTGACCTGAAAATCCCACGAGCTCCACAGGCCCGGTTTTATTTTTCCATGCCCTCCGGTACCTCGCTACGTACTGACCAGGGAGTCTTGAGGCTTCGTTCAGAACCACCCGTCGAAGTGAGTGATTTTGTTGAGGCAACTGAGCTTACCGATGCGAACGATTTGAATTGGACGGTCGATGTAGATTGGTACGAGTTGGACGCAGGTGGGCTTGATGCGGTTACCATTTATACTCAGGTCGAGCCGACGAATTCAGCGCCCGGTAGCTTCATCATTCGCCGCTCTAAAATGCAGTACGAGGTGGATCGTCGTGGTCTGAAGTGGGTATGCAAGATGGCCGTTCAAGTTCCTGAGGCTTGGCAGTTCCCTGAATTATTCGTTGGGGATGCAAATGTCACAACAATTGAACTTGGTGGTGATCCGCTTCAATTCTCGAACATAGAAACCGCTGATCGTAAGGGTTACTTGCAAATTAAATTGCTGCGTGACGCTGTGAATGAAGCAGATAAGCTGCTGGATATCGTTGTGCGGGGGTACAGTCGTTGGGATGGTACGCAGGGTTGGTGTGAACTTCCGGTGCCTCTTTGGGTTGGCGATACTGTTGCGCATGCAACGGTGGTTGATGAGGCTGTTCTGTCGGTGCGACAGCCTTTGCGCATCATGAACTGGAAATTACCAGAGAATTGGCAGTGGGTGAGTCAGGCCAACGAGGCCAATGTTGCAGTCGTCACCGTGAGAGGCCCGGCGATCACTTCTGAATTTGATCGGGGGACATCGAATGCCGGAAATAATTTGTGGAACAAAAGCCGTTGGTCACGTGTTCAGTTGGCGAATCAAGCAGTCTTTACACAGAGCGAAGCCACACTGCAATTCAACGTGGTCGATGGGAGATTGCGAGCCAAAGCAAGAATTGAAATCACAATTGATTCGGATCGAGTTGAGCCTGTCAGATTGCTTGTGCAAGATGGTTGGCTTTGTGAATCACTCACTCTCCAGCATTCAGGCCGGGTCATTGAGAACCCGAGGATTCGGGCGGGTGAGATTGTCTTTTGGCCAGAGAATCAAGATATTGCAAACGCTACAATTCTGATTGAGGCTGAGGGGAGTACGGGACTGCTTCAGGAAAGTAGTGTAAGACGGAGAATAGCGAACAATCCAAATCGGATTCTTAACTCAGAGAAAAGAAATGATACCACTGGCAAGTCCGTGGGCAACGAAGGGAAAGCCGGGAATCGTAATCCAGATACGAATCGGGCGATGGCGACGCGAGTGCCTGCCAGTTGGTTCTTGAGATCAAAACAGGCGCGAGGGACGGTGATTGCGGCTGTAACACCGCCTAAGAATCTGAATTGGAGTGGTGAAGTGGCGTTGCAACGGGGGTCGTTCGATCCGGAGTCGTTGACGCCAGAGCAACAATCATTTTTTTCGGGGTTGAGTTCTGAAACACTTTGGTTTGAGCCTGTTTCGGGGCGTACACCTGAGCTGCTGTTGTTGAAGCCAAGCGTCAGTTTCAATGCCGCAACATCCTTCGACGTGCGACGTTTTGGTGATGAAGTTTTTGAGACGCTGGAGATTGAAATTCAATCAGATGGTCTGTTTCGAGAACGACTGCAAGTTCAGACCGGCAGTTTGGAAGGACGTGGTGAGTTTTTGTGGTCCATCAGTGACAGTGACGATGGGTCCACAATTGGTTTGCCCGCATCGGACGTGTCTGAGATAGCTGGTGCCTATTCGATTGATCTTTCGGAGAGAAACTTGCGCGGTCGTAAGTTAATAGCTCGCCGGAGCTACCCTACGCCCGCAGCAATCGAAATGCAGCTGCCCATTGTAAGTGGAGCATCGTCCCAGAATGCTATCGCAACTATTGGGGAAGGGCTGTTGGTTATTCAGAAACCACCGGATGTGCAGCGGGTTCCGAGGCGTAAGTCAGCTTGGACATCGAAAGCAAAACGCTCAGATGATGAGCTTGTAAGTGATGTGAATATTGCGGTCGACGCGAGTGGTGCTAAGGTCACGGCAATCGATCGTAGTACCCAGCTCAGGTATGACGCGATACAGTCGTCATCGATTACTGTGCGACGGTCGGATGTGAATCCAAGTGTCACGATTGTTTGGCGAGAACAGGTCCGAGTTGAAGCTTCCAGCCGCGGAACTGATCGTATCGAAGCCACTTATCGGGTCTCACCTACCGCGCCTCTCATTATCTCTTATGAGCCTGAATTGCAGCTGGAGTCCGTCCTCCGCGATAATGAGCCAGTTGATTTGATGGCGGTGCAACGCAGGCCTTTGATTCTTGAACCGCGATCCGATACTGAGACGATTCGGGTTGTGTGGAATCGTAGTCAGTATGGTCCAAGCTGGATGCGTGAATGCAAGTTGCCCCTGATTGATGTGTCCGGAACTGTGCTCAAATCCGAGTACAGTCTGGTGGCTGCGTCGGATACGTTTGCCCCACTGGCGTTGATCAGAGGTGAACAGGGAGGGCAGGGGATCGCCGCTGTAATTGCCATGCAATCGGGGGAATCAACCACTTTGGTGCGTCGTAACATCGCATTGGCAGTGGGTTGGTTATTAGCTCTTTTGACCTTTGCCGTGTGCTGGTTCATTGCAGAGCAATCACCATCTTTTGTTGCAGGCGTTGTTATTGTCTTTGCAGGTGTTCTCTTCCTTTGGTGGCCTTGGAAATTAGCTGTGATTGGCTGGTTCATTGTTCCAGCGATCACAGCGGCGATGCTTGCAACGAGCCGTCATTGGTTGTGTTTTGGCCAATCTGATCGGGAGTTGTCGAAGATCAACGGTGGAACGCTGGAGGGGGCAAGGGACGTATCGCATGATTTTTCGCTTGATAGTGCAGCTAGGATTCTGGGTTTACTAATCGCTTTTTCTCTTTTCTTTTCGGCTGTCGTTGTGGCGCAGGAAGAAGGAGAAAATGCGTTGGAGAAGCGGCCTTCGGCTGGCACTTCTCCCGAGGTCAACGTTTTGGTGCCGATGGACAAAAACGGAAAACATCTCGGCTCGATGGTTTACATTCCCGGTGCGGTGCATTCCCAGTTATTTCAGCGTGTGAATCGCTCGGAGCCAAAAGATGCTCGTATCGCGGTCGCCGATTACCGGGTCAATATGCAGCCTGATTTGGTGCAAGCAGGGATGGTTGATGGGCTGAGCATTGAAGCGGATTATCTCATTCATCTGGAAGATGGTGAGCAGGGAATCAACGTTGTCAGGATTCCTATTCCTTTCGCCTCGATTCGAACGGCAAAACTACTGAGTGATGTTAGTCGGGTCAGTCGCTTTGCATCAGACAAGGATGGTTGGACAATCGCCACTCTTCCCGCGACTGGGCACGTACGGATTCGGTTCTCCCTTTTGGGGACTGTTTCATTCAATGAACCTTGGGTGAAAATAACCGCTGCTATTCCTCCTGTGGCCTCTTCTGGTCTTGTCGTCCAGTCCGAACAGAATGTCAGTGCGTTGCGTGTGGCAGGTCGGTTGCTCGACGAAACGGAGTTGCGACGGTGGAAAGAAGATCTTGGGCCAACGCAGGAGATGGCAATCGAGTTCAGAACATTACAGACCGCGAAAATCGACGTTCCAAGAACACTTGGCAGGCGATATCGCGTTAATGCTGGACGTCGGCAGATTGCGATTGAATGTGAGGTTGATCCACCTGGATTGATTGCGGAGGGTGAATCGTTTCAGTTTGATATACGCGATGGGACGATGCCGCGACTGACTTCCGGTGACTGGCGACTTGCAGGTAGCGAACTTAAGAGTTCGAACCGAAGGCAAATGATCCTGACATGCCTGACCGATGATCCCGGCCCAATTGGACTGCTCTGGACCCTGCCAGCAACGGTGGTTGACGAGCAGAATGGTGATTCCGGTGAAATCCAGATTCCCGAGGTTACCGCAACATTTGGCGAAAATGGTGATGCTTGGCTTGCGCTGTATAGCGATTCAAACTTGCAGTTCAACGCGTTGGATGCGAGAACGAGTGATGCTTTTTCAGTAGATGATTTCAATAAAAGGTGGCGAGGTTTCACCGAGAAAATCAACGATCGATGTTATGTGATTGCTGGTGAATTACCATCACTGACATTGAGTGAACGACTGAATCAACCACCCCGAGTAAGCCAACAGCACGACTTGAAAGTCTTGGGTGATCGTCTTGAATTGACTTATCGCGCAACCTTGAGTCCCGGCACTAATTCAGGCCAACGACATTCTTTGTTGTTACCGGATAATTTGGAAGTGTTGCAGTTGACCGCCAACGGTGAGCCGTTGTCAATTGAACCCATCGTGGTGCGTGGTCAAGCGGAAATTCCGCTGCCGAGTTTGCTTCGGGACCCGTCGAAGGAGTTGGCCGAAACACAAATTGACGTAGTGGGTGTACGTCGATTCTCCTGGCGTGGGAACAACCGGTTGCAGAACTTCGTCCCACCGCGGATCACACTGACCCCAAACATAGAAACGATCGATCAGTATCGTATTTCGCATGATCGATCGACGGTATTGGTGGCAGCAGATCTGCCGCTTCCGGAGTTGGCTGACCCCAGTGTTGCATTCACTGAGCAGTCCTTGGCGGACGGGTGGATTCCCGAAGCGTTCTGGGCAATACCGCCGGGCGCGAAGGTAGACGCGACTAGTTTGGGGGGACGCTACCGTGTTGCAAAGCGTAATGATGCATTCGATTGTGAGCAGGAAATCGTGCTGGATCGAGATGCCGGATCATGGCGGATGGCAGTTAAGGTTCAGTTTCTTTCAGGAGCGCGTCCTGATTTTATTGATGTCGAAATTCCTTCCAGATGGTGTGAGCTTGATTTCCTTCGGGTTGAAAATTCAAGACTTTGGACTCGCCAGCCATCTGCTGATCCGGTGCGGCAGATCATTCGGATTGCTCCCGATTTTGATAAGTTGGACAAAAAAAGTTTGGTCATTCGAGGCCAACTTGTGGGCGCAGATTCGGCGAGGGTGAGCGTGCCGTCGGTGCGTGTACTGGGACGTGGCAGGCGGCGTGTCATGATCAATGTCCCGAGTCGTTTAGGGGATGAAAAGTTGCGCTGGCGCGAACAGGCAGTCAAGGCAGTGCGCACAGGTTCTGAGAATCGTGCAAGGTATGAGTGTCAGAGACCATCTTGGACTGTGGATTTGGCTCCTTTGCCAGAGGTGGACGTCGAGCCCGAATTATTTGGCGTTGATGTTGAGGTATTTCCTCAGAGTGATGGCGTTCTGGTGTTATCACATTGGGACTTGTTCCCCGGTGGTCTGGATTCGGTGGTAGTAGAGCTGCCACCGGGAACGAACTTGCTCGCTGCGTGGGCGGCTGGTCGAGCGGTTGTTGTGGAGCCAATCGAGTTGCCAGAAAGTGACGAGCAGCCGACGTTAGTGCGCGTTCCGCTTTCGTTGACACGGTTGGTGCAGCCGATTGAATTGTTGTTGGATGCTTCTGCTTCAGTCGCAAGGCGAGGCGAGTACCTGCCGGAGTTGAAAGGTGTTCCAAATACTGAACGTTGGGTGACTCACTACGGGGCTGGTGAGCGGTTGGATTTGGATTATAAACAAGCAGAGTTATTATCCGAACGTGGTCTGTCTCTCGCTCGCGCTGTAGTTGAATCTGTTGAATCGCTGGATCGTCTGTCGCAGAGACCGGCTGGTGAGATTGCTGCGTGGTTACAACTGTGGCTAAAACGCTATTGGATGATAGCGGAGGCATCCGGCCATGCAGTTCGGTTTGCGGATGAGGTGGATTCGAACGATCCAAGTTTGACGAATGCCCTGGAGTCGCAGCTTGGTGCATCCGTGACAGTCGCCGATCAGAAACGATGGAAAGAACTCGACACGAGGATGGGAGTATTTGTTGACCGATTCTTGAGTAAGAGAGAGATTTCGGAAACTCGTGCAGCCACGTTCTTTCTCTTTGATGTTGGCGGTTTCGGGGGGTTCTACCCACAGACTGTCGTTGATTTGCGAGCTAGCGAGGCTGTGCCGACGATTCAGGTAGCATCTGAAAGCGATAGTGGCCTCAGGAATCTGATCGTTAATAGCATTACCTTGGCGGTGATCATTGCTTTGCTGAGTTGTGTTGGTCCATTGCAGCGGTACGCAGAGCCAGTTGTCAGGCATCCTGCATTCTGGCTCGCACTCGTCGGTTTGTTTGGCTTTGCTGTGGCCCCAGTGCCCGTGGCTGGGGCTATCCTTCTCGTAGCGATTTCGTTACCGGTATTTCCGTCCAAGCGATCATCACTGGTACGTTAAATTCGTTAGAATTCTGGCTTGCGAGCGGATATCTCCAGCGCGCCGTCTGATGCGGTGCTGGGCCGATGTTTAGGAAGTGGCCGTGTGAATTGCATCGGTGGGGTGCCGCAGCCCATCACGATGTCATGAATGGATATTCAGTGGTTATGAAAAATCATCTCTTCAAATTTTGCATCCATGGATTGTTTTCGGTTTTCTCTTTGTGGTTCGGTTTGGCGGTGAACTGTGTGTATGCCCAGAGTTTCGCTGGCGAACAGAGTAGTTACAGCGAACAGAGTAGCGCTACAAATCTGAGAGCTGGTGATGAAGCAGGGCTACAGTTGAGTCGCGAACAGACGAACTCAGCGCACACAGTTGAAAAAATACATGATGCACTGCAGATGCGATCTGGGTACGTGGTTCAGCTAGTTGCGTCAGAGCCCTTGATTGCAGATCCGGTATCGGCACGACTTGATCATAAGGGCAGGTTGTGGGTCGTAGAGATGCCTGATTACCCAATGGGGCCCGGTGAAGGCGAAGTTCCAAGTGGAAGGATCAAAATTCTTACGGACACGGATCAGGATGGTGTGTTTGATCAGGTCAGCATTTTCGCCGACGAGTTGCTGTTTGCAACGGGCGTTCAGCCCTATCGAGATGGGGCATTTGTGACACTGGCAGGAAAAATAGCGTTCTTCCGAGACCACGATGGTGATGACCGGTCCGACGAGAGTGTTGTACTGTTCGAGGGCTTTGCAGAACAGAATCAGCAACTGCGAGCGAACCATCCGACATTGGGGCCGGACGGACTCATTTACGTAGCAGGTGGTTTACGGGGGGGATCCGTTAAAGCGATCGATTCTCGTTATGAGCACAAGACGGAGCCCGTCGATCTTCGTGACCGCGATTTCTGCTTTGATCCTGATGGTGGATGGTGGGGCTCAGTTCCAGGTAAGAGTCAGTTCGGCATTTCGATTGATGACTTTGGCCGGCGATTGGGCTGCAGCAACAGAAACCCGGCGATGGCGGCAGTGTTGACCTTAGATGCTGTCTTGCGCGATCCACTCTTGGTGGGTCGTGACGCGATTCATGATGTTGCTTATTCTGCAGAGAAATCTCAGGTCGTGTCACAGGCGCAGGCTTGGACGACAAGTAATTTGCACTCTGGGCAATTCAGTGCGGCTTGTGGAGTTTTCGCACCGGGTTGGCATTCTGGCGAGGTTGAGTGGTTACTTGCTTGCGAACCAACAGCATACATCGTGCAACGTCAGCAATTGTCTCGCGAGGGGAGTGTCTGGAAGTCTCGGCGCGAGGCTCAGCCTCGCGAGTTTCTGTCTTCGAGGGATACTTGGTTTCGGCCTGTTGACATCACAGCTGGGCCGCAGCAGGCAGTTCTGATTGTGGACATGGCGCGAGCAGTAATTGAGCATCCTGACTTCATGCCCAGTGAGCTCAAGGCCCGTCCTGATCAGCGTGATGGCACTGCGTTGGGAAGAATCTGGAAAGTGGTAGAGGAGTCAGTGGTGCCCCGTGAGGTCAGTCTGACAACGACTGATGATGCGATCAAATGGTTAAGATCCGCGTCGGCTTGGCAACGCACATCAGCGTCGCAGTTTCTACAGGAAAAGGGAGAACCTGTGCTGCAGGCTCTCCGTGATTTAGTGCTGGACCGAGAAGGGAGTCCTGCCGCGCGGTCTCGGGCCGCATGGCTACTTCATAAACATGGAGCCTTGAGTGAGCACCATGCTGTTTCCCTGATGAACGCAAACGATGCACGATTGCGAGCACTTGGCATCCATTTTTCGCAGGGGCGTCCCGAGTTATTGGAAAATGTGTTGGCGATGAATGAAGACGCCGATCCTCTGGTGGTGAGGTGGGCGGCTGCAGAGGCTGGTGCAGCATCGGATTTTGCAGCCTCACGCGTAAGAGCATTAGTTAATATTGCCAGTCGATGGTCATCCACGGATGAGTGGATTCGGCTGACGGTGGCGAGCTCGGATTCCTCACTGCTGAAGGAGCTATCCCGGCAGTTAGCAAGTCAGAACCAGATGGATATTCTTTTGCTCAGGCATTTGGTGGAACGGGTTGCTATCGAGTCGGCAACGGATGCGGCTGCGATTGTTCTCATTGCAGAAGCCCAGGCCACAGCGGATTCGATTTTGAATCGCCAGCAAGTGGAGTTGCTGAAGGCGTGGGTGCGGGGATTAAGGAGATCTCGGAAGATTGCTTCAAAAGTGGTAACAGGCTTGCCCGAATCTCAACGAGTTGATTTGCAGCAGCTTATATCGAAGGCTCTGAAAACCGCGCAGAAGTCGACTGTTCCTGCTGATCTGCGTGCTGATAGTCTTCTCCTCGCGTCAGAGTTTGGTCAAGTGAAATCACCGCTGCGAGAACTTGTCCAAGATACTTCCGCGCCGGAATTGCGAGCTACGGCTCTACCGTTGAATTTGCGTATCGATCCGGAATGGACGCGAGACTATGTGGTGCGTAATCTCACCGGGATGACTATGAGTGTGCGTTCGGCGGCGGTGGCAGCATGTGTCAGACGTGTTGAAGATATTAAGTGGTTCCTCCAAGAAATTGAAGCAGGCCAAATACCTCGATCCGTGGTTGACCCAGCGAACGCAAAAAAATTACGTCAGCACCCCGACGCTGCTATCAAGGCCGCCGCTGGCCGTCTACTGGCCACGGATCCCAACCGGGCGAAAGTGCTTAATCGCTATGCAGAATCAGCTACTGCGCTGGGTAATGCAACGGTTGGAAAAACACTGTTCAAAGAACAGTGTTCCGCATGTCATCAGGTAGGGGGAGTGGGAACCAATGTAGGACCAGACATCAGTGATTCACGTACAAAAACCCCGGCAGCACTGTTGACTTCTATTTTAGATCCAAACGCAGCGATCGATGCCGCATTCATTCTGCATCGAGTTTTGACAGTGGATGGACGAGTTTTGGACGGTTTGTTGGTGGGTGACGCAAATAATAATGTGATCCTCCAGCAAAAAGGAGGGAAACGAATCGTCATTCCGCGTGACGAGATTGAGCGATTGCAGGCGCCTGGCGTGTCGTTAATGCCAGAGGGATTTGAGGAAACACTTAGCCCTACCAAAATGTCTGATTTGCTTTCGTATCTTAAAAACTGGCGGTATTTAGATGGCTCAATCCCCGGAGATATTCCAGGTCGAGACTGAGTTCTTTGAAAAACGCTCGGGGTGTGGACCTGACAGGTAATCAATAATAGCGTTTGGCGTCCTTCGCAAAACGCATGGCGATCAGCACTTTGTCAGCGTTGCCCACCCTGAGTTGTTATGGCAGAAATGAGAAAATGATGATTGAACAACAGAATGATCGTCCCCTGAGGATGGGGCTCATTGGTGGCGGAGGTAATGGTTTCATCGGTAAGGTGCATACCACCGCAGCAACACTTGATCGTGAGGCAGTTCTGGTTGCTGGAGCTCTTTCTTCGGATCCAAAAAGATCTCGGGAGTCAGCGTTGGCAATGGGAATTGCACCGGACCGTGCATATGGATCATTCCATGAATTGATCAGCTCCGAGAAATCACGCTCGGCAGGTGATCGAATTGATTTCATTTCGATTGCGACCCCAAATCACACACATCGTGAAATAGCCTGCGCAGCACTTGAAGCAGGGTTCCATGTGGTGTGTGACAAACCGATGACAATCACCACTGCCGATGCAGATGCGATGTTATCTGCTGTGCGTAATTCCGATTGTGTGTTCGCGCTCACTCACAATTACTCCGGTTATCCACTGGTGCGTCAAGCGCGTGAATTGATTGCTAATGGAGAGTTGGGAGAGGTGATAGCGATTCGAACCAATTACGTGCAGGGGTGGATGCATGGCATGAACCCAGGCGAGAGTCCTGCGCGGGGAGCGTGGAAGTCAGACCCAAACAAGAACGGTCCCGCGGGGTCGCTAGGCGATGTGGGGACACATGCCTTTCATCTGCTACAGTTCATCACAGGCATGAACCCATCGAAGGTGCTTAGTCATATGCGATCCTATTCACCCCACCATGAGTTAGATGACTATGGACACGCGATTCTTCATTTTACACAGGGGGCGACCGGCCTGGTCACTTGGAGCCAGGTGTCCCACGGGCGTTTGAATGATTTATCAATCGAAGTGGATGGGACCAAAGCGTCATTGGCATGGCGTCAGGAAGAACCCAATCAACTTTTGCTCCGTGCCCTGGGGCAACCGACCAAGATTTACGAAAGAAATCCAAATGCTGATTACACTCTGCCTACAGCAGTGGCTGCTTGTCGTTTACCGGGTGGGCACCCAGAAGCTTTTTTTGAGGCATTTGCAAATGTGTATCGTGATGCTTTTTCAGATATGCGGCGGATCATGCAGGGTGAGAAGTGGGATTCAGGATCTGCCCTATACCCTTCCGTCAACGACGGAGCGGATGGTGTTCGATTCATGCAGCGATGCTTGGCAAGTGTCAAGGCCGATGGGGGTTGGCAAGCTTGGTAGAGAGAGTCACAGATTTTAGCATAGTACGCTCTTTATGGTTTAGGTAACCCGATCGTTGTTCTCTTTTCTTCACCGGTGTTTATTGCCTGATAAACCGTCCAAGCACGCTTGCGTCGACCATGTGGGTGCTCTTGGGTTGGTAGTGTTCGAAGCCCAAGCTTCAAGCCACCCTCGTCGGGGTGATCGACCCATCGGTGGTAATGAAAAGATTCGATCCATGGAAATTTGCGTATCTTTTGCATTGCGTAGTGAAGTGACCCCGCCTGTCGGTTCTGATCCGCTACCTCATAAGTTGGAGTGTGGAATCCTTGCTCACTTAGCAACACACCTCGTCTCTTGCCATCGCTTTGTCTCATGGACGTCTGATTCAGAAAATCGCCTAGAACATGCAGGTTCTGAATGGTGATCAACGGGCTATCGAAATGGTTTTCGATATTTGTGTCCTGCCACGCTGTCTTTGCGAAGAGGCTTTGCGGGTAAGGGTGATAGGCAACTCCCCAGGCAAAGTCACCTTCTTGGCTGGAGTATCGTTGCAATGCAAGTAATGCTTGTTTGGGAGACAACTGCTCCCAGCGGTTCGGGTTAATGACGTTCCAGTTGTGTGTCAGCGAAATGAAAACGCGGGCGTGCGGGTTGAATGCTCGAGCCGCGTTGTGGATCATTCGCATGGATCGATAGTATGTTTCCAGATAGATCTCGTCTGGTTGTTTTCCCATGTTGGTCCAGACCGGATGGTAATCGACCTCATTGTGCGCGATCCAATTGGTGATCACACCAGGTGCTTGATCTGGATCGCTGTAATGTTGGGCGATACGACTGAGCAAATAACCGTAGATACTGGTTCCACGTTCAGTACTCATGTTTGGCATGGTGTACACGCCACCCTCAGATTCTGGGTGTTGCAGTACTACTTTTGGATCGCTTCGCTTGGTTCGTGGGACAAGAACAATTGCCGTCACAATGATGTTGTGCTGCCTACAATAATCGATGAGCTGGTCCAGTGCAGTGAATGCAGAAGAGTTGAAATAGATTGGTGGACCCGGTGCGGGAATTACGTCTCGTTCTGGGCCGCCAGCAGTGCTGATGAATCGATTGAGTACCAGATTGATGGTCACTGCTTTTATGCCTAGCTCAGGCAGATCCGACTTTGGACCCCGTGTGCTGAAGCCACTTAGTCCCTTCTGGTTCTCGGGTCTTAATGGGCCACTTGTGGTGAAACTGTTGGTTTTGAACTCAGTGGCGTAGTATCGTGCAGACAGAAAAACATCCTGATTATCTTTCGGTTTCATGGCCTTGATTCGCCAGCCACTGAAAAGCCGGTCCCGACTGCCAACCATTCTTGGCAGAGCCAAGGAAAATTGATTTCCTTTTAACCTCAGTGGGGTTGGCAGAGTTTTTCCAGTTTCGTTGATTTGGATCTCGGCAGGGAATTCGACGAGTCGAACCNATACTTCTGCAGGGTCACTTGTTGTTTGTGACATCTGCCCATTCAGTGTGATCGTATCCTTCTCAATCAGCACTTTGGTGAAATGCGAGGGGAATGATGTTGCAGCATATTCGCGAATCGCTTTGGCTGATAACATTTTCCGCTTCTGTACTCTCATTCGATCAGCAGCAACATCGCGTTCCCGTTGAGTGAGTGGACGGATTTTGATGTTTCGAATTGAAATTTTTCGATTGGGTCGGAGACCGAGATCCAATCTCACCTGGGTGATCACGTCGGGCAGTTCCTGTCCGCCGGGATGGTTAAGAGGAGCAGCGTACTCTCGCCATCCTTCTGCCATCGAAAGATTAGGCAAACTTAATTGCATCNTGGAACTGATTGGTGGCCCAAGAAATAGTGAGACGTTGTCGATACCATCGGGGCAGAGGTACTCAAAAGACAAGACGGGTTCACTGAGTAGCAGGGGTGTGCTCCACTCCCAAACGATGAATGGATCATTACCGGTTGTGGTAATGCTGAGGTTGGCGTCCTGCTCGTCGAGATCAATGTGTTGAGTCCGCAGTAGTTGACTTGGAAACGTTATCGATGTGGGCTGGTCCGCTTGCAGGGTATTCAAACGAACAAAGCCGTGCTGTGCGAGTATGCAAAAGAGCACTGCTGACCAAGTTGCAATTCGCGCGGAATTTTTCCGGTTCTTCGTGTGTGTAGCGGTTGTCAGGTTATATTTGTGCATCGATAGGGACAATGGAGATCAGTGGGCGAATGAAAAAGCAGGAACGAGCAGTAGTGATTCGCGAACGGTTGGGCGCATTGTATCCGGACCCTCCCGTTCCCCTGGATCACAAGGATGAATTTACGTTATTGGTCGCTGTACTGTTGAGCGCGCAGTGCACTGATAAGAAGGTGAATGAAGTCACTCCGGAGTTGTTTCGATCCGCTCCGGATCCGCATTCAATGTATCAGTTGGGCGAGAAAAAGATTTTATCTCTTATTCGGCCACTTGGCTTGTCCAAGCAGAAAGCAAAGAGTCTGGCAGGTCTTGCTGCACTGGTGATTGATGAATTTGACGGAGAGGTGCCGCAGTCCTTTGAAGGGCTTGAGAGTTTGCCAGGGGTAGGGCATAAAACTGCGAGTGTCGTTATGGCGCAGGCATTTGGAGTCCCCGCATTTCCGGTCGATACGCACATTCATCGCCTCGCGCAAAGATGGGGACTTTCAAGTGGAAAAAACGTAGTGCAAACTGAGAAGGATCTGAAAAAGCTTTTCCCGAAGTCCGATTGGAATGACTTGCATTTGCAAATTATCTTCTATGGACGTGAACATTGNACTGCACGCGGTTGTGATGGAACCAAGTGCCCGCTTTGTCGTGAGCTTTATCCGAGACGGCGAACGCCAGTGGTTTGGCGTAAGCCGTAAATGAAATATGAGCCTGGTCGCTATCCATTGATTCGAACATCGATGTTGGTGCTGATTTGTCCAGCAAGGAACGAGACGCGATTTGTGAAATTTCGATGATGTGTTTTGGCACGAGCCATTGGCAATCCAATTTGCAAATCGCTAAATCAGGATTCAGGTTGATTGGTCAGCACCAGATTGTCGCGATGAACAACATTCTCGTAGGGACGATGGCCAAGTATTTCTGAAATGTTTTCGCTTGGCTGTCCGAGGATTTGTTCGACTTCGGGAGACGGATAGTTGGTAAGCCCGCGTGCGAACTCCCTGTTGTTTTGATCGTGAATAGCGACAACGCTGCCTTCCTCATAAGAGCCAATACTCTCAGTGATGCCGATGGCAAGTAAACTGCGACCATGTTGGCAAACGGCATTCACGGCTCCATCGTCCAGAACCAGGGTGCCAGTAACCCGAGCGGCACTGCTGATCCAACGCCTCCGCCCACGAATCGATTTTTCAGGAGGCAGAAATAATGTTCCAATGGGCGTGTCTGAAAAAATCTTATCCAGAACCTGATCATCTCGACCTGGAGCAATGATCATGGTTTGGCCGTGGGAGGTTGCCACTTGGGCAGCTTCAAGTTTACTGGACATGCCGCCTTTGCTGTGGTTGTTTTGCTGATCCTGCGCGAGGGCGAGAACCTTCTCATCAATGGTTTTTACTAGATCGATCCGTTTGCTGTCTGCGTGATCTGGTGGCCCATCATAAAGACCATCGATGTCGGACAAAATGATCAGAATTGCTTCGGGTAGCAGGCCAGCTACCTGCGCTGCAAGACGGTCATTATCACCAAACGTGGTCATCAATTCAGAAACAGCGACGGAATCGTTTTCATTGACAATCGCAATGGAATTGTAGGCATGAATTTGAATGAGTGCATTTCGGACATTCAGATAGGCGTTTCGCCGTCGCAAATCTTCTGCCGTTAACAGTACTTGCGACGCGTGCCGACCCATCTTGGCGAGAGACGATTCATAAGCCTGCATCAGATCGGTTTGCCCGACAGCGGCTACGGCTTGTAGCTGTGCCAAACCGCTGGGGCGCTGCGCGAGGCCCAGTTTTCCCATCCCAGCGCCTACTGCACCACTGCTGACCATCACTGTTTGTCGCCCTGTATCGGCGATGCGACAGAGTTGTTCAGACAGCAGGTCAATTCGACGGCGGTCCAATTTACCATCAGCGGTCGTGATCACACGGGTACCGACTTTGACGATCACGCTGCGGGCGGTTTCGATCGCGGCAAGCCGCAGTGCCTCAGTTGTGGGTATATCCATGGATCGACTCGGGGAAATGATTTTTTTCAGGACTTTTTAGTGATTTTACCGCCGGTAGCGTGCAAAATGCGTCACCTGCATCAGATCCATTCTCATGGGGAATCGACGAGCTTGGAAGCCCGCTGTACTTTGGGACGCTGTGCGATGCACGATAGCGATTTACTTAGCTTCTGCCGGCGTTCACCATGCCGGTTCCGACTTCAACGGAATACCCTCGATATGAGCGAAATACATCACGAGTGTGGTGTTGCAGCCATTTACCACTTGTCAGGTCGTGGTCGCAGTCCGCTATGTACGGATGACGGGCCACGGCACATTTCCCGGTTGCTGCCGCGAATGCTGTTGGACATTCAAAATCGTGGTCAGCTTGCTGCAGGCATGACGACGTTCAATCCGGATTGCGCTTCGCTGCTCAAAAACCGGAAAGATGTTGGAACCGTCACGGAAGTCTTTCGCTTGAATCATCGCGCTAAGGCAGAGGCTCTCATGAAGTCGCTGGCCGGACGTGCCGCCATCGGGCATGTTCGCTATGCTACGTGTGGTCAGGATGATCGTAATTATGCACAGCCTTTCGAACGGAAACACATCCACAAGCGAAAGTGGTTCAGCTTTTGTTTTAATGGCCAACTCTCGAACTACGGCATTTTAAAAGAGAGACTGCTGGCCGATGGGGACCATCATCTGGCACTCGACACCGATACCGAAATTATCCTTCACGAATTTGGTCGTTTGCTCAGTAAGTCGCAATCCCGCATCGATTGGATCGATGTATTGCGAAAAACCACCGCTGGATTCGATGGTGCGTACAGCCTTGCTTTGTTGACTGCAGAAGGCGAGATGATTGTTGCTCGTGATCCTCTGGGTATCAAACCGATGTGCTACGTCCACGAGGGACCCTTGTTTGCCGCTGCCAGTGAGAGTGTCGCATTGCTCAATCTGGGTTTTGAAAGTGAGCAGATCAAATCATTGCCGCCCGGGCATGCGATCGTGATTGATCCAAAAACTGGATTCCGAATGGAACGATTCGCACCCGAGCAAAAGCCGGCTCATTGCTTCTTTGAATGGATCTATTTCGCAAATGTTGCCAGCACATTGGATGATCGAAGCGTCTATCTGAGTCGAACCAAACTCGGTGTTGAGCTCGCAAACGCTGAACGCGAATTTGGNGGAGTCGATCTCAATCCTGAGGAAACCATCATTGTGCCTGTGCCTGATACCAGCAAGGCAGCTGCCGATTCGATGGCTTATGAACTATCGATTCCAAGTCGCGAGGGGCTGATCCGCAATCGTTATGCAGGTCGCACCTTCATCGAAGCAGGTCGGGCACGCAAAGCAAAGGCCGCCACCAAATACACACCACTCAGGGAAGTACTGAAAGACAAACGTGTGATTCTGGTCGAAGACTCGATTGTGCGCAGTACTACCATGAATGTTTTGCTCGATCGAATTCGGGAAGTTGGCGGCGCGAAGGAAATTCATGTACGTGTTGCCTGTCCTCCAATCATAGCGCCCTGTTTTTATGGGATCGATATGAGTACGGTCGATCAGTTGATTGCTCCCAAATACTTTACACCCAATGGTGCGTTGACCGAGGATAACCAGCAGCGACTTGCTGATGATCTTGGAGCAGACTCGNTACGGTATTTACCGGTCGAAGCGATCTCGCGAGCGATCGGAAAGCCGGCAGACCATTTGTGTCAGGCATGTGTGACTGGAACCTATCCGACAACCTGTGGTCAGCACCTTTATCAGATAGCACTTGATAACCGTGGAGCAAAGATGGATAGTAAGCGGACTTATGAGCAGCTTGCTGCAGCTTTGTCAGAGGCGTAAGCGACGTGCTGCATTGCCTGGCTGCGGCCCGTTCTGCTTTGATAATCTTATGCCGAAGGTTTTTTGGGGGGAATGTCCCAAGAGCGAGTACTTCGTCTTTCAGGAGTCGCTGCTGCTGGTCATTTTGATTGTGAAACCAGCGGCATTTAACGGTAGCACGGGGTCCAATTCAATTGTGACCCCAATTTGGTGAAGGGCATCCTGTAACGCGATTAAAAATAGTTGTTCCGCGATTGATTCTGACACGTCACGTTGGCTTGCTTGACCTTTGAAGCATAGCGACCAACCGCGGCCGATGTCCGTACTTTGCGAGGCCGCATGGATGCAGCAATTCTGAGCTAGCTTTGTATCGGAATTGGCAGCCTCTGTAGGTAAGGTCGCTGTCAATGCGATCCCGAAAGCCTGGTGGGGTGTATCACTCAACGACACCGCCCTGCGATGGGCAGCTTTTGCAAGTGCTTTCGCGGTCTGGTGGGATGCGTAGCCCTCGATTGGTTCCATGCCAAGGTATTCTTGAGTTGCCAAGCGGGAGTAAGGCACGACAGCTTCTACAAAGTTGAGCGATGCACCCGAGCGACGCAGGCAGTGTGAGATCGCCCCTGTGCCGCCACCTGTGATCACCATCGCTATCTGAATTTTGGAAATGCAAAGATTTTCTAGAATGCACGCCCACGCATCTACCGTGGGTTGGAATTCAAGTCTATCCGTCATGTCGGTTGATTGTTGCTGCATGACTCAACGCTAACGTAAAGGAAATGGGGGGCTGGGGCCGATGATTTGTAACAGAAATGTAACATCACGGTCGGTTTCGTTTGATGAGTATCGGTGCAGCAGGAGCGTCGCATTAGGTAGGAATCGAGTCCAGGCAATTCGCGGTTTATCCGAGCCAATGTAGCGTGATCAATGCTACTTCGTTTCATTGTGGGCTTGTTGCGATGATATAGCCTTTCCTAGTTCGTTGCACGATTGTTGGTCGTTAAGCACCGATATTCTGCAACAAACTGTTACACGAAATTGGTCCTCTCATTTGGATCGAACTTAGGTAGGATAGCGCTAGAGCTCGGGACGGACTCCTGATCATTTGTCTGGATTTTTTTGATGTGTTTTAGCAAGAGATTGAGTGTCATGTTTTCAAAGTACTTTTGGATATTGCTTGTTTCGTGCTCATTATGTTTGATGCGAGGTACATCTCTTCATGCGGCTGCGCCAAGTTTAGAGCCTGCAAAATTAGAAGCCCTTGATCTAACCGATTTTCGTGGTCGGAAGTGGACACTGAAAGATTTTGCAGATGATTCCATCTTAGTCGTGGCATTCTTCGGGACCGAATGTCCTTTGGCTCAGTTTTATGCGACTCGTTTGAATCGAATTGCGCAGCAATACGGTGACAAATCTGTGCAGGTGATAGCCGTGATAAGCAATCGGCAGGATTCGCTTGAAGAAATTGCTACCTTCGCTTCGCGGAGAAAATTGAGCTATCCGGTTGTCAAAGATCCCGCGAATCGGTTTGCCGACCAGCTCGGCGCTGAGCGAACACCAGAGGTGTTCGTATACGACTCTGGCCGAAATTTGCGTTACCGTGGTCGCATCGATGATCAACGCGGTGTTGCCCATGACTTGCTGGAACCCCGTCGGCGCGACCTTCAGTTGGCTATCGACGAATTAATCGGTGGCAGACAGGTGAGTGTTCCAAGGACCGAGGCCTCCGGGTGCATCATTAGTCGAGCCAAGCAAGTTGATTCCGAAAGCACGATCACCTACGGCACCCATATTGCCAAAATTGTGAGAAAGAATTGTGTTGGCTGTCATCGCGAGGATGAGCTGGCTCCTTTTTCTCTTACCGACGGCGAGGAAGCCTCTCACTGGGCAGACATGATGGTTGAGGTCATTCGTGAGAAACGCATGCCACCTTGGCACGCCGATGATAGGCACGAGCGTTTTTCAAACGCGCGTACGCTGACCGAACAAGAAAAACAGCTTATTTTTGAATGGGCCGAGGCTGGGGCCCCGATTGGACCGGAACCAAATCTACCACCATTGCCCGCCAAGCCAGTCGGGTGGCAGTTGCCGAAAGAGCCTGATTTGGTTTTACCAGTAACTTTTACTCCTATTTCAGTACCAGCCGAGGCTGGACCACGCGGTGTGCGATATCAGTGGTACATGCAAGCGCCAGGCTTCACGGAGGACAAGTGGGTAACGGCTGCAGAGTTGCGACCGGGGAACCAAGATGTTGTACACCACATTCTTGCCTTTGCCGTGAAGCCCGGCGAGGAACGTGGCACGCTCGCGCGAGCAGATGTTTCGTATTTGTTTGGCTATGTTCCCGGAGCAAGAGTCGTACCGTTACCGCCGGGTCATGCAAAGAAGATACCTGCAGGTCATAATATCTACTTTCAGGTTCATTACACGCCAAATGGAACTCCACAAAAGGTTCAAAGTCACATGGGTTTAGTCTTTGCTGATCCAAAAGACGTGACCCACGAGATACAGACGAGTAGTGCAACACAAAGGCGGTTCCGTATTCCTGGTGGCCGCAGTTTAAGCAAAAGCGAGGGACCATCAGACTTTCCGATCGAAGCAACAAGTCGGCTCTTGCCAGCCAATGCTACTCTGCTCGCATTCAGTCCTCACATGCACCTCAGGGGTAAATCATTCAGTTATGAATTGAGGACCCCTGGCAAAGAATCACGCGTGTTACTCAACGTTCCGAATTACGATTTCAATTGGCAGACGACCTATGTGTTGGACGAACCGCTTCAGATGCCTGCTGGCAGCAGACTCCACTGTAAAGCGGTTTACGACAACAGTCTGAGTAACCTAAGCAATCCTGATCCTATGAAGGACGTGCGATTTGGTGAACAAACTTGGGATGAGATGATGATTGGTTTCTTCCACTATTCGGTGCCAGTGAATCTCACTAAGGATTCGGGTTCCGAATAGTGTGGAGCACACGATTTGAGTGTCTTTTGAACAGACCAGTTGCTACAGGAATGGCCCTACTTCGATTTTCGTTTCGCTGCTCCTCGTTTCATGGCTTCCCGGAGTGAAATCGTGCCTTCACCATAGAGTGGTGAGTCGGATCCGGCGCTGCCGGTAACCGGGGCAGCGTTGTTGTTGGGTAGCCAACGTTTCATTCGGTCAGCGATCTGGCGAGACTCGATGGTAGTGGTCTGATCTGCAATGAGATTGTTCCATTCGTTTGCGTCATTCTGGTGGTCGTAAAGTTCTTCGCTGCCATCGGCATAGCGTGAGTATCGGTATCGGTTACCGCGCAACGAGTGGTTGTTAGGGCCAAATGTGCAGAGAGCCGGACGATTCCATTTGAACTTTGGATTTTCCAGAAGCGGTTTCAGGCTTCGTCCCTCCAGATCGGCACGTTTGGGTAGGTGAGCTAAATCGAGCAGAGTTGGGAATACGTCGATAAGTCCCACTGATCTTGAGCAACTCTGATCCGTGACGATCCCCGGCCCCGCAAAAATCAGTGGCACGCGGGTGGTTTCTTCCCAAAGCGAGCGTTTAGCCCAACGAAGTTTTTCACCAAGGTGAAAGCCGTGATCGCTCCACAAAACAATGATTGTGTTATCTGCAGCGTTACTCTTTTTGAGACTTTCTAGCAGCATTCCGACTAATTCGTCGATAAAACTGCTGGCTGCAAGATATGCCTGAACCGCGTGTTTCCATTCACCACTTGCCACCATCCAGTCGTGGCGGGGGGCAGTGGGATTCAATGTCAATTGCTTCGAGATTTCGGGAAGATCTTCCCGATCAACGCTGAGGGTTTCGGGCAGCTTTAAGGTTTCCAGTGGGTAGAGATCAAACCAGCGTTTGGAGGCATAGATTGGGACGTGTGGTAGGCTGAATCCGACAGCAAGAAAGAACGGCTTCTCACGTTTCGCCAATTTGGGTAACTCTTTGGCAGCCCAGGCTGCTGTCTGGAAATCGTGTTGTTGTTTATCTGGCACATCAACCTGACCCCAGTCCCAAAGCGGGTGTGTGTCTTTGAGTGTGTATCTGAGTTTCTCGGGACCGCGTCTCCAACCTGTCGTTTTTTCAATATGATCAAATGATGCTTGGTCAACCTTTCCGTGAAAGATCTTGCCGCGTGTAGAAACGTAGTAGCCACGCTCGCGAAAAGTTTGAAACAAGGTGCGGTCATCACGCGTCGGATCCACTGTTCGGAAGTTTGGGCCGAGAAAATACATTCCCGTGGTTGATGGCAATTTACCCAGAAACATGCTGACCCGGGATGGATTGCAAATGGGGGCCTGACAATGCGCATTCGAGAAAAGTACTCCTTGTTTCGATAGTAAATCAATGTTTGGTGTTTGCGCTTGCGGGTGACCCCCGTAACAGCCCAGCCAATCGTTCAGATCATCAATGGAAACGAACAGCACATTTGGGCGGGGTGTTTCCGCGTGCATCGTTGTCAGGAAGCAAAGAACAAATGCGAGCGTGAAAAAGGCAGATCTCATGACTTTCAGGCGATTGGAGGACATGGAGGAATTGATAAATGTTAGGCTTTTAACCAACTCGTTCACACCAGTTGTCGTGGTGCTGGGTGATGGCGATTTTTTCAGTTTGCGGCGGGGCCTTCATCATTGCATCAGAGTAGATGTATTCAGGGCCGAATAGAACATGAACCGTTACGGCCACACCGGCAAAAAAGTGAGTAGAGATCATGCAAGTTGTGATGGCGTTTGATCAAGGAACGACCAGTTCCCGTGCAATTCTATTTGACCACAACGGTTCGATTGTTGGTGTTGCACAGCGAGAATTTAAACAACATTATCCCCAGTCCGGTTGGGTTGAGCATGATGCCAATGAGATTTGGAAAACGCAATTGGCGGTGGGCCGTGAAGTGCTGGAACAGACTGGCCTATCAGCTCAAGAAGTGGTGGCCATTGGAATTACCAATCAAAGAGAGACCACTATTGTCTGGGACCGTACGACTGGGAAGCCGATCGCGAACGCCATTGTTTGGCAAGATCGTCGTACGGCGGAGTATTGTGACAAACTGCGAGAGTCGGGACACACAGATCAGGTGCAAGCTAAGACTGGCCTGGTGATTGATGCTTATTTCTGTGCCACCAAGATTCGCTGGATTCTCGATCATGTTCCGGACGCGCGGGGGAGGGCAGAGCGGGGAGACTTGGCATTCGGAACTGTTGATAGTTGGTTGCTTTGGAATTTGACTGCTGGAAAGGTGCATGCGACGGATGTCACCAACGCATCTCGGACCATGCTTTTGAATATCGAAAGCTGCCAGTGGGATGATGATTTGCTGAGGTTGTTTGAAATTCCCAAGTCCATGTTGCCAGAAGTTTTGCCATCAAGTCATTTGTACGGCGAGTCGAACGGTGAGTTATTAGGGTCGCCGATCAAGTTAGGTGGCGCTGCGGGGGATCAGCAGTCAGCCCTATTCGGGCAAAACTGTACTGAGCACGGGATGGCCAAGAATACGTACGGTACCGGCTGTTTCATGCTGATGAATGTGGGTGATACGCCAGTGCCATCCAAATGCAAATTATTAACAACAGTCGCCTGCGGTTTGGAACAGGCCAATCAGTATGCGCTGGAAGGGAGTGTGTTCATTGCTGGAGCTGCGATTCAGTGGCTTAGGGATGGCGTGCAAATGATCGATTCTGCACCCGAAGTGGAGGCATTGGCTGCAAGTGTGCCTGATAGTGAAGGTGTTTATATGGTCCCCGCTTTTGCGGGACTCGGGGCTCCTTATTGGGACGCCTATGCGCGCGGAGCCATCGTCGGCATCACGCGTGGAACGACGCGAGCCCATATTGCTAGAGCAGCTTTAGAGGGAATTGCCTTTCAGGTCGCAGATGTGCTGGATGCCATGAAAACTGACTCAGGGATGCCAATGACAGAATTGCGGGTCGATGGTGGTGCATCAGCCAATGATTTACTGATGCAGTTTCAGTCCGACATTTCTCAAGTTCCTGTGATTCGTCCCAAGGTCATCGAGACAACAGCTCTGGGGGCAGCGTTTCTTGCAGGCTTGGCGGTGGGGTTTTGGAATAGCACTGACGAAATTGCAGGTGTTTGGCAAACCGATCGCGTGTTTGAACCAACGATGTCGGTAGATGAAGTAACGCATCGCCGCACCCGTTGGCAAGACGCCCTGGGTCGTTCTCGTCATTGGGAGCCTGCCTCGTGATTCAATCAATGATGAATCGCGAGGATGTTTTAAAACGCTTTCACGATCATAAGGGTCCGTGGGATCTCGTGGTGATTGGAGGTGGAGCGACTGGTGTCGCTGTGGCCATGGATGCGGCAATTCGTGGGCTGAGTGTTGTAATGATCGAGCAATCAGATTTCGGAAAAGGGACTTCCAGTCGTAGTACCAAGCTGATTCATGGCGGGGTCCGTTATCTGCAACAGGGGAACATCACTCTGGTTCGGGATGCCCTGCGGGAACGCACGTTATTAAGAGCGAATGCCCCTCATCTGGTTTATGACTTGCCATTTGTAATTCCCTGCCGAAGCTGGTGGCAGCGGTTTTTTTATGGGGTGGGTTTGAAGGTCTATGACTTCCTTGCTGTGGGCAAAAGTTTTGGAAGCTCGCGGAACCTGTCGGTGGCTGAAACAATGCAGGCAGTTCCTGTGCTGAACAGGAATCAGATCAAGGGAGGAGTGCTGTATCATGATGGCCAATTCGATGATGCTCGATTGCTAATCAGTATGATGCGAACCGGTCATGATGCGGGCGCGTGCTTGCTGAATTACATGCGAGTGACGGGCTTGATCCGTGAACAAAATCAAGCAATTTCCGGAGTCACTGTCCGCGATGCTCAGTCGGGAGAGGAATTCAGGATTCGGGGTCGAGCTGTGATCAACGCGACAGGACCATTCAGTGACTCAATCCGCGCAATGGATAATGAAATCCAGGAAACGATGATTGCCCCAAGCCAGGGCGTGCATTTGGTTCTACCTCGTGCTTTGTATCCGGGTGATACAGCGATCATCGTACCGAAGACTTCCGACGGAAGAGTGATCTTCGTTATTCCTTGGCATGGACACGCTATTGTTGGAACGACAGATACTCCGATTGATGAGCCTTGTCTTGAGCCCAGGCCACGGGCAAAAGAAATANAGTTCCTGTTGGAAACGGTAGCCGATTACCTTGAACGTCCACCAGAGTCACAAGANGTGCTTGGGTATTTCACTGGGGTTCGTCCTCTGGTCAAGGGTGATAAGTCNGCGCGAACGGCTTCGCTGTCACGTGATCATGTCATACGGGTATCGGAAACTGGTCTGATCACCATTGCAGGGGGAAAGTGGACGACAGTTCGAAAAATGGCCGAAGATTGCGTGGACAAAGTAGTTCAAATGCATCGGCTTGCAGCTCAGCCATGCAGTACACAGAATTACAAGTTACATGGCGCTGCTGATCAAGTTGTGGGAACCGGTGAACGCGCTGCTTACGGAACAGACCTTCCGCAGCTACAGCAATTAGAACATGACCAGCCGAGGCTGGCGAAAGTACTGTCAGCCGACTTGGGTATCACAGCAGCACAGGTCATCTGGGCTGCGCGGCATGAGATGGCACAAACGGTTGAGGATGTGCTGGCGCGGCGGACACGTGCACTATTCCTCGATGCCCGAGCTGCTGTTGTCATGGCACCTGAGGTAGCCGCTTTATTGGCCGAGGAGTTGGGTCGTAACGCTGAGTGGTGCGAAATGCAGGTAGAAGAATTCAATCAGGTTGCAAAGAACTATCTTCCAGCGTTGTAAGCTGGCGCCTGGTACCGAAACCAACTAATATCGAGTGAAACATGAGTCCCTACCTTGCTGAATTTATCGGAACCATGCTGTTAATCTTATTTGGTAATGGAGTGGTTGCTAATGTTCTTTTGAAACGAACTAAAGGGAACGATGCTGGTTGGATTGTGATCTCAGCTGGTTGGGGCGTGGCTGTTTATATCGGCGCATTCTGTAGCAATGAATATAGCGGTGCTCAACTCAATCCAGCTGTGACCGTAGCGACGATGCTCCATGGCGACCTGGGTTACCTGGTAGGAGCAGGCTACATGCTGGCCCAATTCTTCGGCGCGATGACAGGTGCTTTGCTTGTTTACTTGTTTTACCGAGAGCACTTCACGGTGACGCAGGACCCGGATGCAAAATTAGCTTGTTTTTCAACAGCGCCCAATATTCGGCAGTCAGGACAAGCTTTCTTTTGTGAGATGGTTGGAACTTTTGCGTTGATCTTACCGATTTTTCTAATCGCCTCACCAACTTTGGTTCATGAAACCAAATCGCCAGTTGCTGAAACGGTCACGGCGGTTTCTGGGACTGGTGGACCTGATACTGAAGCGAATGACAATAAATCCTTGCTTCCCGAATCAACACTGGGATTGGGATCGCTCGGATTACTTCCGGTCGGTTTGTTGGTATTCGGAATTGGGATGTCACTCGGTGGTACGACGGGATATGCCATCAACCCAGCGCGTGATCTTGGGCCACGATTGATCCACGCTTTGTTGCCCATCAAAGGTAAACGGGACAGTGACTGGGGTTACGCTTGGGTACCGGTGGCTGGACCGATCGCAGGTGCTATTCTTGCCACTGGTGTGTACAAGTTGCTTTCCATGACAGTGTCATCCTGATGCTTTGCTACATTAGGGATTGAGTTTGCTGAACCCTTTTGCCAACGATTTCACATGCTGGCCCGCGTTTGCGGGTGCATACGGGGCCCTAAATAGCACTTCAGTTCTGATGACTGTAACGCAGTGATCTCCGAATGCTTGATTCATCACTTTACAGTGATGGGTAAGCTCTCAGAGTGGCTGTTGAATTCAGGTGCGTACATGCACTGGATTTCAGCTACCCCTGTTTGATACTTGCCTCGCAGTTGGACACGTGTCGAATATTCAAAGACATAGGTCCCTTTGGGTAGGTAGTCAATGAAGAAGTGGCTGGCTGTGTCACGGGTCGACTCGTAATAGGCGAGTCCATCCTGAAACTTGTATCGAGACAGCACATTCACTGGTTCAGTTCCACTGCCGCGGTAATCCTTGAGGTGGATGTATTCCATATCCCGGTCAGTCTTTAAAACGACGCGGACGACTAATTCATCGCCGACTGCAACGGGGCCTGTGACTGGTTCGAGTGTGGGTCCGCTGGCGGTGTTCGTCTTGGTGAATAGCTGTTTTGTCAGCTTAAGGGGTGTGCCTTCATAGGCGGTCACTTTGGACATGTCCTCCATGTACTGCCAGTGGACACTTCCCCACGCTACACCTTTATCGATTTTTTTGACGACGATATTTCCCTGGTCGGGTTTCACATCCGAGCCGACAATACGTGCTTCGTAGAATCCTGTTCCCGCTTCAATGTCTTGTGGCTTGATCGACTCTTCTGCCAACGCAATCTGAACGATTTCATTCGAGGCAAGCAGATCGCTGCCGCGTAGCAGGAGCGAGTAGACGGCATCAGCAGTCGCCTTGGTTGTTTTCCAGTCTTGAGTCTGCTTCTGCTTCAACATCCAGACTTTGCAGTCCTCGACTGATTTTTCGTCATTCATCACCTCATCAAAAGCCTCAATCATCATGGCTTGAGTCTCAATAGGGGCGCGGTACCACCACCACGAGAGTTCTGTGTCACGCCAAAACATTCCCAGTTCATCATCAGTCACGGAATGTTCCTTGATAGATGCCATGATCGCTTTGGCTGTTTCCAGTTCATCAATACGTTTGAGTGCGATGGCGAGATGGGCCTGAGATTGGCGATAACCAAGCTTCAGCCAATGTTGTTTGGCCTGCGAGATCCAGTAGTTGAAGGCGACCTTGTGTTGTTGGGCGATTGTTTGATCTTTCAGAAAGAAGCTTCGACCGTAAAGGTACAGTGCAATGGTGGAGCTGAGATGATTCTTGTCGCGGTGTTCGGGCTTGATATCGTTGTATCGCTTTGTGGCCCAATCATCGAGATGTTTAAGGGATTTGACTGCCGCAGAAACATTCACATCAACGCCAAGATGCCGCATGCGTCCGAAGCCAGTGGTGATATAGAGAGTGATGTAGCTGTTCGATCGGCCACCTGCAAACCATGGCCAAGAACCATCTTGCAGTTGCATTTCCGTAATCTTTCGGAGTGCTCTTCCCGTCTCACTGTTGAGCCGATTGTCATCAAACAGGATCCCGACATTTCGACGTGCCTGGCTCTCACTTTGTGCCTGTCGAAACCATGGCGTTTCTTCAATCATCAACGATTTCAGGTCTTCGTTTTTCTCTAACGGGCTATCGAGGGCAGGGGTTGCTCGCCACTGCTCGAAGACGCGGTGAATCGTAGGATCACTATTTGCAATGTGTCGGGCCAATGCGTTGGCGTACAGTCGATTGAATGTTTGTTCGCTGCACTCGTGGGGATACTCCATCAGGTAGGGCAGGGCCATGACGGCGTACCATGAAGGATTCGAAGTCATTTGTACGGTCAATGACTGGTGCTTCAGGGATTTTGATTGCCCTGATTGCAGTAGTTTCTCAAATGAGAACGATTCGGTAGCGGGACCGCGAATGGGTAACGGCAGCGACTCGGTCACAAGAATACGTCTTGAGAGGACCGGCAGATAACCAATCTCGCCATCATCCAGTTTTCCTGTCGAAGCAACCGCTTTGTAGGTCAGGAAGCCGAGGTCATTGGGAATCTTCAATCGCCATGAGTAAGTTTTTGATTCACCAGCAGCCATCTCAAATTGCTGTTTTGGCATTGAATTGCCAATCTTTGCATCGACCTTGGCATCCGTTCGTGCGTCAGCGAAAGTCAATTGAACGGTACCGGACTGCTGTGTCGGTGATTGATTACTGACTTTAACAGTGAGTTCCACTTCATCGCCTTCGCGGAGGAATCTTGGTGGGTTGGGTTGCACCATCAAGTCTTTGGCGGTGACGGTAGTTCCGGTTAGAAATCCAGATCGCAATTCCTGATCATGGCCGAATCCCATAAAACGCCACTCCGTGAGTGCTTCGGGCATCGTGAATTCAATGCGGACAATTCCATCCTCATTGGAAACAAGATCCGGATAGAAGAATGCGGTTTCGTTGAGATTCTTACGAATGGAGACGGTTTCGAGATTCACAGCCTTTTCGGCAGGCTGCGTAGTAGCTTGCTGGGAACTTCCGGGCTGCTTGTCAGTTTCTCCACCAAAATAACCCATACTCTTTTTCTTGGCAGCCGCGCTCATTGGGGCGGCGGCATTCATTGCAGCAGCAGGTGCGTCCATGGATTCCATAAGCATATCGCTGTCTTCCATGCCGCCCCCAGCGCGAGAGCGAAACATCCTACGGCCGATTGGTCGCATGGTTAGGCTCTGGGTGATGCGTGATGGCCAATGGCGGTAAGTCAGGCTTGCATTGCGATAAGAACTTCTCCATGAGCGTACTAAGTTTTTCAGATTCTTCTGTTGATTTTGGAAGTGCGTTGTCGAGAAAAGTGTGTCCCGGCGAAATCCGTTGATTGCCGATGGCCATGAGTGTGGCCGGTAGGCATCTAGAGAAGCGTCGTACATGGTAGCCACCAGTTCAGCAACACGCTTCTCTGCATCAGCACCGGTGATGATCGCAGTCCACTTTTCCTTTGCACCCGGTTTTAATTTCGACACCATGTGTTCCCACTTCACCAGCAACTGCTTGTTCGTCCATGGAACATTCACAAACTGGGTGTTCACATAAGATCGGTTTTCACGCACCATGGTGGTGCGCACGTGGAATCCGCCTCGCATAGATGCATCAACTTGCTGCTTGATGATCTTCTGTGTCCGTTTTGGCTTGGTCCAATAATTCTGCAGAAGCTTTCCGTTGTGGATCACTTCAACATAGGCAAGCCCGCTGTCGTAACCCGTTCCCCATAAAGCTTGATATTCGTTACCGGGTTCAATTGTTTGGGTGGGCGCCGTGAATAGATTCGGAATCTTGAGGTTGAGTTTTTTCGCCTTAGGATCAAGAACTTGCAGTGGTAACTCGGCTGTCACGGGGGCTCCGAAACGGTCCTGCGTCTTCAGTTTCACCCGATACATGCCAGCGGCAAGTTCCGTGTCCAATTGGATAGTACCGTCAGCAGCGGTGGTAAACGCAATTGTTTCCAGTTTCTCACCCAAGGGCCACGAATCAGGATTCGAGGAATCCGGCTGGGGCTCACTCATGGGGCGGTAATAGTAGCGGCCTGACAAAGGTGCTCGAGTCACTTTTTTGGGCTGTANAACCTGATAAATCTGAAGGTTTCCCTTCGCGGACTGGGCAGTGCCGTCAAGGGTTGTCGTTTTGACGGTAAGTTGGATTGGGTTGCTAGTGGTTAACCATTGAGGCGTGGTGATGGACGCAGTCAGTGCGGTATAACCCACGTTGACGCTGGTGCTTCCGGAACGCGTTTCNCCGGTAGTATCTGTGACATCAGCGTAGATTGTGTAGCTGAATGTCGGCTCGGACTCNTTCGGAACCTGTACGTCCGGGGTGGCTTTGAAGATGACGTTGAATTTTCCATTGGCACTGGTGGTTGAGTTTCCATGTGCAATTTCNTGACTGCCAACCTGTTGCGGTGGCATCCACCAGCAACGGCTGAACCACCATACGGGATAACGTACATTTCGAACGACTCGCCATGTAACTTTTGCGTCGTTAATCGCGGCTCCCGTGTAAGCACTGGCACTACCTTGGATTTCAACCTTGGCATTTAGCTTTGCNGCTATTTCAGGGGCATCAAGTTTGACTTGGAACTTTGGACGTTTGTATTCTTCGACGCTGACCGACGTAGCGCCGGAAGGTCCACCTTCAACTCGCAGAGTCATGTTTCCCATGAGCCGATCACGGGGGGCAGTCACGCTGCCATTGAAACTGCCATAATCATTGGTTCGATGTTTTTTACGCTCAATCAGTTTTCCGTTGCGATCCGTGAACAAAAGAGTGATGTCGCGATTTCCGATGCTGTGGTAGTCGTTGGTATCTGTATCCATTGACATACAGACGCCCTTGTATTGGATGGTCTGTCCGGGACGATAAATCGACCGGTCCGTGAACATCATTGTCCGCTCATTCTTCTTGCTCCGTCGGTTGATGTAAGAACTGACGGCACTTGCTGCTGCGAGGGATTGATCGTCGTGCTGTGCTAACAGCATGATCTGCTGACGATCAGGCACTGTCATTTTGAATAGGCCATCTGCGTCAGTTGTGGCATCAGGCAGCGGTACATAGGTGTTGCGATCTCTCCGCCACGCTTTGATGGTTGCCTCGCCAATTGGCTTGCCNGATTCAGCCTCGAGTACGAATCCATCGATGTATCCTTTGTTGGNGCTGACACGGGTCACAAGAGCGATCTTGCTTTCCCAGACCTCGCAGAATGAAATTTGATTATCGGTTTCGCTGAATTCTTTGTTGCCGCTCGCAATCAGGTAGTAAGAACCACTGGCGACATCCTCCGGTGCGATGATTTTCTCGACACGTTGCTTGTAATCGGTGGTTGCAGGTAAATCGGTAGACCACGCAAGAACCGGTGGGGTAGAAAGCAAAGATTTCCGTGAGTTGGTATCGAGTTGTTCNGGATTCCAGCGAGCTGATTTGATGTAGGCTTCAAAGCGGTAAGGCACNAGGCGGAAATGAATCTTGGTGACGTTTCGGTAAGAGACGTCAATTGTGGGGCGGGGATTGTTCCAAACTCTTTCTGTGGCAACCCGAGCTTCTTTCGCTTCGATTCTTTGAATCAAGTTGTAGCATCGTCGCCCGCCCACTGATTCAGGGAAGCGATTTTGTCCGGTACTTGCAAGCTCATGTGCTTTTACCGCGTCACCACNGTCTTGGTTGTAGATGGCTGTGGCCAAATCGCTTAGCGCACGAGACGAGATCACACTGTCGGCGTGTTCATCTGCAAAACGAAGCAGAGCTGCTTTGTAGCGTGAGGTTTTTTCTTCACCAAAAGCTTTGTTATTACCAAAAGTCAGTCGAGCAAGATCATTGTCGAGGAAGGCGGATCGGTCAGAATCGGATTCATGGAATGCCATCAATTGTTGGTAGAGTTTGATCGCATTGAGCGTTAGCGAGGATTCATCATCTGTTTTCGGTTGCCATTGGATGAAGTCTTCCGCTGAGCCAAAGATGGGACTCTCAGCTNATAGATCAAAGGCGTCTTGCTGGCGATTGCCCGCTTGCGTCCCAGAGGAATAAAAATCAATCGCGTTGTGTGCTAGGAAATCAAACAGCGTGGGACGGTAAGCATCGGGTGCATTACCCTTTTCAAGGAGTTCATCGTAGTTGGCGATCGGGATTGCCTTGAGCTTGTCAGGTTGAGCCAGCGCCTTGGTGAATTGGGCATCGATTTCGGATAGAATTTGGGTCAGGTCCCAAGTGGTGATATCNTCACCAGGCGGAGCATTCATTNGNGTACGGTTCATGAAACGCCACTGATTCTGTTGGAAGTAGTTCCAGAACCAATTCGCGAGGATTGCATCCATCGCCGGTAGCATTTCAGCGGGCGCGTTCGCAATCGCCTCGCGCATCCGCGTGATCTTCTCCTCGGCTTTTCCGCCCTGAATATCACCCTCGAGCGAAATTTTCATGGCGATGGCTTTGATGGCTTCGTCGTAGTTCTTGCTTGCTGTGGCTTGCTGAATGATGGGGCCCAGTTGTTCAATAGCAGTTTTGGGCAAACCCTTGTTCATTGCGTCCTGAACCTGTTTCCAGTCCGCCTCGTTGGGCGATGCTGCGAGCAGGATAGAAACACCGATGAGGACAGACATACATGTCAGAACTTTTATGTAGCGAGTCACGTTCAAAAACCTTTGAAGAAAAGCTGGAAGGTCGATGCGATTACGCAATTTCGAGNTCGACATGCGAGGATTTTGGCCTTCGTGAGAAGCTGATTTAAGGGCCGAGGAGTAGGGTCACCAACTGAAAAATGCAGGTGGTTCGTAGCCACATGGCGTTTTGCATCCACGCCAACCCTGTCATAACGAGCAGGCAGCGGTGGTTGTTAGAATAAAAGTTCCAATATTGAAGTTTTTTCTAATTCAATTGGCTTATCAAATGTGCGATCAGTTGAGGACAATAAGTCCGAATGGCCGAGTTGCTTTTGAGTTGGAGAGGTATCCTCGGCAATTGCTTCAGATTCTGTGTCCTTTCGCCAGCCAGAGCGTCAATATGTTGGTAGTCGTGTGTTAGTAAATAACGGATATTCGACACGTTTGCTGCTACCCGCAGCCTGGTGCACAGTGAGGTAATGGCTCGGGATTTTTCCACGTATTCAAATGCCGATAAGTCGCTAAGTGAATTGCGGGTCGTTATTGCTCGCTGAAAGCTGCGAGTTCTAGTTTCTGGACTCCCAATGTCGTAATNATCCGGTTTGACTCTGATAATCGTATTTTTTGCTTCTTCTGCCGCTATTAGCGATGTGAAATTTTTCTCTGCACCTTTATTTAGTCANCCCAGCCAATACGACAAGTTTGAAGATTCTTTCTGGTCCTAGATGGTTTTATTTTAACGCTGGTACCGGTGTATGCTGCATAGCACTCAGATACTCGTAGTTTATACATATCCTAGTTGCTGTCTCGAGCCAAAATCGCGTGGGTCACGACATGAAATTCACCTGGTTGGCTACGCGACAGCTCAATGGTGCCATCCTGGCGTCTAGTACCGCTAAGCGTGCCTGGCTCCTCACATTCAACTAATNCCAGTGTTCCTCGTTGGAAGTTGGCTAATCCAACAATGTCTTCGGTATGCTCGTCCACCTTTTCACCATCGGCATTGTGCCCGAATTTCTTTTCGTTTCCGACTTCAGAACTCTGCGGCATGAGAACCCAGCCGATGGTTCCTTTGACCGCACCCCCGTCATCTACTTCGAGAACGAGATGTTGTGAGACCTTAAAGCTTCCAGCCTTGTTCACTACTCTTGCAGTCCCGTGCCAACTACCACTGAAGTCTTTTGCCACCCAGAGCTTGTTTGGCAACTCCGATGTCGCTGACGAGTGCTGGTCTGTAGGGGTGGTGACTTCGCTCCTGCAACCGAAGCCAAACACAACGATCCCCGAAATGAATAGATACTTCATGGACTGCCTTTTTTGTGGCATATTTTGATTTCCCTGAGTCCGGCGAGTATGAGTCTTGGGTCCACCGAGAGTGAATCGATAGATGATTGTTTTCTTTGGATTTACCAACGATGGAAAAGAATTCAACTTCAACTATGTTTGGCAGGCCAGATAGAGACCTTCAATTCGATGCAACACGGTTGCGGTAGTTTACCGGTGCCCGAAGCCGATGTCACTGACGGAGAGTCGAAAGGCAGTTCCAAGTATTCAGAAACGCATTTGCTCTCAGGTCTGCGTATATTCCGAAGTNGGTCTCCATTCCATGTAGCACTGAAGTTTGACGGTAGCCAGCGAACCAAATGAGGCACACCGGAAACTGCTTCGAATCCAGTGCTTTCACGAAGTGACTATGACTCTTGCCATCATACGACATTCTACTCGCTTTCCCCGGAAACATGTCATCCTTGTCGATGGCAGTTTGGCGAACAAAAAACACTCGTTATGCTGCATTTTCGAGCAGTTGTCAGAGTGGCGGAATTGGTAGATGCGCTGGAGTCAAAATTCGGCTCATGAGTTCCTAGATCGTTTGAGGCCTGACAGAACTTTCACAGTAAGTCTTAGACCAATAGCTACTCGTAACTTTTTAGCGGTAAAGTTCTCTCAGATGCCAGATGAATGGCCTCACATATTCTGCCGCATCGTGTGACCTCCCCCCATAGAATTGCACCATTGTGAGTGAGAGAATCTTGCTCGGGCGTACCGCTCGGAAAGGACTTTCAGAATGCCTCAGAAACGTCACACAGTGGATCNGATCGTTGCCAAGCTTCGTAAATCCGATGTGGAACTTGGTAAGGGCAAGAAGGTGCCAGAAATTTGCAAGTTGCTGGAAGTCGCCGTACAGACGTATTATCTAAAAACTACTTTCGGTTTCTCAAAAAAAACGCTATTCACGCAGTTTTTAAGCACGCAACGGAACGTAGTGGAACGAAAAGGAACCTGAACGGGGTGCCAAGGGTGCCGACTATTCGTTGCGATGCGGGATCACATTTCCGTTCCCATCTTTCAGATGAAACGTCCCACGGTCCGCCCGCTCCTGCTCTGCC
>NZHC01000048.1 GCA_002689655.1 Rhodopirellula sp. | reverse complement strand
AGCGCTGTTCGATCGTCACGGAACCACCTCCCGGGTCACCACCCCGAGCCGACATTTTACAAAAACACCTTCACATGATCGAAACAGACTCCTTCTGTTGTGGTGTAAATCGCAAATAATCTTCCCTTCCAAAGCTGCCATTGTGCAAGCTCGTCGTTCATATAAAGCCGCGATTCCAGAGGCGCAGTCGCATCCAAGGATTCACCCCAGTCAGAGCACCTGTCCTGGAGCTCCGCGGGCACGCATGAGTAACAAATACGATTTTCTGAAAATCACCATTTGTGCTCGGCAGTAGAAAACATCGACTCCTCGAATCAGACACCGCTCGCCGCACCTACCATGCACCTCGAAAGCAGGAACTCGCTGGCGAGGCCACCGACCGGGTCGCAACGTGTTACAACCTGAGACTCATGGCAAGTCACGTGCTCGCTCCGTTCCCCATTTCCCAACTCATCACTTCGTCACCTTACCTCAAGATGTACCATTCCACCCTTAAGCTTTTCCTGTTGCCTGTCTGTCTGGGAGTCAGCCGTAGTGCGAAAGCAGAAGACTATCAGCCACAGCTCTTTGCCCGCATCAAGCTCGTGTATGAGGACCACTTTGACACCGATGGTAAGCACCAGCGCCCTGAGCAGTGGGTCATTCGGCACAACACCAATTGGAATGTGAACAACGGAATCCTGACAGGTGGACTTGCCGATGTTACTTACCAGAAAATGATGCAGCAGAACAATGATGGTCATGATGGCACACGTACCGTCATTTTCCTAAAACCCGTGCCAAAGGCTTGCGTCATTCAAATGCGCGTTCGTTAAAATTCCAATAAGCGAGGCCAAACTGAGGCTCGTTGCTTGACTTAGGACACCACGTCAACTCATTCATTTTCCGGGAAGACGCAAGTGTGTTGACGCTAAAGAAAAAACGAAACATCAAGCTCCCAAAATCTTTTTTTTCGCTCAACCAATGGAACACAGTAACCATTGAAATTGTGAAGCAAGCATCATCATGGTCGTAAATCAACAATCCAGATTGATAGAACACCCCTTGATTACCCTAAAAACAGAACAGGATCACCCGCAAATCGACTTCAAAGGATAGGACTTCGGTTCCGTTCAACTTGACTGCGTAAGACTTTAGGAGGGGATAGGCAGCCCCAAGAAGACTGCTCTCAGTGAATTAAACGTCGAATTTCCCCACCTGCGGAGGGCAAATCATCCATAAATCTGATCGTTAAACATTGGGGAATTTCGAAAATCTGCTAGAATCGTGGCTGCGAACAAAGACGCATGCGTGCTGGTGTTTCCACGCATTCTCACCGCGCCGTACCCGTCGTGTTCGCTCCCGCCACATCCGACGTCCGCTCCATTGGTCGCGTTTCCATTGACTCGTGGATCACCAATCGAACTGGTACCTGCCTTGCTACCCCTCAAACCGTTGATTGACGCTCCAACCTCGAAGGCCCCCAGCACGTGCGCCGCCTTTCCTAATACTGTTGCCAGATATCATAAAAGGCTCCAGGCAACTGCTCGGCGGCAACGCATTCTCGCAACTGCGAGTTTACTGTCACTCTTGTTGGCCTGTTGTTCATCCGCTGTCTCAACCTTCGCAGCGGATCGCGAAATGCCCACCAAACCAAGTTCTTTTGAGCAACTCAAGCAGGAGGGACGTGCGAAATCAAACTTCCTCACCCGAACCCGGGAAAGCATCGAATTTGACGAAATCCCGAAAGCTGACCTGACACAGTACCACGATGTGGTTGCTCCGCTCCTCAAATCGAAATGCTCTGCGTGTCATGGCGCAGACGAAGACCACGCAAACCTACGAATCGACGAGATCAGTCCCAACCTTCTCGCGGGCGAAAGTGTCGAGCGTTGGCGAGAGATCTACAAGGTTCTTAGCAACTCAGAGATGCCGCCAGACGATGAACCAGATTTCGCGCTCACAGGCTTAGAGCGGAAGCAGTTGGTTTCGTGGATCAGTCGCGAGATGAACAAGGCCTCCTTCGTCCGACGCAACACAACGGAGCACACTTCATTCCGACGCATGACCAAATCGGAATACAATTATGCGATCCAGGATTTGCTGGGGCTTCCGTACGCAATCGGCACGGGGCTTCCAACCGAGACGGCCTCGGAAGATGGTTTCATTAAGAATTCAGAGTTGTTGCAGATGTCGGCAATGCAATTCGAGTCCTACCGAAATCTTGCGCTCGACGCATTAAAACGCGTGACAGTACGAGGGCCGCGCCCCGAGCCGGTCATCTACGACATCTCGATGCCAGAACAAATGGAAATACTGGCAGGTGCTAAAAACGCCACGGTTTTTAATCAATCGAAGGACGACTATGAAAAACAAATCAGGCGGCCGCATCTGTTCAACCGCGAAACAGGGGACGGCATTTCGTTTTCAAACGGAAGCGTGAAGCCAAACAAGACAGCAGTCGACGCAACCCAATCCGCTGCATCCCCGGTTGTACTGGCACTCAATGCATCGCAGGAATCCAAGTGGAATTTAGATCGTTTTTTACCTGACAACGGCATGATGCGCGTCAGCATCAGCGTGGGCCGCACGACAATGGACGCCACCGAGCACGCGAGCGTCCGCCTTATTTTCAGCGCCCATACCAGCAACAACGCAAATTTCACAGAAGTGATCAGTCATCAGGATATTCCAGTCAACGCAAGTGCGAGTGACCCCGAGTACATTCATTTCGATATTCCACTCAGTGAGATACAGCGGAATCCCTTTAGAAAACTCGCGACAGACTTCCCCCGACGCGATGAGTTCCTTCATTTCCGAAATGTTTCCAGCACTCGAAATCGAAAGAAACCATTACAACTTCACATCGACCATGTACGGATTACGGCGCCTTTCCATGCCCAATGGCCACCCAAATCCCACACGGACATATTCTTCCCAAGCAAGAACAGCAATGATGAAGAGCTCTATGGACGTGAGATTCTTGAGAAGTTTTTATCGCGTGTCTGGCGGCGGCCCCCTGAAACCTCCGACCTCGACAAGTTCATGAGGTTGTACAACATTTTTCGCAGTGATCTCCCCACCTTGGAAGCTGCAATGGTGGAGGTTCTTGCGACCGCATTGGCTACCCCAGAGTTCCTTTACCTCACGGAAAGAGTTGCTGAGCCACAACAACCCAGTCAGATCAACGATTTTGAGCTAGCCAGCCGACTCTCTTTTTTCCTCTGGTCGAGCATCCCGGACAGAGAGCTTCTGCGAGCTGCAAACCAAGGCGGCCTAAAGCAGAGTGATGCCTTGCAAAAACAAGTCACGCGAATGCTTGCCGACCCGAAGGCCAAACGTTTTCATGAGAGCTTTGTTAAACAGTGGTTAGGTTTGGATGGCCTCAACAGTATCACACACATCACGGACACTGAATTGCTGTCCGCGATCAAACAGGAACCTGTTGCTTTTTTTGAGGACTTGCTAACCCGTAATGGGAGCATTCTGGAGTTCCTTCACTCGGATTATGTCGTCGTGAACGAGCGACTTGCACGGCATTACGGTGTCCGTGATGTGTATGGCCCCCATTTTCAGCGTGTGGAAGGCAACCCTGACCAACATCGTGGTGGCGTCCTGACAGGAGCTGCCGTTATGGCCATGAATTCAGACGGATCGGACTCGAACCCCCTAAAACGCGGCGTTTGGCTGCTTGAACGTATTTTGCACGACCCGCCACCGCCTCCCCCACCGGACGTGCCCGAGGTTGACCTAACCGACCCTCGCATCCTCGAGATGACTCTGAAGGAGCGTATCGCTGACCACCGCAACAAAGCTGCTTGCGTTTCCTGCCATTCCCGGATTGACCCGTGGGGAATCGCTTTTGAAAACTTTGATGCACAGGGGGCATTCCGCACCCAAATCGGGAATCGTCCAGTGGATGCGAACTCCATCCTGTTCAATCAACAGCCACTGAGCGGAATTGACGGACTAAAACGATACCTGATCAGCGATCGTCAAGATCAATTCATTCGAGCCATCGTCCACAAGATGACATCATATTCACTTGGCCGTCCCCTCACTTTTGCGGACCGTGCTGACGTTGACACGCTGGCTGTACAACTCAGACAATCAGGCGATGGTCTGGAAGATCTTATTCGCCTCATCACCAGCAGTGAATTATTTCACGCCAAACAGAAAATAGGAACGATTCATGAATGAGACGACCCAGAGAATCAATCGCCGTAACTTTCTTCGCGGTTCGGGGCTCGCCTTAGCGCTGCCTTGGCTCGAAGCGATATCTGCCTCCGCCGGTCAGACGCATGAGACTCCCAAACGTTTTCTAAGCGTTTACCATCCTGACGGCGTGGGGCTCCCGCTCAAGAACGACCCGGCATGGCATGACTGGAGCTGGTTTCCCCGCGGGGGTGAGCGCAACTTTGAACTCACCAAAGTGCTCGATGTCCTGGAACCGCTGCGGGCAGACATCACGATTTACTCAGGGTTATCGCACCCAGACGCCAGAAAGGTTCATGGCCATTCCAATGCTGACCAATACCTGACGGGAGCTGCAACCGGCGGTCACGGGCCTTACAAAAATACGGTGTCGGTCGATCAAGTGATCGCCCAACACAACAACGAGGCGACGAGGCACGGATCACTCGTGATGTCCACCAACGGTGGCATCGGGGGGCCACGTGGTGCTCAGACGCAATCATTCAACCAAGCCGGGCGCCCAATCCCTGCGATGAACAAGCCAAAACAAATCTTTGACACACTGTTTGTCGCAAACGGAACAGACGCTGGCGCAAAACTGGCTCGTTCGAGAAGCTCGTTGGACTTTCTGATTGAGAACACACGCTCTCTCGAGCGGAAGCTTTCACAGCGTGACCGTCGTAAACTACAACAATATCTCGATGCGGTGCGTGACACCGAGGTAAAGCTTGAAAGGGCCCAGAAATGGGTCGACACACCGCTGCCTGATGTCGATATCAAAAATCTTCACCTCGACTCGGGTCCTGAGGAAGCACGGCTATACTTCCAGACCATGTACGAATTGATCTATCTGTCCTTTTTCAGTGATTCAACCCGAGTCGCTACCTTCCAATTAGGTCGGGAGAATGGTGGCGGCCCTCATAACCTGCTATCCAAGGCCGTTGACTTGGGCAATGCACATGCGTTGACCCACGATGTCAAAAAGCCTGATGGCTGGAAAAACCTCGGTACTTATAATCGATATCAGGCAAGCGAATTTGGCCGGTTTGTTGAGCGGTTAAAACAAACCCCGGAGCCAAGCGGCAATGGATCATTACTCGACAATACGTTCGCGATGCATGGCTCAGCCTCAAGTAGCTTCCACCTTTCGCGAAATTACCCCATCATCTCGGCTGGTGGGGGGAATCTCGGGTTTGAAAATGGCCGGTATTTGAAATACGGGACCGGCAACGAAGACAATCAGGCTGGAGCCGGGATTGTGAGCGATGCTGGCTGGCGGGGGAAAGTTGTTGCAGAAGAAGAGCCGCTTGCTTTGCTCTTCACTACAGTCCTGCAGCGATTTGGGGTCGAAACTGACACGTTTGCTGGTGTCACCGGGACCCTCGACCGAATCTAACGGTGCCCTCTAGCTGCCAAGTTCATCTATCACATGTACCGACAACGCTGTCTGCAATCTATCCAGTTGCGACAACACATTTCTAAGTTACCCGGCGCTGCGCATCGCTTGGCCGCCGATTAACGCTTGCAACACCACACAACGCGGGTGGGGGTGTGCAGAAAGTTCTTCACGGTAAAGCATAAAGGCAAGCCTATCCTGATTCGGCCCACCGTGCCCCGCGGATCGCCGCACTCGAGCGTGGTTCCGCGGCAACCCAAGCTTACTCCGATCACGCCTACGCTGACCCAACCACCCATCGATCTAACTGATAGAGCGGACACGTAGAAACGCTAAGAACCGTTTCCTGGCAGATTAGTCCACTCTATTCTTCTGCCGCTGCGCTAGCTCTTCGCCTCCGTTGCCAAAGTAGCGCTGGAATCCCACAAAGAAATACAAACACAGCCGCCGCAACGGTAGGCAGTGATATCCCTAGGGATAGGCCACCACCTGCCGCTATCACTGGACCAACAACTGGTGCCTCGTAAAACTCCACTTCAAACGACTTCTCCACGTCTACCCCCTCCGCGATCCAATCTTTCTCTTTGGTCACGATTACTGCGTACCAATCGCTCGCTTCTTTCAACTCATCTTGAAACTGCATTTCAAGCTGCGCCAGCATTAACTTGTCTTTCGCCCCACTGCTCCTGGTCTGAAACTTTAGACATTCTTCCGCCTTAGATCGATAAGCTTGCTGCACCGAGCGTCCCGCGCTCTCGTACGAAGCTGCCAGATAAGCTCTCGCTGCAAGTTGCTTTGCGTCAGAATCAAAACCCCGACTGACCAGAAGATCGCCCAGTACCTCTAAAAGTACCGGCGAGTCATGATTCCCAAATTTCATCATGCCAAGCACCCCAACAATCGCCTCATCTATCAAATCCGCTCGATCGGGGACATTGCCCTCGCCTGACTGCAGGGACATTAAAAAAGCGCCGAATCCCATGACATTGTTTCCGTTCGAAACTTCTTCCGAGAGTGGGAGCAAGGCATCGCCCTTCCCTCGACGAGTCTGAAGATATTCAACTAGCCGCTTTTGATGGATCTCCCGCCCAAAATGGGCATTCGGGTTAATAACGAGCGCCTTCTCAATCTCTTCCAAACCAAGATCAAACGATCCAGCGTGTATGTGGAACGTGCCAAGATTTGCATGCGTGGAGTAAAGTCCAGGGTACAACGCAGACTTCGCTTCCATCACCCGAACCGCTTCTTCTGTTGCTCCCGTTTTGTCATAGGCGACAGCGAGATCATCAAATAATTCGGGAGTCGGCTCCGTCTCAATACGCTCCTGACAATCGCTGATTCTCCATCGATAGAACGCGGGCGAGTGACGCAGAAACTTTCCTGTGATCAACTCGAGTGTTGTGGGGAAACGCTGGCGTTCCATTGCCAACGTATCCCGGTCCCACAGGCATGCCATGCACGATACCCCAGCGGACAAAACCGCTATCAAGACGCCCAACATTACAAAGCCTTTGAGCACCTTTCACTCCTCAACAATAGAGAATCTTCGAACCAGTCGATTGCTGGAACTTATTGTATCGGCTTCCCGAGTCAACCGGGAATTGGCCCACATGACCCAACGTGATCTGTGACTTGGAACTGGTTTGCTCTCAGCCACCGCCACAAAAGATCTTACGCAACGACTCGCACAAGAGCCGCGGCCCGAGCAATTCACGTAGCAAAGTTTTCCCCCCCTTACCTCGCATGCTATTCCGTGATTGTAAGCACCCCGGGTTTAGCAATTACACTTTTGCCGTTCGAAAACGACACCTTCAACGGGGATGCATCAAAATTATAAGCGACATAAGTGGTCTTCCCTTCCTTCTCAAAAACGTTCACGAAGGGGTGGTTTGAGGTAATATCTGCACGAATGGCACCGTAGCGGTTAAGCGTGAGCAGCCACTGAAGCATAAAAGCATGTGTGTTACCTTCTTCAACTTTACACTGCGGGTTCTTATCCAAATGGTTCAACCCAACCGTAGGATCATTAAGTGCCGCAAACATCACAACCAAATCGCCCCATCCGTTGTTGTAATCGTCGCCGTGCTCCCGCTTCAATGTGATTCGATCCACGTTTCTTTTTATGTAATCTGGATGACGGCCCATGTAGATCGATGCGGGCGTGAACGGCAACCAGTTTATGCCATGAATACAATCAATTTCTGCTGAAAACCAAGTAGCAAACGCACCTTTGCCGCCCCACACCATGCCCAATGCCACTTCTGGAAAGTCTGGCGGAAAATTAGTTGCAGAAACATCAAACCAATACTCTTCCACAGCAACACGTTCGGTATTGTACAGGTATAGCCCCCGCTCTTTTATTTCCTTGTTGCCAGAAACTTGCCCCCACAACATCATTGCATACCAGGCATTGATTGCTTCTGACGACGACTCTTGGTTGTTCCCATCACCGAATTTCGCGTGCCCAGACGCCCATGAATGACCGGCGTATACGTCAAAGCAACGCAAGCTGGGAAACAGATCATCATTCGCGTTGCCTGACGCTATGTCACGAACCAGAAGATCAACCATCTTTCCCCATTTGGTCCCCCACTCAGGATTCCTCCTTGCTACCTCTGCGGCCGCTCGAATGAAATAGCCGTAGTGAAAATGATGGTCGTTCAGTTCAGCGTCACTCCCATACGACGCGGGACTACCGATCAATGTCCCCCACTGTTTGTCATAGAAAAAAACACCCTCAGTTTCATCAGGCGAGGCAACAAACCAGTCCTCCAAACGCTTGCGCATCTCGTCAACAAAATGGTCTTCCATGCGCTGATCGCCTGCCACCTCGGCGATCCCAGCCAAGCTTGCCAGTTTCCCCAAGTGCTTACCCTCCCAATAAGTATCCGCTGCCTTTGGCCTAGCTCGAGCCGCCTCCTGCCTGAGGTAGTCGACCAACCTTTCCCCCGCCGCCGTCTCATCTCCTGGCAGCATTGGCAAAACTCCCTGAATAGGGATACGAGTCCGAAATGACTTGCCCTTACCCAATCTCATTTCCCCGCGCACTGATTTGTAAGTCAGATCTGTGAGCGCAGTCGTCAAGTACTTCCACTGGTGTGGATAGGTCGCGAATAACGTGCCTAACTCACTTGTGCCACCAAGCGGTTCTGTCTCAAAACGATATTCTGTAACGAGGTGTCCGCCCACAATCCTGTAACTTGTTTCGGTATCTACCACGTGGTTGTGCGCGAGGTCAGCGAACATCCGTAAAGTCTGCTCACTCCCATCAGGCAACAACGCTACGCTGAAATAATCATCCCTTGTCGCATTCGTAAACGTCGCCGTCCCAACTCCCTCCCAACTAGACCCATCTGCACCAAAAATTCCGTAGTGATTTCCTCTCACTGTTATTCCTAGCACGGAATCCCTCAATTTCTTGAACACGGTAGGCGGGTGCGGGAAGTTCAGTTGGGGACTGCCCCCTTCATGCCTGCAGAAAACAAAGGGGCTTCCATGACCGATCGTCATACGAAGTGAAGCGTCCCCCGACTCCTGTACTCCAGATATGAACCACTGTGACTTTGAATCCAAACGGGTTGCATCGGGACTTTCAATCGCGCTATGCCCAATCACAATGTCCCCTTGGCAGGACACGCCCCCACCCATGATCGCATCAACGCTGCTAACCATTGCCGCACCGGGATACGAAACCGCCAAGCCCGCATCACAAAAGACAACCCCCATCGGGTGCGGAAACATGTTCTGAGAGTGTTTTTCCCATACCAGCGAGCTGTACCATTGACTCGTCGGAGCAGCGCCCTGAAATCGCTGGGTGGTGTAGATTATGCCCGGCAGTGGCTTCAACCCCGCAGGTCGCTTGAGAGTGTAACTGCCCCCAGGCTCGGAATGAGCTACGCTGCTGGTACCGAACCATGCCAGGCACGCGATTGCCAAATATCCTAAACTTCGCATCTAGCAAAACCCTGATAAGAAAGCTGTCTTCTGTAGATTTCAAATTTGAATAACACCGTCCGAAGGTAAGTGTGAACTAAGGACGGCCCCGGAGCCAGTAACTGTTGCCTGGCAAGTTGCGAAAACTACCTGCACGGGCGTTGCACCGTGTACGCACTGACGAGCTGACGTCGATATGAAAATTCAACAAGTCCATCCTACCAGCCCAACACGCAGCGGGTACCCCACTCCGGGGACACGGGCACTCAACCAAAACCCGCTAATCTTGCAACGCTTCGGTAACACAACACCCCCGGGAGGCGTTAGGGCAGACACCGCCTTCGTTCAGAATGATCCACCGACGTTGCAGCACAATCGGCAACCGACGACGGAGTCTCACTCGACGCGACAGGGAGCGGAAAACGTTTGTCTCAACATTTAGCCGAGCTTGTTCCGCGCGGGCCTGTTTCGCCGCAGTTAGGCTCGCCACGGGTCACTGGCGTCCTCGCAGGCAACTGCATCCGACTCCGTGCTCAATTGCATGCATCCTCAAACTGGTCCCCGCGCCATCGTTTTGCCAATAAAATGGCCGTCGCGGCTCACGACTTCCGAATCGATTCATCCTGTCGGCTTCGTAGATCTCCCCGTTTGCCACGACATGCTGAACAAGTTCACTATCTCGTATATCCTTAGCCGGATCTGCACCGCTTTTAAAAATGACTAAGTCAGCCAGTTTCCCCACTTCGACTGAACCAAGGTCGCCGTCTAATCCAAGATACTTCGCTCCATTGATGGTGCCGCACCTGAGTGCCTGCATGGGCGTCATGCCACCTTGAACAAAGCTCCACATTTCCCAGTGCGTACAAATTCCGTTCAACTGGCCATGCCCACCGGCCTGAACCAAGCCACCCTGTTCAACAACCTGCCGGGCAATCTCTGCGACCTTCATGTGATTGTAATCTTCGTCGGGTGATTTCTGCCGACGGCGAGCACGCGGATTGAGAACATGTGGCGGAATGAAAGTTTGAAGTCTTGGATGTAGCCATAGGTCTTCAATCTGGTACCAATATTGTTCTCCTGAAATACCTCCATAGGCAACATTGAGTGTCGGTGTATAACCAACTCCGGTTCCCCGCCACAGATCCATCACATCGTCATAGGCGGTTTGAACAGGAAGGGTGTGTTCAATTCCTGTATGGCCGTCCACGATCATCGTCATGTTATGCATGAAGGTTGAACCGCCCTCTGGGACCACCATCATTTCCAGTTCTCGCGCCGCCTGCAAAACCTGTTGACGCTGATCACGTCGCGGTTGGTTGTAACTTTTCACGGTGAACGCTCCGACTGCTTTCATACGTCTCAGATGAAACCGGGCATCGTCGAGGCTGTCGATTTCAGCCTTCGTTGCACTCGTTGCTCCATACAAAATCGTACCTGTTGAAAAGGTTCGCGGTGCGGAAATCAATCCAGCCTTGGTCAGTTCGCTGGCAGCAAAAATACTGTGGGTTTGATTACTTGGATCGTGAATGGTCGTCACCCCGAATGCCAATCGTGCGAAGTCCACCCAATTCTGCTGGGGTGTCATGCCATTGGCAGTCTGTGAACCATGGGCATGAGTGTCAATGAAACCAGGACCAACGACCTTATCCATAGCGTCGATCACATATGCATCTTCAGGGACTTCCACCTCGGCTGTCTTACCAACGGCAACAATCCGGTTGCCGTCAATCAGGACGGTCCCTGACTGAATCACACCTTTTTGCCCCATCGTGAGAATACGAGCATTCACAATAGCGGTTTTTCCGCTTGGTTTTGCATGCGGAGCGATGAAGCCGATCCCGATGCGTTGTGGATCATTCTCTGCTTTGTTCAGGTCACTCGTAAAAAGATCCGCGCCCAAGCTCCAATGCACGGCCCCAGAATCTCCAGAGAATTCGATAAAGTCACCAGCCTCTGAACTCACGCGCCGAATCGGTAGCCCTTTGCCGTTGGGTGCAACTTTGATGGCACGTCCCGATTGGACGAAAGGTGCGACGTACACGTGAAATCTTTCAATGAAAGCAATCCTACGTGAATCGGGCGAAATTCGGAAATCCGTTGCCCAAGTGCTGCTGTAATGAGTTCGCTCCTCATTTCCAGACAGGTCGCTCGAGCGTAACTCCAGATTGTCAGCTTCTTTTTCAGAGTTTTTTTGCTGAAAAAAAACGCGATCCGACTGCTGCCCAAACTGCGGACGAACGCCGGTTTTTGAGATACGTGTGCCAGCACCATCGCGTTTGGGAATGGAGTAGAGGCCAGCTTCTCGTGACCACAGCGGACTTGTGATTCCGCCCCCAGCCTGTTTCCGATAGACGATTAAGTGTCCATCTGGTGAAAATACGGGATCGACATAATGGCCAGGCTCAGGCGTGACAATCCAGTTTTCATTCTGGGCTGGATCCACTGATGCGATGCGTATACTCCCCAACGTCTTGTCATTCCAGGTCGTGTAAACAATGTATTTTCCATCGCGGGAAAAGCTCGGACAGAATTCAAAATCTGTTTCCTGATTTGTCAATCTCGTCGGTTCGCCTTCGGGCAGATCCCGAAGATAGATATGCCCCAATGCCTGATACGCGACTCGCTCACCTCCTGGCGAGACGGTCACCCAACGCAACATCTTGACGTCAAACTTATCGCCTCCGATTTCCTGAGCGAACCGTACCGCAGGCTTGATCACACGCTTGTCCTTGATGTGAAACGGAATCACCTCAGCGGTTCCCTGCACAACATCAATCTTACGAATTTTTCCCTTTGCCCATGCGACAATGGTCTGCCCGTCAGGCATCCATGCAAAATGTGGATACACACCATGAATGGCCCATGCCTCCTGCATGTCTCGTTCCAGAAGATCGTAAACTAGACGCACAGCACCCGATTGCAGGTCGAAGAGATGCAAACCGGTCTTGGCGCCCACCCTCCGGACGAAAGCTAACCGCTTCCCGTCTGGCGACGGTGTTGGGCGACATGCGCCGCCGGGACCACGTAACAGAACCTCGGTTTCACCTTTTTCCAAATCAAGACGCTTGATCGCGTAGATCCCTTTGATGGAATCTTTGTCGTATTCGAAATCGCTACCGGGCGTAACATCTTGTGAGTAATACAGATACCGTCCATCCGGAGAAAACACCGGCTCGTTGACGTCCTTCTGATCGCTGACACGACTCGTCAATGGAACCCCAGCAGTCGAGTTCAACTTCACTGAATCCTTATGATACATCCACATTTCGCCTGCCCCCAACGAGCGGCGACTTGTGAAGTGCTTTCGGCCCACCAAATAGTCCCCGTCGGGCGACCACGAAGCACCATTGATCAGACGATACGTCTCTTTCGTGACCTGCGTGGGCTCTTTCGCATCAAGAGACAGAACCCAGAGGTTATCACCCGCTTTCTCGTCCGCACCCGTTCGGTCACTCGTAAAAGCCACTTCCTCACCACTTGGGCTATAAGCCGGTTGCATGTCCCAAGCGACACCGGACGTCAACTTCCTCGGAAAGCCACGTCCTTCGTTCCCATCAGCGCCCTCGATTGGCATCTCATACAAATCGCCCAGTAAATCGAATACAAGCTTCTTGCCGTCCGGGCTCACATCAACCGTGATCCAGGTACCCTCAGTCGTATCGATAGGTTGATCGAATGTCTTACCGGGCGTTGATTCAATATCCCAATCCGTGTTCTTGGCATCAATTTCTTCCGGACCCGACGCAGGGCGAGATCCGTCCTCCGCAGTCAACAAACAAGGGAAGACTGTCAGTATGAAGATGAAGAGGACGCGGTTTGAAATGAACACTCTTACACTCACGGGGTTTACACAAAGACGAAAAGAGATGAATCCGATCCGAAAGACAGCAACCTTTAGCTTACTCAAATACGTGGACACGTCGATGTGGCTATCGAGGTCGGTGCCTGAATGTGTCAGGGTTTCATGACCTCACTGAATGCTGCCTCAAGCAAGAGCCGAGCAACTGGGTTCGTGATGAAATTTCCCCCCGGTTTCGATACGAATCGCGAAGCCTGATTCCCAATTCGACAGTCAACCGCAAAAACCGGAACACTGCATTCAGCCAAGCTCATTCCAACGTCGTGTGTCCATAGCTTATCCGCTACAACGCGACAGTCTCATAGCAAAACGACTGAAGATTAGACCACTAGTCTGATTGCATCTCACTTCTTCGCAGTCGGCAAGTACCACCGGTACCCCAGCCAACAGGAAGTGCCACGGCATTCCCGCTGTCATCGGTTATGTTCTGTGTACATAAAAAAAGCCAATCCCGAACGAGAAAGGCTTCTACTGTTTTGAATGCTGCGAACCCCCTAGCCGCCCGCAAACAAACCGCGGTGGGCAAGCGAACTCGTCGTTAGAACCTGATCGTGAAACGTGAACTCCCACCACCAATTGTTATTCCACGACTACGGGAAGTAGGTAATGGCTGGTAGAACCTCGTGTCGACTCGCCCAAACGGCCTGACGGCATTGCGGTGCTCGCTGTGATGTTGAATGCGACTCAACGATCGAATGTCATCCCGCAAGTGGTGAATATTCAGTTCCACCGAATGCATCAACCGTCGTACATGCAACGTCGACCCACTAAGTCGACAATGGCCGTAAAAGCGATTCTCCTCAACATGCTCAAGAGTGCTCTCAAGATGCTGGAACGACCATTCCAATTGACGTACATCAGCCTCCAAATGAGCAAGACAACCACGATCATGGGCAACTTCATGCAGGTGTGCAGCCACACGCGAGAGACGCCTTGAGTCGGCAAGCAAATGACCGTACTCAGGCGAGAACCGGTAAGCTGACATCTCTCTTTCAAGCTGCCGAGCCTGCCGCTCAACTGTGACTGCTAGCTGATCAATGTGATGGTAAGTATCAGCGAATGCGGTCCCCGAAAGAGCGGAACACGCCAAGGTGAGTACAGCTGCAGTCTTTGCGAATAATGCCATGGCCATGCCTTTACTTGTATGGAGCGGGTGTTGTCTGGGTAACCAACAATGCAGCGGCCGTGCCAAAAGCAAAAATTCACCGGCATATAACTGCGATACACGCCTCCAAGGCGTGAAAATACGTGTTTCACGACAGCCAGCCTTGCTTGCAACCCACAATTATCCCTGTCACCCATTTGATGGCGCGTTTTTGCATCCGGTATTCAAAGCGATCGCAACCACCAGAACTTCCGAGTCATCTCGAGGAACCCGGAGATAGCCCGCACTCAATGCCCTTAAGAGCAACTAACACGGACGAAAATGCCTCTCACTTGGCCGCATCAGCCAACACGGCCACTGCAGACAGGCAGCAGATTCGAGACCTCACATGTGCATACCGAATGACTGGGATGACAATCATCAATCAAGTCGATGAAGGGCAAAGCCAGATTCCCTCGCGTGCCTTACCGACAGCTTTTGCATAAGTACAAATTGGTATCACTTCGTCCTGTTCCGCCGAGGTGTCAGTGATCATCTCGCCGCCACGCCTCGCCCTATCCCATGATCAACCCCACTTGGCAGGAACATCACGCCGTGACGGCGACTGCAGCGTTTGCTGACCGCTAACGCCTCGATGACTGGCTTAGCTGTATTGGGGAGAAACCAGGCTTGCGTTGGTCATGTCACTCTCACGATAGACGTTCGTTTACAGACAGCCGACGTGGCTCGCACAAGTTGTCCAAAGCAGGCCATGAATCAATGCTGGTCGAATCACCTTCCCCGGCGTTCTCTGGGATAACATCATCGTGCATCGAGCCGGCTACGGTTGTAGGATATGGCGATGAACGACGAAGGCACCCCCAATCGCACCGATGCTCAACAAGCCCACTTTGCGACCACAAACTGGTCCGTGGTGCTGGCTGCCGGCAATCGTAAGAACAAAGAATCGCAAATAGCTCTCGAACAGTTATGTTTGACCTACTGGCCACCGCTCTATTCCTACGTACTTCGCCGTGTCACTGACACAAATGAAGCCCAAGACCTGACTCAGGCTTTCTTTGAGCGCCTTTTGGAGAAAGACTATGTTGCTGACGCTGACCCTCAACGTGGTCACTTCCGAGCGTTTCTTATTACTGCCTTCAAGAACTTCCTGTCAAAGGAGTGGGCCAAGGCCAAAGCACTCAAACGCGGTGGAGGACACTGCAACATATCACTCGATTTTGCAGTAGCCGAGACGCAGTCCGCTTTAGATGCCAATTCTGGCCTGACTGCCGAACAATCGTACGACAAGCAGTGGGCGATCGTTTTACTGGATCGCGTCATGGAACGACTGCAGACCGAGTTTATTAGAAAGGGAAAGTCAGAGCACTTCACCGAACTCAAAGGCTACATCCTGGGAGCTGATTCAGAGACCACGTATGCTCACGTGGCGAAACGCTTGAACATGACGGAGGCAGCCGCCAAAAAAGCCGGTTCCAGACTTCGGCATCGCTATCGCGAGATCTTGCGGCAAGAGATATCCCAAACGGTTTCCGAGCCTGAGGATATTGACGAAGAGATGCGTAACTTGTTCCTCGTCCTAGGTTTATAGAAATCTCGCAGAAAACAAGTCACCATTCCCACTGCCCCCGTCATTAACAGTAGAGAGAATGATCACGTTTGAACTTCATAAAAGGTCCAGCTGATGTCTGAAACAGGCACCTGCCCGAAATGCGGGAACGAGTTACCGGAAAATGCTCCATCTGGAATTTGCCCAAAATGCTTAATGCAAGCGGGGTTTGCAGGAACAAGCCAAACGCATCCGCAGTCGACGACTGATTCTGCGGCCACCCAATATCGTCCCGGTGCATTTGTGCCGCCGGAGCCGAACTCGCTTGCCGAGTACTTTCCTCAACTGCAAATTATCGAACTAGCGGGCTTTGGCGGCATGGGCGCAGTTTACAGGGCCCGACAACCCAAACTGGACCGCAACGTTGCTCTCAAGATCATCCGCCCTGAAGCAGCCAATGATGCTGCTTTTGCACAACGTTTCAATCGCGAAGCACAAGCACTTGCACGCCTGAGCCATTCTCATATTGTTACGATCCACGACTTCGGCGAAGTCAATATTTCCAACCGCGATGGTGATTCTGAACGCACACACAAGCTCTACTATTTCCTGATGGAATACGTGGACGGTACTAATCTTCGGCAGTTGATCCATGCGGGTAACCTGCAACCAGAACAGGCGTTTCTGATCGTCCCCCAAATATGCGAGGCATTGCAATATGCCCACGATCAAGGCGTGGTCCACAGAGATATCAAACCGGAAAACATCCTCGTCGATCGAAACGGAAAGGTAAAAATTGCCGACTTTGGGCTCGCAAAGTTGGCCTCCGATTCTTCAAATGATCAACCACTTACCGGCACGCACCAGGTGATGGGGACACCCAACTACATGGCACCTGAACAAATGCAAGGAACACGTGCCGTCGATCATCGGGCTGACATCTATTCCCTAGGCGTTATTTTCTACGAGATGCTAACCGGCCAAATTCCAGCCGGTCATTTTGAGCCACCCTCTAAAAAAGTCAGCATCGATATTCGCTTAGACCAAGTTGTCTTGCGATCACTCTCATCTGAACCGGCGCGGCGTTACCAAAACGTCAGCGAAGTAAAAACAGATGTTGACTCCATCGTAAGTGATTCTCATCGAATGGACGCGACACCAACTCCACCCAACACAACGGATAACCAACGAGCCGAGCCAGCCGCCGACGGCAACCATGACGCTAGTAAGGTGATCAAATCATATCTCGCGGGCAAGATTATCATTGTTGCGACCACTGTGATCCTGCTTTCAACAGCCCTTGCTTGGTACCCATCGGTGCATTCGTTTCTCGGCATTGCTCAAGACTCTGATGGTCCATTGTCAATTGGATCGGTCACGATGGCCGAGCTACGATTTGGCCTGACGACGAACGCTGATCGTTTGACACCATGGAACTCCGCCCTCGCTTTTGCCAGCAAGAAGAATCCTTCCTGGTTCATCGAGATCCCCAATGCCGCTATTTTTGTTGCTGCAATCCTGATCTTCGGCATCACGTTAGCAGAGCGGTTCACAATGTTCCCGCAGTGGTTCACCAAAGTCTGCCAATTCATATTCGGCACTTGCGGAATACTCCAAACGGGGATGGTCACATGTGCTCTAACCCAAGGACTCGACCAACTACCCGTAGCACCCTTCCTGAGTTTTTGCAGCTTCGGCGTGATAGCCCTGACCGTGGTTGCCCATACTGCTGCACAATTGATTCGATACGCGATCACGCGAGACATCAAACTTCAGCGACAAGTCGCTGGAATCGGCTTGATCCTAACCGGCGTCGTCGTATTTATCTACGCGTTTGCCGTCCTTCATCTTCTTTTGTTTCACCAGATCGTGACTCAAGAAGGGACACAAGAAACTCTTGATTTCGTTGCCTTACTTGCAATCACTCTCTCGATGCAAACCGCTGCATTAGTAATGGCATTTGGAGGCCGCGCATTCATGAAAGGTTCAGCATCCAAATGGGTGTTTGCTGCCGGTGTCCTTGGCCAACCCATTGGCCTATGGGTCCTTTGGATACGGTACAAAACAACTTCGCCAAACAGTGCTAAAGGGAATCCTGACTCACTCGCGTCCTGACCACTCAGCGCAGCAGATTATACGATCAGTTACGCCGTAACTCTATCCACAGATCAAATTCTGCCCGAGTCCACAAGCAAGCTCACTGCACTTAGTCACGTCTACCAACGCTGCAGCATCATTCGATCGCAAAATAGAACTGATCAACCTTTCCCGTTGCGTCGTCTCAGGTGAGACGCACCCACAAAACATCCATCCCAACAAGGCGCAATACTGATCGTAAAACAGCACGCATCGAGGATCGTACACGCGATCCTACCGCTATCAACACATCCGCAATCAAATCGAAAGAACCACTTCCTTTGAGTCAGGAAATCAGTTCCTTGATCGGACGCCCATGGTCGACAATCGGTGTGGGCCGCCCATTGAAGTCTTTGAGAAAGACCTTGGACGAATCGATTCCCAAGTGATGATAGATCGTGGCCAGAAAGTCCCCTGCACCACAATGCCGTTGGATCACATCTTCACCGCGTGGATCGGTAGCCCCAATGAAACGTCCCGTTTCGATTCCGCCACCGAACCAGATATTACTGAAAGCACGGGGCCAGTGATCACGGCCAGGTTGCTTGGTTCCCGCGGCAGCACTCGCGTTGCCAGCACCGGTGCTGGGCTGATAATTGATTTTTGGCGTGCGTCCGAACTCACCAGTGACGACCACAAGCACCTGCTCATCAAGCCCACGCTCATAAATATCTTCGATCAATGCGGCGACTGCCTGATCGTATGCTTCTGAGCGAAACCGCATCGCATCAAATACATGGTGATTCACAGCATGATCATCCCAATTATTGACACGCCCACAAAGCGGCCCCCTCAAACTGGTCGTGAGTACCTCGACCCCAGCCTCGACCAACCGGCGCGCCATCAACAATTGTTGCCCCCACGAATTGCGCCCATATTTATCACGTGTTGCCTCATCTTCACGTGACAGGTCAAAAGCCTCTTTGGTTTGGGGATTCGTCAACAACGTCATTGCCTGGGCTTCGAATTGATCCAACGCTTCAAGCTCGCCATAGATATCGAAAGCTCTTTGCAAATTATCGAGGTTCTTGCGAAGTGCGATACGCCGATCGAGTCGTTCAACCTCCTTGGTATTCGTTAAACCAATATTCGGGACGGAAAAATTGGGTTTACTCGGGTCTCCTGTCACGGCAAACGGGGCGTAAGCATCACCTAGATACGCCGGACCGTTGTAAGTCGTGGGTGGATTCACACCGACGTAGCGTGGCAGCGGATTTTCCCGAGCACCTTGCTGTGACCGCAAATGGTTCACCACTGACATCCAGTCAGGCAAACGCGGTTTGGGCTTATCACGGGTGTCTGAGTCTCCTGAGAACATTTGCATTGAGCCGGCGGGATGCCCACCTGCGCCCTGATGCATGGAACGCAAAACCGTGAATTTATCGGCCAAAGCAGCCTGCCTGGGCAACAACTCCGTGAACCGCATCCCTGGGACTTTTGTCGGGATCGTACCAAAGGGGCCACGGTATTCAGCCGCGGCATCGGGTTTCGGATCGTAGGTGTCGATATGGGAACAGCCCCCTGGCTTCCAAACCAGAATCACGGCTTTCGGCTTCTTGTTTGCCTCTGGATTAGCCGCACGAAGTCTCAGCAGGCCTGGCAAACTCAGGCTGGTAAACCCAGCGAGCCCAAAACGCATGAAACCACGGCGGTCAAGATTGACGGGGCCGGGACAAAGTACCGACGAGGCATGGAAGGGATTGCTACTCATTTGGTTTCCCGTGGATTAACACGAATCCTGATGGGTTCGGAAACAACAATGTCGACAATGTCTTTGGCTTTGGCGGCAGAGGTTGCAGTTTTCACACGAGCAGTCCCTGCCTTCACTCTGACCGCATCACGCTTTTCTTTTTCAGTCAGCTCAGCAAGCGTCTGCTGCAACTCGGATTTTTCCTCCGCTGATGCATCTGTGAGGGCCGCTTTGGTTTTCGCAGCTTTCGCTTTTGTTAACGCAAGTTGGGCCTCGGCATCTTTCAGTGCTTCAGTCGCCCGCGCCACCCCCCCCGGATTGTGTTGATACTTCGCAACCGCGCCACCATAAAACGCGATCAAGTAATCCCCCGGAGGCGTTTTCAAAGCTGCTAAATCCAGGACCGTGTCCGAAGCATCCTGATCCAATGGCAAGTCAAACTGGTGACGTTCAAAACCTGCCCCCAACGTCTTCGCAGCCATGATCGCACCTGAAAATTCGCCGCGTCGCATGTGGATCAGTGGGATCGTCAGTTTGTCGCCCTCCATGGCCTCAAACACCTTGTCTTCACGAGCGGTGATAGAGATCGGTGCAGGTTCATCTCCGCCCACTGACACCAGAACATCCGCAAGCAAGCGTGGGCTGGGCACTTCGCTCCAGTGATTTGGCACTGGCCACGCCATCGATGCCAGATGACATCGCCGACTGACCTTTTCTTCCCCCACGAGGGCTGACCCGGTAAAGCTCGCGATACTCACACCGCGAGGCGCACCCTCCTTAGCCGTCACAAGAAGAATCCCGCGGCTTTTGCCAGACGGGATGGTCAAACCGTTCGATTCCACTCCATCTGGCAGATTGTCCATGGACAACTGTATTTCGCCATCAAAGCCATCGCGTCGAATTGCAACCACTTCAATCGCCATGGTCGCACCACCTCGCAAAGCGATCGGTTTTGACAAGGCATTTCGGTCGCCGTTGCGCAACTGCATGTGAAGTCCCCATGCCACAAGTGCGAAATCCGGCTTCGCCTTGCGTACAATCAACCGATAAACATTGGCTGGATCGTTTCGCGTGCCGCCGAAAAGATCGGCAATCCGCAAACGATGAATCCCAGATTCCTTCACTTCGAATTTGCCGAGCACATCTGAAGACCCAGCGTTGTAGGGTGGGCCGTCATAGGCGTAGCCATTGGACGAAACCTTAATGGGACTAGGGATATCATTGAGTTCAGCCAAGTCTGTGACTACCGCTTCAGCCCCAGACAAATCCACGTGCTCCACGATGACGATGGGGTCCGTGGGCCTACCCAAGCGTTCCGAGGCAACTTCAACCCACCATGTTTCACCTTTCTCGGCATTGAATTCGAACACATCGGTATCGGCGGCCTGTGCAAATCTGCCCATCAGGTCGCACGGCAATGTGATGTTTTGCGGCGTCGACCCACCATTGGGCTCGATTTCCGTCGTGGTTGCACTTCCAGAAAGTCCCGCTGGTGGCCAAGAAAACGCGTGTACCTTTTTGGTCATTGCGTGTCGTGTGATCTGCTGGTCTTTCCCAAGTGCTGCCACGTTCAACCGATAGAAGTAGTGAGCCCCACCTTTGAAAGTCAGATCATGAACCTTGATCACATAAGCACCATCCTCTGGAACCTCAAAGTCGATCGCACCGCCCCGCCGTTCCACCGCCAAGTCCTGCCCATCGGCATCCGCCACAATCACGACAGGATTCAGTTTGGAGTCGATTCCCTTGGCGGCGCAATCAACCAGAATTCTTTGTCCACCCTCGGCTTTGAACTGATAAAAATCAACTGATCTCGCAGTCATCGTCGCATTGCAAACGGAGTTCAACTCAATGGGCATCGCAGTGGTCAGTGTTTGGTTGCCTTTGCTCTGCAACATTTCCTGCACGCTGCTAACGGTGAAGATACGGGAGGATGATAGCCCTAGCCTTGTCATCACACTCGCCTCGACGAGTCCCGGCTTTACCTCTTTGGGAATTGACACCCGATAGCGGCCCAATATCTCGTTTCCCTCGGCACTGAGCACCTTCTCAGCTCGAATTTGAGAATTCGAAAACCGCAATTCACTCGCGCCTTCGATATACTCCCCCGACAGCGCGATTTCAATTTCAGAGCCAGCCTGCGCCCCCATCGGAAAAGTTGTCAACAATCTCGGTGACGGCAGGCACACTGACTGCGCCCGCGTCGCGTGACCGTGAGTCAATACGCCGAATACAAAAACCAACGCCAAGTTCATACATGGTCGGCAGTCGCTAGCTATTCTGTTTTTAACGCTCATGATTCCCTAATGGTTGAACAGGAACTCTTTAGTGTTAATTAATGCCCAGATCAAATCTTCGAACTCAGCCTTACCCACCTTCGGAGTCGCCTCAGTCTTTTCACCCTCGACAGACGTCGGTAAAAGAAAATCCAATGAAACCTTCAGTTCCGCTTCGGTAGGGGGACGAGAAAACGCCGAGAAGTAGAGTCCAGTGATCCGTTCAGCCAGTGGGCTCTTCGAAGACGCTAACTTCTGGGCCATGCCGCCGGACACGGCAAGTTTGGATCTAAGGTCCGAAGCATTCATCAAATGCAGGCTTTGAGCCAAACTGGCCGACTGCACTCGCTCGCACTCACACACGCTTAAACTTTCCGGACGCCCAAATACTCGTAGAAATGGAGAGGACTTGTTGTAACTGTTGTCTGGTAGTGCGATCGCTCGAGTTCCCAGTGGCAGGTTCGCAAAATTCGTCGTTGCCCCCGTCAGCTCATCAATTGCGTCAAGAAGGACCTCAGCCTGAAGCCTGCGAGGATAAAACCGGGAGTAATTCTGCCTATCGACCATGTTCCCACCGGTGGGAACTGCACGCAATTGATAAGCTCGCGAATTCGTGATCGCACGAATCAACTCCTTCAGATCAAAGCCACTCGATAGAAAATGGTCCTCGAGTGCAGATAGCAACTCCGGATTCGTGGCTGGATTGGTATCACGAATGTCGTCTTCCGGTTCAATCAATCCGCGTTTAAAAAAGTGTTTCCAGTACCGATTCACCAACGCTTTGGAAAAAAATGGATTGGCGGGATCACTCAACCAGTTGGCAAGCCTCAAACGCGGGTCTTCGTCGGGAGCAATCACCCCCACCACATCACCCAAAGCGGCGGGTGAAATCATAGCCCCGGTCTTGGTGTTTTTGGCTTCCGCTAACCCGCGTTTGTGAAAGATGAGATCCTCACCCTGAACCCCCGTTGGCTTTCGCCCGACGCGAGTAAAGAACGCAGAAAGGCCATAATAGTCATCTTGGCTCCAACGCTCGAATGGATGGTGATGACATTGTGCGCACTGCATCCTGACTCCAAGAAACAACTGCGCCACATCCTCCATCTGTTGCTTTGGTTCTTTAACCCGCTTGTACCACGCCACTGCTGGATTCGCGATCACGGTGCCGGTCGCCGCTAATAGTTCTCTTACCATCTGGTCATACGGGACATTCGTCAAAAGACTATCTCTCACCCACGCATGAAAGGCAAAGTTTGATGTGATATCACTCGCGTCGTCTCGCCGATTTTTCAGTAAGGCGGTCCACTTGTTTGCGAAGTAGTCCGCGTAACTGGGGCTCTTCAAAAGGCGATCAATCCACACCGACCGTTTCTGTGAACTCGTATCAGCCAGGAACTCGCGTGACTCATCCGCTGTCGGAAGGCGACCAGCAATATCGAGCGTCACCCGACGCAGAAACGTCGAGTCATCGCAAACATCAGAAGCAGGAATTCCAATCTGACCCAAATTAGCAAACACATGATCATCGATGAAGTTATTGGACTTGGGCGTCTCAGCTTCGGCTCCCAGAGGGATTGAAGCGTTGAATACACTCACGCGTCCCTGATATCGGACCATGACCCCCACACGACCAGGCAGATCAGAGGCAGTTACCAAGCCATTCTCTGTCACCGTTGCCATTCCCACGTCATTGGATTCGAACAACGCCAAATCCGTGACGATTCGACTGGTGCCATCCTCATAGTGTGCGATTGCTTTCAATTGCCTACTCGCCCCCGGTTCAATCCGGTCATGGGCGGGCAGGACTTCCAAAGACTTCAACTCAGCCACAGTCTCTCCGAGTGGGGTTCCTTCACCGATCCAACGTCTGAGCAGGCGGTAGCCATCCGACTCTGGGGGCAAAACAATACCTCCACGATGTGGAGTCCTACCCGATATTTTCCTGAGCAGCAAACTTTGATCCGGAGCCGCGGGAAACAGACGGCGCCCTCGGCCTTCGAGCACCATGTGGTCGTAGTCTTCTAGCGGCTCAAAACCTAGCAGTGAAAGTTCAAAACCATTTTGACCGCCACCAGCCTTTGCGTGGCAAACCCCGGCGTTACAACCAGCTTTGGTCAAAACCGGAACTATATCATTCACAAAGCTGATCTTTTCAACTTCGGCGTCTGCGGAGTGGGCAACCGAACCCGTGCACATCATCAGGATCGAAATCCATAGGACCAAGATCCCCGAGAGGGCCGGCGAGTTTCGTCTACGATCTGTACGGACCATAAAACGTTTCTGGGTAGGCGATATCAGTTGCAATCACTGACATGTGGAGGCGGGCAGGAGCCTTTTCAGGCAGCTAAATTATACTCGAGGCCTAATCAAAGGTCCACCTAGAATAGCGATCTGTCCACCTGTGCAGCATAAAGCATGCAACATTTGCTCCAACCAGCAATACCGACCGCCCCGACTTCCGCGAAAATGCAGAAAGAGGCTTCTCGGCGAATCATTGCAGCTCTGAAAACCTATTGACACGATCACTGCAACACCACGTTCTACATTCCTGAACAGCCCGACACCGGCCTACAGTTTTGTGCAGGCGCTCGTGTTAACCGTGGCCTATGCCACCAGCCACATCAACGCGGCCCGCCGCCTCTCATAGTTCTCCTGACTACACCGCGTCCCACCGAAGCTTATGACTGAACTTTCCATCCGTCGCACCAACCCAATAGCGGCCCCCACACAGCAGTCGGCGGAAGCACGGACAGACCGCTTATTAGTTGGTGGGCGCCCACGTTTTCTCGATCCTTCCCGTCACAAACTCACATTAACCATCGCTAGATCAATGAAACCGCTGTCTATTTTTCCATTGGTTCCATAAACGCTGAACTTCGCCGCGTGTTTTCAGCAATCGCGCGTTCACTTGGTTCACTCAACCACCGCTACGGGGAGTTTTTTGATGTTAAGGACCGGGGCCTCGATCATAAAACGCAAGCAGTCCCCGTTTCAAAGACCCGTGCATCAACGGGCTTTCACACTGATAGTTCCGCAGTCAATTATTGCCCCGCTGCCGTTGGGTTGCCGTGTCTGCAACGTGCCCACAGTGGCGGGGAATCTTTGCTGGCCGACGCAGAGGCCCTGCATGACTCGCTCGCAGCACACCACCCAAAGGCGTTGTCCGTATTGACGCAGTCTATCTATCGCGATGTGATCACCCCAGGAACCCAGCGGGATTGCAACGCCATCAGACAAACGCCTTCCCTGTATTTTCGCGCACCGAGAATCGCGTTCACTTTCGCTACATGCGTTTCTGGATGGAGACAGCCTACCAGTAGCTTGGGGAACCACTTCCCAAAGGGCTACGCCAAGCGATGAATCTAATTGACAGCTATCTACTTGACCCAGCCAACACTCTCACTCGCATCCTGTCGCGAGGTGAAATGTAATTTGTAAATAATCGGCGAATGTGTCACTCGCGCACCGCATTCATCGATTCCCCGACCCAATCTCAAAAGCGCACTCTCGTTAGAACTTGGATCGATCAGCTTCATCAGCCCACCCAGCGTGGTGCATTGAAAAAGCCCTCGACAACCGAAGTCACTTCAACGCCCCGTTCTGGCCGTCCCGGGTTTGATCCTGCACTCGCTTCGTAGGATTTTTCCCATCAAAACTCAACGCTGAGAACCTGAACAGCGACCCTGCTCTGGTAGCGATGGCATCTTGTTGTCATTTGTGCAGGGTGACACACATTGAGTCTTCAGAATCAGGCGGTAGAGAAGAATGGTCGGGAATCCAGTTGTCCGCAAATCCTGGCACGCGAGACGGGCGCCCCTCCCTCGACACGCTTCGGGTCCGAATCAGTGCATTGCTAGTTGCTGCTCTGCCCCCAACTCTTTAACAGTTCAGAGGCTGCCCCATGTGTCTCTCATCCGGTTGGAATCACCTCTTCGGCTACAAACCTTGTCGCGAGAGCTGATTGTTTCTCTAATAGAACATCTCTGCTCTGGCCTCTCGTTCGAGCACTTCCTTCCCGATCCATCCTCCGGAAATCGCTTCATGTCCCAGTCGCTTCTGAAGCTAGTTACCATGGCGTGCACGCTTGCCCTCACCTTCATCAGCAACGCGCAGGGTCAACCACCCACACGCAAGTTCGACGCACCTACAGCCCCAAAATTTCAGCGAGTTGATGGTACCAACGGTCCCAACCCACCGTTAGATGCCGATGGGGATTTCCTGATTGGGCCGAAATACGTGCCCGCACCAGAACGGAACGCTCAAACAGGAGTGCCACAGGGCCGCGTTCAACAATTCACCATGGACTCCCGTGAAGGCAAACGCTTCAACCCGGGCATCGCGCGAAAGGTGTTCGGCAGCGTTGACCCCAACAATCCCAAGACGCTCATTGTCGATACCCATGAAATTGATTACACGCGCAAGATCACGGTTTATGTTCCTGCACAGTACAAGCCAGGGACAGTCGCTCCGCTCATGGTCTGTCATGACGGTCCCAAGGGAGCACCCAAAATGCTGCTGCCACGAATTTTGGACAACCTGATCGCACAAGAACGAGTTCCCCCCATGATCCTGATCATGATCGCCAATGGTGGTGGAGATGCTCAGGGGCACGAGCGGGGGAGAGAATATGACACCATGTCCGGTCTGTTCGCTGAATACATCGAACACGAAGTGCTTCCACTTGTCGAAAAAAACTGTGAAGTCAGGTTAACCAGAGACCCCGACGCACGCGTAGCTATGGGCAGTAGTTCGGGTGGTTCGGCCGCATTAATCATGGCGTGGTTTCGTCCTGACCTCTACCAACGAGTCCTGACCACCTCGGGTACCTTTGTGAACCAACAATGGCCATTTGACCCGGAGTATCCTGACGGTGCCTGGGGTTTTCATAATAAATTGATTCCCGAAGCACCCACGAAGCCGATTCGTCTTTTCATGGCCATTGGCGACCGAGACAACTACAACCCGAACGTGATGCGCGACGGCATGCACGATTGGGTCGAAGCAAATCACCAAATGGCAAAAGTGCTCAAAGCGAAAGGGTATCATTACCAATATCTTTTCTGTCAGGACTCTGGACATGGCGTCGGGAACGCAAAGGCCCAGTTCCTTCCGCACGCCATCGAATGGGTATGGCAGGGTTACGATCAGTCCACAAAACAATGACCTTCGTAGTAGTGACATTTGTCTGAGCATTGCGGAAACGGGACATAACCCATCGGCCGGCGTGGGGCTCAATCCCCCGCGTAGGCCCGCCTGTGAATTTCGACCCACTCCCGATCTGGTTCGGAATCCCGGATTAGAAACCGACACTTGGCTTCGTACGGATTCTGTTGATCAATCACAACCTCTCCCTCGGCAGTGGGGCAGAAACAAAAATCCGGTTTGGTGGGGTGAAGTCTCGTAGCCTGAGGGGCACGGAAGGAGGCTTGACCGCATAGCACCGTTACACTCACCGGCTTCCCCTGAATCACACCCGACAGTGTCACCCGGTTCGGTTTCTCGTGATTCCCTTTCCACCGGTCCGCCCCATAGCTGTTTCTGATTCCTACTGGTATTTCACCACCGCGGTACTCCTTTCCTCACTCGGAATCCTTCGCCCTTAGCCACGCGGTAGGTCTCCTCACAGCGATTCCACCGTAGTGAAACTGCGAGATCCGAAGTGGCAACTTAGTCAGTGCCTGTTGTGTGGTTTCCAAAGTCAAAGCAATGGAAAGAGCCATCTGTCTGCACTGCCGTGACACCCCACGTCTCGCTCAAGATCTCGACCGGCGGCTCCCGTTCTGTGCGATGCACAATCTCGGCGCTGAAGGCATCTCCTTGCTAGCTAGAGAACACGACGGTAAACGACGCAGCCTGTGCCTTTTTTTGAGATTTCAGAACTCAATGTCACGGCCGTTGTACTGCGTTTTCACCCGAGCAGAAAAAAACCCCTGCTGATGTGGACTATCGAAGGTAAAATTGGCGGTCACTATTTTTCCATCAGGAGAACAAACAGGATGCAGGAAGCCGGTACGTTGATATTCCGAAGCGATTCAATCAGGCACCGCAGGTGAGAGCGTTCAGCTGCTGCTATTCGCCAACAACGCTCCGATGTCGGTCAACCGATCTGCAATAGAGCCAATACGAGAAGAATCGCTCCTCTGTTCCTGTGCGGCTCTATGTGCAAGAGGCCAAAAGATTCTGAATTTCAGCGGTAGATGATTAAGCTACTCATCACGTACGCCATCCAAAGAAGATTCGAAATCCAACTGTAGGTGTTAGGCTTGGTTCTGCGCCCGATGACGAAACCGCGTGCCGGCGAATGCAATGACCCCGAAAATTGCCATTGCAATTCCTGAATTCGGCTCTGGGACGGCACTTGTCTGACTTTGCAAGTTCCAACCAATGTCGGCAAGAACGCCCAAGTCGACCGCTGTAAAAGTTCTCTGTGTCGTTCCCGGTGCCACACTGAAGTTCATGACCGAGGTTATTCCATTGTCTAAATGCCCAATACTGGATCCTGATGCAAAAGTGCTCGGTGCATAGATGGGAACTGGCCCACCATAGGCCAGCGATGCGTTGGTCCCGGTAAAGAAAACGTCTTCGCTAGTCAGGTCATCCGCCGTACCGGTGAAGGTGCCTTCAACTTCAGCGTTAAAAAGCCTAGTCCCATCGCCGCGTGCAAGTAAACTATCAAAGACGGTGTAAACACCGGGATTTGTGTCGGACACATCACTATTGCCAGTACTGTCTAAACCCGTAAGGTAACCAAGTGTATGCGTCATCTCATGTAGTACTACTGTAAAAAGGTCGTACTCATCGAACGCAGGAGTATCCAACTCCAAATTCCAGTTGTAGCCGAAATCGAATGTCAACTGCGCATCCGGAACCTCCGTCGTGGGGTCGCTCCCAGCTCGCACATGGTCGTAAACAAAGCCATTGTAAAAGCCAGGCGGGTTCGAAAACAAATAAGGCCCTGCCGATGCCAGAAAACCGGTTCCGTCATCCTCAGAAGCAGTGACTTGCAGATCGACCGTCCCCGTCTCATCGAGTACCGTGCCGATGTAATCGAGCGTGTCTTCGAAAATTTCACGACGAGTTGCACCATACTCCTCGTGGTCAAATCCTAGGCCATTGCTCAAGGAAACGTCTTCAAAGTCCACATTCCACGTGATAACNCCAGCAGAAGCAACTGTGCACTGACCAGCCAAAAGAAATGCTGCGATACATGGAGCTTGAAGAAAACACAGCCGGTTTTGAAGCAAAAGCATTGGTAGAATATCCCGAGAAAACAACGCCGACGAGTGAATGACATGATGAAAGTCTACTTACTATTGCTTGGAGTTAAAACGGTCTATCGCCGAATTCTTCTTTGGAATTGGACCGCGTCGAGGGGCATGGAGTTCCTGCCACCTTTAAATCCTCTCGAAAAGCCAGAAATTGCACCTCAGGCGAACGAGGTCGCATAAGTCACGTTCTAGTCGTACCCGCAAATCGCTTTGCTCTTAAGCTCATCTTCAGAAAGGCAACTGGTGAGCCTAGGACGACGCAGGGGATTCTGCACTCCATGAAATTACCACAGGGGAATTCTGCTGTTTGACTGGCAAACGCTTTATCTAAACCCAAAGTACTTTTGCATGCCTGTCTGACGGTCACATTACGGGCCCCCTAGACTCTCTCAAAGTGTACCACGTGTATGANCCATTAGCGTTATATACCCAAGTATTTCCGATACATGCGATCTACGCCGGTCCCTTCGACAACAACGAAATGACTGTTCTAAACATCCTTGTACAAAATATCCTGCTCGCCCCACGGTAAGTGCCGCCANCGCCCACTAGCTAAGCTACCCTCNGCTAATCGCTGGTCGAATGCTGTGGCCGCGGAACGCCCCTTGAGTAGTAATGCGTCCTTCAACGGATAGTACCACTTGAAGCGTTTCAGAGGATTCTGAAGGTCGGAGATCCTGTAGTCGGCCTTACTCGCGTCACGGATCTGAGACTGTAATCCTGCGGNGCTGATCCATGCCATTCGCGGCTTGATTATCGCCTCAAACTTAAAGTCACACTCTAGATGCGAATAGCAGTCAATTGGTTGTTGAAACGGAAATACGTCTTCCAGCCGTTTACGAGCAGCATTTTGTGAAATTAAATAAGCGTGCGTCCGCACAGGTCCATCGGATAGGGTTGCTGAGACAAAGCCCGTTTTTAAGTACCGCAGGGAANTTTCGTCGTANGCGACTCGCCTAAGTGCAAAAGAATTACCGACACGCACTTNTCCGAAAACTCCGCATCCTAAAAANACGTGATCAAATGGCTCAGTGTCTGGATTGCAAACAAGATCTCGCGCTTTTCGATTTAAGACAACATCATCTTCAAGGATCAGAGCTTGAGCGAGGTTCTCTGACTCCATCCGTCTGAAGATCGACACGTGAGACAGTGCGCAGCCCAAGGCCCCGCGCCACCCAACAGCGTTACGAAACATCGGTGTTGTCACAGATTCAGCGTAGGCTTTGTCGAGTCGCTTTCCGTTTACGGCCGCAATGAATTCAAACTTGATACCCAATTTACCGAGATGACGGGCTATGCGTTCTCGACGACTGGTCGCTTCTTCTAATGAAATCACAAACACAGGTGTTATTTGCGTTCGTGAATTGTCACACACAAAGCCACTTGTTCCTCTAATGCCCATCCAACTCACACGTTCTCACTTCAAAATGCCAAGATCCCTAAGAACTTCCGTTAAGAAAGAAGCCCACATAAAACCATAACTTAGCTCGGTTGCCGCTCTCGAAAACGTAGGCGAGTACGCGCGTTTCGACATGTAGCACGGACTTACTGAATTTGGCGAAGGCTTACCGAAGTCAGCGTTATGGTAATCACGATGGCAGATAATACCACTCATAAGACAGTTGTTTTTCCCTACGGCTATACACGATAAACGTAGCTGTATCCCAACGTCNATGTTCCCTAGCACTCTCANTNTGCTGGGCCATAATCCGCCTCAGTTTTTTCAGAACAAGTGGCCAGAGTTACAACGAATCCGTCTGGAGTGCTCGCCAAAATCTGATGGGTGCATTATGAAGGTTTCCTAGACGGAAATTTTCGATGACCAAGCGGCAAAATCACGCAAGCCTGACGCGGTCCCGAAGCAGGCCAGGAAGGCCAAGGCAACCCGTTGTACCGCAAAGAACAAGCCCCACTGTTTTAGCAGTGCGAGATTACCGATGCGAAACGCCTGTCGTCGTACCAACAATTCGGTGNGATGAAACCAGACNAAGAAACACCACTTCTAGAGCTGNAGATCACAACCCAGCGACTCAAGGACCTGCTTACCAAAGCCAAGTTGGGCAGCTGAGTCTGGAAACTGGCCGTCGAGGAAACCTCACGAGCCCGAAGCGGCGACGTGAGCTCGTCAGCTACATACAAAAACCTACGAACTGTCGCATCATCGGGCATGTGTACTATTGGATCAATCATTGACAACTCAGCCATGTCAGCCAGCTACTACGAACAATGAACCGTGACTTATCAGGTGAATTCTCAAAATGGCTTCTGGATCCCCTCGTTTTCGTTACAGACGAAGCACGCGTTTTCTGCGGACTGACGGCTGGAGATTCAATTTTAAACGCGAGTACCGGTTTTGGCGTCAAAAAGAATGCCAGGTGNCAAAACGAAGATGAAACGGCGTNGAATGGGTTCGTTTGAATACGGGTCCGGCCAGATCCAAACCACTACCAACCGGCAGACAGAGACCAAAGACAGTCATTCAGCCGCCTTTCAACTACACGAAAAGCGGAAGGAGCCCGGCATCCGAGATGGGCAGCTTCTTCTGCCTTGGGAGGAGCCGCAAGGCGACTCGAGCCAAGCGTTCTCGGCTGTTGCTAGCCCTGATTCTAATTCGAGCCTGAATGTCGAGCTCACTGCTCCAGTTACAGCAGAGCCGGTCATTGACCGGTGCACACCCTTGCTTCCTCGTCCGACTGAAACATCCTGATTAACAAAACTGAAGACACGCTCGAATCAATTCNATGATTTACGCGAATCTCTAGCCCCAGCAAGGAAGTGTTTTGCTCTTCACCACCAAGAATGTTAACGCCAGTAATGTCGGGTCTTACTTGGAGAGAGAAGACAAGCATGGACGATGGCCAGTAACTGCTGAGCGATATTCACGGTGACTGGACAATTTTTGTGTTCGCTATGCGACAAACGTGATGTTGCAATCATCCACCACGATGCCGGCCATCCTTATTTCGGTCAGCAGTGCGATAGCGTGCTTCGTGGTCACAAGACCCGTTGTGGCTGCCGGGCAAAACTGCCCAACACATATTTCATCGCTAAACCTGAAGACCTGTCTAAGACCCAAGAGATTGGAGTGGTAAAACCAAGAGCGTGCGAGAACACTCGTGGCACCCCTGCAAGCGTTCACAGCATCGGCTCTCAGAACAAGCTAAACAACGATGAGTGAAACGTCCAGGTAGACAGTCTTGCCACCCTAGCAAGTCGCCATGGGGGGCCCTGCTTACAGAGACCCTAGAGTTTTTCGTGATCAGCACGCCAAGTGTCAACCTAACGCTGACATCATGCAGCAAGAAACCGACGCTAAACGCACCATCACTGTGCCCGGTGAGTCACCATCTGGTCTAGGCAGGTTCACGATGGCTGACATAGTGTCAAATAGCCCCTCGCGATTGCTTCGTTGCCTGGAGCAAGTTAACACTTAAGGTCTGAATCAATATCGAAAGCCGCTGTCCTCATCCGAAAAGTTCCGGCAGGGCTTTCTTTTCTACAAGAGTTTACGCCTACAAACCCCCTTAGTCAGCTCCTAAGACCTTTTCCCCAAGTGCATCTTCATTACGTGCCCGCACCCTGCTGTGACGCAGCAGCAGTTTCCCTCTAACAAATACTTGGAAGCTGGCGTCAGTCTCACGTAGTGCGCCTTGTTCGGCCCAGCCGCGCAGAACATAGCAGAAACCAACGTTGTCAGTCTGGCCGTTAAAACTCCCCCCGTCCAATGGACACCGACGCGGGAAGAGAAAAAACAACGCAGTCGTCGATTCACGACAATGAACCTATCACGCTTCGAAATCACAAACTCTTCAGTTCAATCAACTGTTTCCATTCCTTCGGCCCGGTGTTGTGCACCGAAACCCCCGTACTATCGACGGCGACCGTCACCGGCATATTCTCGACCTCAAATTCGTAAATAGCCTCCATACCAAGCTCTTCAAATGCCACCACGCGGGAACTCTTGATCGCTTTCGAAACCAAATACGCAGCACCACCAACAGCCATCATATAAACTGCCCCGAAGTCCTTGATCGCTTGGATTGCTTCACTTCCGCGTTCAGCCTTACCGACCATTCCGGCTAATCCGGTTTCTGCCAGCATCTGGCGAGTGAATTTGTCCATTCGGGTCGCAGTCGTCGGACCGGCTGGACCCACGGCTTCATCCCTTACTGGTTTGACAGGCCCAACGTAGTAGATAAACCGTCCTTNCAAATTCACCGGAAGCTCCTCGCCCCGGTCTAACATGTCAGTCATCCGTTTGTGTGCAGCGTCACGTCCAGTAAGCAACTTACCCGACAACAGAACGGTTTCACCTGCTTTCAATGACTGTAGATCCGCCGTTGTGACGGTTTCCAAGTCAACTCGTTTGGCTTCGGCCCCGGGATCCCACGTGATGTCGGGCCAATCATCAAGTCCAGGCGTTTGGAACTCTGCCGAACCGGTTCCATCAAGCACAAAATGAGCATGCCGAGTTGCGGCACAATTCGGAATCATCGCAACCGGTTTCGACGCAGCGTGTGTTGGATAATCCAAAACTTTCACATCAAGAACCGTCGTTAACCCGCCCAGACCTTGGGCACCAATCCCGAGCCTATTGACCTTTTCCATCAACTCCAAACGTAACTCCTCAACGCGGTTGCCAGGTCCAAGCTTCTTCAACTCGTGAATGTCGATCGGATCCATCAGAGCCCGCTTGGCAAGTACCGCTGCCTTTTCTGCGGTTCCACCGATGCCGATCCCAAGCATCCCCGGCGGGCACCAACCCGCACCCAACTTAGGCACTGTCTCCAAAACCCAATCGACAATACTGTCGGAGGGATTCAGCATGACGAGTTTCGCCTTGTTCTCCGAACCACCGCCCTTTGCCGCAACGAACACCTCAACTTTGTCTCCTGGGACCAGATCGTAGTGAATGACCGCCGGCGTGTTGTCACCGGTGTTTTTCCTAGCACCAGCAGGGTCCCTTAAAATCGAAGCACGCAACACATTTTCAGGAAGTGTATAAGCCCTACGCACACCCTCATTGATCATGTCAGTGACGGACATTTCAGCATCCCATGTCACATCCATTCCGACATTGACAAACACAGTGACTATCCCCGTATCCTGGCAGATCGGACGCCGGCCTTGAGCACACATGCGAGAATTAATCAAAATTTGTGCCATCGCAGCTTTAGCTGCGGGGGACTCCTCACGCTCATATGCCTCACTGACCGATTGGATGAAATCCAATGGGTGAAAATACGACATGAATTGCAAACTGTCCGCAATGCTATCGATCAGGTGTGACTGATGTATCGTTGCCATGTGCTTTTCCTACCGGCGGTATTGTGGTGTTCTGAGGGATCAGACAAGTGACAAACGCGAATGCCCCAACTGTCGCAGCAAAAACACTGGGTTACGTAGCAGACTCTCGTGCGGCGTTTCAACCCACAGAAAGCATTGCAAACACATCACCGGAACAGTGAAACTTGAATTTCCCTTGCCCCGTGCATTTGGTAAGGCACCTACCGGTCCGTTTACTATGCAACAACCAACGAGTTGAACCCACGAAAGATCACCAGGAAACGCATTCGCTCAAGCGTGCATCTGTTCGCCGTCCGCATTGTGACTGATTGCCGGTCCACGGGAAATGCCACAGTTGCTGCGAAAGATGAAAAACACCTGCAGCCCTAACGCTCCCGCCTTGAACCGGGCTTTACGAGTCTTGGTAACCAACGCGGAATCTTCAGCACGTTCCCGAAACCTGCATCGACTCAGCCGCAAACTCTTGAACATTGCAACTTCACAGCCCTACCGTTCACCACCCCGGCGGCCATTCCGCAGGAGAAACGGATGTACGACCTGATTAAGAATGAGGGACTAGCAGCAGCCATGCGGTGGTACCACGCGAATGGGAAAAAAGCAGCGTGGGGCAGAACTGACAAATCTGTCGCTAAACAAATATTGAAAGAGAGGGTGGCGGCTGAAGGGCTCGCGTTGATGGAATCTGATCTCAAGGAAACACCGACTAAGGTAAGTTTAATACTCCAAACCGCAAAGGCTCATCTCGAAAATGGACAACCGAAAAAAGCATTGGAATACGCAGAAAAGGGGATTGACCAAAAACCGGATGACCCCGGTCTCAGGGAGATCAAATCAGAGGCTGAACGAGCGGTCAGAGATAGCGCCCAAGTTGATTCACTTCAGCACTGACCAAGCGCAAACACAAAACGACACAGTGATAAGATACATCTCGCGGAGTGGTGAAATCGGCGTCGATCATCCTTCGGCTTTCGCGTTGCGGGACGAAGGTTGAAACGACATACACAATTCTGCTGTTGCCTGAAAAACAATGAGGGCACCCGCGGGTGGCAGAAAACGCTAGGACATTAGCTCCGTGATGGCTCCGCTTTGATCATACTTTTTCCTGGACATTTCAAGATCAAAGTCTCCGTAATGCTGAATGGGATTTCCATACGCATTTAGCAACGTCGTGTACCAATTTCCGATGGTCTTGTGCCCCTCTGTCGCATGGAAAGGAAGCCGAACATATTGTCCCCCGAGATTCAGCTTGCACTGATTCCCCGCCAATACCACAAAAGGAGCCTCAGTTCCGTGGCTATGATGTCCTTCGCCATTCTCCGGGAAATACATCACCACGGTATTATCGAACATGGTTCCACCCCCCTCGGGAACGGCCTTCAACCGCTCCACGATTGTGGCTACTTGTTCCATGTGACCTACACGGACTTTCTCTCGAATATCATTCGCGGACACACCGCTATACCCACCATTGTGACCAAGTTCATGCAATGAAATATGATCCCCTTCATTGCCACGCAGGCCCTTGATTGGCGTCGACAACTCATCAATGGTGTACGTCACGACGTTGGTTAAGCCGGTCACCAGTGCCGCCACCAGAATGTCCGTCATCGCTTTTTGTTTCTCAGGCGTCGTAGCATTGGCTCCACCACTTTGGTGAATGGTATCGAGTTCTGGCAGGTGCTGTGCAATTGCCCCTGACATCTTCTTCACTTCCAGATTCCGAGCCTGAATCGCTTCAATCGAGCCAACATGGTTACTGATCTTCAGTTTTTCATGGCCTTCCAGCACGCGGGCCTTGTACGATTCTTCTTCCTGCAGGAACCTTAGCATTGCGTTGTCTGAAGCGACCGCATCTGGGTTGGCCACAGATTTAAACAGTTCGTCATAAGCGGTCTGCGGGTCGGCATAACAATAGTTACGCTGATGTGGGCCAGGTGCAGAATATCCCGGCACGATCCCAGTCCGAAAAGTGCTGTAGTTCCCAGTCAACGATAACTCAACGTGTCCAAACGGTGATGGTGCCAACTTCGCCATCTCGAAGTCTACAGTCGCGCGTTTGATACCGCTGAGGGAATTCCGCCCTGATTTAAAGGCGCCCATCACAGATGAATAGGACCAGTGTCCGTTCTCACTCATCTTGCATGACAAACCCTGCAGAATGGACAGTTCAGTCTTATGCGGTTCCAAACGCTGCATCCATGAGGGCAATTCGTGATTCGCCAAGTCCACCCGCAGCGTTTCCTTCTCGCGATCACGCTTCAACTCGGCATCAGAAAAAGTAGGCAAGGCCACCTCGTCTGGACGAACTCCATTTGACTTCCGAATGAACACGAAACGCCGGGGATAATCACTCCGGGAATCGGCGGAGAAACACTGTTGATTGCCGTAAGATAGCGTCGCGGCACCTGCGCCCAGCGCGGCCCCCGTGATGAATGCTCTACGATTGGTAGCCATATCAGTGCTTATTTTCTTTGCGAAACAAAAAGGAATCTGATGTCAGCAACGATACAATCACAGCATCAAAACTGCCACCGCTGTTCAGGTACGCCTGATCAGCTTCGATCAATGTCTTGGAATCCGAAAGGATTTCATTACGTCCCATGAAGTATCGGAATGCATAACGAATGAACGACTGACGCACACGGTCGGACCGATCAAGTTTCTCGATCAATTCGAGTGCATTATCTACATCCCCATCCAGGTCGGCATTACCGGACCCAATGAGCATGCCTTCGGCTCTCACAGGCAAGGTAGTGTAGGTATCTCGCAAATCAACGTGGGGCGCGGCTTTAACGGGCCCCTTTTTGATTAGATTGTCTGGATGTTCCAACGACTCCTTTTCCCGGTATCGACCAAAATCGTCGTAAATCTCGAATGGTAATCCGAGCGGATTCATCTTCTGATGGCATTTCCAACAGTAACTGTCTCGCGTTTTAGCCTCCAACCGCTGTCGAAGCGTTCGATGATGATCTTCCGGGATCACAGCATCAACCGTAATGGGAATGTCAGGAACCGTTCCAGCAAGTAATTTTTCCTGCACCCATCGCCCACGCTTTACGGGGTCAGTCTCGGTGTTTTGTGCGTGGGCAATCAACCATGCGGGGTGCGTCAACATCCCTTTCCGATTCTTTACCGCAGCAGGTTGAATCACCGGATAGTTCCAATTGTCCAATTCAATATTGAAAAACTTAGCAACCTCCGGGCTCCTCAATTGCAACCCCGTTCTGGTGTCGGCATTACTTTTCCCATGTGCCGGAAACGAATCGAAAGGTGCTGCCGCAGATTGACCTTGATCAAATCGCGTGGAGAAACTGGTCATCACCGTCTTGAATGTTCGCAAATCATCTTTTGGGTTTCGTCCCATTCCACGCATGTTCACCTCCTTGATGAACGCCTCATGCCCGGCAAGATCGTCTTCCTTGAAATTCTGCCAGTCCTCATCCTTAAAGTGCTCAAAAATACGACGAATACGAGCCGATGCAGCTGCCATCGCATCATTGTCTCCCGAGTGATAAACATAAAACTTATCGCTCGTCAGCAATTCATGAAAAACATCCTTGTCAACACTCAGAATGTGGTCCACCAGTCGATCAGCCTCACCCACCAGCCGTCCTTTTGCGTTGTCGTAATTCCCACCGAAACGCTTGTTATCCTTAAAAATCTGGAGCAACTGGGGATACCCAAAAAACTCTCGGAAAAACCGCAGTTTCCTAATTGGCGTATTGGTGATACTGGCCGTCAATTGCAGGCGTTGCACCGCCTCATCAATCACGTAAAACTGATCACGCTTCGCCAACAACCGTTCAACTTCGCGTTTGTAGTCCGCACGACTACTTAACCTGCCCTCCGCAGCCGCAGTTACCAATTCCGCATCGGGACTGCTATCCGTCAACGCATAGGAAATCGCATAACTGCCATCTCTGGCTGACATCATGCGTCGTCCAAACGCGTCCGGATCCCCCACTCCAAACTCACTACGGTAAACAAAGTCGGTTTTAAGGATCAAAGTCTGGATCAGCTTTTTGATTCCTGCCAGATTTCCAAGCTTTTCCAAATAGTCAATTGCCAGTACCCCATACTTGGTAAGTTCCTCACCCGTGGCTTGGCGATGATAAAACATCTCGTACAACTGATTTACAAGCGCGTCTACGACTGCTTGCGCAGGCAATCCTGCGGCTAGCCTGTCTTCCTTGAATTGTTGCTCCCACTGTTCCATACATTTCGCAATGATCTGTGCATATCGATCACCAGGTTTCCGATGAATTGAAATCGCTTCCTCAATGGCCCTTTGCTCTTCGTCCGACCTTGCGCGATACACAGGTAGTTTATGTTTCTTTGCGTACCGATGCCGAACTACCTGCTCCCTGAATTCCTGCAGGTATCCAGCCAGAAACGTGAGTCGGGTTTGGATGGTCCGCGGGTTGTCACCCTGGTTGAACCAATCCCGTTGGCACTGTTCAATCCAAACCTCGTCGCTCTCACCGTCTTTTCTGTGTTTCTCCATTGCATGGAACAACAGCACCAGTTCTTTTGCCCCGGGTTGCGCTGCATGAAATGGTGATTTCTTGATGCCTGTGTTATCAGTCTTCTTAATCGCCACCGGTTCAAAAACGGGCAACAACTCCGCATGCTGATCACCATAGATCCCAACCAGAATCTGCTCGATGAACTGGTTCAGGTGCTTTTCTCGATCGTTCAACGTACGTTGGTGCCCCCATTCCAATTCCATGATCTCATAGATTGCAGGCACGTATCTCCGGTCTCGCCCTGCAAGGTAGAGCATCTGTTCTGACACCTCTTTAGCGTTCGTCAACATCGTCAATAAATGCCCGCCATTTAAAGTCGCATTGGCGTAATAGCGCACGCCAGTGTTGGATGGCAACAAAAAGGGGTTAGTCAGATTCACTCTGCGGTTGTTGTCACCGATGACGTACTGCCGCTTTCCGTCGATCGTCTGATAGGGCCGATGATTAAGAATCTCGTTAAAGCGCGCCTCAAAAATATACTCGCTGATCAACCAGCGTCGCTCATACGTGAATGGCTGCAACTCTTTATGTTGCCCTGAGAATAGTGCATCATGGTTCACATAATTCCCATATTCAGGTTTGCGGAGCTTGTCCTCAAGACGCGACGCTCCGTGAGTATTTAGCTCGAGTCTGATCCAATCCCTGACCAAGTTTTCATCCAGTGCGTCCAATTCCCCTGCATCCTTGGGAGGCATCATGTCAAAGTGCAATTGCTCTTGCGCCTTGTTAAGCAGCTCCAAACGCTCGGATGATTCGGCATCATCCAAACGGGTGAAGTCCACATTTCCTTCAGACAGATCTGCATTATGACATTCAATACAATTCTCACGAAAAACTGTCTGAACGGCAGCAGGGACAGTGAAGCCGCCCTCAAAGTCAGACGCAAACGTATGGCAACTCAAATTCAGGCAAAAAAACAAAGGCAGCAACGCCCTCATACGCGATACCATTTTGCACATGGCATGCCCCCGATGATTTGACCCAACCTTCATGTGTCACGCATGGTGTTAAAACTTTCCACTGAACGGCGAAGCGTTTCCACTGTTCCTATTGTAACCGCGAACCCTACGTCTTGCGCGGCCATCCTGCCAGCCTACGCGACCTTCCTCGCCAGCTCCAAACCCATCAATTGGTTCGCAAGCATCCAACGCAATTCCATCTCTACCCATCCTGCTGGAACCTCGAAGCAGGCAACCGCGTTGTTCACGGTTGCACAGGTGCATTGAACCACAATTTTTCGCGTGCACCCAACAACACTGTGTTTTCAGGAACACCGGTTTGCTCCCAGTATTGAGACCCAAACATGCATGGCATTGCCGACCAAGAACGGACGAATACCTGCCCGCACACTTACCTACGTCATTTTCCTCGGCAAACCGCTCAAGCAGTTCCGTATACCGAATCCCATCATCACTCCGCGCTTCCCACTCATTCAGAGCAGCACTGGGTGTCGCCCTAACCAAAGCATGTGCAGGATCATGCACAACAGTGTGGACTTCATTCCGAGCATTTTCCAGGTGATACCATTGGACCGCGGGTGGATTAAACCAGTTTGACTTATCATCGCAAGTACACGGCGATCGAGAAAGTTACGGTGTACGAATTTGACCGCCTAAGTCCTTCCGATACAAGAACGAATCCGAGCTCAACAATGAAACGATCACTGCGTTGAAGCTACCACCGCTTTCCACGTAAGCTTGGTCTGCCTCGATCAGTGTCCGTGAATCCACAAGCATCTCGTTTCTACCTAAAAAGAACCGAAACGCATGACGGATAATCGATTGACGCGCACGCTCGGATCTCGCAAGTTTTTCAATCAATTCAAATGCATCTTCGACTTCCCCGTCTAGATTAGGATCCCCAGTGCCCTCGAGATATCCAGCTGCGTTTACCGGTTTGGTCTTGTACACGTCTGCGCTGGTTTTCCCGTCACCTCTCCGTATCAGATTTTCCGGAGCTTCTAAACTTTCCTCACTGCGAAATCTGCCAAAGTCATCAAACACTTCGAACGCGAGACCCAGTGGATTCATCTGCCGGTGACATTTCCAACACTGCTGGCTGGATGTAACCGAATCAAGTCGTTCCCGGAGTGTCTGCTCGTGATGCTCAGGAATTTGAGCATCCACCGTGATCGGCACATCCGGCACCCTGCCTGCCAACAGCTTCTCGCGAATCCAACGTCCACGCCGCACGATATCCGTCTCCGTATTTTGAGAGTGCGCCAACAGCCACGCTGGATGGGTCAGAATTCCCATTCGGTGTTTAATCCTGAATGGCTGCTTAACGGGGTAGTCCCATGGAAGGGAATCCCGGTATTTCCCGCTCGCACCGATTGGCCCACCACCGGGTACGCGCGGCAACGAATAAATCTCCGAGTACCGAAATTTCTGCCCGCCGTGAAAGAACCATGGAAACGTCATGGGAGTAATTCCACGCCCAAAGGTATTCTCGAAGTATTCCATGAATCTTTTGAAATCACGGACGTTGACCCGTTTACGATCCTCGGTGATTTTTGTAATCCGGATGGCTTCAAAGGCCCCACGGTGAGCCTCAAAATTGTCCACAAGTGTCTTCTCGGCATCTGTTCGCCAATCGAGCCCCTTCAACTCGTGATACGCACTGCGCCATGACTCTATCAGCCGAACGCCCTCTGCATTACTCCGCGGGTGCAGCACGTAGAACTCGTTCGTTGTCAGCAAACGCTCAAACACATCTTTGTCAGCCTTCAGCACATCATCGACCACTCGATCGGCCTCATTTGTGACTGACCCTGCCGTGCCCGTGTAGTCTCGCCCTGCATTATCAAAAAAACCGCCACTGCGAGCCATATCCTTGAACAGCTTCATACTATTCGGATAGCCGAAGAATTCCCGGAAGAACCGCACAAGCTTTGGGTGCGTTACTTTATGAGGTTTCACGTATCCACTAGAGACGGTCGGCGAAACTTCTCCAAAAAAACTTTCCTTGTCACCCAGAATGCGGGACACCTCTCGACGAAAATCCTCCCTAGTCGCTAGCCGTCCTTCCCGGGCTGCTGCCCGCAGCGATAGATCGGGTCCCTGATCAGACAAAGCGTAGGCAATTGCATAGCTTGCTTCCCGGGGTGACAGTATTCGTCGACCAGCCTGATCAGGCTCTCCGGCACCAAATTCCAACCGATAGAGGAAGTCCGACTCGAGCAGAACACTCACAAGCATCTGCCGAAGTCCTTCCACATTGCCACCAACAGCAATCACGTCTGCCATGAAGTCCACGTAGCGTGAAAGCTCGCTTTCAGAAGCTGGCCGCTGCAGCACACATTCAAACTGAGCGTGTATCGCGGCCCCCAATTCGGCATGATTTGCGGCCGTCTTTTTCTTAACCACTTCAATGAACGCTTCCGGGACCCCAGCAGGATACCACCGATCCTTCATGTTCTCAAACTTCAAGTCACCGCGTGGAACACCTTGGTTCACCGCTGCAAAAATCTGCTTTCTGGAAATCCAATCCGCATTATTCAACATCATCAGAAGGTGACCACCATCCAGACTTGTCGAATCGAAGTACCGCACGCCAGAGTTTTCAGGCAGTACGATTGGATTGGTGACCCCGTAGAATTTCCGTTGCCGCTCCCTGCCCTCCAACATGAACACATCGTTCACGCGCTCATGAAAAATCTGTGGACTTACCAACCATCTCCTCGCAGGCGTGAATGCCTTTTCAGTCACTTCCCCGCTAAACAACATTTCATGATCGACGAAGTTCCCGAACCCAGGCTGCCCTCTCCGTTTTTCAAGTCCCGAAGCATTATTGTTCCGCAGTACAGCACCAATAACCTGCCCCAAATGACTCCGCTGCTCATCGAGTAACCCGCCGGAATCCTGCGGTGGCATCAGATCGAAAAACACCTGTTCCTGCGCACGATTCAAAATGTCGATCTGTTTGACAAGTGACAGCCCCGCAAGATTGTCAAGGCGAACCTCCCCCTCTGCCGTTTCTGAGTTGTGGCACTCAGAACACGACTCCAGCAACGCCCGCTGCGCTGCAGCCAACCCACCTGCTTCACCTGCGGCGCAAGTTGGCATGGCCATGCTTAAGAACACGGACCACATCCTAATCCAAGACGCGTTTATCAACATTCGAACTTTGCCTAACGAAATCGGGCTCATGGTCACTGAAAATGCCGACAGAAACGATGTTTTGACACTCACCGAACAAGCCCCCATGCCCAAGATTATCATTCTACCACAGATCCGAATTCTGATAACCAACCGGACTAAAAACAGCAGCGGGTGGGTACTTGCGAACACGCGAATTCATCACTGGCAACCAGTTCCACAAATGCGTCAAACTCACTCAGGATTGCTTCGTTAGTAATCAATGATCTTGCGTCCCAACGTAATCATGAGAGCAGTTTCAGGCTTGCTGCCATTCGGTCGGTCCCAATGCTTGTTCATCCGTAGGAACCGTTATCTAATGACGCGCGTCGCGACACATTACATGGGGCAACTTCATGGCCAGAGGTTAAACAAAAACGTTTTTACCTGTCCGCGAGTACACCCACAGTCCTACCCGCTACACCCAAGCCTAAAACATGAGTCCCTGCGTCATGACCTCGCAAATCACTGGGTACCACTACATCTACCTATTTACACTAATGGCGAGTGCGATAATTCAGCGCCCCTTGGTGGCAGAAGGCGTCACATCCCTCACCAATACCAAGGTTCAGTACGAAACTTCCGATGAGCCCTACATCAGGTTAGAACGCGGGGACGTATCGATCATCATTGTTGATAACTCGGCTCTTGATCTACCTGAACTTCCAGCCCACCGTGCCGGTTACAACGGAATTGCATCTTTGCGGCACAGCCAGCAACCAAACAATGCATTCGTTCCTTCCATCGCCGGATTGAACTTCGAACACATTCATGACGGAACCAAAGCCGGTTTGCGGGAGAAATTTGAACCGCGTAAGTTCCCCATGCACCTGCGAATAATCAACGCCCACACCGTCGAAGTTTATCAACCACCGACTGGCAATTGGAAATTGGAGAGTTGTGGACGCTATTCCCTTTTGGAGGATGGGACAATTGAGTACACCTTCGAGTGCATCCCACATCACAATGATTACTCACATGGATACATCGGGCTGTTCTGGGCAAGCTATATCAATCAACCTGAGGATAAGGCGATCTACTTCCACGGACGAGAAAGAAATTCGACTCAGACCCCGGGTTGGATCAAGGGAATCACACCCAAGCACGGCGTTGAAAGCACGCACCCACCCGCCGGATCAACTCCTGTCATTGAGGTGGATCGCGACTTCCCTCTCACACTGGTCGGCAATCTTTCCAACCATGAACACGTTGATTCGTGGTATTACGGTGTGACTCATGGCATGGCGTTGGCGTTCATGTTTCGACCGAAGGACAACATCTGGTTTGCGCAATCACCTTCGGGTGGTGGCAATGGAAACCCCGCCTGGGATTTCCAGTGGTTCATTGACAATGCCAAAGTCGGCAAAGCCTACGGCTTTTCCATGCGGGCTGCGTACCTGCCGTTTGTCAGCCGAGCCGCAGTGATTCAAGCAACGGAACACCACCGCGCCGCCTTACGTCACCAATGAACCTGAGTTGCAGGCAAAACAACTCACCGAGTCAACGCCGCATGCGTTCAACAAGTGACGCACCTTGGGGAAAAATCCCTGTGCAGCCCCCAACTCTGTGGCTCAGTCTCAACTCAGGGCTTTGTTGATCCGCTCGACAATCGGCCGAGTCGACTCGGTAGAACTTCGCAGTTGGAACACTGAAGCAGCCAAGAAACGATTCCGCCATACTGGCGTAAGCGTTCGGTAGTCTTCGAGAGCCGCCGAGCTGAATTTATAGTCGTGGGAATCGTTCCCTTTCAAAAAGACTAATCGGCGGGCATGATCCACGACGGTTTGTGGATCACCATCCTTTTGAAGGTAAGCATACAGCTGCTCGGCAGCCGCCAACCGATCCTTTCCCATCAAGACGAACGTGTCCTCCACTGCCGTGGGCGAAACTTGCGTTGCGCTCGCGCCAAGCGACGTGATCTGCCGATCGGCCAACGCCCCTCGCGCTCTTGCCGCCTCGCGGAACATTGGTAGAAACGCAGCATTCTGCAGCAACAAATACTGTCGTGTTTTCGCATCCGTGGCATTTTGGAAGGCATGACGGATTGCATTCGTCGTTGTAACTGAATGCAAGGCAATGATTCCTCGCTGCCTCATCATCAATTCACCAGAACTCGCATAAATCGCATTCCAGATGGATTGTAGTGAAATTCCGTTGCTAATCAGAGCGACAACCTTTTGGCTCGCTTCCTGCGGGGTACAGTCGTGCAGGGTGGACACCAGATCTGCCGTCGCACCGTCATCCAAGCTTTCGCCATGCCAGTGGTCTGGCAATTCCTTGATTAACTGACGGTTGTCTCTTCCTGGCCGATCCGCTTCCTGATCGCTGTCCGCAGGGTTAGGACTGCCATGGTGGTTGAGCATTGCATAAACGAGGCTGCGCATGACCGGCTCAGCATACTCCCAACCAATCGTCTGCAACGTCCGGAACGCGTTGGAGAGATAAATCACCTTGTGCCCGATACTACGAAAATCCCGAGCTGCATATTTGGCCAACTCATCAAAAACACGCTGCGAACCCGCATTCCTCACCAGCGAAGTGATCGCGACATCCGCGGCCTCCACGTCCCACTTTTCAAGACCGCGGCGCAGGTGTTCGGCTGCGAGGCGAGCTGGCGGTACCGCTGCTTCATCAACCGCTGCCAACGTCCAGTTGCCCTCAGAAAAATCACGTTGTTGAGAGCTTTTAAAATTGTCAATGGCCCAGAAAATCGGCAGCCAGCGGTCCTCATCGGCACAGCTGATGCTGGCAAGATGTGCGGAGTTGACGACAAGAACAGCATGGAACTTGAAGCCCACCGAGGGTCTTGGCTGAACATTCCTGACGCCCGCGAGCAACAGTGCTGTTAACAATTGCCGGTAACTCAGGCCTCGCTGCACCCGCCGCGCTGTTTGCTCAATGATCTCATTGCGCGGAGTCGTTTCAAGAAACTCAACCAACGGCTCAATTTCGGTGGAGAACCGGGCTATTCCTTTGTCGAATTTCACCTCGCCCGCAGAGAGCGGACCGAGGCTGCCTAGCAATTGACTGAGTCCAAGGCTACCGGCCGTGGACAATAGAAATTGTCGTCGTTGAGATTTCAACATGAATCCCCGCTTATGTTTTGGACTGAAGCTCGACGATCACCAAGAACCGAACAAAGCCAGATATAGAAAATTAGGTGCACCCACCGTGTTTGGTTCAGTATAGACCGCAGACGAGGCAACAGGGGCTAACCACGCGTCGCCCGACAATCCAGGTCCGAACATCAAATGCATGAATATTCCTTTCCCAGTAGCGTTACGGGTGCTGTCCTCGCACTCACCGAATCAGACGATCCCGTCAACTCCGCGAATGCGTCCTGCAAATGGTATGATATGAGACTGGTTTCACGACTCATGAATCTCTGGCAGTGCGGCTAATGCGAGAGTGATTTACCCCAAGTCATGCACGGGACCGATTTGAAATGCATTGTCATCGCAGCAATCAATCTGGGCGTCCTTTGGTCTTGCAGGTCCTGGACGCGGGTTTACGTGTCACGCGAGTCTTTCTGATCTCGGCAACAATTTTGCTACTTGGCACGCTCGATCACCCTCGCACTTTAAGTGCTCAGAACCCTCCGAAACGCGAACCCATCTCGGTGGATATTCTGCTGCGTGGTGGGACCGTCATTGACGGAACAGGATCCGGTTCCCAGACCTGCGATGTCGCGATCACGAAGGGCAAATTGATTCTGCCAAAGGCGGGGACGCAGATCGACGCTGTTTGGGAGATTGATTGCACGGGTTTGATTGTTTGCCCAGGGTTCATTGACCTTCACAACCATTCTGATGGTGAAATCGAAAATGCCGAGACGCGTGCTGCAATGAATTATGTGATGCAAGGCTGCTCCACCTTGGTGACGGGAAATTGCGGTTTTGGACCCATCAAAGTGGCAGCGTATTACGACCATATCGACGAATATGGAGCAGGTACAAATATTGCGCATCTACTACCTCAGGGTGGGCTTCGAAAAGCGGTGCTTGATTCGAGTCGAGTCGCCCCCACCGAGCCGCAAATACAGAAAATGCTGAGACTCGCTGAGCAAGCCATGAGCGATGGGGCTTGGGGAATGTCAACCGGTTTAATCTATGTACCGAGCTCCTACGCGAACACTCAGGAACTTACCACCCTTGCAAAAGCGGTCGCCCATCACGGGGGCATCTACGTCAGCCATATACGGGGTGAAGGCACGAACCTTCTGGAGTCGGTCAACGAAGCCATTC
>NZHC01000047.1 GCA_002689655.1 Rhodopirellula sp. | reverse complement strand
TCGGTCGCTACATGCTCACAGCGGCTCTGGTGACTCAACTCATCGGAGCGGTGGTGATTAAGAAAATCATCACGATCAAGGTATAAATCAATGGGGACATCACCAACGCATTCAACCCACCCATCACCAATGCACCACGCTGGTTGACTCAGGAATATTTGACATGTCTCCCATGATCTTCTCCGTACTTGATCCGCTTACCATCACTGCGATTGCAATTTTCATTTCCGTCACTTCGATCGCATGGGTGGTGATCGGCCGCATCAGCGGTGACGACAAATCACGACCGGAAGCACGTCTGGAGATGATGCGTAACCAGCGTGGAGGTTCACCACTTGACGAAGAAACCGAGGATAAAAATCTCCGCAAGAATGAGGCCCTCGCCGCCGTCCTCGAAAAAGCGACGCAACCATTGGCAGAGACTGTCAGCGGCGATGAAAAATCGATGGGGCAATTACGAGAAAAACTGGTGAACGCTGGTTTCCGCCGAGAATCAGCACCCGTTACGTTCAAAGGCATTCAGTTGATCCTCACCGGCGTCGGTCTGTTGGTTGGTGGAGTATTCGGCATGGTTACCGATGGACTCAGTCAAGGCTTGATCCTGAAGGCTGCCGCGGGCATTGTGATAGGATTCATCATTCCAAAACTAATTTTGGATCATCTGGTCAAACGCCGCAAAGAAAAAATTTTCCTGGGAATGCCTGATGCGCTCGACCTTATGGTTGTGTGCGTTGAAGCGGGACTGGGAATGGACCAGGCACTTCGAAAAGTGGCCGGGGAAATGTTAAAAAGCCACTTGGAAATTGGTGAAGAATTCAGCATCGCCAATCAACAATTGCAGTTCGGCAAGTCGCGTACGGAGGTCTTGAAGGCCTTGGGATTCCGCAGTGGAATAGATGACCTGAAACAACTCACTGCGATTCTGATTCAAGCAGACAGATTCGGTTCCAGCATCGCAGCAGCGTTGCGTGTGCAAAGTGATTCAATGCGAGTCAAACGCCGACAGATTGCAGAAGAGAAAGCAGCCAAGACCGCAGTGAAGATGATTTTCCCACTCGTGCTATTTATTTTTCCGGGCATTTTCGTCGTGCTTGTCGGACCTGCTGGCATCAGCATGTATCGCAACCTGCTCAACAACTAATATTGAGTTGGAATTAAGGTTGAGCTGGCAATAGAAAAAAGGCCACGGTTGCGAGACAGTGAACGCGATAATCAGGTCGCCAAATCCGCTGGCAGATCACGAGGCAACGACTACAAGCGGGGACTTCTTGGCCATCCCGAGAGGCTTGAACAAGAAATGGCTACGGCAATGCCCAGCATGCCAATGCCTAGGCTGTGATTCCCTATAATGGACGAGTGATCCAAGTTCAATTGAAAGCTCGCTGTTGGTTATCGAAATGCCTGTACGTCTCTATGCCTTGATCCTTCTCACCAGTTGCTTCGGGCTTGGGCACAACCCAACGCACAATCACCTGCATGCAGACAAACCCGACCACCTGCATGCAGAAAAACCCGACGAAACGATCCTGAACGTTACCCTTCAGCATCAGGTCCCCAACACCCAGCAAGCTAATCATACCCGCGGTGCCAACTACGAAATCACAACGGAAAATGAGACATGGAAAGCTTCCCAAACAGCTATCATCGTCTGCGACATGTGGGACTCACATCACTGCTACCGTGCGGTAAAACGGCAGGAGCAGATGGTTCCGCGGATGGAAATGCTGCTAACTCATCTGCGATCACAAGGGGTGACCGTGATTCACGCACCCAGTAGTTGCGTGAGTGCTTACGCTAACAATCCTGCTCGTCTACGGGTCGCCTCCATCCCAGAATCATCTATCCCTGAAGGGATCAATCAGTGGTGCCACTCAATTCCAAGTGAGGAACAGGCGACCTATCCACTCGACCAGTCGGATGGTGGCGAAGATGACACACCAGAAGAACATGACGCTTGGGCTGCTGCTCTGAAAACAAAGGGGCTGAACCCACGCTCACCCTGGAAGAAACAACATCCGGGGCTTACGATCAACCCAGCAAAGGACTTCATCAGTGACCGAGGTGATGAAGTCTGGAGAATTCTGAAACACAAAGAGTTGAAGAATGCCATCCTTCTCGGCGTTCACACGAACATGTGCGTTTTGGGCAGACCGTTTGGACTCCGGCAGCTATCCAAAAATGGTGTGAATGTCGTTCTAGTGCGGGACCTTACGGACTCGATGTACAACCCAAAATCCTGGCCTCACGTAAGTCATCTTGAAGGGAACGCACTGATCATTTCGCACATCGAGCGACACATCTGCCCTACCCTGACCAGCGATCAATTCGTGGGCGGCAAACCTTTCCGGTTCACGCCCATTACTGCGACTCGCTAGGCCAGCAGATCATGCATGACATGGCCGTGGACATCAGTCAAACGGAAGTCACGTCCCTGATAACGGTACGTCAGCCTTCGATGGTCAATTCCCAGCAAATGCAGGATCGTGGCATTGAGATCATGAATGTGCATGGTGCCGGGCGTCCACGTTTCCTTGTTCGGCGTTAAGGGATCACCGTCTTCATTGGCGATGTTGTAACCATAATCATCACTCTGCCCGTAGCTGATCCCAGGCTTGATACCACCACCAGCCATCCAAGTAGAGAAACACCGGGGATGATGATCTCTGCCATAGTTCTCACGGGTCAACTGTCCCTGACAATACGCAGTTCTACCGAATTCACCTCCCCAGACAACGAGGGTATCCTCCAGCATACCGCGTTGCTTCAAATCCTTGATCAAGGCAGCACACCCCTGATCAACGTCACGGCACTGTGACTCATGTTCAGCCGGCAGGCGACCGTGCGCATCCCAACCGCGATGAAAAATCTGAATATTGCGGACTCCTCGTTCCGCCAAACGTCGGGCATTGAGACAACACGCCGCAAAGGTACCCGGAGTACGTGCGGCTTCGCCATACAAATCAAAAGTACCCTCTTCCTCACCCGATAAATCCATCAACTCTGGAACCGAAGCCTGCATCCGGTAAGCCATCTCGTGCTGCTTGATGCGAGTCAGAATTTCTGGATCTCGCAACTCCTGATGCAGCCCCGTATTGAGTGCTCCCAGCGCATCCAATTGCTGACGCCTGTCAGCCCGACTCACACCGTCCGGATTACTGAGATACAGCACGGGATCCCCCTGACTGCGCATCAAAATCCCCTGATGATCCGATGGCATGAATCCGGTCCCCCAAAGTCGATTGAATAGACTTTGTTCAGGAAAACTGGTCTTCGCATGCATCACCACGTAGTGCGGCAAGTCCTGATTCATGCTTCCCAAGCCATAACTCAACCACGCTCCCAAACTGGGCCTACCAGGAATCTGACTTCCTGTCTGGATGTAAGTAATGGCTGGATCATGATTGATCGCTTCAGTGAATGTACTACGTACTACGCATAGTTGATCAACAACAGTGGCCGTGTGCGGCAGCAATTCACTAACCCAGATTCCATCCTCATTGTTATCGTGCCGCGTGAACTTGTACTTACTGGGGCAGAGTGGTAACCCGGCCTTCTGATTCGCAGTCATTCCTGTGATTCGTTGTTCATTACGAACATGAGCGGGCAACTGCTGATTGAACATCTCTGTCAACTTTGGTTTGTAGTCCCACAAATCCAGTTGACTAGGTCCTCCACTCATGAAAAGGTAGATCACACGCTTGGCAGTCGCTCGATGGTGCAAGCCACCATTGAAATCCTGACCATCAGGAACATCATTCGCCAAGGCGAAGGGAGAATCCGCTGTCAATAAACCAGCCAACGCTGCCGTACCAAGCCCTAACGCGGACCGCCCCATCAGTTGGCGGCGATTTTGCATTTGCGATAATTCAAACAATGAATCGTCCATACAGACTTCCTGTGACTTGATTACCAGTGCAATGGTAAATTGAGGATCCCGAACGCGTCTCGTTTCAGATTACCATGAATGTGGCGAAACATCGAATCAAAATCGAAGCCACAAGAACCGTGGCCAAGAGAACGAAACTGTTACACCCATGGTGAAAAGACTTAGTTGCACAATCTGGTTTTTCATGCCAGTGTCAGAAACGCCAGAACAATTAACCAGAACAAGACGCAGCACTTGACATGGACGGCTGAAATCCGACTAACGCTGAATCGGCTGAGTAGGACTAGCGACTCTCAAATCTGCGTCCTGACGAAGGTCAGCCCTCAGCAGGGACTTGAGTTTCATTTGGACCGTTGGCTCGCCAGGGACCTCATTACCTGGAGGGCTACCCCAAGTCATGCGAGCTCCTGACTGCATGGTCAATTCCATTTGCAAGACTTCGGTTTGTCTTGGGTCACCATGGATGCCAATACTGCGGATCTGTGTCTTCTCTCGATAGGGCGAAAGAACCGAAGCAAGAGCCGATGCAGCTTCCACCGCAGTGTCACCAAATGGTGTTCCCACGGCGTTGCTGGTGTAAACGTCAGGAACCTCGATGTAAATATAATTTCTGGTTTCTGCTTCAGCGAACTCGTTGCCCGGTAACAGTACACCCTCACCATCGACGGGAAAAAAATAACTTCGATTATCTGGATCGTTGGGTTTATAAACGTGCACCATCGCAACAGGAGTCCGGTATTCAAGTCTTACATCGATCTTTCCACCAGGTAGCTTACGAACTCCAATTACCTTGCGGACCCACGGATGCATGGAAAAGGCAGAAGCGATTTTCGCAGTGGCTTGCCGATCCAAAATCGAAAGTCCTTCCATCGCGGTATCACGATAGACAGTCTTGACGACATTTGTTCTTACGTGTGCCGGTGGATCCGTGACTTGAATCAGAATCGGATCAATGCCGCTGTATTTCCCAGCTACATGGACGGCTCCCCAACGGTGCCAAGCCGCGTAACCGCCTACGATCAACAGGACGGGCCACACCACCGCAAATGCGGCGGGAGCTTTGATCAAACGCCCCAGCCATCGCCCCAGCAATCGCCTAAGAGGTCGCTGCTTTTCAGAATTAGCCGATCGCGTTGGCACTGACGTGTTCCCCGACTTCCATGTGGACGAAACAACTGACCCAAAACGAGGGATCGATCCCCGAAAAAGGTATCCTGCAACTTTACAGACAGTAGGACTACCAAATCTGCAGATTCAACTGCAAGTCGATCCCTGTTTGCAATAAAACCTGCTCTCTGACCCTTTCAATGAGCTTGAGACATTGTTCACTCGTCGCACCGGAGCTAGCAATCATGAATTGTGGGTGCTGACCATCGATCGATACTTGGCCTTCCTGCAGCCCAGCGAGCCCGACAGTTTGCAACAAATCTTTTGCTGGCATTCCATCTGGATCGACAAATGGCATCGCTATTCTCGGCTCTTCCGTTGGTCTGGCAGCGTTTCGGCTAATCCAGAGTTTTTGCATTCGCTTGGTCAACGCCAACACATCCCGTGTTTCCAATTCAAAGCTTACGTCAAGCACCACGAGCCCCACGAGTGATGTTTTCCGATGCGAAAAACCAGCCTCCTGCTGCGTCATGGTCCTAATGCTGGCATCCTTCTCGACGACCGTCACCGAGCTCACGACCGATCCAATATCGCGTCCACCAGCAGACGCATTCCCAACCACCGCTCCTCCTACGGTACCGGGAATTCCAACCAAATGCTCAAGCCCTCCCAACCCTGCTCCTACCGACTTGATCACAGCGTGAGAGAGCTTCGCTCCGGCACCCACGGTCATTTTCGTACCTTCGATGGTGATTTCGCTGCTCATAGTGCCTGCCAAGCAGATGACCAAACCATTCACACCGGCCTCACGCACCAAAATATTGCTGCCTCCGCCAAGAATACGAACAGACAGGCCCTGCTTCTGTGCGAATGCAACCAGACGCTGCACATCCGCTACGTCCATCGGCTCCGCAAAGAACCTTGCAGGACCACCAATTCCCAGCCACGCCAACGGCCCTAATGGCTCATCAGTCCGTATCAGGTGCATCAGATCGTCCGGAAAATCCATGCTGACAAAATCTCTTAATCAAGTGCGGGAAATAATCGCGTGAGCCATTTCGGCCCCGATCAACATCAACACCCAGCAGGATAGCGGATCAGTGCAAAAAATGCGTCGGGAGTCGTATTGAAAAATCGCCGCCGCCGGTGCCTTCGAAGATTCGCGTAATGAACCTTCCCATGCAAGTCGCCGAGAAACGAGCAGATCACGCGAAATGCTTCTTTCGCAATCTTCTGACAGGAATCCTCTCAGATTCCCATTTCTGCGCAGCAAGCCCAGAAACGAGCATCTCGCGTTCCGACTGAAGCAGACGCGCGCGAGCCCCCCTCAGCAGATCGGGACACAGCAATGAAAGTCGCATCCCACGAGCTCATTGACGACTGCGACGAAATTGAGCCAGTTGTTACCAAAGCTTTGTCGTCGACACGAGGGTTTTCTAAATTAGCGACCGAAGGGGTTGTTTTGACTGAAAACCGAGCAACTTTCGCCTTTTCCAGCCGTCCTCGCAGGCTGTGTAAATAATGCTGGTCTGAAGGGTTATCTTGTCACCCGGAGGCAACTCGGCAGCAAGCACTCGAGGTTCAAGCGGTCGTGGTTGACTAGCACAAAACTGACATCATACAGCTCGCCAGCTTTGGCGATCGGCTTCCGAGTACTGTCCGTCAAGACTCTGCCGGCTGAGCAACAATGTAAACCCACAACCACAAAAAGTGGTTTTTCCCGGTGGGAGAATCCATGTACGCCTCCGCGTAATTTCATGGCAGTCGCTGGTCACGGCCGTCAATTCACACGCCCTGAGGGGCGAAAATATCTAAAGCTCCATCAAAGCAAAAGTTTACACCCAGCGTGCAACCGACAAGCAGCCAATCCACGCTGCTCCCGAAACAAAGCAACCGGAGGTCATTTTGGGCTTCTCATCGCGCTAAAACCGGCAGAATCTATTGCTTCGGTCGACTCATGTGAGCAGCAGCCTGCACCTCGCCTAAGCAGATTTGCGGTCCCACCCATGAGCCTGATCTCCCACCAATGAGCCTGATCATGGACCTGAAGCATCATGGACCTGAAACAACTCAAAAATCGTCTCGCCTCCCCCCGCGACAACTCTAGCACAAGTGAGACTCAGCCTTGCGTCTGTGCAAAAACTTGCGTCTGTGCAAAAAGCGACACTTTTACACGCATTACCACGACACAACCTAGGCAAGATGGCGGAAGTACAGGGACGGCATAGGCGGGTTCAAGTGGATCGGCACAGTGAAGACGCTAACGCAAGGCATTCTGCTGGTTGTAAAAAGTTGACTTGCAGGCAGACCCAACACACAGGCAAGACGCTAAACTGTTGTCGATTCGAGACTTCGGGAATCTGCCTTGGCTGATTGCAGCTGTGGATGAATGAACTCATCGAACTCAGAAAGCGGGCCCCAAGAACGAACTCTTTGTGAACCACCTGTTGCTGTTTTCCAACATCTCTTTGCCAAAGTCTTTATGAAACTGCGGATCGGACTTATCGGACCTGGTGACGGCTGGCAAACAAGACATCGACCAGCGTTGCGAATGCTACATGATCGCTTTGATGTGCGAGCTGTTTTTAGTCCTGTAGCCAAACTTGCAGAAAACTCTGCCAACGAATTTCAAGCTGATGCGGTCGACGGTTACCGCACGCTTGTTTCGCGGTGCGATATCGATGCAGTGATGGTGCTGCAAGCCACTTGGCTGGGATGGCTACCAATTCTGGCTGCTTCGGAGGCTGGAAAAGCGATCTATTGGGCGGGTAATCTTGACTTCGATCCCGAAAAAGATCAGCACGTGCGGGATACAATTGAGGAGTCCGGCGTTGCCTTCATGGCCGAGTTTCCGCGTCGCTTTGCACCTGCCACCCTTCGACTGCGCGAACTGATTGCTACGCGTCTTGGCGCCCCACAACTGCTTTTCTGTCATCGCCGCACCCCTGCTGCCAGCGGCGACCGTCGCCAGCAGCCCCAACAAGATCGTTCAGAATTCATTGAGCTGATTGACTGGTGTCGCTACGTGGTCAATCGTGAACCGGTCCACGTCGCCTCGACGTCCCACCAAATCAATGAAACTTCAGGGTACCGATCTCTCAGCCTCGACTTCGCCGCCACCGAGAAACTTCCTGCAGTCACTGCCCAGATCAGCAGCGGTAACTACATTCAGCAGTCATGGCAGGAAGCCATCGGATTCCGTCCACCCTCGGCCATGCAAATCTGCTGTGAACGGGGCGTGGCCTTCGTTGACCTGCCATCTAATCTCGTCTGGTTCGACGACGCTGGTCGCCACCTGGAATCACTGGAAACCGAACTGCCGGTGGGCGAGCAACTGCTGACACAATTTCATCGCTCTGTCACGAGTCTTCTGCGGAACATGAGCGACTTGAATGATGCCTACCGAGCAGCCTCGATTTTCGCAGCGGCACAACATAGCGAAGCCACAGGCCGTCGCATTGATGTCTGATCAAACTGAGATGATATTACACCTGAGCCTGCTGGGGGCGGCAGCACCTCAACACTTGGACCATGTCGAACCACGTGATTGCGGTTGAACAGGCTAACCGCTTGGCATGGATGCCGTCTTGTTCGGGACTCCTGAGCAAGCATCCATTGCGACAAGACGCGAATACAAATCAGCGTTTTTCCTTCGGACCCTGCACGATTGGTATCACTCCGGAACAGCAAGCACTTCACGTCCGTTCCGAGTCGACATCCCCTGCCACAGATCACGGTCGATTGAATCGGTGATGAAGCGTACAGAACCATCCAATAGGGCGACCGTGACACCGCCGGTGTGATAACTACGAGACGTCACCGCTGCATAGGTTCGAGGCACAGGGCTTGTCGCACTTTTTCCTTCGCGGAAATTCGTAAAGTCAACGTCGTAATCGTTACCCAAGTTATCGAGACAAATGATTTTCTTATTGGGCGTGAATGTCGTCGTAAAACCTGACTGATGAATCCTGCCGTCGACCCACTCAGTATGTCCGGTCTGGGTTTTCAGAGATCCTCCGTAACCGCAAATTTGACTTTCGATGCTCGGCGTTGCCATGTTCCCAGTGATCGCAGAATCGCGAATGTAGGGACTCCAAGCTTTGACCTCAGCAAAAGCCAGCGTGTTCGCCAGGCCATCCAAGCAATCTCGGAACTTTCTTCCGCGGCCAGCAGTGAACATACCCTCGCCCACGTTTTGGCCGTTCCTGTTCTCCGAGTCATACACAAACCATTTTCCAGCCGAGTAGGCGTAGTTGATTGGGTAATGAATCGCCTCGCCGTTGGCTCCAGTTCGCAAGCGATCGTTCGTTTCACTCGGACACAGGTAAGTCGGCACCCGGTAACTTGCGATGGGCCGCTCAACACCGTCGACACGGATTTTGGAACCTTTATAGCCACCTGAAAAATCAATCGCCGAAGCGAGGGAAATCGCCTCCAAGAACGGCAAAATTCTGGCCTGAGCCGACCAGCCATCTCCGGTCAAAGCGGGCTTCGTCCAAGCCGGCGGTAGTTGCTTCATGGCCGACTCGTAGTTGTGACAAGCAAGGATCACCTGCTTGATGTTGTTCTGGCAGCTCATTCGTCTGGCAGCCTCGCGGGCGGCTTGAACGGCGGGCAACATCAAGCTGACGAGAATTCCGATGATGGCAATCACAACAAGCAGTTCAACCAGCGTGAACGCAGAACGAACGGCAAAGCGGGGCATACAAGCGACTCCGGAGACAGCTAGTGTTAATGAGAATCAATCGCAACAAGGCCAAGTTTAACCATCGAACTTACTTTACGCAACGATCGCAGCTAAAAAAGCTAAAAAAAAATTTGGGCCCACTGCGCCTCTCGTCACCTAAATCGGCAAAATTGCACACGCCAAAAACCGCTCAATGCATCACGCACCGCTCAGCCACTTCTCAATTGCTCGGCGATTCGATGGAAATGCCATCTCCGAGAGGTGCTTTTGAGTGGGCTTCACCCACAAAAAGCTGTCCAATTCACCGTCCGCAAGCTGAATCACTGCCTGATCCACGACTTGACAGAGATAGAACAGGTCGATGACTGGCGAGACGGCACCGGCGTAGTCGTAGAGATTCGGAAACGAGGTCAGATAGCTTGCTTCGCTAACGCACAAATTGGTTTCCTCTAGCACTTCTCTACTCAACGCCTCCTCAATGCTCTCGTTTCGATCAACGAACCCACCCGGCAATCCCCACTTTCCTTTTTCAGGCTCGCGTGCCCGTCGCACCAACAGCAACTCTCCCTGCTCGTTAGTAACCAATCCACCCACAGCAGCGACGGGTCCAAAGAAGTTAGCAAACCCGCATTGTGTGCAACGGAATGGCACACGCCCCTGCTCCTCAACTTCTGCTTCTTTGCCACACCGGGGACAAAACCGACAGGCTTTTTCGATTGACGTAGAATCCACCACTGCTTGTGCTCACTTTTCTTGGCGACGTTCGTAGGGACTCTACCCCAAGCTGGACGACTGATAATCGGTAACGTTTTTGTCCAACGTTGCACCTGCTCAATCGTTGCACCTACTCCATCACAGTTCACCGATTTAATCACAGTTCACCGATTTAATCACAGTTCACCGATTTAATCACAGTTCACCGATTTAATCACAACCCGAACGCTACGAGTCGTTCTGTTAGAACGATTGCGGGAAGCGTGATTAACAAACCTCCCAGCGTTTACCGGACTTTCAGTTTTCACGAATCACAATATCGTCAAAAGCATTCAGATCATCAAATGAACCGATGCCCACGCGACCGGCACCAAAATTACGATCAACCACTTCCATGTGGGGCTCATTCATGTCATCGAAATACACCTTGATCGTGCCGTCTACGAGATTTCGACTGACCTTTACTGTATGCCACTGATCATCCCATGGCGTCAATTTCTCATTCTTCGTTAGCGCCAGGCGAGGTGCTTCCTTCACGATCATGATCTGCCCACTATGGGGATCAGGTTTTGCCCCGAGGTGCACATAATAAAAATGCTGATCATCCTGATAACCGAAGAACACACAACAATCACGATGATTCCCGGTATCCTTGGTACTGCGAACCTTGAATGTGATGTCAAAGCTGCCGGCCTTCAGGTCCTTGATCAATGCGACGTGCCCCGGACTTCTGACAGGGGGCTTATACTTACTTCCTCTCGAAGTAATTTCGATCGCGGATCCGCTATTTGATTTTTTCAGCTGCCAACTTTCAGGATCCAGGATTTCCCAACGGTCGGTGCCTTTCTCAAAGTTCTCCTCAAAGAGGACTTTGGGGGCATCAGCCCACACAACAACTGGAAATAACCAACAGCACATCAGCAGCAACATTTTCAATATCTTCTTCATGATTTGATCAGGTATGTCAGGGGAGGGTTGGGAACGAAGGACATTCAACGCGAAGCCGCAGAAAGACAGACAGTTTAGCTCGCAAACTTGTCGTTGTGTGGCCAAACGCCAACAATACAATCACAGCAATCGAATGGTGGACCTGAACCGTACCCAACCGATCCAAACTGGCTTGCAGTATCGAAAGATGGATGCACCAACCGCTGATTCTCTCTGCCACATTGACTCCAATCTCCAGCACAAAGAGGAGATCCAACCATCACATTAGCGACCCCCGATTTAATTGTTCTGGTGACTTATGTAGTCGTGGTGATTGCCTTTGGCTGCTGGTTTGTCCGCAAGAGCGGCACATCGAATGAGTTCATGGCGGCTGGTGGCTCACTGCCGGGCTGGGCCGTCGGGATGTCGATCTTCGGTACCTACCTGAGCAGCAATACTTTTCTGGGCAATCCTGGAAAGGCATACGGCGGAAACTTCAACGGCTACCTATTCACACTTTCACTTCCGCTAGCCGTTTGGATCGCTGCCAAGTACTTCGTTCCTTTCTATCGCAAAAGCGGACAAATCTCCGCCTACCAGCACTTGGAAGAGCGGTTTGGCTTGTGGGCGCGGACGTATGCCATGTTGTGCTACCTTCTCACCCAAATCGCTCGAGTTGGAACCATCATGTTCGGAGTAGCGATTGGGCTCCATGCACTGACGAATTGGGACGTCACCACCATCATCATCGCAACGGGCTTGCTGGTGACGCTGTACACCCTGCTAGGGGGCATTGAGGCAGTGATTTGGACGGATGTTGTTCAATCCATCGTCTTGATGGGGGGAGCAATTCTCATTTTCGGGATGCTGATTTTCAGCATGCCGGAAGGACCAACCCAAGCATGGACAATTGCGAAAAATGCAGGAAAAATGGAATTAGGCAGTTGGGACATCGACCCTACCCAGAGCACTGTGTGGGTGATGCTGCTGTTTGGCTTATTTGTCAACCTCACGAATTTTGGAATCGACCAAAGCTTTGTGCAACGCTACCACACAGCTTCCAGCGAACGGGAAGCCAAACGAGCGGTGTGGCTTGGAGCGTTCATGTATGTGCCTATTTCGCTACTGTTCTTTTTCATCGGCGCCGCGCTGTTCTCCTATTACGAAACACAACCAAGTTTACTTGACGATGTGCGACAAACAGTAGCAACCCAAGATTCAGTAGACGCTGCAACCTTGCAGGCCGCCGACATCGGCGATCGGGTGCTGCCCCATTTCATAGCGACAAAACTACCGCCAGGCCTGGCTGGATTGTTGATTGCAGCCATTTTTGCTGCAGCCATGAGCAGCATTGATACGTCACTCAACTCTTCTGCCACCGTCATTCTGAAAGACTTGTACCAACGCTACTACAAGCCTGAGGTTACGGAACGAGAAGCAATGTACGCGCTCAGACTCGCAACAATTGCAATCGGTTCTATCGGCACCATGACCGCACTTCTGTTGATTGGACAAAAAAGCATTCTGGATGCGTGGTGGCTTTTACAAGGTGTATTTTCCGGCGGAATGCTGGGGCTCTTTCTGTTAGGTATCATGACACGACACGCCAACGCCGTTAGCGGTTTGATCGCCATTGTGCTCGGTGTAACCGTGATTGGCTGGATGACATTATCGCCCGACAATGATGCCCTGCCTGAGATGCTTCGCAATCCGCTTCACGCCAATCTGACCATCGTTGTCGGAACCGTAACCATTTTTCTAACAGGTCTCCTGATCAGTCGTCTTGCAAATCAGATCTCTGGTTCGCACTCAAGGACCGAACCGGCGCCAGCGGTCAAAACAAAACCGAAACAGCCAGGCGAAGACTGATCAAAACACCCGATATCAATGCGGTGAAAATGGTGAACCTCTCTGTCATCCCGGTGGACTCGGTCCAACATGACCTCATGCTGAATGATAATCAAGCGATCGCCAGAATGACTCGTCGTCCAGATTGACCGACAGTAAAACGTTGCAGCACGCCCTGTCGATCAGAATGCGTCTCGGTGGCCAAGTCACAATCCCAACCTTCACTGCAGTCTTCTCTCCCCCTCAGCGTGTGACGAGTTACAATGCAGAACTGACATTCACGCCAACTCAGGTTGCCTGTCAGTTATGTCATTCGCAACTCTACTTCAGGAAATAATCCACTAATGTTTCGACGTCAGTTTCTAGCGACGACCGCCGCGTCGGTTGCTGCTTCCGCTACTTTGCCCACACTTTCATTCGCGGATCACCATGAGGGAGATGCTCCTTTCAAAATCTCACTTGCTGAGTGGTCTCTTCATCGAACACTTCGCGACAAATCCAAAAACCTGACCAATCTTGATTTCCCTCGTATTACAAAACAGGAGTTCGGGATCGATGCGGTGGAATACGTCAATCAATTCTTTAAGGACAAGGCCAAAGACGACAAGTACCTTGCCGAACTGAAACAGCGTTGCAACGACGAGGGAGTCAAAAGCCTGTTGATCATGGTTGACGGTGAAGGGCGACTTGGCGCCGCGTCAGACGAGGAACGCAAGAAAGCAGTTGAAAATCACTACCAGTGGGTTGATGCCGCCAAGTCATTGGGCTGTCACTCGATTCGAGTCAATGCTGGCAGCAGCGGTAGTTACGAAGAACAACAAAAGCTGGCTGCTGATGGCCTGCGACGCTTAAGCGAGTACGCCAAACCACACGGCCTCAATGTGATTGTTGAGAACCATGGCGGCCTGAGCAGCAATGGAGCTTGGCTAGCAGGTGTGATCACCATGGTCGGAATGGATAATTGCGGCACACTTCCTGACTTTGGCAACTTTTATATCAAACGGGGCAAGAACCCCGAGATCTATGATCGCTACCAAGGTGTTGATGAATTGATGCCGTTCGCGAAAGCCGTTAGCGCAAAGACTCATGACTTTGACGAGAACGGAAACGAGATCCACACCGACTACGAAAAAATGATGCGCCTCGTCTGCGAAAAGCATCACTACCACGGCTACGTGGGCATCGAATACGAAGGTGGAAAGGTTGGCGAAATGGAAGGCATCCGCAAGAGCAAAGCTCTGCTGGAAAGCATTGCCAAAAAGCTCACCACCAAAGCAGGTTGAACATCGCAGGACTCTCAACTGCGTCCCGGTGAAAACCGGGACGCCAGTCACCTAATTTTTGCTTGCTGATTGAAACACCAGCACCAAACCTGAAAAAACGCGCCGTATGGCGTTTCATCAGATCGAAGTGCTCAAAACAGTGCTTTCATGCGGACTTTCACTGCACAGTTTTTTCGACGCAGATTGGATTCCTGAGCAGAGCCTGAAGAATCAATACAGCTTCGCCAGACAGAACCCCTCGGCGTCTACAAATCGAACGGTCATGACTCAAACGGGACACCCGACACGCTGAATTTGGATACATGACACCTGGCGTTCATCGCTTTCGACAGTCCGCAAGAGGCGACCGTCGCTATCGGCACACCAGCACAACCACCCTAGGAGCGACTCTTCGCTGCGTAGACCTCAGCGTACTCGATTGCCCAAGCGTCAATTAACTGCTCAAACTCCTCGATTTCTACATCTCCGACGGCGACAAAATGGCTGCGGTTGAATAATTCCCGATTCATCACCGTGCCCTTGCCTTTCAAATCAAGAACATTCAGCTCCGTGTGGGGCCTGATCACCATCTCAAGTCGGCTGTATTGATTTGTGCGTTGGCCTGACACGATCCGCAAATCATCACGAAAACACGCGGATCCCCAACCTACCTCGCCGAACAACGACTCATTCTGGAATCCGGGAAAATGATCTGCAACCCGATTGATCGCACTTTCAATCCGATCAGACAGGGAAAGACGGTACGACGTATGTAGCCGCCGAAGCTCCTCTGCACTGAGCTCACTCTGTCGCTGCTGCGATACTTTCGCATCAGCACGTCGCTGCCCACGTGAAATCGCCGATTCTAATCTTGATTCAAAATCGTCACTCATGACGCGGGCTTATCCGGTGCTGGGGAGGAGTCGGAACCTTCGTGATCCGCGACTGGCGGTGTAGGTTCAGCTGGCGGTGTAGGTTCAGCTGGCGGTGTAGTTTCAGCTGGCGGTGTAGTTTCAGCTGACTGAGGGGTTGTGGCATTGGAGGGGGATCCCTCACTAGTGGAATCAACCCTGCCGGCTTGACTTCCGTTCTCGGCAGTTTGGCTCGTAGTCTCGGCAGTTTGGCTCGTAGTCTCGGCATCCGGTGCATCGATAGTGGATGCCGTATCACCGGCAACTTTCGGGGTGTCTGCCTTTTTCTTTTTCTTGCTGCTCGTCGCTGGCTGAGCTTCCTCGCCACCGGAGGGAGGAGTGTAAAACTGCATCAAATCGCCGAACGAACGCAGGGGTTCTTCCCCCTTCTGCATTGCATCGCTAATGGGTTTGGTTTCTTTTTTCCCCACAACGCGATACGACTCTGGTTTTTTATCACGGCCCCGTGCACCACGTCCTCGGCCACCATCTCGCGACCGACCTCCGCGTCCCTGTCCCTGATCGCGACCACGGCCACCACCTCGTGCCTGGCCACCTTGACCGCCGCGTGCTTGGCCACCTTGACCGCTTCGTGCCTGGCCACCTTGACCGCCGCGTGCCTGGCCGCCTTGACCACCTCGTGCCTGGCCACCTTGACCGCCACGTGCCTGGCCACCTTGACCGCCACGTGCTTGACCGCCGCGAAACCGATCATCACGGCTTCGTCTGGCTTCCGCCAGCTCAGCTTCGCGTTGGGGCGAAACAGCGGTCAACGCAACGCGTCGACGCTTTTCATCAATTCCAGTTACCCATGCAGTTACCACATCACCAACCTGAACAGCCTCGTGCAAGTCCTCTACATAGGTATCAGATACTCGACTCACATGAACCAAACCACTGCAATCAGGCGCCAACTCAACAAAGACGCCAAATGGCATGACGCCAACAACGACACCAACAACAGAATCTCCCTGTTTGAGGCCCTTGATGGACGGCATGGTGCTAAGAACAGCAGGCGGGTCTCCGGTGGTATCACTGTCACCAAAGGGATCACAGAGCCACTGCACGAGCTGATTCGCACGCTTGGATCCGATCTGCCATTCTTTCACGCACTTATCAATTTTTGCCTGCTCGGGTCGCAACCGGCGAACACGCTCCAGCACTTCAACCACCTCGGCAGGTGCAGCTTCTTTCGTGACCGATACATCAGCGGCATCCGACCCTACTTCCTCAGCCTTCACTTCCTCAGAGGTCTCGTTGACAGCGTTCGCGGACGCGTCGCCCGTGGCATCGCTGGCTGCCGCATCTCCTGCCCCAACGAGCTCTTCATTCTCGGAACTGACAGTCGCGTCTACCACCGTCGCGCTGACTTCGGCCTCTGACACACTGGCTTCCGTGCCCGATGTATTCGCATCTGAGTCTGAGCCCGGCGTTGGCTGAGTCTCCGACGATTCAGCAGCATCTGCTCCGGCAACACTCTCATCCGCCACTTGAAAATCGTGAGCAGTTTCAGCGGCCGTACTGAAGTCTTCAACTTCAGTTTTCTCTGGTGCCAACTCCGTTTCGGCTAACTTCGTCGCAGCAGGCTCTGGGTCCACCGAGTAATCAGGCGATTGATATCCTTGAGGTGCGCCAGGTGGCAATTCAATCTCAAGCGTCTTAGCTAACTTTTTCGCCAGGGCGTAATCATCAGGGTGAATCAAAGTACCATCGAGTGCTTCCTCACTTCCGAATACCCGAAGAAACGGAATGGCCTGCCTGCTGTGGGTGGCTTCCCCCCACTGGCCAAGGTCAACAATCGCTTGTCTGGACGCAAACAACGATTCGCGTCGCGTCTTATCAATCGCTTGAGCCACGTCCTCCTGCACACCTGGCAATCGCTGCAACCACGAAACAGGGGCTGAGTTCACGTCGACACCACCGCGGGATGCGCCACTGACCAAGACATCTTCCAACGAACTTAACATGGCTTCGTCGGAAAGCTCTCGTTGAAATGAGCTCAAACGCAGTTTCAGAGGGTCAACCTTTGCAAGAGCCTGTGCAGGTTGCAAAACCGAAAACGCGAGCCAAGCAGCTGCCCTAAAACGTCGCGGCGTGGCACGCATTTCCTCATCTGCTACCCCACTGCTGGCATAGGCATCAGCCCCACTGCGATCCGCTAAAGTCCAGCGAACAGACTTTTCTGGCGACTGGCCTATCAAATCACCAATCGCAATCATCGTGGCCCTTCGGGCCGGCCCATTACTGATGACGATGAGATCAACATGGTAGGCATGAATCAGCTCGCCCATGCGAGCTACAGCTTGCGATCGTGTGGCGGACGAGAGCTGGCATGGCAAATCCTCTTTGTGCAGCAAACGGCCGTCTGAGGCAACAATCGACGTCGCCGCAGTTCGCGGCCCTACAGCATCAATTGCCATAACCACTTTAGCTTCGACAGCTCCGCGATTGACATGCCGACGGAGGTGATCTGCCGTGATTGCCACCAAACGCGTGGATGCTCGTTCATGAAGGTCATCCCACCAGACAGCTTCAGCCGCCTCGCGAATCACTGCCTCGTTGGCCAAAACAATTTCACGAAGCAAGGTTTCAACATGCCGGTTGATACCACTAGCCGTCCGCTGCAACTCAGCAACCAATTTGGCTGCATCGTATTCGAAAGAGCACTCAGCAACCTGACTGCGGAGGGCACGCCCCAGCATCACAACCTGAAAGGCACTTAGCTTGTCACAAGAAAAACGCTTACCTGAAAGTGGCTTGAGGATGCTCACCAACCAGCGGCGTCGACGCTGCCTTGGCGAAATTTTCTTCTGTTTCTTGGTGGCGTTAGGCTCACCCTTGCCAGCCTTCTGTTTCTTCTTTGCTGGCTCTTTCTTGACTGCCGTCTCTCCTTCAACAGTTGCAGAAAAGCCGACCTTCCCGGCCGTCGCGTCCAAGTCAGCCTCGGGTGCTGTGTCAGCCTCGGATGCTGTGTCAGCCTCGGATGCTGTGTCAGCCTCGGGTGCTGCGTCAGCCTCGGGTGCTGCGTCAGCCTCGGGTGCTGCGTCAGCC
>NZHC01000046.1 GCA_002689655.1 Rhodopirellula sp. | reverse complement strand
AGCAGTGTTGATGCAGCAGTGTTGATGCAGCAGTGTTGATGCAGCAGTGTTGATGCAGCAGTGTTGATGCAGCAGTGTTGATGCAGCAGTGCCGGACAGTTGGGCACTGCGTAGCCAGATTCACCGCATAGCCAGATTCAAAATGTGTGGGCGCGCTCGCCAGAGAATTGACCGGCAGCGATCCAGCCAATGCCATGCAAATCCCATCGCTGCAACGTGATTGAAGCGATTCATTGGAGTCGATTGCTACCACCGCCGATCTTAGGCATTTGCCTTCGCGTACTGGCGAACGTCTGATTCAAGGGCAACCAGTCTTTCCTCCAGTTTCGCTTTGGCCTCGTCCAAATCACGTGAGGACTCCTCGGCAGATGCTCGAGTGAACACATAAAGTTTGATTTTCGGTTCCGTGCCGCTCGGTCGTACCGCGACGTAGTTCCCTTCTTCCTCGAGATCCATGATGATCAAGTCCCCGACGGGGCCTACCAGTTCTTTGCTTGTGCCGGAGGTTAGGTCAGTGCATTTGGAATTGCCATAATCTCTGATTTGTCTGAGTGGAATTCCAGCAAGTTGTTGGGGCGGCGTTTCCCGAAAAGCTTTCATGAGACGTTTCATGGCGGCCATGCCTTCACTTCCTTCCATGAATAGATTGATCAGCATTTCATGGTGGTATCCGTGTTGACGATGCAGATTGCAAAGGTAGTCATGCATTGAGACTCCCTGTTGCTTCAGTTCTGCGGCCAATTCGCTCATCAGCATGCAAGCAACGGCACCGTCTTTGTCTCGGCAGTATTGGCCGATCAGGTAGCCGTGCGATTCTTCGGTTCCGAATGCGAATTGATCCGGTCCCTCGCGATCAATGACTTCGGCGATGTACTTGAAGCCGACCAGCAAGTCCCCCACACATCGCACATCAAAGTTCTCTGCGATCCGCCGAGTCAACTCAGTCGTGACGAGCGTTTTGACGATGTAGTTATCAGCAGCGAGCGTATTTGCTTCGGCGCGTTTGCTCAGGACATACTGGGTTAGGATTGCGCCAATTTCATTTCCATTGAAAGTTCTCCATGGCCCGCTGCTATCCAGAGTGATGGGAGCCGCGCAGCCGATACGGTCGCAGTCGGGGTCGGTGGCGAGAATCAGGTCAGCACCAATTTCCCTGCCATGTTCGATGGGTTGGTCAAAGACCGCCCGGTTCTCTGGATTCGAAACGTGGCCGGGCACGTTGGGGAAATCACCACTGGGTGTTGCGTGTGGTTCGTAGACGTGGATGTCAGTGAAACCGTCGCGTTGCAATAGTGGTACTACTGCGGCAGCACCGACTCCATGCAAAGGTGAGTACAGGATTTTTGCATCCCTTGACCCGGCAAAACCACAAGCGACAGCAGCATCTGTGAAGGTTGCGTCAATTTCATCCGTCACCACTTCCACTTTGCCTTCGGCGACCGCTTGATCAAAAGGCGTGACGCGGATTTCTTGGCATGTCATGACACGGTCGATAATACCCTTGTCGTGAGGGGGAAGCACTTGAGCGCCGCTGGACCAGTACACTTTCACCGCATTGTCACTTGGTGGGTTGTGACTGGCGGTCACCATGATCCCGCAGTCGCATTGTTTGGCGCGGACAGCAAAGGACAATTGCGGTGTGGCTCGGTAATCATCCAGTAGATACACCTTGAAACCTGCTGCCACCATAATCCCGGCGCACAATTCCGTGAAGTGACGCGACTTGTGACGAGTGTCGTAGGCGATTGCACAAGAGAGATCTTTCTTATCACCACAATGCTCAACGACGTAATCTGCCAGTCCTTGGGCGCTCTCGCCAATGGTTCGGTCGTTGATCGCATTGGAGCCGATGGGATACATGCGTCCGCGTCGACCACCGGTCCCGAAAGGAATGATGGTCCAAAACGCATCATCGAGCGGTTGCCACATGTCGCCTTCAATGTGTTCGATGACGGCGCCTCGATACTCAGCGTACCTTTCCTCGGTTAGCCATGCTGTGACATTCTCGGCGGCTGTCTGGCTTAGTTTGCCGGCGGAGACGGCAGATTTGATCGCTTCGAGCGATTTTTGAACTTGTTCCAAGTTGCTCATTTTTACCAACAGAAACTGATTGAAAAGAAAAGACCGACAACACCTCGCCAAATCTGGTAATTACGATTCTATTTGCAGACAATGGAAACTGGCAACGAGGGATACAAGGCTTCGGGAAATATGAGCGAATTGATCATTAGCGTCAGCGGGTTACGTGGAATCGTTGGAGAGACCCTGACTCCGGAAGTGGCAACCCGTTTTGTTGCCGCTTTTGCGTCAAAGTTACCAGCAGGTCCGGTCATCATTGGTCGCGATGGCCGCAACAGTGGCCCAATGCTCTCCCGTGCCATCACAGCTGCTCTGATGGCGAGCGGCCGTGACTGCATTGATGCGGACGTTGCGGCAACACCAACCATTGGTGTCGTGGTACGCGAATGGAATGCTGCCGGGGCGGTTCAGATATCCGCCAGCCACAATCCACCGCCCTACAACGGGATCAAGTTATTTGGCCCTGCCGGCCGCGTGCTGGATGCCAAAGCCGGCAGCGCTGTCCGAGATGCCTATTTTGCTCAGGAAGCCGACTGGGCACCATTTGACCAACTGGGCAGTATCACAAGTTGTGAGGACCCGCATCTTCCTCACCTTGAAAAGGTCCTGGGGACCGTTGATGTGGCTGCCATTGCTCAAGCAAAACACCGCGTCCTGTTAGATAGCAATCATGGTGCAGGAGGACTGCTGGGTAAGCGTTTGTTGGAAAGACTGGGGTGTGACGTTGTCTTAGTGGGTGAGACGCCCGACGGCCAATTCGCTCACGTGCCGGAGCCAACTGCAGAGAATCTACAGGGGATTGCGGAAATCGTTCGAGCAAACGGTTGCGCTGTTGGATTTTGCCAGGATCCAGATGCGGACCGCTTGGCGTTGGTGGATGGTGCTGGACGATATATTGGTGAAGAGTACACTCTTGCACTTTGCGTTCAGCGGGCGATGGCGCAATCAGAGACGCGTGGTCCCGTCGTGATCAATGGCGCGACCAGTGGTATGAGCGAAAGTTTGGCTCAGCAGGCAGGCGTTGCTTCCTTTCGAAGTGCCGTAGGAGAGGCGAATGTCGCCGACATGATGATCGCCCAGCAGGCGACCTACGGTGGCGAAGGCAACGGTGGACCCATTGATCCTCGTGTTGGATATGTGCGGGACAGTTTTGTCGGAATGGCACAGGTATTGGATCTCATGACCAGCAGCGGGATGTCGTTGGCGGGGCTAGCGGACGCCTTGCCAGAATTTCATATCGTTAAATCCGTGGCTCAGGTCTCTGCTGACCAATTACCCGCTTTGTTGGACCGTCTGGTAAATGCGCATCCTGAGGCCGACGCAAGCACGGGTGATGGTTTACGGCTGGCGTGGCAGGACAAGTGGCTGCTAGTTCGAGGGAGTAACACCGAGCCGATTGTCAGGTTGATTGCCGAAGCTCAGACGCAGGATGAAGCTCAGGATCTTTGTGATCGGGCTGCAGCGTTGATTTAGTGGTCGCTGGGATCATTGGTTCACATCGACCCATTCAGGCCATCTGGATTTACTTGCCGTTTGATTCGCTTTGTGGCAACAGGCTCGTCGGTACGCCCTGGAAAAAAGCAACTTCGTCAATTCGACCTTCGAAGTTCGACTGATTATCGCTACGTCCGCCGATGAAATAGGTGGCGACTTCACGGTTACCTGAGGGTGCGATCGCGACGTCAATTTCAGGCTTCGGGTTTTTGTTCAAATAAACACGAAGTCGTTTGCCATCTTTGACGAGCAGCAGATGATTCCATTTCCAGCGTGGAATTTCTGTCTTTCCAAGAACAGGTTCAGAAGTTCCCTGTTGAAGCATCAGGCGTCCAGGCGTGCTTTCGGCTCCGCTACCACTGAGCCCCAGATGCTCACCGTTTTGGGATATTGCGTGCGGGTAGTCATTTGAAAGTAGCCATCCGGTGGTCGCTCGTGCATCGTTTGGCATTCCATTCCAAAATGCCATGCTGATGCAGTACGAATCCGTTAACGATGCGAGTCGAGTCCGCGCGCGGCCGCCCGCAAAGTGTGCGCAACGATTAACGTCACCATCGTTTGTGTATTGATGATCTGCGGTATCGGGTCCGGGTGCGGTATCGGGTCCGGGTGCGGTGGCAGGGCCAGGCAAGTAAAAGCAGACTCCCGCTTCGTAGACGCCATCATGGTGATTGCCAGACCGGTCGATCAGCACAGGAGCCTCGGTTTCCGCAAACCTGTAATAAGCCACCGGCTTTGCGGCGAGCAGTTGGTTGGCCGCTTTGCCTATGGTTTCACGAGGCTGTCTTCTGGGTTTTTGAGTAACTGTTTCGAGAAGATTCACTGCTGTCGCGACAATTCGCGGCTCAGCGGTCACCTCAAGTCCAGCTGATCGAGCCGCCCACGTGTTGTAGCCACCCAATAGGTGCTGCTCAGGCGGCGGAATGTAGCCATCTGCGCCGTTGGCAAGTTCAATCACCATGGTCTTGGGGAAAGGACTCTGAGCTTTTACCTTCAGGCCGGTCAGTGCGTAGGTTTCATTGGGGGTGGAAGCGATGACAATGTCGCCAAGACGTATGGCCTGCAACACAATATCGGTTGATTGCATTTGGTTCAAAAGAACTTGTTCTCGTGCATAGACTTCAAGCCGATCCTTGGGAGCGTCTGATTCCATGGCATCAACAATTCGTTGGGACCAGTCGAGTAACTGTTGGTTAGGCACGCGGTATTTCATCGGAATTCGCGATTCTGCCATCGCGAGCGTGGCATTTTCTTCAAATTCAACAGATTCATAAACTTGTTTTGCGACTTCAAGCAGGCCTTGGGTGTAGCCCTCGATTGTCGGGTTTTCACCACTCTTCCATGTCATGTAGTCGCGTCGCCAAACGTCTCCACTACAACCGTGGGACATGATTCCAACCATTTCCGACTTGGGATGCCGCTGTTTGACGTATTGCTGCAGACCATCACAAAACAGGCCAAAGTAGTCGGCGCTGATTGCCTTGTCGCTGAAGTAATGCATCGAGAAATTCGCGAGTGCAGCGATGGGGGTTCCATCAGTCGCTTGGAAAACAATCATGGATAGATCGGGGTCTTCAGGACCCGATTGCCCGGTCACGTCATCTGGCTGGGTTGCTGCATGCATGTTGGCACGCACGGTGGGATTGCCGAAAGGGTCGTCAGCAAGGCGATCAGGCCGACGAACCCAACGCCGTAAGGCGGTGAACTGCTCCGCTTTTGCTACACCCCACCCCACTCGCGCTGGTTGTAGCTTTTTCTCGGCTTCGACAAGAGCTGCTACCAAGCGTTGCCGGAGGAACGGCACGTAGGCCGGGTCAGGGTCGGTGCCCAGACAGCCAAACGAAGATGGCGCGGTGTGCGTGTGGGTTGCCGATATCAGGATTCGGTCGGCTTTGAGTTTTGTTTTCGTAGCCGCCAGTTTCTTGGCTTCATCCAAAAGAAATTTTGGAAGCATGCAGCTGTCAACCACGACGATGCCTAGACGCTCGTTTCCATCATCAACGACCACCGCTCGGGCGTTGACATGGGTTTTGATCTCGTTGGCTGAACGCGACAGCATGCTGCCATTCACGAGAACAGGTAGCTGCTGAGGTGTGATGTCAACGATTGCTGCGCCAGCCCGCAGTTCCGCTCGCGCGGTTGGCAAGCAGGCGAACGTGCAAGTGGCCCAACAAATAAATAGCTGAACGGTTCTCATCGACAGTGGCTCCGTGATTGTGCCGGATAGTCCGTGCATCAGGTGGCAGGCGGGTGGCAGTGAGTTTTCATTAACTTCGGCAGCAGATGGCTTGGATGCACCAAGCTGGCGAGCACTGCTCCTACACAATTTAGCGGATTCATGTAGCTAACTGCGTCAGTGACATTGGATTTGTTGGAACAACGTCGACCATCCTGAAATCAGAGACGAGACGGTTTTGTGGCAATATTCCGGCGGGCACCCAATCGACCTTGTAGCACATTGCGCCTACAATCCGCCAAGCTTGATCAATATTTTCCTTCTGAAGCCATTCACCGCCCAGGCCTGTATGTCCAGCCGCCGCCGAGCCCGCGAAATCGTACTCCAACTTCTGTACGAAGCGGACGTGAATGACAGCCGTGATGCGGTCGAAGCAAAAAAGTTCATTCGTTCTCGAATGCAAGGCAGGTCAGCGCTCACTGATTTTGCCGATGCACTGCTTCGGGGGACCTTGAAGCACCGTGACGAAGTCGACCAACGTCTCAAGCGATTGGCAACGCGATGGTCCTTGTCGCGGATGCCAGTTGTTGATCGCAATATTCTGCGTTTAGGTGGCTATGAGATCCTATTCGGAGACACACCGGATCGTGTTGCGGTCAACGAAGCCATCTTGTTGGCGAAAAGGTACGGTGACAAAAGTAGTCCCCGGTTTGTCAACGGGATTCTTGATCGTTTGATGAACATGTCCGCCGAAGAATTGGATGCAGCGGATGCTGGCGTGGTCTCAGCAGAGGAGCCAAGCTTGGATTCAAACGAAGGATCCACTGGCGAAGACACTGGCGATTCTGATCAGGCTGGTGACGATACGCGTTAGCAACCAGATCGTCCTAGAGTCGTTCAAAGTGGAGCTTGGTTTGAGCTGGCGATGATCACCGCGCCATCTCCGTGCACTGGCCGATGATTTGCACTGGCCGCTGATTTGTCAAGAGTCGCGTCTGCTCGGCGTTCGTGCTCTGCCGTACACACTGGTGATGACCAAGCTGGCACGAGGTGTTGTCGCTGAAGCGTGTTGTGGATTGGAGTGAGGGTGCAGCGTGGACATGAAAAGACCGATGTCCTGAGACATCGGTCTTTGTGATTTGGAACGCTATCGCCTGCTTTTATTTGTTCCTGCGTTGAGCAGGATGTCACCGGGAATGGTACGAAGAGTTCAGGTAGCCGGATGTTCGGCACTCGCTCGCAAGCTACTCAGCAGTCTTTTCACCCGCTGCCTGAGGCTCACTGTCTTTACCCGGCAGACCTGCTGGCGCGTTGGTGTCAGCGTCCTCTTTTGTTGGGTTGTCATTAGCTGAGTCTTCTGGCTCGCTTTGAGTTTCCTCTTCAACGGGTGGAGTTTGGATTGCCTTCTGTTCGGCGCGTTTTTTTTCCTCATCCTGCCTACGTTGCTGTTCTGCCTTTTTCAAGGCAGCGACTTCATCTCGGCTTGCCTTTAGAGCTTTTTGCGAGTTGGTGAGCTTCTTGCGTGAATCAGCCAGTTGTTGGTTTGCGTCGTTCGTCGCCTTCTTTGTTGAGGCCAAACTTTCTTTTAGCTTTGCCATCTCGGTGGCTGCTTGCTGAGATGCTTTTTCTGCAACGCCCTTCTGCTTCAAGGCGGCTTGCTTCATGGCCTTTGCATCGGCTTGCGCCTGTTCTTTGTCGGCATTTGCCGCAGCGAGAGCTTTCTCGGTCTGTTTGCGTGCTGCATTCGCTTTGTCAGCGGCGGCCTGGCTTGCGGTGAGCGACTGAGTCAATCCCTTAATGTTCGCTGCCTGCTTGGCTGAAACTGCTTCCGCTTCTGCGAGGGCAAGTTGTAAATCTTCGAGTTGTTGGGTGAGCCCTTGAATCTGGCTGTTGAGTCCCTGATTTTGAGAAATCAGCTGGTTCCGTGTGGGGCCAAACGCTCGTTTCACAATCGGAATGGTGCTGAGCTTCTTCGCAATGCAGCCATTGTTGCCTGCCGTGGCGATGGAGATGGAGCTTATGACGACAAAGGGACAAAGAAGAAAGGAGATGTACCTTTTCATTGGTTTTGTATTGTTCTTCGAGGAACGGGGATGGCAGGGCTTGGTCTTGGGCTGACCAAGTCCCCAAGGATCTGACCCCATCGTAGTCAATGCACCGGGATATGATCGGAGTAATATGCGAATTTCAGCAAACAGCATGTCGCACGATGATATCCCTGAAGCCCTGAAGTTGGGAGATCACAGAGAACCCAAGTGGTCGAGAAGGCGGTCGACTTCTGCCGCGGTGTTGTAATGAACCAAGCCAATACGCACCATGCCCTCGGGCTCTAACCCGAGACGTTCGGTCAATGGAAGCGCGTAGTAATTGCCATCCCAGACGAAGATGCCATGCTCTGCTAATCGCTCCGCAACCACCCGAGGTGTAAATCGCTCGTGAGTAATTGAAAGGGTGGGGCAACGCTCGTGCACTCGAGTTGGATCTGTGATGCCCCAGACTTTGATCCCAGCAATCTGTTGCAGGCCATCGAGTAATCGCAGTAATAGTGCGTCCTCGTAAGCCTTGATACTTTTGAAAGCCATCCGCAGCGCATCACGTCGTGGCAAGCCACTCGCCATGTCACCGCCGATTGATGCCATGTAGTCGATCGCTGCGTGGGTGCCCCAAATGCACTCATGATTTTGGGTGCCAGTCATCCAACGTCCAGGCAGATTATTTGTTGCTGGACGCAATTTGTACGGCTGCAGTGATTCCAGTAGTTCGCGGCGTCCGTACTGGATACCCACATGAGGGCCAAAGAATTTGTAAGCGCTGCAAATCAGGAAGTCGCATCCCCATGCTTCGACATCCATCAATCCATGAGGTGCGTAGTGCACCGCATCGAGAAAGGACAAAGCTCCCGCTTCGCGAGCCCATTGGCAGATTTTCTGAACTGGATTGATGGTTCCCACAGCATTCGACGCACAGCCCACCGCTACCAGTCGCGTGCGGTCATTAAGGACCTGAGCATATTCATCCAACTTCAGGGTGCAGTCCTCGGGATTGATATCGATATAGCGAATTTCAACGTCACGGTCTTGCGCGGCGAGAACCCAAGGTGAAAAGTTCGCATCGTGTTCCAGTCGAGACAGCACAATTTCGTCACCCGCGTTCCACGTTTGGGCCAACGCACGGGACAGTGCCATGGTCAGTGACGTCATGTTAGCACCGAAAGCGATGGTACCACGGTCTGAGGTCCCCACCAGGTCGGCTGCTGCCTGATGGGCTTGATTGATCCACTGGTCACTTTCAATGCTTGTCGCAAAAGCACCATCATGATTCGCGTTGCACTGCTCCAGATAATCGGTGATGGCTTGGGTTACGCATCGTGGCACTTGAGTGCCCGCCGGACCATCAAAAAAAGCGGCGGTTTGAGACCCCACTTGGCGTCGGAGCGCGGCAAATTCAGACCGAAGTTCTCCAACTTTTTGTTCGCTTAACATTCGCAAATTGCCTTGTAGGAAAGGAGGACCCTAAGTTGTGAGCGGGGCGTGAACGTGCGTTCTGACAGCGCGTTCACCGAAAGACAGCTTTAAGATCAAACCAACTTAGGTGACTCTCGCGGGAAAAAAATCAGTCATCTGCAGGGAAAATCGAAGGGGTGTGGGAGTCGGTTCGACGTTTCGAAGCGACCGCGGTCGTGTGGCGAGGTTCAGAGTGCCAAGCGGTAAATGCTTGCATAGCTTGGCGTGTGGAGCCTGTCTTAGGAACTGATCTTGTCGTCGCCCTCCCGAGACTTTACCGTCCAATCCAACTGCGGCAAAGTCTGCGCTGACTAGGAAGGACGCTGGGAATGGACTCCTCAAAGCAATATCTACGAATCACGTTGCAAAACACTGCCAAAACGACTGTCTGGAACTGTCCCCTTCTGACGCCGTTGTTGGTCACTTTTGCGGTGTTTATCACAGCCGGTTGCACCCAAAATCCGTACTTGGGTGGGTCTGCCTGGCAAAGGCCACCCAATGCACTGGCAGCGAATCCTGCTGAGGCGCAAATTTCCGAGCTTCAGCGACGGGCTCAACTTGTAGACGACGACAATCGTCAGTTGCATATCCAAATGGCTCAAACCGAGCAGAAAGCCCAAGTCTACAAAGATGAGGCAGATCTCCTTCGGACTCAACTCGCTGAGGTTTCCCAGCAACTGGAGAGTACTCGGATCGCTCAAGAGACTGCTGAAAGCCAAATCAAGGGATTTCAAGCATCGACACAGCTTCGTGGAAACGCAACCCTGCAAGCAAATACTGATTTGGCGAAACAAGCAGGACGATTGAATTTAGGGGGAATTCCTGTTGAGAAAGATCGGGATGTGGTGCGAATCGTGATTCCTGCTGATCAGGTTTTTCAACCGGGCACCGCGCAGATTCATGCTCAAGCCGCGCAAGTGCTCGATCCAATCGCTGCTCAAGTCAGTGCAGTGTTTCCGAGGCAGCGAATTGGGATCGAAAGTTACACCGATAATGCTCAGATCTACGGAGGCAGCGTTGCCACCAGTCATCAGCTGACCTCAGCGCAAGCGTTAGCAGTTCTGGATTTCATGACGCGGCGGTCTGGTTTGCCTGGACAGCAGTTGTTCACCGTGGCGCAGGGTTCAAATAATCCACGACAAAGCAACAACACACCGGCAGGCCGAGTTGCGAATCGGCGAATTGAATTGGTCATTTATCCCGATACGTTCTGATTCTCGACGCCTTGCCTCGTTGCCCCTAGCGTTAGCGATTCCAGTGAAAGTTTCTAGGATCACGCCGTTCCGCCATCCGTGACGGTGAGTCGCCATAGTCAGGGCGGAAGTGCATACGGGGCTAAAGTCGGTCTTGATTTCCGCTGCATCGCGATCTGCGTTGATCATTTTTTCGGGTCAGAGTTTGCTTCGTCCCGGAGCCCGGGTAGTGTGTTGCCTTCAGTAGAGGCTGTTTTGGGCACGCGAATGATGGCTGTTCGCAAATTAATGATGGCTGTTCGCCAGGTAATGATGGCTGTTCGCAAGGTATCAGTTCACAGTGAGTTGGGGTGATTGCTGCTTTCGTGAGGCCTGAGGGTAAAATACCGGCCTACTGAAGTCGCGTTGGCCTGCTCAGGTCGCAGGAAACAACGAGGCATCAGAGTTGGCAAACGAGGTGATGTGCCAAGCGACTGAACCCAGAAATCCACAAAGAGGAAAGAATTTAATGACTGATCGGTCAGATATTGTTTGGCATGAACAGACGGTGACACGGAATGAGCGTGAGCAGCGGTTGGGCCAAAAAGGTGCAGTGGTGTGGTTCACAGGACTTAGCGGTTGCGGGAAGAGCACGGTTGCAAACGAGTTGGATCGACAACTGGGAAAGTTGGGCTGCGCCACCATGTTGTTGGATGGAGACAACATTCGGCACGGCTTGTGTGCTCCACCGAGCGTGCTTGCAGAGGAGCATGGCGAGGAGTTTGCAGGTCGATTCGGTCTGGGATTTGCCGAGGTTGATCGCGAGGAGAACATCCGCAGGGTCGGGTCGGTTGCCGCCTTGATGGCGTCAGCAGGACTGATCACGCTCACAGCGTTTGTCAGTCCTTATCGACGCGACAGGGATCGAGTGAGAGCCATCATTGAGAGCTCAGGTCGTGTTGGCGATTTTCTGGAGATCTTTGTAGACACACCTCTCGACATTTGCGAGCGACGCGATCCCAAAGGGCTTTATAAGAAGGCTCGGGCTGGGGAAATCAAACATTTCACAGGCATCAGTGATCCCTATGAATCCCCCCACCGCCCAGAGCTCCATCTTCGAGGTGGGGATGATCGGACGCCTGCTGAGCAAGCTGCCGAGGTGCTTGCGGGGCTTAGGATGCGTAGAATAGTAGGGGTTTCGAAGACTGGGTAGCTGAGGTGGGTAGGAAGGTCAACAATTTTGGGGTGAATTTTCTGCACAGGTGCCGCCTTTTGGCGTTGCGTGAGAATGTCACACCGGTACACTACTGCCCAACTTGTGAGCAAAAGAACGACGTAAACGACTAGAAACGAATGACGATCTCGAAAGAGCGAAAAACCGAGGTAATCGGCGATAACTGTAAATCAAACGCCGATACCGGCTCCCCAGAGGTGCAAATTGCAATCTTGACGGAGCGGATTAACGGGCTGACTGAGCATATGCGGACACACCGTAAGGATTATGCTTCGCGACGAGGCCTGCTGGGTCTCGTCAGCCGTCGCCGGCGTTTGCTTGACTATGTGCGGGGTGAAGAGCCTCAGAGATATCTCGATATCATCGGAAAACTGGGCATTCGTAAGTAGCCCGTCCGAGCCGCGGACATGCGAAGATTGCAGAGCCAACTCGCCTGTTGCAGGCGAATCGGTGTCTCTGCTTTTCGTTTCGCAAATAAACGGTCAGGCCGGATGCTTCGCGTGCTGATGGATGTTTCGCACCTATCTCTCCACAGCTGGTGATTCACCACTGTGCCGCCTCTCGAATGCAATCGTTCGATTGCTCACATGCCTTAAATACCCGGATGGGCAGGCTTGCCAGAACCAAGGTGATGATCTCATCACTCGCTTGGTTCATGGGGCCCTGATCCGCCGAGGTTTCTTGTTGTCTTGTAGGTTGAAGGAAGTTTGAAAGTGACAGAAAAAAGAATTCGCGTTGAAAAGCAGATCGGCAAACAAACGTTGTCGTTCGAAACTGGGCAGCTTGCCAAGCAAGCCGCTGGCAGTGTCCTAGTCCAATATGGTGAGACCGTTGTTCTGGTCGCTACCGCATCGAGTGACCCGCGACCCGGCCTCGATTTTTTCCCCCTTACATGTGATTACCGCGAGCGTCTGGCTGCTGCCGGTAAATTCCCCGGAGGCTTCCTCAAGCGTGAGGGACGTCCGAGTACAAAGGAAATTCTGAGCTCGCGTCTGATGGACCGACCCATTCGCCCGCTCTGGCCGAATGGTTTCCGCGATGAGGTTCAGGTTCAAGCATTCGTCATCGCAAGTGATTTGCAAAACGATGGCGACGTGTTGGCGATGAATGGCGCCGCAGCAGCACTGCACGTCAGTGAGTTGCCATTCCAAGGACCAATCGCAAGCGTTCGCGTTGGTAAAGTTGATGGCGAGATGGTGGCGTTCCCGACCAATGCAGATCTTGAAGAGAGCGAACTCGACATGATCGTCAGCGGCTCAACTGAGCAAGTTGCGATGATCGAAGGTTTTGCACAGGAGATGCCTGAAGACGAGATGATGGCTGCGATTCAGTTCGCTCACTCCGTTATTCGCGACGTCATCGATCTGCAGGAAGAGCTTTACGCTAAAGTTAATCCGACCAAGAAAGAGTTCGTCGCACCCGAAGACGATGGACTCATGAAGCGGCTGACGGACAACTACTACGAAGACTTCAAGGCTGCGCAGCAGACCTCTGGTAAGCAGGATCGAGCTGATGCGGTGCGGACGCTCCGCGATCGAGCAAAGTTGGATGTGATTCCTGATCCAAAAGCTGACGATGCTGTTTGTGAAAAGCGTTTCAAATCGGTTTGGCATGATCTGGAAGAGGAGGTCGTTCGCGATTTGATCTACGCCGGAACACGTCCGGACGGGCGTGACAACGAGAGCCTGCGCTCCATCTACTGCGAAACCGATCTGCTTCCGCGAGTTCATGGCTCGGCATTGTTCCAGCGTGGGGAAACCCAGTCGCTCGTAACTGTCGCTCTGGGAACCTCCCGTGATGAGCAGCGAGTCGATGGATTGATGGATGAGTACAGCAAGAAATTCATGCTCGACTACAACTTCCCGCCATTCTCGGTGGGCGAGTGTCGTCCAATTCGAGGTCCAGGTCGTCGAGAAATTGGTCACGGTTGTCTTGCAGAACGCAGTGTCGCTCCGGTTCTACCTGCTGCGGATGATTTTCCGTACACCATTCGGGTTATCAGTGATATTCTCGAGTCCAATGGTAGTAGCTCCATGGCCAGCGTGTGTGGTGCGACGCTCGCATTGATGGCTTCCGGCGTTCCCATCACCAATCCCGTCGCCGGCATCTCGGTGGGTTTGGTGCGTAAAAGTCCAGACGACTGGGTTTTGCTGACAGACATCCTCGGCACAGAGGATCACTTCGGTGACATGGACTTTAAGATCGCGGGTACACAGAACGGTATTACTGGTATTCAGTTGGACCTGAAGGTCACTGGTATCAATGAAGACATCATCCGTGCCACGCTCAAACAATCGCGAGAAGCTCGTATTGAGATCTTGCGGAAAATGTTGACGACAATTTCGCGTCCCCGTCGCGAAATTTCTGCAACGGCTCCTCGATTGCTTCGTACCAAGATTGCCGCAGATAAGATCGGTGCACTGATTGGACCCGGCGGTAAGAATATTCGTGGGATTCAGGAGACAACCGGAGCTGTCATCGAGGTTGATGATGATGGAACAGTACTGATTGCAAGTACCAGCAAGGACGCCGCCGAGGAAGCTCTTCGGTCGGTGGAAGCTTGCACTGCGACCGTCCAGGTTGGCAAAATTTACGACGGCACTGTAAGTAGCATCAANGAGTTTGGTGCATTCGTTGAGATTCTTCCTGGACGTGACGGTTTGTGCCATATCAGTGAACTGAGTAGCGGATATATCAGCAGCATCGACAATGTCGTCAACGTGGGCGATGCCATGAAAGTCCTCGTGATCGATGTGGATGAGCATGATCGCGTCAAGTTGAGCCGCCGGCGTGCTCTCGAAGAGCTTGGTGAAGAGGATCCGATGGCAGCAGCAGCGGAAGCTGATGGTGGCGGAGAAGATCGAGAACGAGGTGGTGGCGATCGTGATCGCGATGATGATCGTCCTCGGCGCCGACGTGGCGGTGGCGGTGGCGGTGGCGGACGTGGTGGCCGTGGCGGCGGACGTCGCGACGGCGGCGGCGGCGGCGGACGTAGCCGCGACTGAGTCCAGATCAATAGCGTCTGAATAGAGANTTTTGAATTTGAATTTAACAAGAGGCCGTCGCGAGATTTCGCGTCGGCCTCTTTTTGTATCAAGTGCAAGTATGTGTCAGGTGGGCAAGATTGAGCCGCAAGGTGATCCAGCAAATTCTGGCTTGCGTGAACGCTGTCGCAGCTTAATTCCCTGAGACCATTTGCACTGAGTGTCGTGCAGGCTCGGTCCTGACATGCAAAGTCACCTATTCGGCGTCACTTATTCGGCGGTGGGCAAATGCTATCAGTCTGAAAATGAAGTTCGGATAAATTCAGCCACGCGGTTGAGCTGCCCTTCGGTAAAGAACTTCTGTCCACCATGACCACCGCCGTGCACAACATCAAAGTGGACTGCGCCGCCGACCTTCCGGTAGGCAGCTTCCAGTTCGTGGGACTGGTTGATCGGCATTTGCGGATCTTGGTCACCGTGTAGAAGTAGTAAGGGGGGATCGTTTGAGTCAGTATGTGAGACCGGGCTCGCGAGTTCCGCAAGCTCAGGTTTTTGGTCCGGCTGGCCGCGTAGCAGTAATTGTAAAGCTGGGACGCGGACGCTCAAACCATGAGGTGTTGACTGTTGCAAAATCGTTCGCAGGTTGGATGCACCAAAAAAAGAGACGATAGCTTTCAGCTGCGGAGTTCGCGGTTTTGAAGACTTGGAACCCTCTCGAGGCGGTGCCGATAACGCGGCCACACCATGAGAGACACCCACGAGAGCTGCCAAATGTCCGCCTGCAGAAGAACCGGCAATCGCAAACCGTTTGGGATCGAGACCAAGTTCTTGGGCATGCAGATTGAGGTATTCAATCGCAAGGTTGATGTCGTGAACCTGAGCTGGAAATGGAGCATCTCCGCTCAGCCGATAGTCCACACTGGCGATCGCCATTCCGTGCTCAAGCAGCGGAGTGATCGGAACATGGGTTCTTGAGCCAGCCCTCCACGCACCACCGTGAACCCAAACCACGAGCGGTGCTGGATCAGGCAGGCCTTTGGGAATGTAAAGATCTAACAACAGTGGCCCTTGATTCGGTTCAGCGTAGATGATGCCCGACTTGGTGGGGCTGGCTCCTTGAGCGTGCGTGAGCGGATTTTGTTCCATGATTGGCAGAGTCGCGAGTCCAAGAGTCAGCGTAAAAAAAAAGAAATGATTTGACGGTGGCACAGAACTTTTGCTTTCGATTGCGACGCGAGGAAATTAGGAAGGCTCTGATCAACGATCGGTCCTCTCAGCGTTCACTTCCCGGACCGGCCCGCGATTTGTCTCACACAGGACCGGATACGAGACAGTTCNGAGTGTCCAAACCGTGGCTGGTGTCCCGGCAATGTGAGCAGCACGGGACTCAAGTTCACGATGGTGAGGGACTCATTCAATGTACCCGATTGCCAGGGCACAATTACTCGGGCACCGACTTGACAGTCCGCCCCTCTAAAGTCCGCCGACCGGCCGGATCATGGACGCAAGATCAACGAGGTTTCGCAAACCATCACAGTGTGCAGTGTACCTGAGCTGCGGGCGGAGCTCGGGAGTGAGGGCACGACCGCCCACCAACAGCGAAACATCGTCGCTGATGTGTTCAGCAAGACGATTCTGTTCGGAGGTGAATGTGGAGATGTCTGAGATAGTAGAAACGCTAAGCCACACGAGTTGCGGTTGGTAATCAAGAATCGCGTGTATGAAACTGTCTGTGGGCAAGTTGCTTCCCAGGCTCACCGCATTCCAGCCAGCTTCTCGCAATGCCAGTTCAACGAGTGCNGTTGGCAATTGATAAGGATCCCCTGCGGGCGTTCCACCGATGGCTACTGCCGCCTTGTCTGCTATCGGGGTAAGGTCTCCGCGGAGCTCATTGATCAGGCGTATGCAGATGTCACATCCCCGCCTTTCCTGATACGCATCCAGTTGATCGCAGTCCCATGCTTGACCGAAACCGTGCATCGCATCTGTGACGAGATAACCGGCGACCTCACTACGAAGTTCCCCGGCTCGGACCCGCTTCCACATCACGCGACGGCACGTATCCTCGTCACCACTTGCCAAAGCATTTCGGAAAAGTCGCTGATCTGGATCATCTCCTCCGGGAACTGAGCCGCCGCGGCGACCCTGCTGCGAAGGCAGCCCAAGCGCCTGAGGTGATTCGAGGCCCCGATCGGTCCTTCTCAGAAATTCTTGAAGACCTTCGAGGGTAATCTTCCGATGACCGCCAACCGTCCGGATCGTTGGAATCGCCCCCTGGTCACACCAGCGTTTCACGGAAGATTCGCTGGCGCTCAACGCGACAGCGACTTGCTTCGGTGAGTATTGGGGTTGCTGTGCAGGCATGGCGAATCGCTATTGGGTCGATTTGAACGTTTTGATCTGACATAAAAGTATACCGGCTCAGTCAATCTTTTCGGAGAGGAACTGGTGGGAAATGCCGTGTTTTTTGACAAAATGGATTATTTTTTCCCGTTTTGACTAAAAACCCGTTGCCGAGCGGTGCAACCGGCGATATACCTAAATGAACGTTTTGGATGTTTAAACCGTCCAAAACGTCCACAAGCGATCTGAAAACGTTCAGTCGCGCCTGCCACGCCGAGAAATTTACACGGAGACGTCAGTCTTATGTCGAGTCGAACGAAGCAAACCACGGTGAAGGACCAAGACAGCACTCAGGGTACTCGACTCACCGCGAGTGCCGTCCCCCCTCGAGTTGGAGCTTGGATCTCGTCCAGGGAATTGGTCGAGGCCAACGCGGACATCTTGCCGGAACTTGTCGTGGCGAGTTCAGACCCAATCGCTTTGAAAGCTCACACGAAGAAATGGCTTCGTCGGGAGTTGGGTTTCATTGGCAATCCGGAATTTTCTCAGCCTCGTGCTGGACGAGCCATCTTCGCCGCGGAACTTGGCTTGGCACCTCGGCGCAGTGAGTTGGGCATCGCTGCACTGCGAAAGAGTGGCGTGGACCTGCCCATCCACTTGAGCCGGCTCTGTGAGGCTCCTCTCCTCACTCAGGAGCAGGAGCAAATGCTGTTTCAGAGGATGAACTTTCTCATGCACCAAGCCTCCGTGCACCGCAGCTTACTCAACGCCGACCGTCCCTCACGAGTACGTCTTGATCTGATCGAGAAACTGGTCGCACTTGCTGAGTGGCACCGTGATCGTATCGTCGAGGCGAACCTTCGGCTTGTCTTCTCAATCGTGAAGAAGTTTGTCAATCCTAATAACACTTTCGACGATCTGTTGAGCGATGGTATCGTCGGGTTGATCAGAGCAGTAGAAAAGTTCGATTACGATCGTGGTTTTCGATTCAGCACCTACGCAACTCAGGTGGTTCGTCGTAACTCTTATCGAACCGTTGTCGTGAATCAGCAGGATCGTCAGAAAGTGGCGAGTGGCTTGCAGGACATGGATCTGGAGATCAGCGACGAGGGTAGAAGTTCGGCGATCAGCGAGAAGAGGTGGCATGAGCTCCGAAGCCGGTTGGCTGTCATGCTTGATGATCTCGATCGCCGTGAGAAATTCATTGTCCGTGCTCGATTTTCTCTTGGTTCGCATCGCAAGGTACACACGCTGCAATCTCTCGCCGACCGATTGGGCATCTCCAAGGAACGCGTCCGGCAACTCGAGCGTCGTGCGATGGATAAACTGCGTACCATGGCTGGTGAGGTTCAACTTGTAGAGCTCGACGCTTCTTGATTTCAGGCCCGGGAGGTTTCGGGCCCGAGAGGTTTCAGGCCCGAGAGTTCAGCAATCGGTCAGTTTTCTGCTAACTCGGGTACTTATCATCGTGGATCAGCGATAACAGTCGACGATCAAACGTTGAATGATGAGTGTGATGCAGCGTAACAGTCGTTCGTGGCAAATGCTTCAATGTCATAGGTTGCTCTGCAAGGTTCGGAATGGGAGTCCGACTAAGGGATGGCCTAACAGAGCATTCATGGCTGCACTTTTGCGGCTGCTCGCCATTCTCAGTGGTGATGAACAGTCAATCCAACGGGTGGTGGATGCCTGAAGATCAGGTAAATCTGGATCATTGCTTGTAACTGACGAGCTTCCAAGTCTTGTGGTGAACCTGCCGGCTCGTGAACAAACGGTGAAGAGTGGTGTCACTCAGCGTTTGGCGTTCGCTAGGTTTCGCCTGCACCGGCTTCTGCGCGTGCTTGAGTTCGCGAGGGTTGTCTGTGTCTTGTCTCACCTGCACAGCTTCTGGCAGAATTCCTTCTCAGGAGTTTGCGAAGAATTCTTAGTTCGACGAATGGACGCGGCGATACGTTACATGCATTTCCCGGGCGACCGACGTCAAATTGAAGCGGAAGCGGATGGGAATCGAACCCACCAAGCGCCTTTTCGGACGCTTCACCAGTTTTGAAGACTAGGGCGGTCACCAGACCAGCAAACGCTTCCGGATAGCCTGCCCGCAACTTGTGTTAGCGGCTAAACTGATAATAGCTTAGCGATCAGAATGCCTGCTTGGCAATGAGTTGTGACAGGAGTGGCTCTCACACCATTGATCGCAAGTGACGTGATTTGCGGCATGTGAGTGGAAAAAAGGAGCGTCCCATGGGACCATTGATCAGGCGAAATAGTTGGTTGATCGGGGTATTTCTCAGTTCAATGTTGATGCTGGAAGGGCGAGGACAGGGTGGGAATGAAACTGCTCAGCAGCCTGGCAAGGCTAATGTCGGGCCAGCCAGCCAGTCCCCGCGTGCAGCCAGCCAGTCCCCAGTTGAGAAGTTGGCCGAGGGTGATTCTGCTCCTGACGCCTCCTTTATCGGCTTGAATGGGAAGCTTTTACGACTATCTGAGTTGACGGGTCGGGGCAAGAATGTCGTGCTTATTTTCAGTCGTGCTCATTGGTGACCGTTTTGCATGCAGCAACTGGTCGAGTTGCAGAAGCATGCGGAAACCTTTCAGCGTTTGAATACCGAGGTCGTCTTCGTCTTTCGTGAAGAATCACTGGGTGTTGACGGTTTGAAAAAGATGAAAGTGAAACACAAAACGACCTTTACGCTGGCTTTGGATAACCAGAAAAAAAAATCTGCCTCCTACAGTCCCCAAAGAATGACTTTCGATAACTACGTGATCCGTTCAAACGGTGTGATTGAAAAAATNATCCCTGGAAGTCTGCGGAAACGAGCTGATCCTGATGTGTTGATCGCTGCACTCAAGGCAATGCAGTCATCAGACAAATAATCGCGACAATACTGGATGGGTAACGGAGATGGATACGAAGGACAAGACACGCGGCAGGCTGAGTGATTGGCTGGGGTTAATCCGGTTCAGTCACACGATTTTCGCTTTGCCTTTTGCCGCATTAGCAACGGCAATGGCTTTTAGTGGTCCGTTACCTGGCGGCGGCTATCCTACTTTCCGGATCCGCGATTTGGTGGGTGTTTTGATGTGTATGGTCTTTGCTCGCAGTGCAGCAATGGCGTTCAATCGTATCGTCGATGCTGATATTGATGCCGACAACCCACGTACTGCCAAAAGGCACGTTCCAGCTGGCATTCTGAGTCGACGAGCGGTTTGGGGCTTTACTCTTTTTTGCAGCGTGGCGTTCATCGGATCCACGGCTGTGTTTCTACCTAATATTGTGCCCCTGCTGGCGTCGTTGCCAGTGCTTGCTTTTCTGTGCGGATACAGCTTGGCGAAACGGTTCACCTCGGCAGCCCATCTCTGGCTTGGGATAGCGTTGAGTCTCTCGCCGCTATGTGCTTGGGTCGCTATTCGCGGGGCCGAATCGATTTTCAACCCAGCTGACTTGGTTGCTCCCCTGATCCTTGCGGCATCGGTGGCAGCGTGGGTTACTGGATTTGACATCATTTATGCTTGCCAGGATGCCGAGTACGACACGAATGTGGGCCTCAACAGCATTCCTGCTAAGTTTGGGATCGCCGGGGCGTTGAAGATTTCAGCTGGTTGCCATGTGGTGATGTTGTTTTTGCTGGCCTGCCTGCCACTTTTTGCCAAGTCTGTTGGTTTTGGATGGTTGTTCTGGGCTGCCTTGGGGCTGATCGCAGTGTTAGTAATTCGCCAGCATTCCCTAGTCAAACCGGGGGATTTGGATCGCGTGAATCAAGCATTTTTTGATATGAATGCCGCGATCAGTGTGGCTCTGCTGGTGGTCGGTGTAATCGATTGTTACTGGGTCAATTGACCGGTGTGTGCAACAGAATCGCCTGATTTGGTCGATTTTTCAGGTGCATCCACGAACGAACGTCTCTGGATCACCGGTTTTCCCATCGCTTCTGACCTCTTAAAGTTGTGGGGCAGACTGGTTACCGGTTCAATGAAGGAGCAAGTGGCCACGATGCAATCGCCCGTTTTTCACTCTGTAACAAAATCGCCGATCATGAACGTGACTGAACGTGATGCCCGCTTCCGAGAGATTCGTGACAAGGTTGAGGCTCAGGAACGCCTGAGCTTGGACGACGGGATCTTTTTGTATGATCCTGAAGTGCCTTTACAGTCGGTTGGCGAACTTGCCAATTTTGTGCGGGAACGCATGAACGGGAACGTGGCGTACTTTAACATCAACACCCACCTGAACCCGACAAACGTGTGCGTTTACCGTTGTCGCTTCTGCGCATTCCGGAGCGATTTGCGGGACCCCAAGGGGTACGCGATGAGTGATGAGCAAATTCTCGCGAGGGGGCAGGAAGCAACGGAGAATGGTTGCACCGAAATGCACATCGTCGGTGGTTTGCATCACCAACGTCCTTATGAATGGTACCGGCACATCATCGAGCTGCTGAACGAGAATTATCCGAAGATTCATCTGAAGGGATGGACCGCCGTCGAGATCAATTGGTTTGAATTTCAGACAAAGAAGTCAATTCGTTGGGTACTGGAGGATTTGCGATCCGCTGGATTGGGAAGCATGCCGGGTGGTGGAGCGGAGATTTTTCACCCCGAGGTGCGTGATCAGTTGTGTGAGCACAAAGCCAACACCCACGCGTGGCTGGACATCCACCGCACAGCCCATGAGATCGGGCTGCGGACCAATTGCACGATGCTTTACGGGCACGTCGAAAACGCGTTTCATCGGGTCGATCATTTGCTGCGTCTGCGTGAGTTGCAGGACCAGACAGCTGGATTTCAAGTGTTCATTCCACTCGCATTCCACCCGGAGAACACCAAACTATCTGACTTGAAGAAACCGTCGGCTCTGATGGATCTTCGCACCATGGCGATCAGTCGGTTGATGCTGGACAACGTACAGCACATCAAAGCGTACTGGATCATGTTGGGAATCGAGACCGCTCAGACCGCATTGGCGTATGGCGCCGACGATATCGATGGCACGGTTCGACACGAGTTGATTTACCACGACGCAGGAGCGACCACGCCCGAGTGCTTGTCGGTGGATAACATCAAAGAGCTGATCGTTGAGGCGGGGCGAGAGCCTGTTGAGCGGGACACGGTTTACCATCGCATCCATCGCGACGCAAACGATTTCACACAGTGGGAAAGTGGCGAACCGGTGGATCAGCCCGCTGTGGTCAGCAACTGAAATCGGAAAGTCTGTCGCCATCGCCGATGGATTGAGATCAATCGTCGAGGCTTGGCCGCTTCCTTGCCGTCCGGCGATTAACGATTTACCGGTATTGCAATCAGTTTGCGTTTGCAGCTGATTCGATCGCCGTTTTGCGTGCTGCCTCAAACTCATCTCCGACAGTCCATGCAGGCAAGTCGGGCTGGTTTGCGACCCTGCGCCCAACTTCGTAGAGCAGTCGTGTGTCCTCGAGTGCTCCCGTTAGATCCCAGTCATCGCTGTATTCATCGCTGGGCTGGTGATAAATCTTCTCGACCCACTGATCCAGTTGCTGCTTCCCCCATCCGGCCGGCTTACCGACCACTTCGATCCCGGAATGAAGGTAAACGCCGGGGACGCCAATTTTAGCCAAACTGAATTGGTCGGATCGGTAGTAGTAGCCTCGATCAGGAAAGTGATCAGGGGTAACGATCCGTTTTTGGCTCTTGGCAACGGCAGTTACGATTGTATCGAGATTTGACTTTCCGTAACCGATGACATTCACATCATGTGTTCGGCCGATGATGTTGGTTCCATCCATGTTGATAACTGCTGCCATATTACCCGGTTGCAGGCTCGGGTTCTCGGCAAAAAACTTGGAACCCAGCAGCCCTTGTTCCTCTGCGCCCACGGCGGCAAACAAAATAGATCGTTTCGGCGGCGGGTTCATCTGGCCATAGGCTTTTGCCATCGTCAGCAAAGCGGCTACTCCAGTCGCATTGTCAACAGCACCGTTATAGATGTTGTCGCCCCGCAGATCCCGTTCAACGCCCATTCCAAGGTGGTCGTGGTGAGCCATGTAGATAACAACTTCATCGCTCAGTTCTGGGTCGCTGCCGGGCAGCAATCCCAACACGTTAGCGGTATTTTGTTTTCGGACGACACCCTCGAGTTCGATCGACAAGGTGGTTCCCAAAGAAATCGGGTGAAAGTCTCGTGATTCAGCCTGTTCTCGCAGGGCATCTAAATCAAACCCGCTCAGTTTGACGACTTCACGAAGGCCCTCTTCCGTGCCCCAGCCTTTCAGTTCCAGACGTTTCCCCTCGTTGCCAAGCAGTTCGAATTCCTCGCCACTCCATGAGGTTTGAATCACCTGCCAAGGATAACCCGCTGACGGAGTCGTGTGGATGATGATGGCACCGGCGGCACCTTTCTGAGCAGCGATTTCGTACTTGTAGTCCCAACGCCCGTAATACAGACGCCGACGGCCTGCAAACAAGTCCGGATCAGATGCCGGATCGTTATTCATCATGACAAGGACTTTGTTCGTTAGATCGAAATCCTTGTAGTCATCCCAGTCGTACTCGGGAGCTTCGATCCCGTATCCAACGAACACCAGTTCGGCATCGTTCAATCGCGCTTTTTCGGCAGGTCTGCCAATGGTTGACATGAAATCCTCGACGGATTTCAGTGAGACAGTCTTGTCACCGTTCTTGAAAACAACATTGGGCGGTGCAATGGTTCGTACACCCACAAGCGGGAAAGGTTGTAGCCATTTTCCATTGCCTGCTGCGGGGTGCAGACCAAGTGTTTCGAACTGGGTTGCAATGTAAAGCTGTGTCAGTTCGTCGCCGCGTGAGCCGGGACCACGGCCTTCCAGCAGGTCATCTGCCAGGAATTGCACGTGTCCACGGATGCTCGCTTCATCGATCAGTGAGGCTCCGCTTTCAGGCTGCGCGGAAGCCTGGTTGGTGATTGCCAGGAAAAGGAACGACAAAAAAGCAAGGCTTTTGGGCACTGTTGAACGAGTCCTGTAGTGAGATTCAATTTCCATAGATCTTTTTGTTTTCGCCATTTCCGCCGCTCATCAAGTACGCGAGCAGGTCACGTAGTTCTTCTGCATTCAAGCCGTCGATCAGGCCTTTTGGCATTTGTGAGACGTCCGAAGGGCGAACCGCTTCAACATCCTCGATTGCCAGAGTGATCGGTTCGGCTTTCGTGTCTGAGGGGTAGATAACCAGAGTTTCATCGGCTTCCGAAACTAGCCCGCTGACGGTTCGTCCGTCTGCGGTTAGAACGGTTGAAGCCTGATACTGATCCGAGATCACTTTGCTCGGGTCAATGATGTGGTCGATCACGTAATTGACGTCGAATTTGTTTGGAATGCTGGTTAGGTCAGGCCCAACGTTTCCACCCAGTCCGTTGTGCCGATGGCACTTTCCGCAATTGGCAGCGAAGTATACGCTTCGTCCATTTCTGAAATTGGCTTCTTTAAAACGCGTGGCTTTTGATCTAGCCTCTGCCAGTGTCCATTCACGTCCTGGCCCCACGATTTTCTTCACTTCAAAATCGGGGACGGGATCATAATTTTCACCGGTCAAATCCTGCAACGCGACGCGTTCGGAATCGAGGCAGTTTGCTAATGCTTCATCACGAATGTTACGCATGAATCCAGGGAAACTGGAGCCGCCAGATGCTTTGGCTGCCTCGTTCAGGAATTCAAAGAATGCACGCCGGTCTTCGATGGTCCATCCGGTTCGAAGATTACGTAATGCGAGAGCGTAACCGATTTCTCGACTGGGAGGATGGTTTGCAAGAATCCGTTTGACAGTGCCTCCGTAGCCCGCATTGCGTCCCGCCAGTTCAGTCCAGTCTGGAATCACGGGTGGATCGCGATTGACAATCAATTGAACGGTCTTCGCAGCGACGGTGGGGGAACGCAGGTAAACCAGCAACCGCACCAGTTCTGTATTTACATCCGGATTTGTATGGGGCAGCATCGTGTCGAAGCGTTTCAGTAAGGTGTTTCGCTGCTCACGATCGGGTGCTCCCAGACGCATGCTGGTCAATGAGACTGCACGCAGCAGGCCCAAAAGTTGGAAATCGTTGATGACTTTAGCATTGACCAACGCGTCCATCAGTAATGGTTGCAGGGAGAGGTTGATCTCAGAATCAGCCCCGACGCGGGCCAAAGCGATTGCTGCGGTGACAAACGCCTGCGGGTCTTGCTCTTTGAGCACGCGATCAGCCCAGTACTGAGCTGGCTGTGATTCAACGGCAACCCGAGCGGCTGCACGTAGGAATCGGTCTTCACTTGAAAGGTAAGGCCATGCATCATCCAGAGCCGCTTTGGATTCCTTTTCGCTCAAGCTGGCGCCATGGTAGTTCTCGAGGCGTTTTCGAACTGCACGGGCTTTGGCCACTGCAGGGGGTAACTGTGAGTCGGCAGCCGAAGTTGATCCGTTACCGGTATAACGAACACGGTACAAAGCTGAAGCGGTACCTCGTCCTCCCACGGTGAAGTAAAGCAAGCCATCTTGACCGACCACTGCATCGGTCACTGGCAGAGGTGCTCCGGTTACAAACGGTTCGCTGCGGCCGGTGTAGCCCGCACCCTCGGGGGTCATGTGAATGGCGTAGATCGTTCCAAAGGTCCAATCCAAGGCGAACAGGGCATCTTGGTATTTGGCTGGAAAGGCAGCTCCGACACCTGAAACAACGCCCGTGGGGGAACCCGGCCCGATTTCGACAACCGGCGGCAAACTGTCTTCAAAGTAGGTGGGCCACTTGCCGGTCCCGCTTCGCCATCCGTAGTCGCCGCCACTGACCACCTGACAAATTCGAGTCGGGCGGTACCAAGGCGATCCCATGTCCCATTCCATGTCTGCGTCATAGGTGAACATATCACCAAAACGGTTGAGAGAAATGTCGTACTGGTTACGGAAACCAATGCAAACCAATTCCTGTTCCAAGGTTTCAGGATTAAGTCGAGTGACCCAGCCACCCGGAGCGAGCTTTCCTCGGGCGTGCCCGTTGGCATCCCACATACGCGTTAGCAGCAGGTCTTCTTCCCATGATCGCACACGTCGGCGGGTCACATCAGCCAGGGGAGCATGGTTTCCACCTGCCATGTAAATGCCTTGGCCGTCTTCTGTTTTGATGACCGCATGGTTCCCATGTTCACCGCCCCCACGCTGACTTGGGACCTGTTCCGCCTGGTCTAAAATACCATCGCCGTTTGAAGCCGTGACGCGGTAAAGGTGCCCGCCGTTCTGGTGAAACCATAAAGCATCGTAAGCCCATAATAGACCTTGAGCGCCGCTGAGAGGGCTATTGGTTCCTGGGCGATTCACCGCCAAGGGGGTCACCGTAGCGTTCGGACCAGTCTCCGATTCGTTCACCTGAATCCAAAATGCACCCTTGCCGCCTTGGTCACAGGCTATCAGTTTCCGCCCCGGGCCAGTGGTCAACGAAACCCATGAACCTTCTTGATCTTTCGGAACCTCGTACACCAGTTCGACAGCGAAGTCATCTACAGTTTGGGGGACAGTGTTGATCACTGATTTCGAGCCGCCCTGTTTACCGGGAACACCCCAAGGTGCATCACCCATTGTTCCGACTTTGCTTAGTCTGCCCGTCCACTTTGAGGCGTCGTAGTTTTTCTCTGTCCACACTCCTTGCGGCTGGGTTGGACTCATTTTCCACTGCTTGTCCGACAGAATGATCAGGTCCTCTGCACCCTGTTGTTTGACAACAAGCTTCAGGGTGAAGCCAGCGGGGCCACCTTGGTTGGCTGCTTGGACCGCAATCGTGTTGACGCCCGGAGACAGTTGCTTGGCAATATCCTGTTGGATAGGTGAGGACCATTCACTGCTTTGGCCGACAAGCTTGCCATTTACCCACACCTTCACGGTGTTATCACAAACGGTAAAAAGGGAAGCGGAAGTTGCCTTTGCCGTCAAGTTGAACTGTTTTTGAAGGTAGATCGGTTTGTTGCTAGAAGTGCCAGTTGCATCCCAAATCCAGTCGGCACGCGGTTTCTCCATTGAAAAATCTGCTGCACTGGATAAGCGGCCAAACACAGCAACGCAGAAGAACAGTAGTCCAATACTCAGGTGTCGATAAATCATGGTGGGTCTCTTCTGATGACAAAAGTCGGGAGTCGATATGATAACCGATCAGCCTCGTTTTTGTCGGGATGCTCACAAATGGGCGAGGTGTTGATGATCGCCAGCATCGCGTCTCTGCCCGGGTATTCTGCATTGGGTATTCTGCATTGGGTTTTCTGCCTCGGGGCGGGACTGAAGTTTGTCCGAGGCATCGATTCTCAGTTGTTGCTCTGCTGGTGTTCGTTGTTGCCTCGCAAAATTTTTTTGCGTCGCAAAATCCGGGAGCATGTGATCGGTTCGCCAGCGGTGTGTTGTTCGTCCCGAGATCTTGATCATTCAGGAATAAAGGGGGCAAAAATGTTGCACCTATGTCCTTCGGTTGTAAAAACCGCTGATGCTATTGAGTCTGACGTGGTCTTTTCTGACGCGTAACGCATATTGCTTGCAAAACAGGCCGGTGCCGTTCCCTGGCGAGGGCGTAAGGGCAGCACACGTTTGCGGCGCCCTGTTAATTCAGCACTCGTGAGTCAGCAGAGGGATCGTCGCTCAAAGGGGGCCACGAGTACGAGCAGCATTGTTAAGGATTGACGCTGTCGCCTCAGATGGGCTCATCAACGGTACGTCCGGGGAAGAAGGGGGACTTTGCTGCTTGCGTTGAGTTTGCGGGAATTTCTGATTTTTCTGATTTTTGGGCGATGTCCGGCCATGGGCCTGCCGATACCTGTTGTGAGCCGGTAGCTGTAATGCTTTTGTTTTCAGCTGTACGGTCATTAAACAGGGGGGGAAACCTGTTTCGGTGATGTTTCACAACACGCCATCCTAGCTTTCCATTGGTGAAGCCAGTGTCAATCCTCCGCCTGTCTATCAATACAACTCTCATTGTTGCCGCTTTGCTGGTCAACGGTCTCCAAGCTCAGGAATCTGATCGGAGCCGTAGTGTTCGCAGAGGCGAGCAAACCGCTCGAGCAAACTGGCAGCCTACTCGCACCAGAGTTCGGAACTCGCGCATTGCGGTTCCCGAAGGCGAGCGTCAGGGGACGCTCTCTACGATTCGTACGGTGCAAGCCGAGGGGATCCCGAGTCCGCCGCCTGAAGCTGCAATCTCGATCGTAAAACCTTCCGATTCTGAGCCGCTTGACGGTCAGATCTCCCTTGCTCCCGTCTACGAGGGTGAGATCTACGAGGGTGAGATTTACGAGGGCGAGATCATGGGAGAGCACTTGTCTGGTGACTGTGGTTGCGACTCGCCCGGATGCGAGGGTTGCGACACGATTGGTTGCGACGGAGGCTGTGGTGCCAGTTGCTGCGGTGAATACTGTGGCGACAATGCTTGGCGTCCATGCTTGACCTTATGCATGCCTCAGGACGGCTGGTTTTCTTTCGAATTTCTTGGTTGGTGGCAGGATGGGATGCAACTGCCCCCGTTGGTCACGACAAGTGCTGGTGCAGTGGCACAAAGCGAGGCCGGAGTCCTGGGGGCTCCAGCGACACGTATTCTTGCCGGTGGTGA
>NZHC01000045.1 GCA_002689655.1 Rhodopirellula sp. | reverse complement strand
GACTGCGGCAAAGTGACTGCGGCAAAGTGACTGCGGCAAAGTGACTGCGGCAAAGTGTCACTGATCAGTGCCGAAAGCTGGCGGAGCCGGCCAACTGTTGGGTGGGAGTCGGAATTGGCCGGAACTTTGCTGGCCGCATGGCATGGTGGCCAAATTCACAAAAATTTCTGCCAAATGTCGAGGAATGCCCAGCGGAGGCGTTCGATGCAGGACTGTCAGGCAGGAATTTGACGATTGTTTTGGCCGAATTTGACGACTTTATGCGGTGTGCAGGCGAATCATGCCGATATTTCTTCCGTCTGGGTTCTCAGGAATTCGGCCAGATCAGGAAGTTCAGTGGAGTGATTCGCTAATTCGGCACAATCGGATCGGAGCCTGCGAGGCGGGTTAGATTGCGGGTTTTCGCGGCGTTTTCGTTGACACTCTTTTTAGCATGTAACTATACTTCGGAGTGAGTGGTGAGTTTGGGTAAGATATCCGAGGCGGAATTTCCGCATACCACTGCCGTCCTCTGCTTAGAATATCGTCGCAAGAGGATCTGAACCTCCTCTCATTTGGTCGGTCTCGTCGTTAACGGAAACACTAATGACTCTACTTGGTAAGTGTCTTACTGCCCTGATCCTGATACTCAGTGTCATGTTCGCGGCTCTGGCTTTGGTCGCTACTGCTTCGCATAAAAATTGGCGTGACGTGGTGCTCACGGGGGTCAATGGTCAGCCCGGTTTGAAGGATCAGATTGAAGCAATCTCGAGGGATAACCAGCAACTTCGCGATCAGCGTGACAGAACAAAGAACGCTTTGGCTCGCGAGCAGGTAGCTCGAAAAACGGCTTTGGCTGCTCTTCAAACTCAACTCGACCGTCTTCAGGAAGAACTGGGGCGAAGCGGTGCCGAGGTCGAAGGACTTCGAACCCAGGTTACTGAACTGACGACTTCGGATCTGAATAAGACGAAGCAACTAGAGACGTTGACCGGGGAAAATGCTCGGCTCAGGACCAGTGTTCGTGAGGAGCAGGCTGCTCGCGACACATTGTTCACAACCACGCTTGAGTTGACCGACCAGATGAATGTGCTTCGCGGATTCAAGCAGCGGTTAGAGCAGCGAAATAAACAACTCATGGCTCAGGCGACTCGGTTCGAAGAAGTCATTGCCGCACGCGGTATCGACATCAATGAACCTCTCGATGGTGCTCCTCCGGAAAGGAATGGCAACATCCTGCAAATCGATCGGCCCAGTCACTTGGTACTGATTTCGATCGGATCCGACGAAGGTCTCCGTGCGGGGCACTTTCTCGAGGTCACACGAGCAGGTCGATACGTCGGAAAGTTGAAAGTGCGTAACACTGAACCGGACCGCTCGGTTGCAGAAATTCTGAAAGATTACAGCGAAGGCATCCTGCAGGAGGGCGATCGTGTCGACACTACCCTCGACTGAAAAGAAAACGAAGCAACCGGCTAGCGTATACACGGTGATGCTCTTCTTGAGCATGCTGTTCATGCTGATTGCGGTCATTGCAATGTGGATCGAGTATGAGCGGTATGCACCGCAATATTGGAAGACTCAGGATGCAAAACCAAGCGTGATGATCATGCCAGCGGACAACAGTCACCTGGCGTGATTTGGACGTCAAGACTCTAGCGTTTGACCCCTGCTTGCGGCTTGCGGCGACCCGTCTAGCGGTTGGCTCGGTGTGATTGTGAGAATCGTCAGATGGTTCTTGTCAGCGATTTCGTGACCAGAGGCGATCTTCTGCTGATGATTCAAGCTGGATCGGTGACGCACACGCTGGAACGCTTCTGAGCTGGCCGGTTCACTATCTCCCCAGGTTGTTTGGAAACTATCCGAATCGATCTTCAGGTCGGCTATATCGCGAAGCGGTTTGTTTGATCCTCCGATGCCAACCAGCATGCAACGTCTGGCTCAGATGTTGACCGATTGATGCAACCGTGTGTGCCAAGCGACTAGGAATCGGTGTCGGGAGCCAAGGTTGCGATCGCTGCCTGGCACGAGCGGAACGTGGGATCCACCGACGACAGGTATTCAGAAAGCTTGGCATCCAGAAAGATTGGTGGCCAGAAAAGTCGGCTTTCTGAGTGCACTCTCGTATTGCTACTTGGCTGCCAAGTCAGGGCAGTTGCGAATCACGGGGCTGTGATTGTAGTGCCAGAATTTGCTCAAACAATGCAAGCTGCTGACTGAGGATCAGCTAGGCAGCACGACGATGGGTTTGTGCGTGGGCTTGAGTTCGAGAATGCATGCTAACGATATTTTCGTGTTGATTACACGAGGCGACTTGATTCGGCCGCACTCGTTGATCAAGCGAAGTGCTCAGAATTGGAGCAAGTCCTCGGCCGATGGCCTCGACGATTTGTCCTGGACGAGTGATGCTCGCAATCGCTGACCCAAGGGCTGCGGACAAAGATCTTGACCAACCACCACGAGAGAAGTGGTTATTGACGCACTGCGTGCGCATTCCACGATTCATGGAAGGTGTGTTCCAAGGCAGCGTGTCCTCGGCATAGAGCAGTTCAGACTCGCTTGCCAGCGAGCACTTCCAGCCAGCCTCGTTCGCGATGTGGTGGAAGGCATAACTGGCTTCCAGCAAGTCCGTCGTGGTCAAAGCATCTGTCAGCGAACGCAGCAATTCACGCCTCCAAAACGAGCCTTGTAGGTAAGCACCTGCTCGCCTTGATTTGGACTTTTCGACAGAGTGTTGACCTTGATTCGCACTTTTGCAAAGTCCGGCGACACTGTCGCTCCAGCCAGCAGACACAACGGTGTTATCCGTTTCGTGACGAATGACAGGGGTGACAATACCACAATCGTACACTTCAAATTCTTCGAGAGCTTCGTCAATCCAGCCACTCGTGGCACGGAGACCATCAGAAAGAACATGGACGAATCTGCCACGCGCCTGTGAGGCACCGGCTGAGATCAGTTCCAACGGATTTTCGGAATCCGCAATCACAAATCGTATCTCATCACCCAGTTCAAAAGGATCTTGGTAGCTGCCGTCATGGCAGACTAAGATTTCAGACCCATCCACTGGGTTTTCCAGCACGCTGATCAACGTACTTTCAAACGCGGCGATGTCCCGTCCGATGGGAATAACGATCGACAATCGGGGGATCGGAGGAAATTTAGGCACCGATACCAATCCAGCTTAAGAGGCCAAAGTGGGGTTCCGACGGACGGAACTTTCCCTGCAACGGGACAGACTATCCCTAGTAAAAACTTTCGGAATCGCTCACGCTGGAGTTGAGTGGATCGCGGCAACAGGCGGGTAAACCACTGACTTCTTGGTATACCCCTAGGACCTTGTTCGCTAATCCGCACAATTTGCCAACTGACACGACAATCACTGCCTGAAACTGACTGCTAAGCATGCAACAACGACGACTCTCTGGCCATGGACCACAAGTTTCGGAGATCGGGTTTGGCGGCTGGGCAATTGGGGGAGGATGGGGCGATCAGAGTGACGTGGATTCGGTCGCGGCTCTCCACGCCGCTTTGGATGGTGGAGTCAATTTCATCGACACTGCGGAGGGTTATGGAGATGGACGAAGTGAACAAATCATTGCGGATGTCTTGAAAGACCGCCCTGACGACATTTTGGTGGCGACTAAGACGCCGCCAGATGCAGGTCCTTGGCCGCCCAGTCCTCAATGCCGCTGGCAAGACCGATATTCGGCTGCCTATTTGCGAGCAAATGTCGAGCAGCGTCTGCGAAACCTCAACACGGATCGCATTGATCTGCTGCAGTTGCATACTTGGACCCGAGCCTGGAACGATGATCCGCAGCCGTTGTTGGTGCTTCGGCAATTACGTGAGGAAGGTAAAATTAACCTGATCGGTGTGAGTACCCCGGAGCATGATCAGGCTTGCGTGATTCAACTGATGCGGGATGGATTGGTTGATGTGGTTCAAATCATTTTTAATTTGTTTCATCAAGAACCAGCATCCCAATTGTTACCTGTGGCAGCGGAGACCGGCACAGGAGTAATTGTTCGAGTGGCACTTGACGAGGGATCGCTGACGGGCAAGTACTCAGCTGATCATCGCTTTTCCGAAGCGGATTTTCGCAGCCAATACTTTGCGGGCGATCGTATGGCGCGAACGGCGGACCGTGTCGAAGCAATCCGAGCCGACCTTGAGGATTTTGGGTTGGCAGATCAGTATTCACTCGCCGACTTGTCTTTAAAGTTCGCACTATCACCACCCGCGGTCAGCACGGTCATTGCCGGGATGCGCAACCAGGAGCAAGCGAGGATGAATGCACGCACGGCTAGACTGCGGGATTTACCAGATGAGTTGATCAAACGACTGCATAGGCACAATTGGTTGCGCGGTGTTTGGTATAGCGGCAAGTAAACGCACTAATTCAAGATTCCGTAATACGTTGACTGGAGTCAGCAATGCATTTCGTCTGCCCTTCATCATTGAACAGACGAGCCTTTGGAATTTTGTATTTCCTCTTGTTTGAATCGAAACAACCATCTCTCAATCTCACAAAACGGAACCTGTATTTTGACTGAGCACCAAACATTATTAGATGCAGCTACAAAAGCCGCCCAACTAGGTGGAGAGGTGCTGAACCGTTATCTGAGCGAGGGGGTTCAGATGCGTGACAAGTCGTCGGCTGGGGGGAAGACTTACGATCTCGTGAGTGATGCTGATCTCGACAGCGAAAAGGCGATCGGTGAGTACTTGGGAAACCTGTTTCCGGATCATGAACTACTTGGTGAGGAAGATCTTGATGGTGATGTTAATGCCGATCATTTGTGGGTGATTGATCCGTTGGACGGCACCAATAATTATGCTCATGGCATCCCACACTTTGCGGTTTCCATCGCTCACTACCATCTAGGAAAACCAACGGTTGGTGTGATTTTTAATCCTGCCCGTAATGATCTCTTCACAGCCGCTGAAAATCATGGTGCTTATCGTAATGGTAAGAAAATGAAGGTCTGCGATTCAAATTCACTTGCACAGACACTCGTCGGTTGTGGGTTTTATTATGATCGCGGCGCGATGATGCGGAGTACTTTGAATGCGGTTGAAGAATTTTTTGGGCATGACATACACGGGATTCGTCGATTCGGGACAGCATCGCTCGATTTGTGTCAGGTCGGTTGCGGACAATTTGGCGTCTTCTTTGAGTACCAGTTGTCGCCGTGGGATTTTGCCGCTGGTCGTCTCTTTGTCGAGGAAGCAGGAGGGCGAGTTACCGACGGGAGGGGAGATCCGCTGCCGCTGGAAATGTCCAGTGTCGTGGCAAGTAATGGTCAGTTGCATGACATTGCGATCGAAATTACAGCAAGACACCATCCCTCCAATGAGTTTTCAGACAGTTGAGGGGCGATGTTTGTAACAATCTGTTGCCGGTGATATCGCTTGCGTTATTTCCGCTTGCTGTGTCCACTGTACGGTCACTCGCCAACCACATAGCGGCCTCGCCAACCACATAGCGGCCTCGCCAACCACATAGCGGCTCAGTGTGAACGCGATTCGTCGGTCATGTTGGTNGTTGTGTTTCGATAATTGTCAGCCGGGACGGGATTGGCAGTGTGGGAGTACTTTCATTTGGTTCTGGAAGTCGCTTTTTTATTATGCTTTTCGTTGTTCATCGGTTGGTGTCCAGGACGTGGTAGTGCAGTCGAATTTGCGTCGGACCGAATTTGATGTGAAGGGATTTTTGTATCTCATGTTGAAGGAAGATCATAGGTTGTTGGCTCGCACATCTTTCCACTGTTTTTTTGCCTTTATTGCTGTCACCGCTCTTTGCTTAGGACCGAGGGATGTGCTTGCGGTGGATCCTGACCCGTCTGGTACCAAACAAGCGGATGCTGATACTCAGCCGCGTGTTCTCACCGAGACTTTTTCTTTACCTGCCACCGACGGAAGTGTCGTGGCCGTGGGAGCTGATACGGGTCCCACCTGCAGGGTGGTGTGTTTTCTTGGGGCAGAGTGTCCGCTGGCAAACTTGTATGCAGCCCGATTGAATCGCTTGGCAACACAGTTCAAGGAGCGTGGAGTCCGATTTGTTGGCATCAACAGTAATGTTCAAGACTCCATGCCGGAGCTTGCTGCGTTTGTGGATAAGCATGAGTTGGTGTTTCCAATGTTAAAGGATTACGACCGGGCTGCGGCTCTCGGTTTTGGGGCATCTCGTACTCCAGAGGTGTTCGTGGTCGATGGCGGGGGTGTGGTTCGCTACCAAGGGCGTATTGACGACCAGTATCGGCCCGGACTCTTGCGTCCAAGACTTGAACGAGATGATTTGCGACTTGCTGTGGAAGAGTTGCTGTCGGGTGAACAAATCACGATTCCTCGGACAACTGCGACCGGTTGTCTGATCAGTTTGCCACGCCAGGTAAATGAAAAATCAGAGGTTACCTTTTGTAATCAGATTAGCCGGCTGCTGCGTCAAAACTGTGTTGAGTGTCATCGCAGTGGCCAGATCGGACCTTTCGCCTTGGACCAGTATGATGAAGTCATTGGTTGGGCCGACATGTCTCTTGAGGTAATGGAGCAGGGACGCATGCCACCTTGGCATGCGTCGGCTGGACGCGATCAATTCAGAAATGCTCGTCAACTCTCGGTAGCTGACAAAGCACTCTTTCGAAAATGGGTGGAAGCGGGGATGCCCTACGGCGATCCTGAGCAGTTGGAACCAGCCTTGGAGTATCCAGCAGAGGACCGTTGGCGTGTGAAGCCAGATATGGTTGTTGGCATGCCCCAACCTTACGAGGTACCCGCCGAACTACCCCCAGAGCGACTGAATCAAGGTGTTGATTATCAGTACAGTGTTTTGGATCCCGGGTTTGAGGAAGAACGCTGGCTGTCGACCGTCATGCTGAGGCCAGGTGATCCGCGCGTCGTGCATCATGCATTNCTTTTCTTGCGATTGCCTGATGGAAATCAGATCAGTTTTCCGACATTGATCAGCGGTCATGTGCCGGGGCAGATGAACTCGAAACTGCGTGAGGGGCACGCAATCCGAGTTCCAGCCGGAGCCAAGTTTGTGCTGCAGATGCACTACACACCTTGCGGAACGGCCACGTCTGATCTGACTGAAGTTGGTTTGGTGTTCATGAATAGAGAAAACGTTACCCATGAGGTAGCGTCCTTATTCGGAATCAATCCGGATTTTGAAATTCCCAAAGGCGTCGCGAACCATGTGGTGAAAGGAATGGTGCGATCTTTTCCCCGTCAAGGGATTTTGTTGGCAATCGCACCCCATATGCATGTCCGAGGAAAGTCGTTTTCCTTTGAATTGCAACGGGGCGATCGGGTTCAGCGGATCCTCGAAGTGCCACAATATGATTTTGGTTGGCAGCATCAGTATGAACTCGCTGATCCTGTCCCGCTGCAGGAGGTCACCGGGATGCACTTCAGTGCGGTGTTTGACAACTCCCCAGACAATCCCGTCAATCCTGATCCCAATGCGACCGTCTTTTGGGGCGATCAGACTTGGGAGGAAATGGCAATGACGGTAGTGACAGTCGCCGTACCTTTGCGTGAATCACGTCCGCCAGGTCGAAACAAAACCGTTCAGCGTTGGAGCCCAGATGATCTTGAGGCAGCCTCGGACTATGCGACACGCTACATTGGGCGGCTTGATACCAACGCTGATGGAGTGATCACCAAAGGCGAATTACCGAAGTCGGTTCCCTCTGGCGTTTTCTGGCGAATGAGTGGCAACGACGGAACCTTGACCGCTGAAGATGTCGCACGTGAGTATTTGCAACGCCTTTCAGGTCGTTGAGGTCGTTTTCCAGGATGACGTGTTGTGTTTAGTCGGTTTGGAATTCTAGCTGATTGGATCGTCGCTCATCGGCGGTTCACGATGCTTCTGTTGGTCGGTTGGACTGCGCTGATGGCGATTGGCCATTATGATCCCGGCATCCTGTTTCCAGAGCCAACTTACCAAGGTCAAGAATCTCAGAAGTCTGGTGGGGCCGCAGGGTTTCAGTCCCGACCATCGGAACCCGTGCCCGACGTCGAGCCTTTGCGAGTCGATCTGGGCAACGTGATTGTTGTTGCACGCTCGGAAGATTTTTTTTCCGGGCAGGGCGTGAAAGCGATGCGAGCTGTTGTCAGTGCACTCGAATCTTTGGATCAGGTTAGCAGTGTGGTCTGGATGGACCGCGCACCACCCCTGAACATTTTTAGCCTTNCAAAACCACTTTTGCCGCAGGGTGACGCATCGCCTGAACGACTCAACGATGCTCGGGAACGATCCTTGGCCAATCCACTGGTCGTTGGTCAATTGCTGTCGCCCGATGGGCGTACGATGTTGTTGATGGTGAATCTTGATTGGCTGTTTGTTCAGCAGGATTCGGATTGCACCGATCGCTTGCGTGACGCTGCCATCGAGGCGGCCGCGAAATTTTCAGACGTCGAAATTTCGTTTCAGGTCACCGGACAGGTTCCAATCGCGATCAGTCGTTCGACCAGCACTCGGAAGAATGAAATCAAATATCAGCTGATTGGTTACTCCATTGCATTACTAACAGCACTGATTTTGTTTCGTGGAATCACCTCTGTGATCATTGTCGGACTGGCTCCTGCCTTTGGCGTTTTCTGGACCCTCGGTCTGCTGCATTTTCTCGGATTTGATGACAATCCATTCAACTCAGTGATCGTGCCTGTCTTGCTATGTATGGTTGGATTTACCGATGGGGTGCACATGATGGTGCAAATCCGGCGGCATCGAGCAAGTGGGGTCTCAGCGGTTGAGGCGGCACGCAAATCAATTCGTGAAGTCGGCTTGGCCTGCTGGATGACTTCATTGACGACCGCGATTGGATTTGGATCTCTCATGACAGCAAGGCATGAGATTGTCCGTGAGTTTGGTTACTGCTGTGTGATTGGTGTGTTGATGACCTTCGTCTCGGTGATCACCATCATCCCTCTTGCGTGTGCTAGCCGTCTTGGTCGCAATGTTCATGCAGGCGTGGGCAAGAATCTTATCGATCAGAATCTTAGCAGGATATCAGTAGTCATCGACTTTGTTCTGCAACGCTGTCGGGTTTTCAGTTGGATTGCGATTGCTGGCACCATCGTCCTTGCTGTTTGCACCTTGCAGATGCGTCCTGATGAAAAGCTGACAAGCAGTATGGCTGCAAACTCCGAGCCGGTGATCGCTTTGAAGCATGTCGATGAAAGTTTTGGAGGCATGATGACCGCAGAGGTGCTCGTGCGTTGGAATACGAACATCGATTCAGCGGACGGTCAAATTGCCGAGGTGTTATCGGAGGTCGATGCTGTCTTGCAGAATGAGCCACTGGTTGGGAATCCACTTTCGATCTGTGATTTTATTGATGCTTTGCCGGGAGATGGCGCTGCATCAACACGCATGTCATTGTTGGATCTGTTGCCACCGCCTTTAAAACGTGCTTATTACACGCCAGAGCGAAGCAGGGCTGTGGTTCGTTTTCGCATTCAGGACATAGGAATCGCTGCTTATGGGCCTGTTTTTGAACGTGTCCAGTTCAAGTTGGCGGAGTTGCAGTCTCAACGCCCGGATTTTGAAATCAGACTGATCGGTGGGGCTGTCGAACGCTGGGAGAATCTTTACCAGATTGTGGTTGATCTGGCGATCAGTCTGGGAACTGCAAGTTTGATCATCTTCATGGTTCTTGCAGTCGTTTATCGGTCTTTGCGATTGGGGCTGATTTCAATCATTCCGAATGTGTTTCCTCTTGCCATTACAGGAACATTGCTTTGGTTGTTTGGTCAGAGTCTTGAGATTGTGAGTGTCTGTGCTTTTACCGTTTGTTTGGGCATCGCAGTTGATGACACGATCCATTTCTTGACCCGTTATCGGGAAGAAGGTTGTAAAACTGAAGATCGCAGGCTGGCCATTCGGCGATCGTTCGTAGGAGTGGGCACTGCATTGATAATGACAACCGTGGTTTTGATCATCGGCTTCAGCACAGCACTGTTGAGTGATTCACGCGATCACCGTATTTTTGCGGTCATGGGAATTCTTACTATCGGCAGCGCTTTGTTTGCTGATCTGGTTTTTCTTCCCGCTCTGCTCTTGCGTTTTGGTGGAACCCGAAAAACGGCGGTGGACGGGAGTGGAACAGATGAGGCATGAACAAGATTGGATCACGCGCATCCGTGAGCATGCGGCACAGTTGAATTCAGGTTGGGTGGCAATGCGACGCCACCTGCACCAAAATCCAGAACTCTCCAATCACGAGTTTCAGACCACTGAATATCTGGTGAAAGCACTTGGGAGTCTTGGTCTGCCCGTTCATCTGTCTGGTGAAGGACGCGGCTTGACGGCTGATCTTGTGTCTGCGACCGAGTTGGCCAGTGGGCCTTGCATTGCCATCCGCGGTGACATCGATGCATTACCCATCCATGATTCCAAAACTGTGGTTTATCGTAGCCGTTGCGATGGGGTCATGCACGCATGCGGCCATGATGTACACGCCACGATTGTGTTTGGAGCCATGCAAGTTCTTTCGGTCATGAATGCGGCAGGTGAGTTGCCATGGCCAGTGTTTGTGCGAGCGATCCTCCAGCCATCGGAAGAAATCGCCATTGGCGCCCAGCACATGATTCATCATCACGCCTTGCAGGGTGTTGATGCCATCCTTGCTTTACATGTCGATCCCACTCGATTGGTTGGTTGCATTGGTTTGCGTAAAGGTACCTTGGCTGCTGCTTGCGATACGATTCATCTACAGATTCTTGGAAAGGGTGGGCATGGAGCGCGGCCGCAGAAGACGAATGACCCAATCGATGCAGCGACTCACTGGGTGCAGTCAGCATTTCGCAGAATTGCCCGCACTGCAAATCCACACGGGACCGTGGTGTTTTCTGTGGGGCAAATCGATGCTGGGCACAGTGCAAATGTGATTCCTGACAACGCCACGTTGTCCGGGTCGTTAAGATCACTGGATCAAGAAAGCAGGCGAGTAGCTCTGGAAACTCTTGAGGATGTTTGTGAGGCTGTACAGCGGGAATCAGGTTGCGAGCTGGAAATGAGACTAGGAGCATCGGCCCCGGCTGTTGTCAACGACGCAAAACTGGTTGACCTGATGATCGAAAGCGTTGGGCAAACGCTTACAGCGGGAGCCATTGAATGGATTGAACAGCCAAGCATGGGGAGCGAAGATTTTTCCTATTATCTCGAGCATGTCCCAGGGGCGATGTTGCGACTTGGGGTTAGTGGTGAGCAGGTGGGTAACGCACCATTGCACACAGCGACGTTTGATATCGACGAACGCGCACTTGCGATTGGATGTCAGCTTTTTGCCGCCATGGTGATTAACTATTTTGATCCTGCCAAACAAGTTAGGGTAGGTTAAATATGGCCGGATGCCGCACCGAGTGAGTTTGTTTCGTAGAATGGGTGGGAAGCTAAGCCGTGTTTTGGCATCAGCCGTAGACGCGTAATGATGGTTGATTTGTAGGAGCATCGGGATGGCAAAACTTGAATTCACATCCAACGCCTCTCCTACCATTGGCGTGGAACTTGAGCTTGGAATTGTTCATGGCGGTACTTTCCAATTGGAAAGTGGTTGTAGCCGCATGATTGAACGTTTGCCCATAGAAGTGGCGAATGCAGTCAAGCACGAGTTGATGCAGTGTTGTGTTGAAGTGATCAGTGGCGTTTGTCATACCGTTGGCGATGCACGCGCTGACTTGTCGGCAAAGCTCAGGCAGGTGGAACAGGCAGCCGATGCGGAAGGTTTGAAGTTGTGGTGGGGGGCGACTCATCCGTTCGGACTGTGGGAAGATCAGCACGTTACCGATACGCCTCGGTATCACAGTCTCATGCAGTTGCTGCAGGAACTTGCTCGTCGCATGATTACATTTGGACTGCATGTGCATGTCGGAGTTGATACGGGTGACAAAGCAGTCATGATTTGTGATCGAATCATGCAGCACTTACCAACCTTGTTGGCTTTGTCAGCCAGTAGCCCTTATTGGCAGACAAGAGATACTGGGCTGCATTCGCATCGATCGAAATTGATGGAAGGCTTGCCAACTGCCGGTTTGCCCACGTTAATGCGAAACTGGAGCGAGTATGTCTGGTTGGTGAATCACATGGTCGAAACGGGATTCATTAACACCATTCGTGAAATTTGGTGGGATGTTCGGCCGCATCATAATTTTGGGACGGTCGAGGTGCGTGTATGTGACATGCCGGGTAATCTGGATCATGTATGTGGTTTGACGGCGTTGATTCAGTGTCTGGTCAAAAAATTAAGTGATGAGATTGACGAGGGAACCTATCAGTTTGATTGCCATCCCATGATGGTCAGGCAGAACAAATGGCGGGCGGCGAGATATGGCATGTCTGCCAAGTTGGTTCATGCCCGGGATTATCGTGTTCAACCCGTCACGCAAATTGCCTGTGATCTGGTCGATCGATTGAAAAACGTCGCTCAGGATCTGGGTTGTGAAGCTGATCTCATGTATGTCAAGGAAATCACTCGTGGGGATGGTTGGGCTGACCGCCAACGTGCGGTGATGGAGTCGACGGGCAGTTCGGTCGCAGTTGTTGAGCAACTCTCCAGTCTTGCCAGATTGAGTGATTATCAGTTGGATGTGAAATGATGAATTCGGACCTCTTGATCGAATCGCTGGACCTCAATGGCTTGCACAAACTGGCCTCTCGGTTCGTTGAGTGTTTGCCTCGGCGGATGACGATCGGTCTGGTCGGGACGCTTGGGGTGGGGAAAACGACACTGGTCCAAGCAATCTCAACTGCGATTGGGATAGATCGGGCTGATGTTACCAGTCCCACCTTCACGTTGTTGCAGTCACATCATGGCGGTGATCAGACCCTGCATCATATGGACGCCTATCGGGTTGCGGATGAAGACGAATTTCTTGAACTGGGAGTTGAAGAACTCTTTGATCAGGAACAGGCATGGACTTTGATTGAATGGGCTGACCGTGTTGAGGACGTGATGCCGAGAAATTCGTTGTGGGTAGAGATGCGCATTGCTCAGCAACCAGACACACGATCTGTCAAAATTTGGACATCGGATAACGAACTGTCGCAGGTGGTCAAAACGGCACTACGAGAAATGATGCCCAAAGGCTAAGCTGCAGATAGAGCTGATGGACCCTCAAAACGAATCTTTGCCGATTGTCCGCCCCCTGCCACACGATGTCTGTTTGGTAGAGCTGTTTTCGCGTCTGTCCCTACTGCCTGGGTGTCTGTGGCTTGATTCTGTTTCCCGTGGCCCACGTGATCCTCAGGGGCAGCCGCTTGGGCGATACAGTTTTCTGACGGCTGATCCCATCAAATCCCTCGTTGCTTTCGCAGGTGACCCTGACCCTTGGCCCGTTCTTGCTCAATGGTGTGATGCACTGCCTGGTAATCATGATCCCTCTTTACCGCCATTTCAGGGGGGGATTGCAGGATTGATCGGTTATGAAGCAGCAACTTGGTTGGAATCGGTTGGAATGCCTGAGGCCAATGATCTGCCAACTCCCGCCATCTCACTCGGTTTGTACGACTGGAGCATCGCGTTTGATCATCAGCTTGGCAAAGGGTGGTTGATCAGCCAAGGGCTTTCCGCCACTGATCCAAGCCAGCGATTTTCGGTGGCGGGGCAGAGAGCTGATTACGTGCAGCAGTGGTTGTTTGGAAATCCTGAAACGGAAGCTTTGCCAGAAAATCAAACCGAAGTTGTTTCAAAAACCCCTGCGTTACCAGGCAACGAATTGACTGGTTGTGGATTGTTAAAGTCCGAGGTCTCAAGCGATCACCACCTCGCGGCAGTTCCTTTGTATCAGCAATTTCCAACTGATCATCCTTCCGTGACCAGCAATTTTACAAGCGAGAAGTTTCAGCAGAGTGTTGCTGAGGTAGTAAACGCAATTCGAAACGGTGATTCATTCCAGGTGAATCTGGCCCAACGATTGTTGGTGCAGCAGCATCTTAAATCACCAGATTTGTATGTTCGGCTGCGCGAAAAAAATCCGGCGCCTTTCAGTGCTTATTATGGGGGTGAGGGTTTTACGGTCTTGAGTAGTTCACCAGAGGGCTTTTTGCAGGTGCGAGGTTCCTTGGTCGAAACCAGACCAATCAAAGGCACGGTGCCTCGAACAGGCAATGATTCAACGGACGATGCCTTAGCTGAAGAACTTACCGAAAGTGAGAAAGATCGTGCTGAGAATGTCATGATCGTTGATCTGATGCGAAACGATCTTTCTCGAGTCTGTCGTGATGACAGTGTCCGAGTCAGGCAGTTGTGTGAGTTGGAAAAATACGAATTTGTCCAGCATCTCGTCTCTGTCGTAAGTGGAGAGTTGCTGAACGGCAAGAACGTGGTTGATCTGCTTCGGGTTTGTTTTCCTGGAGGCAGTGTGACCGGGGCACCGAAAATTGAGGCGATGCGCACGATTGCCCGCATGGAACCAAATCCTCGCGGGCCCTACTGTGGTTCGATGGGGTACATTAGCTGTGGGGGCGATGCCGATTTTAATATCCTGATACGAACGATTACCGCTGCTCACGGGCAATGGCAAATTCCTGTCGGTGGCGGTATCACTGCTCGTAGCTTGCCCGATGCGGAGGAGGCGGAGACATGGGACAAGGCCAAAGGAATGTTGCGAGCTGTTGAGTCTGTTTAGCGACTTCAGGTTGAATCTGTTTCTCTCTGCTTTCACTCACTGAGAATGACGAAGTTGGTTTTGGGTAGGTTCAGGCCAGCAGTAACGGCTTGAGCTTGTCCGTTGACAGTGTGAGCTAATGGACGAACTGGCCCGATACGGTGAAAGTGGATCGGAAGTTTTTGCGATGCGATTTGTTTGCTGCTCTTGTTCGACGCAGTAGTCATCGAACTGTGTTTTGAGATCGCTACCATCCGCTAATCATGGATTTGGCTTCCGAATACTGCCGAAGTGTCTCAGGCTGCGGATTTACGCAAAGCATTTTTTTTGAGTCTCTAGTCGCGTTCTTGTTTGGCGGCCAGTGAGTGTGAATGACCGTGTTTTTCGTAGGCTGCTCACTCTCGGCAGTGCACTTATTGCGATGTTTGACGTGTTTTTTCATTCCATTGTGTTGTGTAGATGAGTTGGGTTGATCTTGAGGTCTGTGTCTGACCCCCCCTGCTGAAGGTGTTTAAATGGCGAAGAAAGGGTGTCTGTGACCCGTTTTGTGTCACTACCAAAATGAAAAAGTTTGTCGTATTTGAAAAACATTCATAGACTCAAAGTCTATTCACTTGGGTCGCTGCCCATGACCAAACAATCTTTTCTACACAGGTCAAGACAATGCAAATCCGCTTCCGCGAGCTTTTAGGCTCCCGTAGTTTCGACCGTGCGCAGCGCAAACGTCGCGCACGCCGCCGCGCTCAGCTCGAATTCCTAGAGCAACGGATCACGATGACCGCATCAAGCGGAATGGAGGCATCGTCGGGATTCACATCTGGCTTCCATGCTGCAGCCAGTGATTCAAATGATGCTTCCGACATGAGGGCTGACATACCGGATCAGGTTTTTGCTCCCTATGTCGATACCACTCTTTGGCCACCATTCAACTTTGTTGAACTTGCTAAAGATGAGGGTGTGAAGTACGTCACCCTGGCATTTGTTGTCGCTGATCCGGCAACCAGTGAACCCAGTTGGGGTGGTTACTACAGCGTTGATTCCGGTTACCGTGGCGATCAAATCGATGCTTTGCGGGAGTTGGGTGGAGAAGTTCTTGTGTCATTTGGTGGTGCCGCAGGGACGCCGTTGGCGGCTGCAATTACTGATGTTGATGACTTGACCCAAGCTTATCAGGCAGTTGTTGATCAATACGCACTGACCTGGATTGATTTTGATGTTGAAGGATCTTGGGTTGCAGATGAGGTATCGATTGATCGTCGATCTCAGGCCATTCGAAATCTGCAGGACCAAGCCACCGTTGATGGGAGGCCTCTGGAGGTCTGGTTCACTTTGCCTGTGCTACCAAGTGGTTTGACCAATGATGGCCTGTACGTGGTTGAGTCCGCGTTGAGTTACGGCGTTGATATCGGTGGAGTCAATATCATGGCGATGGATTACGGTGACTCGGCTGCCCCGAACCCAGAGGGGCAGATGGGTGATTATGCCATTGAAGCAGCAGAAAGCCTCTTTGATCAGATGCGTGGTGCCTACGATGCAGCCGGTGTGCAAGTGACTGATGCCGAATTGTGGAGTCTCGTTGGTGTCACTCCCATGATTGGACAGAATGACGTGATGTCAGAACGGTTCTACTTGGAAGATGCCGAAAAACTGTTGGACTTTGCAGATGAAGTCGGGATGGGCTTTCTTTCAGCATGGTCGGCCAATCGTGATGCCCCCTGTGAAACGTTTGGAACACTCGCACTGACTTGTAGTGGTGTGCCACAGGAGCCCTTTGAATTTGCTCAAACTCTCGGTCAGTTCACCATAGGCAGCGGTGATGATGGCAGCGGTGATGATGGTGGCGGTGATGATGGTGGCGGTGACAATCCCACGGGCGATAATAACGATTCAGGACTAGGTGATTTGACGGGAAATGTCTTCCCTGTTAATCCTGCTGCAGCCGATATTATGAACTTCAATCCCGACGAAGATCGGCTCGACTTTGGCGATATTTCCGTTCATAACCTGATTCTCGGGAAATTGGAAAGTGGGGAAGTTGCAATCGTGAATCCTTGGGCGTGGACTCCTGAATATCAGGTTGTCAAGGATCGCAGTTTTACCGACTTGAGCATTCACAATTACGGTGTGGTCGCCAACGAACATCTGCGTCAGGACATTGGTGGCGTTGTTTCTTGGGAGCAGGGTGTTGGGCCTCGAGAGGCTGATACGGTCTATGTCCGTTCACATGAGTACGGTGTTCAGGAACGAATTGATGATTTTGATCCAGAAACGACGAAGCTTAGTTTTCTCTACTTTGGAACACGCGAACGGCTGAGCGTGGAGGAGACATCGGAGGGGTTGCTGATTTCGGTCCAGCCAACCAACCAAAGCGTGTTGTTGAGCGGGGTTTTAAAGAGTGATTTGGTGCCAGCCAACATTGAGTTTCACCATGATCAAATTGTCGAAGATCAGTTGGAGTTGCATTTTGGTTTCTCTGTCGACGAATTGACATTGGTCAGTCGATCCGAGTTGCTGACTCCGGCAGCGCCTCCTGGCGAGACGACTGATGGAAATCAGACACGTCCGGGAAGTGGGAATTCCCATGATCATGGCAATCATGATCACGGTGGTGACATGGATGGCATGATGCCATCGCTTTCAGTGGTTGATGTTGTCGTGAATGAAGGAACCATCGGGAATGTTTCCAGTGGCGCACTGTCAACGCTCGGAAATCAGATTGTTGATGAAGCAGGTGAGTCCGTGCGACTTGCGGGAGTGAACTGGTTTGGCTTCGAGACAACTAATTTTGCTCCTCACGGACTTTGGAGCAGAGGGTATGTAGGAATGATGGAGCAAATGAAGGCGGAAGGTTTCAACACCATTCGCCTGCCATACAGTGATGAGCTTTTCGACGCTGAGAGTATCCCCAATGGTATCGACTTCAGTAAAAATCCTGACTTGGAGGGACTGAACGGTCTGGAAATTATGGACCGGATCGTGGCACAGGCTGACGAACTTGGCTTACGGGTGATCCTGGATCATCATCGTTCAGCGGCTGGAAATAGTGCCAACGAATCCGGGCTCTGGTATTCCGCGGAGTATCCTGAATCTGTCTGGATCGATCACCTGACACGGTTGGCAACTCGGTACGCCAATAACAGCTCAGTGGTCGGAATCGATTTGCACAATGAGCCTCACGGTGGTGCAACTTGGGGTGACGGGTCAGCCAATGATTGGCGGTTGGCTGCCGAACGGGCTGGCAATGCCGTTCTTGCGGCGAACCCGGACTTGCTGATCATTGTGGAAGGTGTAGAAGCAGCGTCCTCGGGGTACTACTGGTGGGGAGGGAATTTGTCCAATGCTGGTGACGCGCCAGTGCGTTTGGAGGTGGAGAATCGTCTTGTCTATTCCGCTCACGATTATCCCGCCAGTGTCTATCAACAGGACTACTTCAGTGACCCTGCTTATCCAGACAATCTCACGGAAATTTGGAATGAAAACTGGGGCTATCTGTTCCGTGATGGGATCGCACCTGTTCTGCTGGGTGAGTTCGGTAGCAAGCTCGAAACCGTCAGTGACCAGCAGTGGTTCGATACCATGGTTGAGTACCTCAAAGGTGATCTCGATGGAGATGGTGATAACGATCTTGAATCCGGGCAAGAAGGTATTAGTTGGACTTATTGGTCGTGGAATCCAAATTCCGGCGATACCGGTGGAATTCTCAAGGATGACTGGCAAACCATTCATGAGAATAAAGTTGATGGTTTGGAAACGGTGCAGTCAGATTTTTCCGATGCCAGCGGAGACTCATCGACCGTTGCTGTGGTGACCGTAAATTTGTCTGCTGCCTCGATGCAAACCGTCACCGTGGAGTACTCCACGGTTGATGGAACTGCCGTTGCTGAAAGTGACTATACAGTTAGCAGCGGTACGTTGACATTTCTTCCTGGCGAAGTCACGAAAACGATACAGATCCATGTGAATCCCGATGCAAATGTCGAGCCAGATGAATTGTTCTTCGTCAATCTGACCAATGCAACTCATGCTTCATTGGCTGATGCAAATGCTATGATCACCATCGTGGATGATGACAATACTGAGCCCTCATTCCCTTCACTCAGTGTCAGTGATGCAAGTGTGACCGAGGGTGACACGGGAACAAAATCGATGTCCTTTACTGTGTTGCTCTCAGACGTCGCGTCGGAAGATGTCACCTTTGATTATGCGACGACATCAGGTTCCGCGGTTGCACCGGGTGATTACACGGATGTAACGGGTACTTTGACCATCCCCGCAGGCCAGATAGATCAGACAATCACCGTGGATGTGAACGGAGACCTGCTTGAGGAAGGTAGGGAGTCGTTCCAAGTCAATTTGAGTAATGCCGTCAATGCAACGCTAGCCGATGCAAACGCTGAGGGCACGATTGTGGACAACGATCAAACAGTCGTGCCTGCTGGGTTCTCCTATCGCACCACCGATGATTGGGGTACTGGATTCAATGGCGAGATCACACTCACCAATCGTGGAGATGAAGCCTGGGCGGGATGGCGACTGGAGTTTGATTGGACCCATGAAATCAGCCAGGTCTGGAATGCTCTTTTGATCGAAAATAGTGATGGCAGTTTTGTGATCGATAACGAATTCTGGAATGGTACGGTTGGGCCAGGGCAGAGTGTGGTCATAGGCTTGGGCGGAAGCCCAGGTAATGTCACGACGATCCCATTCAATGTCTATGTCAATGGCACCCTCGCCGATGTGGGGCAGTCAGTTCCGATGTTATCTGTCGCTGATACCAGCCTTGATGAGGGAGAATCTGATGTGTCCGTTGCTGATGTGGTGGTTTCACTTTCGACAGTGGCTAGCGAAGATGTCACTGTCAATTACACCACCATGGATGGAACAGCGGTGGCGGGTTCCGACTATCAAAGCAAAATGGGCTCGGTGACCATTCCCGCAGGAAGTTTGTCTGCTGTGATTTCACTGAGCGTTAAGGGGGATCTTGACGTCGAAACTGACGAGACCTTAACGGTTGAGCTTTCATCGCCGCAGGGTGCGGTCATTGCCGACGGTTCGGCGAGCGTAATCATCAAAAACGATGATTTGGGGTCTTCCAACAACTCAGCTGAGTATCGAACTGTTAACGATTGGGGGTCTGGATTTACCGGTGAACTCAAACTGACCAATCGTACCGACGAGGCGTGGGATGGTTGGGAGATCGAATTCGACTGGGAACATAATCTGACGCAGTTCTGGAGTTCAAAATTGGTAAGCCATTCCGGCCAACATTATGTCGTGAAAAATGAAAGCTGGAATGGAACTGTTGAACCCGGCGGCAGTGTGACACTGGGTTTCAGTGGCAATCCAGGGAATGTGGTGACAAGTCCACGTAATATCACCATCAATGGACAAGGTGCGGGAGGCAATGATGAATCCGGTAATGACGCCATCGAAATGACTGTGGGTGATGTTTCCATGGTGGAACCTGATGCCGGTACCGAAACACTGGCATTCACTGTCAAACTTTCGAAAGCGGTTCCTGAGGGCGGATTCACATCTGTCGAATATTCGACCGTTGCTGTCACGGCGGAAGCTGATCAAGACTTTGTGCCAACCCAGGGGACATTGGAATTTTTGGCGGGTGAGATGGAGAAGACGATTGAGGTACTGGTCAAAGGTGATGCTGCTGTTGAGGCAGATGAGACCTTTGAACTTGCCTTGAGTCAGGTTGTCAATGCAACGTTAGCTGACGACACTGCCGTTGCAACGATACAGAATAATGATTCTGAACAATCAAGTGGTGATGTTGCGTGGAATGTTTCCAGTCAGTGGGGCACGGGATACGTCGCATCGATTGTGATCACAAATAACGGTGAGCAGTCGTGGAATGCCTGGGAACTCGAGTTCGATTCACCTCATCAGATTGACAGTATTTGGGGGGCGCAGATCGTGAGCCATGAGGGGACGCGATATCGCCTTCGAGCATTATCATGGAACGGTTCGGTGGCATCGAGTGGAAGCGTGAGTATTGGGTATCAGGTCAATACCAGTGGTCCTCTTGAGCCAACGAACTTCAAGTTGAAGACGACTTGAGCATGTTTGAACCACAGGGGTCTGGCTTAGCTGGAGTTCAGCCTGCGTGATATGATTTTGTGCGGCTTTCGGTTGTGGCGAGCGCATCGCGTCGCAGTGCTTTGCGCTTGCCGTGATCTGTTGATTCACTGGTTTGTGAATCAACGGCATTCGTAGCTCTTTCTCGCACTATCCACCTGCGGTGCTGCGAAAGCGTCATGTGTGCCAGCAGCGACGGGGTGTGAGATAGGCTCTCATCGATTTTCTGAAAATTGAACGAGCTTCGGCTTACGTTTGCTTGCTGTTTTGGGTTCATGGGGATGTCTCCCATGCGATTAGCCCGGTTATGATTTCACGTCGATTGTCGCGACACCAAAACGACTACTCGCCAAAAGTCTGTTTGATCGCAACTGATTGCAGCTTGAACATGACAGGTGGATCTGAATTGATCAGAGCATGACGCAGAAACGAGCGAAAGATTACCTTGGTCATGCTGCCCGCTGATAAATAATACCCCTGCGATTACGTCCTTTCGAATTGATTGCTCCGGTTTTTCGAAGCACATAGGCAATTTGTTGGGCATGCCATCGCGGACGATCAATGATTTTTGCAAGGTCAGCAGTATTGAAGCTTTCAATGGTTGGTGGGATGTTGAGAAGTGCCAGAAGATCTGCGGGAGTGCGTAGCTCGACAGACCGTTGAATGGTTTCCAGTCGCACATCTCCTACTTTGAAATCTTTGTGCCAGCGTCTCTGCCGTTTTTTTCCGGGAAGACGCAACTGCTCGATCTCGATCAGTGGAACCTCAATCACCAGGTTTGGATGCGGAAAGACGCGAGTGAAGTAGATCAGCTCGTCAAAGAGTTCCAGCAGGTTTCCACGCTTGGGACTCAGCCTTCGTGAGGTTACTGGTCCACCATGTTTTTGAGCCTTGGCGATTCGTGTGCGCACCACCACCGGCTTGACCACTCGCAGTTGGTGTCGCTTCAGTAAGTTATGGCATTTTTCACGGATCGCTGAAAGTGAAGCGCACTGTACTTCGATCAATTCATCATCACGTATTGCGTCAATGCGATACTGGCCCAGCACAACTTCTGTACTGTCGTCGTCCTGGGCATAGCAGCGTTTCAGTTGCTGATGAAGTGTCGTTTCCATGACTTTGGTTAAGAGGGCATCCTTCCTTGGGGTGATACGAGACCGTTTTATTCCGGTTCGATGCCGAAATCACGGATTGTTGTCAGCGTTTGCAATTCGAGTCCCTTGGCCTTGAACGCTTCCTCGCCACCAGCCAATCGATCAATGATCGCAATCACTTTTTCAACCACGAGCCCATATTCTCGAGCTGCGTCGACCGCTTTCAATGCACTGCCACCACTGGTGATGACATCTTCGACGATGACAACACGTTGGCCGGCTTTGACCGGGCCTTCCACTTGTTTGCCTGTTCCGTGATCTTTGGGTTCCTTGCGGACCATGAAACCTTTGAGCGGCAGGTCCTGCTGGCCCGCCAAAGTGATGATGGATGCTGTGATGGGATCAGCGCCGATGGCCATTCCCCCCACTGCCTCTGGCAATGTGCCTGTTGAACGCATGGCGTCCAACATGCCTTCGGCAATCACGTTGGCACCCTTGGGATGTAACGTGATGTTGCGGCAATCGAGGTAATACGATGCCTTCTTTCCACTGGCTAGGGTGAATTCGCCTCGCTGCAATGACTCAGTTCGGATCAGTTCCAGCAAAGCATCACGGTCATATGACATCTTGGGGGTCTCTTCGTCAGAAATAAGGGAGAGAGGTAATTTGTCGCTCTCCACAGTTTTACCGACGAATGGTCACAGATGAACCCTGCGACAGAATGCCGTACAGGTCATCGGCAATATCTTCCGCCAGACTGATGCAGCCATTTTCGCTGGGGCGAGTGGGATCAGGACTTCCATGAATGCAGATCTGGTTCCCCAAATCCATCCAGAAATTTCCATAGGGATTGGCTGGGCTTCGCGGAGCAACGGGGTTTCCGCTGCGATTGTAGAACGTCTTGCCGGTTTGCTTGTCCTGAATTGTATAAGTGCCCTCCACAGCAATCGGGTCATTTCCCACCGCAATGGGGAAACGACCTGCGTAATAGTCACCCATGAACAGGGTCAGCTCTTTCAGCGTCAGATTGACTTCAGCCCGAAAGGGACCTCGCACCACTTTCAGCTCAGTGCCGGGAAGAATGGTCAGTGGGTCCTCAATGCCGTTGATGTTCGCGAGCAGTTGCCAAGGAACATCATATGTCTGGGCAACATCTTGCAGAGTCTCGTTGCGGCTCATCCGGTGTGGTTGTTCAAGCAGATGCCGTTTTGAGTAAATGACTTCCCGCGCAAGTGGATCCAGGCGGGACAACATCTCGCTGCGCTGTTCAGCGGAAATGTTGGGCGTGTTGTAGAAAATGCTCAACGTTGCCAAGGCAGCTTTACGCTTATCCTGTCGAAACTGCATGTCTGCAGTTCGAATCGCGTTTGCCAAGCCAATGTTCGGAGCAATCACTGCCGTGGCGGTGGCTACACCAGTTCCATTTGGACCAATGTCCTCGGCACTGGCTGTGGTAACTCCACCGGCCTGACCTGCGCCAGACTCAGGCAACGCAACGCCGCTTGGCTGGAAATTTGAATTGATGTTGTCGGGATTCGGCAAAGCGAAATCACCGGCCGTCTTGGGGTAGCGATCATTCGTGTAAGCATTGGCTATGTCCGCTTGTGTGGCGGCTGATACTTCAGGGGGAGCTGTGTTCGCAATGTTCGCCAGTGGAATAGGATTCCCTGGCTGACTCAACAGGTCCGTTGCAGACGCTGCCCCTACTACGGACGAGTCGTTTGGAATGTCGACACTGCTTCGGGTTCCCAGCAGTTGCGAGTCGCCGGATTGCTGGGACTCAGAATTAACGAGAGGTGCGCCAAGATTCTCGCCGGGGACGTTAACTCCACCGAGAGATTCAGGTAAACCGAGGCTGGAATCGAATGGGATGTCCAGCCCCTCATCCACTGCAAGTAGACCTTGCACGTCCTCGGGAAGAGTTTCCGGTGGCTTGGTCATGGAAACATACGCTCCATAGATCACAGCCATCATTAATACAAGGATTGCGGCGGTTTTTAATGTCTGCACAACTGTCCTCCATGACCGGACCTGATGCGATCAGATCCATCATCTGTACTTGCAAGTAATCCACGGTCGGACCCGCCCATTTCGTATGACCAAGCGGCAGAGTCGACCCATCAGGTGGCACACTAGCGAAACCCCCCAGCTTCCTGCCAGATCAGTTTCCCGTTGACGTTGTGATTCGTCAGTTGTGAATTGGCAAACGCATCGTGTCGGAGCATGTCCTGTAACGGATTACCTTGTTCGCACAAGTGACACCATTGCTAGCATCTCTGATGCAAGCACCTCGTCCCGTCGTGCACCAGTCGTCTACTTCAGCTTGATTCGGCAAAGGAAGCTGTCAGCCGTGATGTAGAGTGTTTTGCCATCGGGCCCAAAGGTGCAGTTGCTTGTGCGTCCACCGGTGATCAGCCGCCCCAGTAGCTTGCCTTGAGGGCTGATGACATAGATGCCTCCTGGGCCACTCCCGAAGATGGTTCCGTCTTTCGCCACTGCGAGACCATCGGGAAGTCCGGGGAATTCCTGCATGTATTTCTTGCCATCAAAAAGAACTTTACCATTTCCTAAGGTTTTGTCCTGTTTGACGGGGAACGCCATCCAGATAGGATTTTCGGGATCGCTTTGCGCGACGTAAAGTGTTTTCTCGTCAGGCGAAAGTCCGATGCCATTGGGGCGGGCAAGTTCCTTGCTGACCAAGGTCAAAGCTCCGTTGGTGTCGAGTCGATAGACACCACAGAAATCAAGTTCACGTCTTGGATCGGATTCTCGATCCGGCAGACCATACGGTGGGTCTGTGAAGAAGATCGCGCCTGAGGAATGGAAGACAAGATCGTTGGGGCTATTGAGGCGTTTCCCCTGATAGTTGTCAACAAGTGTTCGTTTGCCACCATCTTTGGTGAGTACCGAAACACGACGATCGCCATGTTCACAAGCAGTTAGCCGTCCTTGTGGATCGAGTGTCAAACCATTGGAGCCAGGTTCCAATCCATAGTAGGTAGCGCCCGTGTACCCACTGGGTGACATGAACAGGTCAGTACCTCGTTTTTCGGACCAGCGGAAGATGCTGTTCCTTGGAATATCTGAAAACAGCAGGTGCCCCCCGCTGTCATCGGCGACCCAAACGGGACCCTCGGTCCAGGTGAAGCCACTGGCAAGGACTTCAATTTTTGCATTCGAGTCGACAATGGCATCGAACGCGGGGTCGAGCTTTTCGACTCTTCCAAGCGTTGTGGGTGTCTTTGCAACGCAACATGAGGTAACAGTTAGTAGCAGAGCAATTGAAAAAGTGGCTTGTCGCATATTTGATCAGCGGAGAGTTTGAGGCAGGTTGGAAACAGTCCGGGAACGCTTGCAGGATAGACACGATCTGATGTGGTCACGCTGCAAGTCGCTGCAAGTCGTAGCAAGTCGTAGCTAAGAAGTTGACAGGATTAACACAGCGGCATTGATTGTACTTGGTTGTTCAATGCAAATGTTCAGCCAGTCAGTAAACGCAACTGGAAAAATGGCTTCCACGCATCACAGTCAGTACTCAGATGCTTTGGTGCTTCTGGACATTCGCTTGGCTGCGGAGCATGGATGCCACTAAGGCTGTCCAGCCCGTTTGATGGTTGGCCCCCAGACCTTTGCCATTGTCAGCATGGAAATACTCATAGAACAGGATCAGATCTTTCCATGCGGGGTCATCGCGGTAACGCTTATCTCCGCCATGGGCGGGGCGATTGCCTTCTGCATCCGGTTCAAAGAGCGATATCAACCGCCGCTCCAATTCTCTGGCGACTTCCAGCAGATTCATCCGTTTTCCGCTGCCTGTTGGGCACTCGACTTTGTATTCATTTCCATAAAAGTCATGGTAGCGTTTCAGGGATTGAATCAGCAGATAATTGACCGGGAACCAAATAGGTCCACGCCAATTGCTGTTTCCACCGAACATCCCGCTTTCGCTTTCTCCGGGAACGTAGCCCACTTCGTGTCGTCGTCCACCAAAATCAAAAATCAGCGGTTCGTCGCGATGGGCCGCCGACATGCTGCGGATTCCAAACGGCGAGAGGAATTCGTCTTCGTCCAGTAAGACAGCAAGGAGTCTGCGGAATCGATCTTCCGATGGGATCGCAAGTAGACGACGGCACGCCTCACCTGAGTCGGGATCTTCGCGTTCCATGTACGTCATGTGCTGACTAAGGTCATCACGATTGTTAAGAAACCAATTCATGCGGCGGCGGAAGCCCGGTAGTTTCTCGATAATCTCTTCTTCTAAAATGACACCAGTCATCAAGGGCAGCAGGCCGACGAGCGATCGCACACGGATCGGGACGGAATGATCCTTTACGAACAGGTGATCGTAATAAAAACCATCTTCTTCATCCCACAATCCAGTGCCGTCCATTGAGTTCATGGCTTCAGCAATTGCGACATAGTGCTCAAAGAACTTGCTGGCCATGTCACCATAAGCTTGGTGATCTTCGGCAAGTTCGATGGCAATACGTAGCATCGTGCCACAATAGAACGCCATCCATGCGGTACCATCTGCCTGCTCAAGGTGACCCTCTGGAAGCGGTTTGCTGCGATCAAACACACCAATGTTATCGAGACCTAAAAAGCCACCCGCGAAAATGTTTTTGCCTCGCGGATCTTTGCGATTCACCCACCAAGTGAAATTGATCAGCAACTTCTGAAACGCGCGGGCAAGGAAGATCTTGTCACGTTGGCGTGGTGGGCCGGTTGCCTTGTAAACCTGCCAAACACCCCATGCATGCACGGGCGGATTCACATCGCCAAGGTGCCATTCGTAAGCAGGAATCTGGCCGCTGGGGTGCATGTACCACTCACGCAAAAACAGCAACATCTGTTCTTTGGCAAAGTGGACGTCCAGTCCCGCCATCGGTACCATATGGAATGCTAGATCCCAAGCTGCATACCATGGGTACTCCCATTTGTCGGGCATCGAAATGATGTCTCGATTGAACAGGTTGCGCCAGTCGCTGTTACGGCCCTCTTTTCTCGCCACACTGGTGGGGACACCGTTGGGGTCACCATCAAGCCAAGTGCTGACGGAGTAATGGTAGAACTGTTTGGTCCAAAGTAATCCTGCATACGCCTGTCGCATGGTGGCTTGGCGTTCCAGGGGCAGAGAATGCGGAATTCGGTCAGCGTAAAATTTGTCCGCTTCGGCAATCCGATTCTCAAACGTTTTTTCAAAGGAATCAGCGAAGGCCAAGCCAGCAAACTTGGCTGGATCATTCTGCGAATCGTCCGTGATCAGCGGTGATTTCGCGTGGGTTAAACGCAAACGAATCTGTCGAGTCTCACCGGCCGGGATCATGATCAGTCCGTAGGCACCACATTTGGTTCCTCGCTGATTTGGGTTCACTGCTCGTGTGTCACCCAACACTACAAAGTCGTTGATGCCATCCTTGAAATATTCTGATTCGCTGGGCAGGTCGGGGTATCGTTTGGTGTTCGTTTCATTGTCGGTGAACAGCCATGTCCAGCCATCTGAACCAGCAGCATCGCAAGTGAACCAGAATTCGTCCAGTGATTCATGAAAGGTCTGAACCACGTTGTCTTGCAGACGCATCGAGGGACGGGTGGTGCAGCCCTCATCGGTGCATTCCCAGGTCCATGTATTGCGGAAGAAAAGTTGCGGGATCAGATGTAAAACAGCTGACTGAGGACCACGATTTGTAATCGTGAGACGGATCAGTAAATCATTGGGATTCTCTTTGGCGTATTCAGCCACCACATCAAAATAACGTGAATCATCAAAAGCCAAAGTGTCCGTGATTTCGTATTCGGGCTCATTACGATCCCGCATGCGACTGACTTCCACCAGTTCTTCGTAGGGATAGCGGCTTTGGGGGTATTTGTACAAAGCCTTCATGTAGCTGTGCGTTGGTGTGCTATCGAGATAGTAATAGCATTCCTTCACATCTTCGCCATGGTTGCCTTCCGGGCCCGTCACTCCGAACAGTCGTTCTTTGATGATTGGGTCACGACCGTTCCACAGTCCAACCGAGAAACAGAGTCGGCATTCACGATCACAGATGCCGAGCAATCCATCTTCACCCCAACGATAAGCTCGACTGCGGGCTTGGTCGTGGGGGAAATAGCTCCATGTGGCATCACCGCCTTCGCTATAGTCTTCGCGAACGGTGCCCCATTGGCGTTCCGAAAGGTAGGGGCCCCAACGCTGCCAATTCTGTTCTCTTTTGGCGGCTTGGACGAGGCGTAGATCTTCAGGAGTCATGCGAATTCTCGGTTGTCAGTCAATTTGAGGTACCGTCGAAAAACGCATTGATTCGTCTTCGCTCGAAAACGGGAACTGTTGTTTCCACTTCCCTCGGCAGAAGCTGCCGAGGCAGAGCCCGTCAACAAGGCAGAGCTTGGCAACGAGGCAGAGCTTGGCAACGAGGCAGAGCTTGCAACGAGGCAGAGCTTGCAACGAGGCAGAGCCTGGCAACGAGGCAGAGCCTGTAAAAATCTTGGGTTCAGGATTCGGTGTTGTCCAGAAGATCGACCGCGGCAAAAGCCTGGCCTTCAAGCATGGCAAGACTCGCGCCACCACCCGTGCTGACATGACTGACCTGATCCGCGAATCCTAGCTGGTCGACGGCAGCTGCACTGTCACCACCTCCGATAATGCTGATGGAGTCACCGTCAGCGACGGCCTGTGCCACTGCTTTGGTTCCTTCATCCATCGGTGGCTTCTCAAAGACCCCCATCGGACCATTCCAAACAACCGTCTTTGCATCTTTGATCACAGCAGCATATTTGGCTGCAGTTTCCGGGCCAATGTCGAACCCTTCCCAGCCATCAGGGATCTCTCCAGCTACCACAATTTTTTTGTTGCATCCGGCGATATCGCCGAAGTCATCACCACAGTGAGTATCAGCGGGCAGGTGAAGTTTGTCACCACCTTTGGCGATCAGTTCTTTTGCCAGGTCCACCTTGTCTTTTTCAACCAGACTGTCGCCAACTTGACCCCCTTTGGCAAGCGAGAAGGTGTAGGCCATCGCGCCGCCAATCAGTACAGCGTCACAGATGCCAAGCAGGTTGTTGATGACATTAATTTTATCACTGACTTTTGCGCCACCAAGGATTGCAACAAACGGCCGGGCAGGGTTGCCAATCGCATCACTGAGATATTGAATTTCGCGAGCGACCAGATGGCCCACCACACGCGGTTTGCCAGCCATTGCCTGTGGAACCGAAACCATGGATGCATCACTGCGGTGACAAGTGCCAAATGCATCGTTACAGTATCCATCGGCAAGAGCAGCTAACTTTCCAGCGAACTCTTCGCAGCCTTTTTTCTCACCAGAGTTGAATCGCAGGTTTTCCAGGACGAGAACCTGTCCATCGGTCAGTGCACCGGCTTGAGCGATGGCATTCTCTCCGACGGTGTCGGTTGCCATGGCAACTTGCTGCCCCAGCATCTCTGCCAGACAGGCAGCGGCAGGTGCCAGACTGAATTTTTCTTCAAAGCCCGTCCCCGCAGGGCGGCCCAGATGACTCATCAGAATCAGTTTTCCGCCTCGGTCGATGACACTTTTGATGCTGGGCAACGCCATCCGAATTCGGCGGTCGTCGGTAATTTTCTGAGTTTCATCCAGCGGCACATTGAAATCGACTCGCATCAGGATTGTTTTGCCAGCAACGTCAATTTGGTCGATCGTTTTTTTCGCCATTTTTGGTCGTCTCGTCGTTTTTCGTCGTGATTTAGGGGTCGGCCTCGTGCATGCGGGAGGCACGATCACAATGGAACTGTGTTTTTTCCCGAATTCAGCGAATTTAGGTGAGCAGGGATTATCGGCAAACCACGCTGGGTGTCGAGTACGCCTCGCTGTGGCTTGCTTGAATGTCCTGAATTCCTCAACTCAGGACGCTTGAGTGACCGAAAAAGCAACAGTGGCCTTGTACGCAGCATTCTGCTCGTGTCGGGATCGGTCGTCGGTGGTGACCAGCCCGAAAAAAAGGTGAATGAGAGTGCGTTACACGTGAAGGGGACATTGGTGGCGGGGGGATTAGTCCAAACGTTCTTTCGCGGTTTCTGTCTCTGCGCCGTTGGCGTATTGATGCAGGCATCCCCGGCCCAAGCCACAGAACGTGGCGGATTTCTCTTCCGAAGCGAGAAGGGCTATCGATCTCCCTCCTCGCAGCGAAAGGAAGTGATCGCCACTTTACCCCTGAAACGGCTGACGCCTGAGGCTCAGCAGCGAATTCTCTCAGTTGCAGGCTCGCCCACTCTGTATCGGCGACTGCCTACTCAGGCGATTGACTGTGATCCAGAGATGTTCACCTTCCTCTCTCGGAATGCTGAGGTTCTGGTCGGGCTATGGGAATTGATGGGAATCACGTCGGTACAGACACGGCGTACTGGCCCCTACCAATTCGAGGCCCTCGATGGAACTGGTACCACCTGCAGCATTGATCTGGTGTATGGCGACCCAAATGTTCACATCTTCGTTGCGGATGGTAGCTACGATGGCAAGATGGTAACCAAACCGGTTCGCGGTCGGGGAGTCTTTGTTTTACGCAGTTCTTATGCCACTTCTTCCAGCGGTCGTACAACGGTGACGGGAACCATTGACTGTTTTGTAAAAATCGAGGGGCTCGGTGCAGACCTTATCGCCCGCACTTTAAGCGGCCTGATTGGAAGGTCAGCAGACAATAATTTCACGGAAACGGCGAAGTTCATGGCTCAAATTTCGCAAGCGTCAGAAATGAATACACCTGCGATGATTGATGTGGCTTACCGATTGCCGCAGGTGAGTGACAGCACCCGACAACAGTTTGTCGATGTGATTCGCGCGGTGTCCAAGCGTGGCTGGGAACGCAGCAGGCAAACGAGAGGTTTGCCAGTGGTCGTCAAGAATCCAACAGCAATTGGTCCCGCAAAGTCAACGCTGCAGTGAGCTGCGTTTTTGGCGGCTCAGTATCAAGTCGGTGCTTTTTTGTCGCGTCTCGTTGTAGAGGGTGGTTCAGACGCCAAGCTGCTCTTGGATCGCTGCGAGGTGACGGGGGCCGGTTCCGCAGCAACCACCAAGGATTGTTGCGCCTGCATCAACCCATGACTTAGCAAACTTGGCGTAGGTGTGGTAACCGAGGTCACAGTCTGCACGCCACCCAATGTTGTCATCGGGACTGCCGGCGTTGGCGTAGGCTCCCACGGGAACAGAAATCGCTGTTTCGATGATTGCTTCAAGAAAGCGTTGGGTATCCGCTGCTGGAGTGCAATTAACCAGTACTGCGTTGGCACCAAGATTGACTGCTTGAGTTGCAAGTTGAGCCATCTCTTGGGGAGTCATCAGATTTGTGTTTGGTCCGGCCGTCAATGCGACCCATGTTTCCAAATTGCAGGAGACTGCGGCCTTGGTGGCTGCCAGGGTTTCTTCGGGATGGGAAAATGTTTCGCAAAGTAGGAGATCGCACCCTGCCTCGGCCAAAGTCGTTGCCATAGCGTAATGTTCAGGCCCTGATTTCGAACCGGGTGACAAATCAGGTCGGTAGCAATCTTCCACTGGTGCGATGCTACCCGCGACGCGATGATGCTTGGGAACCGCTTCCTTGGTTAGTGCGACGGCGGCCAAGGTTCGTGCTCGCCATGAATCACCACTTGCTCTCCGGTTGGTGCGAAAGGTGTTGGCGGTATGTACTGCGCAGCCATTTTGAGCGTAATCTCGATGGATGGCGGTGATTGTCTCCGGCGCCGTCTCAATTGCACCGGCGCTCCAGCAATCACGCACAGGCGGAACTCCCCGGGCTTCCAGCTCGGTGCCCAGTGGCCCATCGAGCAATGTGATCATGAAGTTCCCGCTGCAACCAGGTCTGCAGCCATCTGTTTTGCACCTTTGAGATCAAGTTTTCCAGTTCCAAGCATCGGGATTTCCTCAATTTCAATGAAACTGTCTTGAGCCGGAATAAACAGGTTGGGCAGACCGGCATCGCTAAGTGATTTTCGAATCTCTGTGATGTCTTTCTCCGTTTTCAGATGAAGGACAATCAGCCGCTCACCCTTTTTAGCATCCGGCACAGCTGTCACGCACAAGCGAACTTGTTCATCATCCTCACCTTCGCAGAATGATTTTCCCAATTCTTCCTCGACACGTACATGGGGCACCATTTCACCTCCGATTTTGGAGAATCGACTGAGGCGTCCTGTGATGTGAATGAAGCCCTGCTGATCAATGTGGGCGATGTCACCGGTGACATACCACCCATTGTTGATCGTTTCCTTGGTCAGGTCCTCACGATTGGCATAGCCTTTCATCACATTGGGACCCGAAATGAGCAACATGCCATCTTCGTTCGTGTCGAGTTCATGATCGGTGTCAGGAGTGACCACTCGCGCTGAGACTCCCGGCAGGGGACGTCCCACTGATCCTTCGACCCGATCGGGCTGGAACTTTGCAGGCGATCGTGACGGGGGAATATTCACGGATACCAAGGGGCTTAACTCTGTTGCCCCATAGCCTTCAACGGGTCGTACCCCAAATTTCTCTTCAAAGGCTCCGAATAGCTCACCTGGCATTTTTTCAGCACCAACAACGACTACATCGAGTTTTGAAAACTGTTCGGGTTTGACTCGTCGCAGGTAGCCACGCAGAAATGTCGGAGTGCCCAGCAGAACGGTCACTCCAAATTTTTCCGACAGCTTTCCAACCTGCTTCGCGTCGAGAGGATTGAAGTGGTAAACAGCGCAGGGGCCCAGAGTTTGAACTGCCCATAAGGTCACTGAGTAACCAAAGGAGTGAAAGAATGGAAGAATGCCAAGAACAGTGTCCTTGTTATTCAACCGCACCGCGCGATCAATCGCATCCACATTGTGACTGATGTTGGCATTGCTCAGTAGAACACCCTTGGGCATCCCCGTTGAGCCACTTGTGAAGATGACCGTTAGCAAGTCATCTGCTTTTATCTTGTTCAGTCCTAATAGAAGGTCAAGTAATACGGCTGGGATCAAATAGGCTTGTATGAATGCAATCGTCTTGTCGACAACAGTGACTTTATCCCGCAGGGTATCCAGCATCACCATGTCAGCGTCAACTTCCAATCCTGTCTTGCTGATGAATTTCTCAGTGGAGAGAACATGTTTGATGCCCACGTCCTTTATGCAGTGATTCACCACATCGCTGCTTACAGTGTAATTCAGGTTTGCTGCAACTCTGCGATCCATGGCCAGAGCGACATTCACTGCAACACCACCAACACTTGGCGGTAATAGCACACCGACAAATTGCTCATCTTTTGCAAAGACTTCCCGCCGCAAGACGCGTCTTAGTGCGAAGACTCGTAACAGCATTGATCGTCCGCTCGCTTGCTGACCCAATGAGTCTGCTGCTTGTAGTGACTTCCATCGCTTTCTCCAAACTCGGATGATGCGTTTGGCAAGGATCGGGAACTCCTGGCGATTATCAATCGTTGCCGCAGCACCCAGTGCCAAGACACTTGAACGAACATGCGAAAGTGGTGTTTCGGCAGTAAGTGGCTTGCCGATGTGGAGCGTAAGTCGTCTGCGGAATTTGTCAGGCCATTTGAAGAACAGTTTGCCACCTGAATGGCTGAAAATGCTGCCCCACATTCCTTCCATGTAGATGGGTAGGATGCAGCCATCCGTCCCTTTGAGTATTTTTTGGTAGCCAGGCTTGAAAGTTTGCAGTTGCCCAGTTCGCGTCAGGGTGCCTTCTGGGAAAATACCGATCAGGTCCCCTGCTTTCACGCCCTCTCTGCCCTCCTTCAAGGCTCGTCCTATCGACTTGGGATTGGCTGCCATCAAAATGGTGCCAAACCGGCTTGCCAATCCCTTGAGAAGTGGATTCGTGAAGTTTCCTCCGTCAACTACGAAGCGGATGTTGCGTGGTAATATCCACAACAACAGCACTCCGTCGATCCATGAAACGTGATTGCTAACCACCACACATCCCTGGTCGTTGGGAATGTTTTCGAGTCCGACGACCTGTTTTCGGTACAGCAGCGAAAGCAGTACTGCGAAAGGTAATCGAATGGTAAATCGGGGCGCGATTAGCAACATCAAGCCCAGTGCCACAAGACCAACGACCAAAACCGTGAGGATAATTTGCCAACCGTCCACGCGAGAATCCTAGTGCGAGGTGAAAACAGAAGTGATGGTTGAGGCATAGATTAACGGAAACAGGTTTGCAGTACGACTCGAGTTCTGACCGTAAATGCGATACTGGTAAGCTTGTTTTGCTTCCTGGAGCCTGTATTCAGCAATCCTGTGCTTCTCAGATTGCGAGTTGATTCGGATAACAGAGCCCACAATTAGCGATTCAATTTGGTTTGATAGGAAAGAACTTGCATTTTCAGTTGGGCCGGAGGAGTCGTCAGTGCTGGATTTGCGTGAAGAGCTTCAATACAGCCCTGCGGGGCCGTATCATCATGCATGTTAGGTTGCCTGTTATCTTGCAAATAGTTCCGACATGTCAGCGAATGCCTTGAATTCAAGAGCGTTGCCGGAGGGATCAAGGAAGAACATGGTTGCCTGCTCACCTACTTGCCCCTCGAATCTGATGTAGGGTTCGATTTGGAATTCCACTTTCTGTGCGACCAATCGATCTCGTAGGGCTCGCCAGTCGTCCATCGTCAAGATCACCCCAAAGTGTGGTACGGGGACGGCATGCCCATCAACCTCGTTGTGATGTGTCGATGTGGTGAGGTTACGGTCAAGATGGGTGACGACTTGATGTCCGTACATATTAAAATCGATCCACTCCTCACTGCTTCGACCTTCGGGCAGTCCCAGAATTCCTGCATAGAAAGCTCTCGCCTCGGAAATGTCGCGGACAGGGAATGCAAGGTGAAACGGTTGGACGGACATCGGTTATCATGAATGGTTAGCGGATCGAAAAATCAAGACGTAACGAATGCAGAGACTACCATTTTTTCATGTTGCAGTTGTCATTCACTGCGTGCAGCGATTTGGAAAATGAGTGCTTGCAGCGTTTTATTGGTGAATGTGTCCCCCCATTTAAACTTGAAGTCTGATCGTAATGACTCCACGAAACAGAATCTCACCGGCCGGCGGTTGGTGTAGCATCCATCCAGACGTTTTCTGTCTTTTTTTGATGATTGTGCTTTCCAGTGGTGTCCTCGCTGAACGGCCTTCAATATCAGGAAATGATTGGCCGTGGTGGCGCGGATACGCACAGAATGGCGTAGCTGTCGAGGATCAGCAGCCTCCCATGCAATGGAGTCAAACGGAAAATGTTCGTTGGCGTTTACCGCTTGAAGGTCGAGGTCATGGTTCACCCACCATCTTCTCTGATCAGGTGTTTCTTGCGACTGCCGATTCAAGCAAGGAACAGCAGTCGGTTGTCAGTGTCGATCGTGAGACCGGTAGGTTGAATTGGCAGAGGGTGGTTCATGCGGGTGGGTTTGCCAATAAGAGCAGCAACAAACTGAATCAGAAGGCGTCGTTGGCCTCGTCCTCCGTTGCGACTGATGGCCAAAAACTATTTATCAATTTCATGAATGATAATGCGTTATGGACTACGGCATTGAATTTAAATGGAGAGATTCTCTGGCAAAAGCGAATTTCCGATTATGTGTTGCATCAGGGCTATGGTGCATCGCCAGCCCTCTTTGGTGCTCTTGTGATCGTTTCGGCAGACAACAAAAGTGGTGGGGTCGTGGTTGGTTTGGATCGTGATACTGGTAAGGTTCTTTGGCAGCGGGATCGACCATCTAAACCGAATTATGCGTCGCCTATCATTCTCAAAGCCGCTGGCCGGGACCAGTTGCTTCTGAGTGGTGGTGACTTGGTCACGAGTCTTGATCCTTTGAACGGAGAAGTAATTTGGGAGATTGAAGGGGCAACGACAGAATGTGTTACCAGTGCTGTTACTGATGGAGTTCATGTTTTTACCAGCGGTGGCTATCCCACGAACCATGTGTCTGCCGTCAAGGCAGATGGTTCCGGTGAGATCGTTTGGCAAAATAAGAGTCGAGTTTATGTGCCTTCGATGCTTCAACGGGACGGATACTTATATGCCACGTTGGATGCCGGAATTGCCGCTTGTTTTCGCTGTCGCGATGGAAAAGAAATGTGGAAGAAACGACTCGGTGGTACCTTCAGTAGTTCACCAGTGATGGTAGGTGATGTGATTTACGCGGCAAATGAGGCAGGTCAGACATTTTTGTTCAAGGCGAGCCCTGATTCGTTTCAGAAAGTGGCCGAAAATAAGCTTGGTGATAGTGTGTTTGCCACCCCTGCGATTTGCGGCAGTCGGATCTATACCCGAGTCGCACATTTCGAGGATGGCCAGCGTCAGGAATATGTTTACTGCTTGGGAAACTGAGCCGAATCTCAGCTGGCAGGATTCTGACTGCGCTGAATTTCAGCTGGCAGGATTCTAACTGCGCTGAATTTCAGCTGGCTGGATTCTAACTGCGCTGAACGCAGCAGGATTCCGGCGGATTGCTCGTGCCTGTCCGTGGATTTGCATGGGTGAGTTGAAGCCGGCTTATCGATCCAGACGATAGGGCGTGACGCATTCGGAATCTTGTTTGCTATGCTTTCGGATGCCCGACACATTGTTACTGTCTATGTTGTTTGTCGCGAAGCAGTGGCACCCCCATTTTTAGTTTTCCGTTTCCGCAGGTTTTGAATTTGGATATTACAACCCGACTGAAGGCAGTTGCCTCAAGATTGATGGACCAGGACCAGGCACAAGTCATTGTTCCTCCCCAGCGATCAGGCACGGGACATTGGTTTGGTGGCGGCAACATGGTGCAAGATCAGGAAGGAACGCTTTGGCTGACCGGTCGGTTTCGTAACCAGGGGGACTCGCGAACTGGTTTAGGAGCAGGTGAACGTGGACTGGAACTTGCAATTTTTCGCTCTGATGACAATGCCCAGACGTTCCAGCACTCGTTATCTTTTTCAAAAGCTGATTTGAATGTTGGGAGACGGGAAGTCTTGTCGATTGAGGGTTCCGCGTTGCGGTTCGTCAACGATTGTGTCGAACTATTTGTTTCCACCGAGAAGCAGGGGATTGGTTATCCAGAAGAATTCAGTTCACATCTGAAACCGGGAACTGGAGTCTGGACGATTGATCGCTTGACTGCTGATTCCATCACACAGCTTTCCACCGCCGCGGCGGAAACGGTTCTTGAAACTGATGATCCACGATTCCTGCACATCAAAGATCCGTTTGTGGGATCGCATGAAGGTGCGGATTGTCTCCTTTTTTGTACTCATCCGTTTTGTTGGACCAGTTCGAATACGGGTTACGTAGTCTTGGGTGATCGCGCATTAAGTGTGGAGCATGCGAACCTGACTTTTTTTCCCCGTGGTTTCACATGGGATGTGGCGATGACTCGGGGAACTGCTCTGGTCAGTTTACCTCGCGTTGGTGTTTTGGCAGATCAGGAAGTGCAGCTGTTTTTCTATGATGGTGGCGAATGTGTTCGTAATCTAGATCAACATGCCACGGCTGTGAAACGCCCCCGTGGTTACTCCTGTGAAGAATTGGGCGGTGTTGCCTATTGTCGAAATGGTGACTTGCGTACGGTGCAGCGTTTGTCAGTGAACCATCCCATGTTTGTCAGCCCTCATGGGACTGGATGCAGTCGTTATGTCGATGTACTAACAACTGCCGACAATTACATCGTGACTTGGCAGCAGTCACAGGATGACGGTTCGCAACCCCTTGTCATGAATGTGGTCCCCCGCGGTGAAATCGAAGCTTTGCTGGTGGGCTGATGTGGTGAGGGGAGGCGTCTGGAGACGACGCTGCTTTTTTGCTGTACCGCAATGTGAGGATCTCACGGCAAAGGGGTAACAAAGACCTCGGTGAAGATAAACTGGCTTCCGAGCCCCGTCAGGACCGCGAGTTCCAGCAGGACAAGCCACCGTGCCGGAGCACCCCGCATCATTTGACCACCAATCAATGCCACCATGGCCGCTGAAGCGATTGCAAACGGCAACCATCCAGTGGAAAGCAATAGCACATATCCACACAGCAAGGCAAAGCAAGCGAGGGCAATGTCCGGACGTTTTCGAAACGGCTCCGACATAAGAGGAGCAGCAGCTTGCTCACCACCATTTTTCCGCAGGATTGCTTCCAAAATGGCCCATGCCATCAAGATCGCCAGCAGGATGCCTACATAAACGGTGAAGTTTGGTAGCCATGACTGTTCTTGCTCTGCTACCAAATTGAATTGTTTGATGGTGTCGGCCAGTCGTGCTTGCAGTGCTGAGTCTCTTTCGTAGCTCGGGTCCATGCGTAGCCGAGCAAGTTCCGCTAGCACGGTTTCGTTTTGCATTGCTTTGGCGAGTACATTGGCCCAGAAGTCGATTATCTCTGGTGGTGTTTCTTTAGGGGCCCACCAGTAGTTGGCGTTGGTGAGCACTACCGGAATTTTCAGCTCAACGGTTGTAGGCACATCTGGAATCGACTCGTGGCGTTCATTACTCAGCAGGGCAATGGCGCGAATGTTTTCATCAGCAGGTGTGCCTTCGATGCCGCGGAAATCGAGGTATTCCGAAAGAGAGAAAATACCGGCTTCAAGGTGACCACCAAGGATTTTACTGTAACGGTCTGCTCCGCCACCTGCCGACACGATGCTGAGTTCTGCGCCCGGTAACGCTTTTTGCAATTGTAGAGTGGTGAAGTAAGCAGGCGCTCCTTTATTCGCTCCAAAACGAATCGTGCTCGGTTTGTCTTTAGCTGTCTGCAGAAGATCGACGATGTTCCTGATCGGTGAATCGTCTCGAACCAGGATGACCATCGACATTTCACCTGTCATGGCGATCGGTTCAAATGCTTCTGGGCCGTAATCAACTGTTTCTGCCAGCTTTGCCGTGATGATTGCGTTGTGGTGGCAGAGGATTTTGTAGCCATCTGGATCAGCATTCTTTACTTCGCGACTGCCAATGGTTCCGCTGCCTCCCGCTTGGTTGATGATGACTAGCGGTTGATCCAGAAGCTGATCCTCGGAGATTCCTTTCTGCAGGATTCGGACAAACGTATCGCTGCCACCACCAGCATCGTAAGGAACCACGATATGGATCGGACGTTCGGGGTATCCATTTTCTGCTGATTGCGAGGTGGCACGGAGGACTTGCCAGCCAATCAACGCAGCGATGGCTATCACTGAACCTGAGTGCCAGAGGAGCGTTGGCATTTTCATTTCATTGGCTCCTGTGATGATCCAGTTGGCACTGAGCCAAATTTCGTTTTCAGGTGCGGCACCAGCAACATTGCGAGGGCAATCAAGATGAAAACCAGCGAAAGTGGTTGGGTCACAATTGGCCAAAAACTACCATTGGATGCTTGCAGTCCAAGGCTGAGATTTTCCTCCGCGATTGGGCCAAGTACAAATCCAATGATGAACGGTGCTAACGGGATTTTGACTGACTCGAGAAAGAAACCCAGTACGCCAAACCCAAGCATGACCCAGACATCAAATAATCGATTTGACAATGCGAACGAACCGATCACGCAAAAGCAGAGAATGACGGGAAGTAGATAGGGGCGAGGGACATGGACCACTTTTGCCAATAGACGCATCGAAAATATCATTGTCGCGGCCATGGCAATGTTGGCGATCAGCATGGCGCCCATGATGGTGTAAACCATTTCTGGACTCTCGCTGAACAGGCGTGGTCCGGGCTGCAAACCGTGAATGACCAATGCACCCAAGAGGACTGCTTCGACCACACTGCCCGGCAGGCCCATGGCAATCAGCGGAATGAGTGCGCCGCCAATGGTCGCGTTGTTGGCCGCCTCGGATGCGACCACACCGTCTTCGTGACCCGTGCCGTACTCTTCGGGTGTCTTGGAAAGACTTTTGGAAACGCTGTAGGCCGTGACCGATCCAATGTTGGCCCCAATCCCAGGTAGGATACCGATCCATGTCCCGATCACAGAAGAACGAATTAAGTTGATTCCGTGTTTGATAAAGTCCGATGCTTTCAGGAAAACACTTTCCTTGCCAAGCTCAATCGGTTTTGATTTTTGCTCGATGTTCGTGATGTCGCGTAGAATCTGATTGACTGCGAACAAGCCGATCAAGACAGGCAGCAACTGAAAACCATCGTTCAATTCGGTGACTCCGAACGTTAGCCGAGCTTGGCCGGTTGCAGGATTAATGCCTGGCATTGCCAAGAAGATTCCGAGAAAGCCGGACAACAGTGATTTGGAGAGTGACTTACCACCGATGGTCGCAATGAGAACTAAAGCCATCATCACCAGCGAAAAATATTCAAAGAAGCCGAACTTGGATGAGAGTTTGGCAATCGGGCTGGTAAGTAGCACGAGGAACACCCATGAAATCATGCCCCCTGCCAGCGATGCCATGACACCCAGTCCTAGAGCACGCCCGGGTTTGCCCTGTTGGGCCATCGGGTAGCCGTCCAGCGTGGTGATGATCGATGCAGGGGTACCTGGCATTCTCAGCAGCGTCGCGGTGATCATTCCACCACTGACCGCACCCACATAAATACTGATCAGAAATGCCATCGACAGCAGTGGGTCGGCACCGTACGTCAATGGCAGAACCAACGCGATCAACATCGTGCCTGTTAAACCAGGGACTGCACCGACAAAGATTCCCAATGCCGTGCCGACAATTACAACAGCGAGTCCTGCAGGGCTGCTGAGGGTCTGAAACGCTGTCTCAAGGCCTGGTAGAGCTGCTAGCAGATTGAGGGAATTGATCACACTCGTGCCTGTTCGATGCCGTCCAGCGAAGTAAGGGCCTCATTGCGTTGTTTGAGTAATCTTTGTACTTCGTCCGTGGCATCATCAGGTATGACTCGGGTGCCAGCGATCGCTGTTTGTTCAATTTGTTCGGGGCAACGAGCCCCAACAATTGCACTGGTGACTTCAGGGCGTCGTAAGACCCACGCAATGGCAAGCTCTGCTACAGTCCAGCCAAGTTTTGTAGCTGTTTCATGCAGGCCTGTCACGAACTCAAGATTGATTTCCAGCTGGGGAGACTGGAACCTCGGGTCACGACTGCGGTGATCTTTTTCGGATAGGTCACGCGCTCGTTCGGCATTGAAGGTACCTGTCAGCAGGCCTTTACCCATCGGGCTGTAGCAGACCACACCAATGTTGTTTTTTCCGCAAAAAGGCATGATCTCAGTTTCTACCTCAGCTGAAATCATGCTGTAAGGCGGTTGTAGTGAAGCGACAGGGTGAATGCTCTGCAATCGTTGCAGCTGGGATACATCGTGGTTCGAAACACCAATGTGCCGAACCTTGCCTTGTTTTTTTAGATCGACGAGTGTCTCCCAACCCTCCTCGATTTCTTCGTCCGGCTGTGGCCAGTGCATTTGGTAAAGGTCGATGCAATCGACCTGTAATCGTTTCAAACTGGCTTCACACTCTGCGAGGACGCTTTCACGTTGTAGTGATTTTCCAATCTGCCCATTTCCTGCGTTCGTCCGACCGCACTTGGTCGCGATCAAAGGCCGGTCCCCAGCCGGAAGCTCTGCAACAGCTCTGCCCACCAAAGTCTCGCTTTTTCCGAGTCCATAAACGGCAGCAGTATCAATCCAATTGACGCCCACATCCACAGCTCGCTTGATCGCAGCGATTGCTTGGTCATCATCCTGATCGCCCCAGCCGAATGCCCAATCGCCGCCACCAATCGCCCAAGTCCCCAAGCCAACGACGCTGAGGTTCAGGTCGGTGGTGCCTAGAAGTCGTGTCTGCATTCAATTTTCCCCGAGGACTCAATTTGGAATCGCGTGTGGCTGCTGTCTGGACCAGATATCTTACTGTGGAAAGGAACGCTCTGCGACTGTTGATTTGTTTGCTTCTTCCTGGCTCGTTGGCAAAACGACGATTTGAAAAGTAGAATCAAATGCGCATTGCTATCGCAGCATCATCCACCGTTTAACCGTTTCTTGATCTTCTCAATTCGTTGACGTAACTCCGATTCGAATCCACGGTCGACCGGTTGATAGTACGTGCGATCGACCCCCAGGTATTCCTGCGCGGCGACACCGTCTTCTGAGTTGTGAGAATATTGATAGCCCTCACCGTGTCCCAGCTTGGCAGCTCCTTGGTAATGTGAGTCACGCAGGTGTTTGGGTACCGGTACAATCTCGTTTTCACGCACATCCTGGCGAGCTTGCCCGATGGCAGCGGTAGCCGCATTGCTTTTGGGGGCCAAGGCCAGGTAAGCGACTGTTTGGCTGAGCGTGAGTTGGCATTCAGGCAGACCGATGAATTCACAAGCTTGCATGGCAGATACCGCAATTCCAAGTGCTTGCGGGTCTGCGTTTCCAATGTCTTCGCTGGCTAAAATGACGAGACGCCGGCAGAGGAAACGGATATCTTCACCGCCTTCGAGCATCCGTGCCAGCCAGTACAAACTGGCGTCAACATCACTGCCTCGTATGCTTTTGATCAAGGCGCTGGCCAAATCGTAGTGATCATCTCCGCTGCCATCGTAGCCTCCCATTCGGCTACCGAGCGTTTCGATGGCAATCTCGCGAGTCACACCCACTGAGTCAGGTTGGCAGCTCAGGACAGCAACTTCCAAAGCTGAGAGAGCTCTTCTGGCATCGCCCTCGCTTGCCGAGGCAAGGTAGTCGATTGCCTCGTCCTGCACTGGCATCTGCTGCTCACCGAGCCCACGATCTTGATCGCCAACAGCCCGTTTAAGTAACTGGCGGATGTCTTCAGGTTTCAGTGCCTCCAGCTGAAACAGTTGACTTCGACTCAGCAACGCTCCATTGACCGCAAAGTAGGGATTACTTGTGGTGGCACCAATCAACGCAACGACTCCAGCTTCGACATCAGGTAGGAGAGCATCTTGCTGGCTTTTGCTGAAACGGTGAATCTCATCAATGAAAAGCAGGGGTCTGGAGCCACCGCTGGCGATCGTGTCGGTTGCCCATGCAAGTACTTCCCGGACATCTTTGACACCGCTGGAAACAGCACTCAGGGTTCTTAGTTCGCTACCGGTCTCGATTGCGAGAAGACGAGCGAGCGTTGTTTTACCGGTTCCAGGAGGTCCTGACAGAATGATGGATCCCAAACGGCCTGCATCAATCATGCGTCGCAAGAGTTTGCCCTCACCCAAAACATGCTGTTGCCCTATGAATTCGCTCAAACGCTGTGGACGCATTCTTGCAGCCAATGGTTGCGCACGATCAAGATTTTCGTCTTCTGCGTCTGCAAAAAGTGATTGCGTGTGGTTCACATTGGCTCCATGGCAGGAAGGCACCTGGCAGCTTTTCAGGGATTACCTCAGGGATCACCTCAGGGATCACCGAAATAGGACACTGGACGCAAGAAACCGTTTTCGGTTTCGTTCACCTGTCCGGTGACCGTGTTCAGGTACAGCAAGAGCCTGTAGCGTAACGCAATCAGTCCTCCCGCAGGAACCGGGAGAAAACACGCCGAGTGAAAAACATTCATGTTGGGCACCTAGAAACCGTATTTAGCACGGATCGAAGACAGTACCCCGTCTGCAAGGAATTTGGCCTTTTTCTGGTAAGAAACTTGATCCTGGTTCATGACCACTTCTGAGTTGTCAAAATTCGATGCATTCAGCTCTGAGCAACAAGGCTTGTTTTTGCGGTGCTCCGTTTCGATTCGCTCACTGGGCACCGCCGACTTCGGCATGGTCCCAGTTGGTGATTGGTCATCCGTATTACATGTTGGGCTGTGTATCGGTTTTTTTTGATCGCAGGCTTTGGATCTGCTGCAGTCGGCAAATCAGCCAAGGCAGTTGTGGGGTGGGAGCATCGGAGCAATCCTGCTCCGTGTGCCCGGAGGATGCGGAAGTTGTTAATTTGGTCGATGCGGTGGCTTTGTTGAAGGATTCAGTGTTTGTGTCCGAGCATTCTGGAATTTGCACACCATGCTGTTTGTCAGCCATTGCGTTGTTTCCTGCTGCTCGTGGATTTTTGAATTGAACCATCGGCATCTTGGCTGGTGAGTCCAAGGTAATGACTTGCCGGCGATACCTTGAGAAGCCTGAGCGACGGAACAAGTTCCCCGCATGGAGATGAATTGAAGATTTTTCGGGAGTTTACCTCTCCGCAGCACGGTTAGGTGCAGCGATTTGGTGAGCTGAATTTGGGGTAGACTGCCGCTCGGCTACCCCGAAAGGTACCTGCAAGGATTCCGGTTCTCTTGGTATGCTCACAGGCATGAAACAATTTTCAATCTATCGACTCGACCACTTGAGTGTGGTTGAGGTAACTGGTGCCGATGCAAGCACAATCCTCCATAATTTGACCACCAATGAAGTCCGCTCATTGAGTGATTTAGAGGGACGGGAGACCTTTGTCACTGATGTGCGTGGAAAGATGTTGGGCCATGTTTGCCTATTCAGGCACAGGGGCGGATTAAGATTGGTGGGGCCTGCCGGGCAATCCGAGGCGATCTGCTCGCATATTGATCGGTATACGATTCGTGAAGACGCAACCGCTGAAATTCAGGATTCAGAATTTGTTGGTTTTGTCATCACGCCTGAATTGGCTGCCGAGTTTGGGTTTGGCAGCCATGACGAAGTCGCGCTGAGGTCATTTCCCTGTGACACCGAGATCGAGGATGTGACGCTTCAAGAAGTTCGCTGGCTGGGACAGAACAGTTTTTTGCTGTGCTTGCCAGTTACCCAAGCCGAACGTGCACTCGATATTTTAAGTTCCCTTGTTCCTGTCGGTTCAAAGGTTCAATGTACTGATCTGACGAAGCAGCATGTCGGCAGCGAAACTGCATTTCATCAGGCCCGCGTGGTCGCAGGCTTTCCCTGGTATGGTGTTGATCTTGATGAATCCAATTTGCCGCAGGAAGCGGATCGCGATTCCGAAACCATTTCTTTCACCAAAGGTTGTTACCTAGGACAAGAGACAGTCGCTCGCTTGGATGCGATGGGTCAGGTTCAGAAGAAATTGGTGCGGTGGGAAATTACAGGTGGTGTGCCTGCTCCCGGCACCTCTTTGTTAGCAGATGAGAAAAAGGTTGCTCGCCTTACCAGTGTTGCCTCTACTGAAGAGCACGGAGTGCTGGCAATTGGCTTTTCTCGTCGCAGCCATTTTGAAAAAGGTGCCTCTGCGATCGGAGTGATAGAATCAGACGCGGGTGAAGCTCCCGAGACTGCGATTCATGGAACCGTTCTTTAAATTGTAGACCTGACTCCATGCGTGTTGATTACCCTTGGATTACGGGACAGGTTGTAGAATGCCAATTTCACTTTGCAATCATCGGGTAAAGGCTGCGTAAACGCGTTCTTTGCCCCGACCTATCCAGAGGCAGATTGGTGTTCGCCCACATTTGCGATACTTACGTGTCAATTTTTCCGGGCTGTGGTCCGTGCCTCTGACTTTGATGACTGCGGGATAGAAGTCTCTTTGTCTGAGTTCTCGTCTCAATTTTCGATCATCACAACTGCCTGACCAAAGCAATTCAGCACTGATGCTCACTTGTTCTGAGGTGGGGGGTTTCTGACCAGTCAGAAACCCCGAAGCTCGACCCAAGACACTCAAATCGTGGCTAACTGCGTACGCGTCGGTTAGCCCGGCTGCACGGATAGCTGCATCTGGATCGATAAGCCAGCTTTGTGGTTTGTCGGTGATCGGTGCACGTTGAGTCACCAGTTCTGGTGTCGCAACGAACCAGTGACTAGAGCCATTTGACTTGATCACAACTGCGGAGCGACCTGAGGCAGGCAGTTCACTGTTGACTCGCACCCCGCCGTAAAGCAAGGTTTGTTCGCGAACCGATCCAGACAGCGAGATCCAACAACGGTGTGAGTCTGGTAGTTGTGCAACGTCGGGGTTTGCGGCGGGTGCGAGTTTGACGCATGCACCCTTCGAGTTGATGACGAGTTGGACAACGGATTGCCAGTTTGGATGGTAATGATCAGGGTTGCTGATACGTTTTGTACCCGCGTGAGAAGGCCGCGCGTTTGTTTTGTTTTTGTCGGGACGTCGATCCGGATCGATGTTGATCCAACTGTGCGCCGGCAGATCTAAATCTGTCACATCGCTGCAGATAACTTGGTGGATGTACTCTGACGCGGAATTTGAATCTTTATCTGGTGTGGCTTGCTGTAAGCCAGCACGAGGGTCGACTTGCTGGACACTGAGATTTGCGGCGGCCAATTCGGCAATCAGTGGATCAGAATCCACTGCAACAACAGGCCCACGGTTCTTTAGTTGCAAGGAATCGCCGCCGTTACCACAACATAAATCAAATACCGTTCTGTTGGCAAACCATTCGGATTTCAGTCTCGCTACTTGCCATGGTGTTGCCTGTTGAACTGATTTGTCAGTACCCCACCAAATCCGTTGCGGTTGATCAGACGCCTGCAGTTTCAGTTTTGCTTTGGCTTGCACGTTCGCGACAGTGACGACAAATCCTGCAAGTTCAGGACCAAGTTGTGCGCGAATTTTGTCTTGTAACTTAAAAGCATCTTTGTCGCCGTCAATGATGGCCCGAATCGCTTGCTCGCAAAGCTTGAGATTCCGCAGGATACTGCCCGGTCCGATTAAATGCCCTGTCATCATCACGCCGATTGTACGCGATTCTCTCGTCGTACCAAGCACAGCGCCCCCGGGGAATGTTCGCATTTGGAGAACAGTGAGGGACGATAACAGAACTATGTCTGCCGGTTTTCACCGCCGGCTGTTTTGTTTTGTCACTCTTTGTATTTCTTGACCATGTACAACCACATTCGAAACGCTGCAATTCTTGCTGCTGCCACCGGTGGTCCCTACCTCGCGACACAGACCGACTGGGGCCAGGATGCCCTCAAGGATGTGACTCAAGTTGTGGCGGGTGACGGCACTGAGGCGACGTCGGAGAATGGGTATGCCGGACATGCGTTATACGAGATGGAAACCCTGCGAAACGCAAATCCAAACCAGTATCGTTACGATCCGGTAATGGCTGCGAAATTACAGGGGCGTACTGATGATTCAGATGTCGCGCCCAGTTTGGTGGGTGGCAAGGTTAATGATTTGAGAGATGTGATGCGGTTCGATGTTACGCCTGATTGGGTGTTGCAACGTTTTTCGCGTGTCACGACCGTCTTGGCTGATACCCGTCTGGAAGGCATGCGCGTGCCAATTGTTACGGGTACCAGACCAGACGATATTGCCGGCACACTGAGTTACTACTTCGACGGCAATGGACGTCTGCAGAGGGTCACGTTGCATGGTTTTACGGGGGACCCTCGGAGACTAGTGTCCGTCATGAAGACGCATTACGAGATGGATCGCGAACCCTCTTTGGAAGCAGGGGTTTTCACCAAACGCTGGAATGGCGAACCTGTGCACTTTCTCAGAATGACACATGCACCTGTCGTCTACTCGGATGCGGTTCATCAAAAGTACACCGTTTTTCTTGAGTTGAATCAGCCCAACCTGGCCTACGGCATCAGTCGTCAGGCGGAATTGATCATTCACGCTGACAAGCAGAGCGGCCGTTGGTAGACAGATGCCTACTCCCTGAAGGGGGGGTTGGCATGTTTTGTGAGCCAGAGCCCAATTCGCTGTACCCTTGGCACCCTTGTTCACGTTAGACTGGTTCTAGGTCGTTCTGCCGCCCTTTAGCTCCGGGGACGGAGTTTTGTGTGTTGGATGATCTGATGATCGGTCGGTATAGGTGCAGAAAGCATTCGTTGAATGAGGAATGGATTCACGTGGCACCGGTTCCGTTATTAAGTCAATGATCTCGTACGGGAGACTATGCGATGGGAGTCGGATGGTACTACATGGCGAGCGGCTGGATACGCAAGAACCGCCGGTTTGGGCCAATCAGTGAAGCGGACCTACTCAGCGAGATTGCCAAGGGTAAAATTAACCCTGAAACATTACTACAGAGCAGCAAGACAAAAGATAAGTGGGTCCCGATGAATTCAATTGGGCCGGCGATGAAGCACTGGAAGAAGCTTCATCCCGAGGAAGACTAGTCTCGAGCAAAGAGGGCATGCGGCGATTGCAAGTACGAAAGACCGCTGCTGATTACGCCGCGATTGCTGTGGCTCCCGTACTGATTTTTCTAATGATCAGTAGTCTGGCTAATTTTCTGATTTTGGTCCTGTATCGGGGCGGGTTCCAATCACGTCTGTCGTGGACAGTCATGTGTTTCACGATGGGCATCGTTGCAGTGGCCCGAATCGCGATCGAGCGTGATCGCGTTTACTCTTATGGCTATGCGGCAGCTTTGGGCTTGGCCACATTGCTTGTGATGTCGCAGCTAGTTGATTCGTTCCTCTTTTGCATTTTTATTCTGGTCGTTGTTGGATACCTTGCTGACTTGATTGTGCGTGATTGCACGCTGATCGATGACGACGTGGATGCAAGCGGAGAAGGACTGATTGACTCGGGGCACCTGTTCTTGAAAAAACAGATGCAGGAATCCATCGGTGAACATGACGAGTTGAAAACTGAGCATCCGCGACGTAAGACGTCCCAGCCTGGGCGGACCGTCATGTATTTGGCGTTGGCCGCATTGCCTCTATTTGGGCTTGGCCAGTTCTTTTTGCGGAACGACACCGCTTCGTGGGCAAGTGCAAAGTATCTCTTGGCATTTTATCTCTTCGCCAGCCTGTCTTTACTGGTAACCACAAGCTTCGTTGGCTTACGCCGTTATCTGCGGCAACGTAAAGTCGAAATGCCGGCAGATGTAGCGATCGCCTGGTTGAGCGCGGGCTTGGTGCTGATCGCAGCCGTGTTGATGGTAGCGTATTTTGCGCCGATGCCCGGACGAGCTCTCGCAACATTTGAATTGCCAAAAATGTTCGACTCCCCCGGCAATACTTCTGCGAGTCGCTACGGATGGGGAAATGAAGGCGCGGATCAAGGAAAGCCCGATGCAACGGGAACAACCAGTGATCCCAATGCTGATCGAAAGGATGTTCAGGGCTCTGTTAACAAAAAAGGCGGAGAGGCAGGGGGAACTGGGCCTGGTGACCGCAAAGATGGGCCTGCGGGAACCCGAAAGGGTGGAAAAAAGTCAGCTGGAAGTCAGGAAAACAAATCACAGAACTCTAGTGATCAAAATGCGGGAAAACAGTCCGGTTCAAAAGGTGATACTGAAAAAGGAACGGAGTCGAAGCAGCAAGGCCAACAACAACCATCAGGGGCAGAAGCGGGAAAACCGGACTCAAATGACCAAGACTCAGGCAAACCAGACTCAGGCAAACCAGACTCGGGTGACTCAGACTCGGGCAAACCAGACTCAGGTGACTCGGACTCAGGCAAACCAGACTCGGGTGAGCCCGATTCGGGTAACTTGGAATCAGGTGAGCCCGAGTCGAAAAATAGTGAAGCCAGTGCGGGGAAGTCAGCTGAGCAGCAAGCTGGACGGCAATCTGAAGATCGTGAATCGCAGTCTGGGGCGAGCGATTCCCAGCAGTCGGCTGCAGACTCTCAATCAAGTGTCGGGGACACGATCTCCAACGCAGTATCGATGTTGGGATCAGGACTGAAGTTTCTGATCGTCATCGTGTTAGCATTGATCATCGGTGTCTTTTTCTATCGCAATTGGAGTTTGATCTGTCAGTGGTTTTCCAGTTTATTTGCAGCCCAAAGCAGTGCATCAGCTGGTGTTGAAGAGGAGCCCGCCAGTGCTGCTATGGATTCTCCGCCTCGGCCTTTCTCGAGTTTTCACAATCCGATTGGAAATGAGCCCGACCTGCGCCGTGTCATGGTTGTCACCTTTCAAGCGTTTGAGTCGTGGTCGTGGGAATCGGGAGTGGTAAGAGGAAAAGAGGAGACGCCTGCTGAGTTCACTCGTCGTGTTGCCAAGACGCTTCCCGAAAAGTTTTCTGCCCAACTGCCGGGCCACGCATCGCAAGTCGTCGAATCTTACAATCGAATTGTCTTTGGGCGGGGAAACGCGACAGAAGGTGACGTCACTGCTGCTGCTCATGTCTGGGATGTCATGAATTCACATTCTTGATGCTTACTGCGGTTCATTCGGAATCGGTTTGGTTGATAACTGTCTGAGCGGACGATGCCTCGTTGATCGATGATGCTGTGAAGCTCAGTCCTGCCATCCGGTCGAGCATCTCGTCAAATTCTTTTACTTCACTTTGGAGCGTCAATTCAATTTGCAAGGCGACCAGACGTTTGCCACCGAGACGGTCTGTTTGAAGTTTGACCAGATCTTTGTGAGTGCAAACGATGTAGGCAATTTTATCTCCAAGATGCTGTGCCCATTCCCGAAGTGACGCAACGGTTTCTGGAGCATAGGGATCATGGTCCGGCAGATGTCTTGCGCTTTGCACGTTGGCACCACATTGGAGGACGGTATGTTCAAAGGCGTCAGGGTTGCCAATGGCCGACAAGACACCCACATTCTGCTGATCGATATTCTTCAGCGGTAGGTAGGTTTCCGGGTATTCCAACAATCCGATGGGTCTGTGGTTGCTGGCTAAAATTGGTATCTCAGCGTTGTAGGTGGCAATCTTCTCTCGAATTGATTCGATTGCGTTGGGCTTAACGGTTTGGCATCGTGTGATCAGTACTGCGTCAGCACGGGCCAGGCTGTCCATTGATTCACGCAGCAGTCCTCGCGGCAATGGGTGGCCAAAACCGAATGGGCAGGTGGCATCAATGACGACAAGGTCGAGGTCTCGGTGCAGACGTCGGTGTTGAAAGCCGTCGTCCATTAAAATGATCTGAGCTTCAAGTTCTTCGATCGCTACCTGCGCCGCCGCCACACGATCGGGGTTCTGTATGTGGGGGACGTCTGGGAGGCGTGCGTGTAATTCCATCGCCTCGTCATTGGCATCGCCATCACCACGACCATAGCCACGGCTGACGATTGCCACTCGCAGTCCCCGCTGGCGAAACCTCTTGGCAAGGAGACATACGATGGGTGTTTTTCCGGTACCACCTGTGGTCAGGTTGCCCACACTGATTACAGGGACCCCGCATCGCTGAATGTCGGCAACTTGCCGATCATATTTGCGGTTGCGCCGACGCACAGCAATGCTGTAGGGAACACTTGCCATTCGCAGCACCACTCTCATTGCCATGGCAAATGGGTCGCCGCGTTTACCGCTCATGATCGATCGATGATCCATCAACGAAGTTTTCCTAGGAGTTGCGACGACCGGGATCAACGAGAGAAGCAGCGTCACTGCCTGGTTGGATCAGGATTTCATCGGTGCTTTGTGGATCAATGGATCGACAGGTTTCGGTCAGGCGATCGGCTAATTCGTCGAGCGGGTTTTCCCACGTTTCGACAGTCGTTTCGAGAGGTGGGATATTTGCCATTTCATCCAACAGCAGGATCATTCGAAGACAATGTCGAAATAGAATCCCCTCTTCTTTCTGAAGTTTGCGGGAGGTGACGTACTTGTTGAAGTCTCCGCCAAATTCCATCAGTTCTCCGACAATCCATACCGGACGCACATTAACGTTATGGACTCGCGGGAATTCGTGTCGAAACATGCGGAGAACTTTTTCACCAATGGTGAGTGGCCAGACACGCGGTTCTTGGAACATCACTCGTCCAAACCCACGGTCGACCACTTCTTCTTCCTCTTCCTCTGACTTTGCACCCAGTTCTTCGGCAGTCGCCAAACCGAGTTGCAGTAGTTGTGGGTCCAGACGACTGGTGGCCAGTGTGCCCGGTGGCATTTCCTCGAGCGATGGCATGCGGGTGAATCGGGCCACTGTGCCGGGGACCTCGAGTACACTTTCCAGTGCAGCAATGCGTTCTTGCGGATCAGCGATCGCCAATTGGTCTGCCAAGTAGACGCCAAACAGTGGGTTAATACTTCGCAGGTGAACCAATCGATCCAGCCGTTCGGTGGGTTTCGCTGTGTCAGGTTTGTAGTTCTCGACTTCATAACCCCGGCTTTCGATGAGTGCCGGGTCCTGATTGTCTTCTTCGGCGGGGTTTTGGGGTTCAGTGTCCGGTGTACGCATTTGGTCCAATAGTCCACCAAACAGCCCCTCGGTCTTGGCTGGCTCGTCAGCTTGGCTGGCTTTACGTGCTGTTTTCGGAGCTGCAGCAATTGGTTTTGGGTCGAGTTCCACATATCCGGCTGACCACAGTGTGATCAACATGCGGTTGAGGTCACGTTGTGCTTCCTCGATTCCTTTCGGGGTCAACAGGCGTCGACCCACCATGTCGCGAAGGGGTTGGACGGACGGGTCTTTGCAGAAGAAATAGGCTAATAGTCGCCACGGCAGGCGTCCGCGACTGGCCAGGTCGTCCGCTTCTGCCTGCTGCAATTGCAGGAATTGCTGCTCGTTCCAGTAGGTTTCACCGGAGCGTCGCTTGGGCATTTTCTTTTTTAGCTGCTTCTTGGCCTTCATCAGGCCCGGGTCTTTCGTGTCTTCGGGGATCGAGTCGTACTTTTCCCGCCAACGATGAATTTTGACATCGTCTTCATGTGCTAATGCAAAGACATAGCCCCGGTCGTCGAATTGTGGTCGACCGGCTCGTCCGAAAATCTGCTGTGCTGATGCTGTTTCAACCAGTTTCTTTTTGTCTCGTGGACCTTTGAGCAAGCACGGCAGAATCACGCTCCGGGCTGGGAGATTGATTCCAGCCGCGAGCGTTTCAGTACACACACAAAAAGCAAGTAGCTTGCGTTGAAATAGCTCTTCTACGATGCGTCGGTAACGAGGCAGAATGCCAGCATGATGCACGCCGACGCCACGCATTAAAATTTGTTTCAACTTCGGGCCAGCTCCCTCGGACATGCTCGCCTGATTCAGATAGTCCGCTAACTCGCTTTGACGCTGCTTGTCGATCAGCTTTTTACCTTTGAGTAACTCTGCGGTCGTCCAGCACTGTGATCGACTGAAACAGAACATCAAGCCCGGAGTACGGCGTTCTGTTTCACCTCCTGCTGCAAGTTTTTCGGAAACATCGGCCAGCAATTCATCAGCGACCCATTCGTATTGAAGTGGAACTTTACGCTCCGTTCCCACAACCAGTTGCAGGCGGCGGTTATGGGCACGGTTTAGCCACGACGTGAACTCGAGCGCATTGCCAACCGTTGCGCTGATGAGCAATGTTCGGACATGAGCTGGCAAAAGTCCGAGCGTCAGTTCCCAGACAATGCCCCGTTCTCGATCGTTGAACGAGTGGAACTCGTCCATCACCACTCCAGATACCTTCGCAAAGTCAAATGCCTCTGGGTTGAGAAGTCGATTCAACAAAATTTCAGCCACGACTACCAAGACGGGGGCATCTGGATTCACGCTGCGATTGCCAGTGACCAGACCGACACTGTCAGCCGAAAAACCCCAGCGGACGGCCGATTGGCGTAGCTCATCCAGTTTTTGATCGGTCAAGGCGATCAGCGGTGTCGTGTAGTACATCCGCTGCCCAGTTCGCAACGCCTCATACACAGAAGCTTCGGCAATCAGCGTCTTGCCGGTTCCAGTCGGGGCACAGACCAGCACTCCTTGATCGCCGGTAAAATAGGCGAGCAAAGCTTCCTCCTGAACCGGGTACGGATCGAAGGGCAATCGATCAAAATACTCGGATGCAAGCTCATCGCGGTCGGGAAGATCGCTTGGCTGCTTGATGTTTTGCTGATCATCGCTTGGCTTATTCATGACTGCACACTTATAACAGCCACAGGCCACCGGTGGCAGATGCAACGAGTTTGTCTGGCAGTCAGGCGGCAAAAATACGCGATTTCGAGTAGTCAAATGACCAATTTAAGACAGGACGCCGTCGAAATCTGGAATGCAGGCGTCGATGCGGTGCGTGCCGAGGGGCTCGTGCATCGTGAGGTAACTATTGATGGTGATCGGTTGATTATCGGTGCACAGCAGTGGAAACGATGTGACTTTGATCGTGTTCTGGTCGTGGGGGCGGGAAAAGCCGGTGCCGCAATGACACGCGGGTTGATTGCATCCCTAGGTGATTGGCTGCCCGTCTCCGGTTGGGTCAACGTGCCAGCGGGAACTGAGGTTTCCAAAATCATTGACGGAAAATCTTTGTCGGGAAACGTGCTTCTGCACCCTGCCCGCCCCGCCGGAATCAATGAACCGACAGAAGAGGGCGTCATCGGTACCGAGCAAATCATTCGGAAAGTAAGCGAGGCTGGGGAACGGGATCTTTGCATCGCTTTGATCTCGGGAGGAGGCAGCGCGCTGATGCCGGCACCTCTTCCTGAAATCAGCTTGGCGGATAAATTGGAAGTTACGAAGTTCTTGAGCGGGGCGGGAGCCGACATTACAGAGCTAAATACCGTTCGTAAGCATCTCAGTTGCATCAAAGGCGGCGGTCTGCTGTTGGCTTGTAAGGCAGCAGAATTGATCACTTTGGTGCTCTCAGACGTCTTAGGTGATCCCCTCGACTTGATCGCTTCGGGGCCAACTGTGATCGATTCGTCGACTCCAAATCAGGCGCTGGAGGTTTTGGAAACGTACGACCTCACAAAATGTCTACCCGAATCTGTGTACCGTGCATTACGACTCCAAGTGAGTAATGCAACACGCCAGCCTAAGTTGCAAGCCAAAGCCTCCGAGGTCTGTAGGCATACGACAATGGTGATAGGTAACAATGCCGTGGCGGTGGATGAGGCAGGGATCGTGGCTGAGCGACGAGGTTATAACCATGTCATGCAATCTGCCCGTCAATCTGAGGGGGCCGCCGAAGACGTTGGCCGTCGATTGGCCGAAATGGCAATCCGTATGTTGCGAGCTGAGTCGGCGACACATCAAAACGATTGTCTGATCACCGGTGGGGAGCCGATCGTCAAACTGGCGCCCGAGGCGATTCGTGGACTTGGAGGTCGTAACCAGCAGTTGATCCTGAGCGCCTACCAAACCTTGCTGGCAAGCGATTTGTCAGAACGTGAATGGCAACGTCTGTGTTTGTTATCTGGTGGAACCGATGGTGAAGATGGCCCCACCGATGCCGCAGGCGCAGTTCTCGATGATGAAGTGCATCAAAACGCAAGCAGGCAACAACTGAGCCCTGACGAATATCTAACGCGAAATGACGCGTATCACTTCTTCGAGCAGACTGGTGGACTGCTCAAGACAGGACCGACCGGAACCAATGTTTGTGATGTACGCGTGGTGGTTGTCACCCCAGTGACCTGATCTTCAATGACCGGAAGCAATGACTAGAAACTCAGGTCCTCTCTACCTCGGGATTGAAGACGAGAGGAGTGGATATGTGGTTTTGAGCATTTCGGAACACAAAATCAGCAGAACGACGTGCTGGCTTCATCGAAATGCCCATCAATGCTCGTTTTTTCCCGGTTCCGGCCAAGATGTGGCAATCGGGTGTAGCGAACATCGCTCTTCGTTCCATCGCATGGTTTCTCTAGAATATCTCGCTGTCACTCCAGTGGAAGGAAGATGCGATGCGCGTTCAGCTACGTTTTTTGGTGGGTTCTTGTTTTCTATTCTTGGCCCTTTACGGTTTTTACAGTGCGGAAGGAGATCCGCCCAAAGCTTTGCCATTGCCCGATGTTGAGGTGATGCCGCTACCCGCTTTGCCACCTTTGCGAGAGTCTGACTTGGAGAACTCGGAGGCTTTTCAAGCTATTCGTGCTGCGGCTGAGGGACGAGCCCCGGAAAATCAGGTCAATGATCCGATTTTGGGAGATGTGATGCAGGCCATTGCTGAACGTCATCGGGAGCTTGGGCTGGACCTCGATTGGGATCGGGAAGCGGGGCCCACCGGAGCCGCGGAGACGTTTCTCACAGAGGCAACTCAGCAACCGCTGCGGTCCGCGAATGCGAAAACCGCCGAACAGCTGCTCAAGGCGAGTCGCTTACTGGAGAACTGCGCAAAAAGTTCAGGTGATACAGCAGACGCGTCTCGCACAGATTTGGTGAACCGGATGAGGGCAGAGGCAGTAAAGTTGTTATCCGAGTAGACTGATACAAGTTCTAGATCCTTAATACTCTGACCCAACACACTCTCTTGGTTCGAAAGCCCACATTGAAATTGAAGAGCCCAGCGGGAATTGCTGGGGTTGCATTGCTTGTGTTGGCCGGGGGAGTCTTTGCTGACTATTGGTCAGCGGTGCCAGAAGGCGTAGAACGTCGCTTTGTAGGACGTTCAACCTGTGTCGATTGCCATCAGAAGGAAGCCGAAGCCTTTCGTGGCTCGGATCACGATCTCGCCATGGATCATGCCACCGAGACATCTGTGCTTGGCGATTTTGACAATGTGACCTTTGAGCATGATGGACTCGTCAATCGCATGTACCGCGATGGTGAACGATTCATGGTTTATACCGAGGGCGAAGACGGAGAGATGCAGGATTTCGAAGTCAAGTATGTCTTCGGATTCTCACCGTTGCAGCAGTACATGGTCGAGTTCGATCGCCCTGCAGACATGCCACCAACCGAGGTGGCTCGCGTCCAGGTTCTGCGGATCACTTGGGACACGCTGAAAGAAAAATGGTTCTATCTGCGACCGCCAGACGTTGCCGAGAAGCTGGAACCTGACGATCCGTTGCATTGGACCGGTGTTGCCCAACGCTGGCAAACGATGTGCGCGGATTGTCACTCAACCAATCTGAAGAGAAACTTTGATCCGGCTGAGCAGGCCTATCACACCACGTTTTCTGAGATTGATGTCAGTTGTGAAGCGTGTCACGGACCTGGCAGTTTGCATCTTGAACTCGCGAACAGCAAATCGCTGTTCTGGGATCGTCGGCATGGGTACGGTTTGGCAAAACTGAAGGGTGAAAATGCTCAGCCACAGTTGCAGACCTGTGCCCCCTGCCATAGTCGTCGAGGGGTCTTGTCTGAAGATTTTCATGGGGGTGATGAATTTTGCGATTTCTACAACCTCGAATTGCTTCGTGACGATACCTATTTCGCCGACGGCCAAATCAAAGATGAAGTCTATGTGTATGGTTCGTTCATCCAAAGCAAGATGTATCACAAAGGAATCCGTTGCACGGATTGCCATGATCCCCACTCTCTGAAATTGAAATCGCCCGGGAACGAGACCTGCACTTCCTGTCACCAGCATGCAGCCGGAAAATATGATGTGCCTTCGCATCATCACCACGTTCCGGGTACTGCGGGCGCCATGTGTGTCAATTGTCATATGCCGCACCGGACGTACATGGATGTCGACAAGCGACGAGATCATTCGCTGCGAGTGCCTCGTCCTGATCTATCGGTTGAATTGGGGACGCCGAATGCTTGCAGTGGTTGTCATGTGAAGGATCAGTTGGAATCAATCGACAAGCAAAAGCAGCTGGGGTTGCTTGAGTACGCAGATTGGATTGAGGCCGCGGAAGCTGGTGACGAACAGGTTTCCGAAGCAGTCATGAAGACTGATGCATGGTGCGATGCGGCCTGTGAAAAGTGGTATGGAGAAAACCGCAAACAGCCCAAGCACTTTAGCGAGGCAATCGTTGCGTTTCGCAGAGGTGAACCGGGTGCTGTGAATGAGTTGTTGCGAGTGGCAACACAACCGGAGGAATTAACGCCGGTGCTGGCAAGGGCCTCGGCACTTGGTGAATTGGCAGCTTCGGGCGTAGGTAATGCAACAGCCAAGGCGAAGAAACTGGTCGACGATCTCGACGAACACCCGATTGTCCGAGCAGCAGCGATTGGTCTGTTCATGGGGGCATCACCCGATGTCGTGCGTCGAGCATTGATGCGTCATATTGATGATGAATCGCGACTGGTGCGGACGGAGGCTGCGCGTCTGTTGGTAATTTCCGGGACCTACCAGGCCCTGAGTTCAGCAGAACGCAAGCGACTGGACGATGCACTGGCTGAAGTTAGAACTTCGCTGATGGTTGCCTCTGATCGGGCGGGGGCTCACATGGGATGGGCGATGCTTTGTGAGGGCAGAGGCCGGTATCAGGACGCGATCGAAGCGTACGAGACTGCTATACGCACCGAGCCAAAAATGACAGGACCCCGGACCAACTTGGCTTCGATGCTTGAACGCGTGTTGCCTCAGTCTGCACCCCAGCAACGTGAAAATATCATGTTGCGGATCGAGCAACTTAGGCAGGAAGAGTTACCACTGATCGCCAGAGATGCCGCGCTCGCGCCACAGAATCCCGGAATTCAGTATCGCTACGGTTTGGCTCTTTATCTGGCTGGCAAGATGGACAAAGCACTCGAGCAGTTGGAGACTGCGGTCGACTTGGCGCCGGATGTTCCTGACTTCCGGCAGGCGCGAGACCTGTTGTTGCAACGCATCAACGAGGATTCTAGAAAGAACAGCGTGACACCAGGTGGGACTCCTGCTGGTGCGAAATCCGGAAGTGATTAGGCTAGCTGGTGTACGGATCGAATTTTTAGGGCTTGCGAGAGTATACGGGTTGCTGTTGCAAGTGTTTTTGCAGTTTGACTGGCTCACAAGCACGGCTGTTCGCTCTTAGCTATCCACGATTGGGGCGGTCGCCCGTCCGACACTTTTCAAAAGCAGGAAATCAAGCATGCTTCACGCAGTGGTCATGGCAGGTGGAAGCGGAACTCGGTTCTGGCCAGCTAGCAGGAAATTGGTGCCCAAGCAACTGCTGGCTCTGTCCAGTGACCGAAGCATGTTGCAGGCTACCATGGATCGCTTGGGTGGACTCGTGCCAGCAGAACGACAGTTGATTGTTACCAACAAAATTCTTAGTGATGCGGTGCGATTACAGTTGCCCGATTTGCCTGAACAGAACGTAGTGGGCGAACCCTGTAAGCGTGATACAGCACCCTGTGTCGGTCTGGCTGCGGCAATGGTGGCCAAAGTCGATCCAGAAGGAACAATGCTGGTGATGCCATCGGATCATGTGATCAAGGATCATGAAAAGTTCCAGCAAGCGATCACGGCAGGTAGCGAGTTGATTGACCAAGACCCAACTAGGATCGTTACTTATGGTATTCCACCGACTTATCCGGCTGAGTCCTTTGGTTATATTCAGAGAGCGGGTCAAATCGATGGTGCGAGTATTGCCGCGTTTCAAGTTGAAAAATTTCGTGAAAAACCTGACCGGGTCACGGCCGAAGAATACGTAGCAGCTGGCACCTACTATTGGAACAGTGGAATCTTTCTGTGGCGTGCGTCGACGATTCTCGAGGCACTGAAAAAGAGCGTTCCAGAAATGCATTCGCACATTGAACAAATTGCGGACGCGATAGGAACAGATCGATTCAATGACACGCTTGAAGCTGAATTCACTGCGATCAACGGTACTTCCATTGATTATGCTGTGATGGAAAATTACCCCAATGTGGTCACGATTGAAGCACCTTTTCCTTGGGATGATGTCGGCAGTTGGCAGGCGCTTTCACGCCTCCATCAACCAGATGAGCAAGGTAACACTGTGGTGGGTTCTCATCTTGGAATCGATACTCGGGGAACGATTGTTCATGCTCAACAAGGCCACACGATCGTGACGATTGATATAGATGATCTGATCGTCGTGCAAACCGAAGATGCGACGTTGGTAGCACCCAAACACGCCGAAGAACGTGTGCGGGAAGTTGTCAAAGAATTGGAGGCAAGAAGCCAGACGGACCTTCTGTAATTCAGGCCGCTTGGCCGTTGGGGTTCCGTCTGATTGCTACCGCCGTTCAGTTTGGTTGCTGAATCCAGTGGCGAGCACGTGATGGTGAGTCCGCCTTGGGTAGTGAATGGTTGCTTTCTGTCGCTGACAATATCTCTGGGTCAGCAGGGTTCGCGGGTAACGGTTGCCTGCGCGCGGTGTTGCGAGCTGTGCTGGTACTGGCAAGGGAGCCTGCTGTGGTCTCTTTACCTGCAGTTACTTTGGTGGCAGGAGTCGGTTCGGCATGGAAAGGCATTTGCCGCATCGCCCCGTTCACTGGTGCCCCGTTCACTGGTGCCCCGTTCACTGGTGCCCTGGTAACTGGTGCCCTGGTAACTGGTGCCCTGGTAACTGGTGCCCTGGTAACTCGGCTGGTTGGATCGTCGGGGTTGGATCCGCTGGTAAGCATTCGTGGTTGCTGGTTTTCGTTGATTTGATCGGTGGCAGATTGATTGCCACTCGGCTTCAGGACGGAGTCGCTGGCCATTTCACTGCGAGACTGTGACGCGAAAAGCGATGTGTCTGCTGAATTCCGAGTGCCTGATGAGGTGGGCGTCATGGCTTCCATTTGGGAGTCGGTCGTTTTAGCAAAGCGTTCTTTTTCCATCTGGATGCTTTTGACTGCAGCAGTCGCATTGAAACGCTGTTGAATAATGTCAGGCATTTCGATCGGCAGCACGAGATCCTCATAGGTCAAAGGACCGCCGTGAGACGGTTCTGTCTTGGTAAAAGAGGTGGTGCGACCCGGGCTAGATGGGGGCTGCTGCTGTGTCTCGCGAACGCCGGGGTCTTCGGAACGCTTCGCTATGATCGAGCCAGGCAGGATCGCTTCGGATGTCTGCGGCGGAGCGAAGATAGCATCGCAAACCGGGCCGGTTGCACCGATTTGCAGGGCAGAATTTGTTGGGCCTGTCGCCTGGACCGGAGTGGTCGATCGGTCAGGAATCGCGTGGTAGCGACGGAACGGCAGTGCAGCGAGCGTACCGCCAGAGACGATCAGAACGCCAAGTGTTAGAGTTCGCAAGGGAACGGGTCCGGAGCTGGAGTGAGCGAAAATCGCCGCCACCGGGCCGAAAAAGCTGGGCGTAGGCGCGTCTACCAGCTTCGTCCATGAATGCTATGTCAAAATGCTTCGTGCAATTAAAGAATTCGGTAGATCCCAACATCCAGCATCACATTAATCACTGTTTTTTCCTCGCCCCCCGAATCGCTGGACCTGCGAACTGAAAAATCGTTAAACCTTCCCACCTTCGTTCTATCCCGTTTGACTGATAACATTTGGGTTAGCACCGCACTGATTTACTCAAATTGATATGGACAGCCATGGAAGCCGGAATTGTTGGCTTGCCCAACGTTGGCAAGAGTACCCTGTTCAATGCTCTCACCAGCTCACAAGCAGCACAAAGCGAAAATTACCCGTTTTGCACGATTGAACCCAATGAGGGAATCGTCAACGTCCCTGATGAACGTCTCGGACGGATCACAAAATTCATTGTGCCGCAGAAAACGATTCCGGCAACCCTTAAGTTGGTCGACATTGCAGGGATCGTGAAAGGGGCCAGTGATGGCGAGGGCCTTGGAAACAAATTTCTCAGTCACATTCGCCAAGTCGACGCCATCGTCCAAGTGGTTCGCTGTTTCGAAGATCCCGATGTGATTCATGTTTCAGGTGAGGTCGATCCTATCGCGGATATCGAGATTATCGAAACAGAATTGATGCTCGCTGATATGCAAACACTTGAGAATGCACTCGGCAAAGCAGAGCGTACGGCCCGTAGTGGTGATAAAGAGGCAAAGCTGAGGGTCGAGGTGATTGGAAAGTGCAACCAGCATCTAGAGACAGACTCTCCCCTGAGAACGCTAGAACTCAATGAGGCTGAGGCAGCAGCCATTTCCAGTTATGGCCTGATGACGGCAAAGCCCGTGCTTTATGTCGCTAACGTGGATGAACTCGATCTGGAAGGCAAAGATCCTTTGGTTCAACGCGTTCGGGATCATGCTGAGAATAGCGGTGCTCGAGTGGTGTGCGTATGCGCCAAGCTTGAAGCAGAAATAGCAGAACTGGATGAACAGGATCGAGCCGAGATGCTGTCCGAGGCTGGGCTGGAATATCCCGCTCTCAGTCAGATTGCCCGCGAGGCCTACCACACGCTGGGTTTGCAGAGCTACTTCACTGCAGGTGAGAAAGAGGTTCGTGCATGGACAGTGCATGTTGGTGCTACTGCGCCGCAGGCTGCTGGCGTGATCCATACCGATTTTGAACGAGGATTCATTCGGGCTGAGGTGTATACCTTGGATGATTTGGAAACACACGAGAGTGAGAAAGAAATTCGACAAGCTGGTAAACTGCGTGTGGAAGGAAAAAACTACGTTATGCAGGATGGTGACATCTGCCACTTCCTTTTCAACGTGTAAAACTACTGACTGACCTGTCCGCCAACGCGGGCCCGCCCTGAGTTGAAAACATTCGTTTCCCCCTTTGAGGTTTTCATGAACAAGATGTTGATCCCGATTTTATTTGCCATTGGCACCGCTCTGTTCTGGGGTTGTTACGGTCCCACTATCGGAAATGCACAAACACCACGAGTTGATGGCAAGCCACTCTTGCCGCCAGAGGGTTGGACACCATTCAAGCCTTATGTTTTCATCGGGATCGCGTATCTCGTCATCGCGGTCGCGGGCGGTCTGGTCATGATGAAGGTCAAAGGTGACAGCTTCAGTTTCACCGGCGCCCATTTTCCAACGATGAAGTGGGGCTTCCTTGCAGGTACCTTGGGTGCGGTGGGAGCTCTCTGCTTGACGACTGCCATGATGACCAGTCGTGGAAACGCATTGCTGGTAATGCCCATCGTATTTGGAGGTGCCGTGTCCGTGACTGCGATTGTTTCGGTGATGCGATTGCATGATTTCAGCAATGTCAGCCCGCTATTGTGGTTTGGTATGCTGCTCACGGTGGCGGGCGTAGTGACCGTTGCCATGAATACCCCTCACGGCCACGCACCGGCGAAACCCAAGGCAGATGCGGTGGAAACTGCCGGAGGCAACGCCCCGAATGCCACGGAGTCGGTGGTGAGCGACACGTCGCAAGGATCCGGGGAAGCGTAGGTTAGCGGATGGCTGTAGACAATACCGATCCAATGGAACACGTGCGTGCTATCGACACTGAGGTGACGCACGTGTGGATGATACGCACTTTCCTCAAGCACGCCGACGAGGCTGAGGATGATGAGGATTTGCGTGCCATCGTGCGTGATCTTTACGATTTTATCCTGGCCGTCGGTCCGTTGGACGAAGTGGAAAATCCGGCGGTCTATTTGAAAATGGCCAAGAAGAAAGCATCAAAGCTGCGCCGTGCCACCGAGTTGTATGAGGAGATTCAACCTGAAGTCAGCGGGCACACCAACTTTGTCATGGCGGCACGTTCATTGCGCACCGCTGTTGATCGGATTCTTGCCGTAATCAAGTCGTCGTAATCAAGTCGACGTAAACAAGTCGCGGGAAACTATTCGCGACCGGGTTGGTCCACGCGAAACTTTATCAGGCGTTGGGAATCGACCTCGGTGACATAGACCGTTCTCCGGTCGGGGCCGCCAAAGCACAGATTACTGGGACGGTTACCAAGCACCGGCACCTCCCTTAAAATTTCGCCACTTGGCGTCATCTTGATCACGGTGCCCTTTCCATGCCGAGTGACATACAGATTTCCCTGAACGTCGCAACGCATTCCGTCCAATCCGTGATCGTCGAAATGTCGAATCAATTGTTTGTTGCTTAGCGTTCCGCTGCTGCCCAAATCAAATGCCCACACATTACGCTGTTTCGACTCATTGACGTACAGTGTTTTTCCATCCGGGCTGACTTCGATACCATTCGTGGTTCCCAGGCCCTCTGCAATCCGCGTGACAGTGCCCTCACTGTCGATGCGCCATAAATTCCCAGTTCCTGTTTTCCAGTTGGGATCACTTGCGTACAGAGTTTTTCCATCAGGGCTTAGTGCCAAATCGTTGGGTTGATTCATTTCGGGATGGTGCGCATGCACGGTGAGTTTTTTAGTGCTGGGGTCAACCCGTAGGATGTTGTGCTTCTTGTAGTCGGCAACAAAGAAAGTGCCGTCAGGAGCGAAACGGATTCCATTTCCGATACTTCCCTCTGGTAATGCCACAAATAGACTCGCTATGCCCTCGGGGGTGACTTTGCCAATCGTTCCTTGTTTTGTGAAGTTGACCGCAAAGACATTTCCTGTCTTGTCACAGGCGGGGCCTTCGATGCCGTTGGTGAAATCGTGAGGCCTCGTCAACACACGCGGAGTCCAAAGAGGGTCAGGGGCATTAAAGACGATGTCGCTGGAGCCACCAAACTTGGCGGGTAACGGCATCTGTATCAGCTCAGCCTCAGCGCCTGAGTTCATTTGCCAAGTTCCCGCAAGCGAGAAATTTTCAAGTTCATTTTCGATCTGCGGAGCGTCCAATATCTTGCTGCCCAGAGTTTGAATGACTAGCAGATTTGCATCGTCAACCGTTACCGCGCTGCGAGGAACGATGTGCAATCGACTGTCGGGCTGGTTTGTGAAGTTTTTTTGCTCGGCACCATTGATCCATACGCGTGCGTCCTTCTGATGATGGATGCGGATACCGATGTTTGATTCACTGCGTTCTTGGCTCGCACCGAACCATCTTTCAGGTATTCGAACGACACAACGGAAGAAAGTCGATTTTCCCAAGGTCGTGGGGGTGTTCGGCCTGGCAGAACCAGAGGCATCTTGGAGTTTTACCAATTGCCAGTGGTCCAATCTCTGTGCCTTCGTTGTGTCTGAGGTGCTCGTCTGCGGTCTTGTGCTGTCACCCTCAAATAGAAATGGCGTTCCGCCAAGCCACTGATCGCTGCTGATGGTGGGGCATACGAAGCGTTCAATGTGTGAGATGACTCGACGCGTTCCTTCAAAATGACTGACATAGGGCCAGCGGGCGGGATTGTACATGGTGTCAGTCATGTCTCGCATCAAGACGACATTTTTGCCATTCCTTGCCATTTGCCGCAGGCCAAACGGGCGTCCGAGGACACACATGTTGGTGTGAACGCCTGTGAGTACCACATTTTTGATCTTTTGTTGGGTAAGAATATTCCAGACCTCATCACCTCGATCGCTGAGATAGTCTATTTTTGAATCGATTGTGATTCCAGCATTCTGCCTTTGCCAAGGCATGTTGGGATTACGTCCCATTGTGGTCAGTTCCTGAGCCCACTTGGCATGCAACACTCTGTCGTCGTCTTCACCGCCGTCTGATTGATCAATTGGATAGGTCGCCTTTTCTTCCGCTGGAATCGCGGAGCACCATGAACCAATATCGATGGGTTGATCCCTTGCGTCGGGAGCTGCGATCGCTCGATGTCGAGCGGGATGATCCTGATACGCATCCATGCAGTCACTCGGTGCGTGGATGATCGTTACACCTTTGCTCCTGGCAAATTTCAGCACTGCATCAAGACGTGGCAGCAATTGCTGAAGGCGTGCAACGGCATTCGGACTGTGGTGATAGTCCCACACATCGCACACGATGATCGCCGTTTCGGCGGGAGCCCATTCTTCATCGCGGTTGATGACGCTGAATAGAGTGGGATCACTTGACGTCGGACGCTGTAGCTTCAGTGAAACTTCGAGGGGTGTTTCTGCGAGAACGCGTTGTTCTGAAAAAAGAGGTGGGGCTGGGAGCAAGGTGGAAGCCAAAGCGAGGGTAGCGAACAGGTATCCTGAGGTGAAATCAAACGTAATGATTGGCTTTTTCAACATCGTTTTATCTTTTCGTGGTCTGTGCGGTGGCGGGAAAAGCCTGTACGGGAAGAAATCCCGTGTTTCACATGATAACAGTCGTGAAACAGTCGCTGTTCGTCGCACTTGGTGTGAAATTTCCGTTCCACCCAAAACGGTCTAGCGGGTAGTAGCAGGCACGTGCTACAGACAGTTTCAATGAGTCATTTTTCGATTGAGGCTGCTTTTGACTGCTGATACCAATCCGTCCCGATACTGCTATTGGCCGTGTAAGAACCTGGGCTGGCTTGCATGTGTCGTGGTTGTTGTATGCAGTGGGTGTGTCCGGCGGCGGATGACGGTTCGAACCAGTCCGCCCGGGGCTACTGTTTCGATTGACAATCAAATGATCGGGACCAGCCCTGCTGCCACTAGTTTTGTGCATTACGGCACTCGCGAATTCCGGATTGAAAAAGATGGTTATCGCACCGAAGTGATTCGTCGGAAGATCAAGCCACCTTGGTACGAGTGGCCAGGAATCGATTTTTTCTCGGAAACATTGTGGCCCGGCGAACTGCGTGATGAGCGTATCATAGACGTGCAACTCGCACCGAAAGAACTTGAGCCGGCAGAGGATTTGATGGATCGAGCTGATACACTGCGTAATCAGTCCAAAGCCGGAATCATTACTGCACCTCCTTGATCTGTTGACCATGTTGTATTCGAAAACGAGCGTTTTATTTGCGCCCGTTTTGATTTTGGCGTTTTTGGCGTCCTCCTTGATTGGCTTGGATTGCCTCGCCTTCCGTGATGTGGCGTTCTTCTACACGCCGCTATACGACTATGTCGCTGAACGCTGTAGTGAGGTGTGGCTGCCACTTTGGAATCCGCTTGATCAGACTGGGATGCCTCTGGTTGGTGAGACGACATCAGCGGTGTTGTATCCGCTGCGTTACCTGATCTTTTCTCTGCCAATCTCGACTGGGACAGCCATGGCCTGGTACGTGGCGATGCATTTGATCATTGCATCCATGGCGGCGAGATTAATGGCTCGTTGGGCTGGTTGCGGACCTTTCGGTGTCGCTGTTGCGTCCTTGTTGTACCCGCTGTCGGGTTCCGTGCTGTTCTTGTACACCAATCCGCCGTTCTTGGTTGGAGCCGCCTGGTTACCGATTGCTTTAGGAGCAATGCTGGTTCGTGAGGCTGGCAGACGTCGTTTTCGAATCATGGTGGCGGGCATAGCGATGGCAATGATGATTCTGGGTGGTGATCCGCAGTCAGCATTGCATTTGATGCTTGTTGTTTCTGCGATTGGGCTAGTCCGTTTAGCTAAGCATTCAGCAGACCGAATCGATGGGTTCGTGTTGTTGGGTGTCCCCATGCTCGCCGCCATCCTGTCGGCACCTCAACTGGCGGCATCAATCAGTTGGAGCCAGCAGAGTGAACGGTTGCAACCGGTCATGAGTGAATCGTGGATTGAACCACCGCACTCCAGGGGGATGCGTTCACAGGCATTTCAATATTCTTTGCCACCGTGGCATCTCGCTGAAATGGTGACTCCCAATGCATTTGGATCCTTCATGCCGATCAACCAAAGATACAGTCGGTTGTGGCCCGGTGATGGGCGTGCATGGACACCTTCGATTTACATGGGCGTGGTGACATTCCTTGCCTTATGGATTCGATTGCGTTTTTGGCATGAGCGTTTTCGTGGACCATGGTTGGCACTCTGTTGGGTGGCGTTCTTATTAACGCTCGGGCATTTTGGTTTGGTTTGGTTGGTCCAGTCGGGAACAGGTCGTCTGCTAAATTACGATAGTGCCATCGGTGGACCGTACTGGTTTTTGTATCACTGTCTGCCCGGTTATGATTCTTTTCGTTATCCCACCAAGTGGTTGCCGTTTTTTGCCTTGGCTGCGTCCATGGTGACGGCTCAAGTATTCGATCGTCTCTCTGATAAGAGGCATGCAGCCTTTGCGTCCCGTGTTGCCGTGTCAGCTTTGTGGCTTGCGGTTGTGATGATGTGTACCACGATCGGAGTGCAACTTTACCGATGGCTCTTTTTTGATGAATTGCAGCTTATGCAAGGGGCTCGCGATTCTTGGTGGGGGCCAATCAATGTGCTTGGAGGCTTATCGCAATTGGCGGCGTCTCTTTACCACACAATGATTGTCCTTTTGGCCATTTCACTAATTCTCAGGTTTCTTGCTCGCAGCACGGACAATCGCAGTCGTTGGGCGATGACAGCGATCGTAGTCGTTTGTTTGGATCTCGGAATCAGTGGCCGGGGTAACATTCACCAGGTTTCTAAAGCCGAGGTCAATGAAGTGGTGTCGGCTTTGGGGCAACCCTCAAGAACCGAACCGAATCGATGGATGCGAACCAAGACTGGATCTGGTTGGCCGACTGTTTGGAGTCAACGCAGCAGTGATGAGCGTCTACTAGAGGTCGAAGCCAGCAGTCGAGCAGCATGGTTCGGGCGCTGGCATCTTGCTGATCGGGTTCATGTGCTGAACAACATGGTTTCCATTCGTAGCCGGAACGTTGCTGTGTTCTGGCAGGCGATCAGTCAATTGACTTCTGAGTTGGAAGTGGATGAGCAAGTCCGTTTGTGGCGGTCGTTGCGGCGGTGGTTGGCAATCGATGGCTCTCTCCATGTCTCCGGTCGCGCCAATGTGATCGATTTGCAAGACCGGGATTTGTATCTGGTCGATCTGTCCCCGCGCTCTGTAGGCCCAACTATTGATTTAAATGGCTACCAGACTTGGGAGTACTCGTCCAAGCGTTTAACCCCAGCCATGTTGGTTGAGCGATTTCAGCAGGCAGGATTTCTTGTCGATGACAACGGTCAACGCGTTCCGAAACGGCAGACTCCAGTGGTTCAGTTGGTGGGTGATTCCCAAGCCCAGGTGATTCACGATAACGGGGAGTCCGGTCTTGATTCAGAAGCGTTTTGGAGGGCGACGCGATTGAAGCAGCAACCGGAGTCGGCGGTCTACCAGGTGCAAGCTAGAACGCCGTTGTTGATCACGCGACCCACCATTCAGGATGGCAATTGGCGAGCGCGTTTTACCTCCGTTGAACCGGATGCTGTGTTTTCTGAATTTGCCCGCAGTTCATGGCAGGCAGCGCAAGTGCACGGCGTTGACGGAATCACCCAGGGAGTGATTTTGCCAAGCGGCCAGTGGTGGGTCGAATTCTACTATCAGCCGCGATGGTTGCCTTTGTCGCTTGTCACGTTTTCAATCGGTTGGTTTGCTACGATCATCTGCTGCATTGTTTGCCGAAAAGCTCCAGTGGCCACCGTCCCTGACGCTCCAGTTCCAGCAGCAGGTGCTTCGTGCTGATGCCACCTTGGGCACTGTATCCTTGAAGTTTGCCTGTGGTGGAAATAACGCGATGGCATGGGATCACTAACAGAATCCGATTACGTGACATGGCTGCACCCACGGCACGACTCGCTTTTTCATTGCCAGCCAGCGTTGCGAGTTCCTTGTAGGTTATTGTGTTGGCGAATGGGATTTCAAGGCAGTGTCTGTAAACTTGCTTTAGGAAGGGCGTCCAGCCCGTACGGTCAAGCACAAGGTCATGCCAAGAGATGCTTTTTCCTGTGAAATAATCCTGCAACAAGGTGTCGAGCATGTCGACCTGCGCGTTGGGCACCAGTGTGTCGCGTTGGGGATGCTGAATCGATGGTGCTTGCCAGTTCAATTGTTGCAGACCCTTGGTTGTCCAGTGTGACCAAAGTGGTCCCAGAGGACTGGAATGCCGCCTTGCGAGCACGTTCTCAGTGAGTGGTTTTGACGCTTTGGAGGGGGTCATGAAATCCACCCCTTTTACTTGCCGATGCAAAAACGGCCAAAAACCCGATCCAGAATGTCGTCGGTGTAAACAGTCCCTGTCACTTCCCCAAGACACTGGGCGACGGTACGCAATTCAGCGGATACAAATTCGTGTCCTTCCTGATGGCCGGTCAAGTGGATTGCCTGCTGAATGGCAGCGATTGCTTGGTGAAGTGACTGGCTGCAGCGGGCAGCAGTGCCAACGACCGAACCAATCTCTTCCGTATCGTGCTGCTTCAGAGTCTCACAGATTGATATCTTGAGACGCTCAATTCCGTCACCATTGAGCGCACTGCACGGAATCCAGGAGGCCTCGGTGCTGGCAGTCGAGGTAGATTGTATGGCCGCATCTGTTTTGGTAGCGATCCAGAGATCAATGGTTTGCGGTCTTCGCGTCCGGTTTGCCAGTTCTTGCAGTTCATTCGCTTTCGCCGCGAAGTCGTCGCTGGTTGAATCGACACACCACAGTCGTACACGAGATTCACTGGTGGAACGTTGTGCTTGAGCTTGCGACTGTAGTGAGACTTCCGTTTCTGCCTCTTCGATACCTGCTGTGTCAATGAGCGTCAGATGATTGCCCTGTAACTCGATGTCAACGGTTACAGTGTCACGTGTTGTGCCAGCCACAGGTGCTACGATCGCTACTTGCTGGTCCGCCAGTCGGTTGATTAAACAGCTCTTGCCTGCATTGGGAGGTCCGCACAGTGCTACGGTAATACGAGCTGATCCCCCGCCGCGGTTCTGCATCAATCGAAGCGTTTGCTCAAGCTCAATTGCAATGGCGGAAAGGCGATCGATAAGATCCTGGTCACTGATAAATGAGATATCTTCATCTACAAAGTCGAGTCCTGCTTCGACATCAGCAAGTAGGTCCAGCAGCGTGCTTCGCATTCGTTCCAGAGGTTGAGATAGATTGCCACTGAGTTGTCTCAACGCGTGATCGAGCGTACCGCGTTGTTCTGCTTCGATGACGCCCAGTACCGCTTCGGCTTGCGTCAAGTCGAGGCGGCCGGCCAGAAAGGCTCGCATCGTGTATTCACCTGGTCGCGCTGCCCGTGCACCACAGCGGCCTGCTTTGTCAACTAATGCACGTAGTAGCGGCAGTGAACCGTAAGTGTGCAGTTCTGCTGAGGGTTGTCCGGTGTAACTGCGATGGGTGGGCCAAACCATCACTTCAACTGGAATCGTTCCTAGAGGGGTGCCAACATCAATATGGGTAGCCAGCCGCCGAGCCCTGCTGGTTTGTTCGCAGTGAATGCCCATCTGTTGGAGGATGGCCAATGTTTCATCGCCAGACATTCGAACAACACCACGGGGTGCAGGTGATGTCGGAGAGGCAATCGCGACGATCGTATCATCGACTTCAAGCAGGGTCATCTTCGCTGGATCCGTGTAGAGTTCCGAATCACTGTGGAGCGATCGTGGCGACGTTTTGATCACGAGCCGAAAACGAAAGTGAAGAACTGCTGACACTGGCACCTGCCTGCCTGAGGGCATCGACCACTGCCTGTTGAGTCACCAGGTCACGCATGATGATGGGGGCTTTGCTTCGGTCTCCTGGGTAGATGACCAGCAAGGGAATAGAGCGGGAATCCAATTCGCTGAGCTTCTGCTTAATCTTCTCGTCGGGATCGGTCCAGTCCGCGTACATTGCGACAGCTCCCAATTCGTCCATTACTTCTCGGGTCGTCGCGGTGTTCAACGCAACCTCGTAATTGACAATGCAGTTGACGCACCACTTCGCACCAAAGTCGACCATCACCGTCTTGCCTTCGTTACGCAGTTGCTGTAATTGAGCTTCGTTGTAGTCCTTCCAGTCCAGCTCTTTCACTTGTTCAAGGAAATGAAACGCTCCGAAGCTGAGGGCGGCCGCGGCGGCAATACCACCGAGCCATGCGGAGACGCGTTTTCCCAAGTCCGCGTAGTTCGGGACTTTTCCGATGATCCAGCACCCGAACCAAACGGCGATCAGTGATACGAATACGGGAACTTTTTGCGTGTCATTGAATTGAGAGAAGAAGAAAGCAACTGTTCCCAGAAATAGAAATGCCATCAGTTGCTTAAGCGTTACCATCCAGTCCCCAGGCTTGGGTAGCCATGCGATTAACTTTGGCCGGAATCCGATCAGCAGGTAAGGAGATGACATCCCCAGTCCCACGGTTAAGAAAATGGCGATTGTCTGGGCAGGCGCAAGGTTCAGTGTTAGCCCGAGGATGAATCCGAGCAATGGACCACTGCATGGCGTTGCCATGATCGTGGCAAAGACGCCTTTTGAGAACGCGCCGAAAAAACCCTCGCGATTTTGCAGGTCCTGTGAGGCTTTGCCCGCGGCCATGCCAGGAACCGGAATCTCCCATACATCCAAATAGCTCAGTGCGAGAGCGAATAGTGCAAGTGTCAAACCTAGTCGGACGGGGAAGTAGGTGAACTGTTCACCCCAGCCAAATTTTGTCACCGCTGCAACGACAGCTAAAAGTGCAAACACTGCCATGATGCCTGCTACGTATGCCACATTGAGTGTCAGGATTCGTTTGCGGTCTTCTCCGGCTTGGCTGACGAACCCCATGATTTTGAGGCCGACTACGGGAAGAACACATGGCATCACATTCAGAATCAATCCTCCAATGAATGCAAAGACGAGAATCAGCGGGAAGGCCGTGCTTGAACCAGCCTGCGCGTCATTTGTTGCTGCCGTGTCTGCGTCGGCGAGATCGGTTTTTGCATTGGTTTCTGTTTTTTCTCCAGGCCCGGGTGACGGGAGTACGTTTGTGTCAGTCGATGTAATGTCATCTGCTGCGGGTGACTGGGGGACATCAGCTGGTTTTGTGATCGGATCGACCCACTTTGTTTCAGCCGCAGCATCCTTGGCGTCGTTGGACCTGCCCGAGGTGAGCATGATCGCTGCAGGGCTTTCGATGGTCGATTCAGCGACAGCCAATGACGCTTTGAATTTGAGTGCTTGTGGCTGAAGACAACTGCCGTCAGTGCAGGCTTGATAAGCGATCATCCCTTCGATTGTTTTACTACCGGGTTTCGTTGTGGTCGGAACCATGAACGGAAGCCGCCAGGTCACTTTTCCTTTGAAGTAGCCGTAGGGCAGCACACCTTGCTTTTGCGTCACGGGAAGGTCTGCAACCGGTTTTCCAACCTCGATGCCAGATTTTGCTGTGACGACAAAATTGGTAGAAAGGTCTGAATCATCTATAGCTGTTTCATAAACGTGATAGGTCGCATCGGGAGTAGCTGTGAAAATCAATTCGCCCCACTGACCTGCCTTGACGGTCGCCGGGAACACGTAGGCGGTCCATTCCACGGCATAGTCACCGTCACGGAATGGCTTGGCAACTTCGCGGAAAAGTGTTGATTCTGTATCCAGTTCTGATGTCAGTTGGCTTGACTCGGCATCAGCATCAGCGTTGCTGACTGGAGTGGCCTCGAGTGTTTCACCGACGGGAACGCAGGCTTCTTTGCAGACCAGACCAGCGACTTGAACTGAGATTTTTCCTTCAAATCCCGCGGGTGCCTGAATCGTTGCCGACCATGTCACGCTGGATTCGAACTCTTCGACGGTTAGGCCCTTGTAGACAGACGAAACACTGCTGTGTGGTTTGCGGTCCGGGGTGAATTTTCCTGTTAGCTTAATCTCAGGTGGAGACTGCAATGACAAGGTGGTGGGGGTTGGACCACCAGCAGGCTGCGTCATGGAGTAAATGTGCCAACCACTACCCAAGGTCGCAGTAACTTCCAGCTTGCCTTTGCCACTGTCATTGATCTGGTAGGTGGCCCGCCATTCGACCGGTTCCCCATTTTCATCACCAAACCCACCGAGCGAAAAATCAGGGAACAGATCAGCTCCCCCGCCAAAGCTGTCTTGCGACTGGGCAGGAGCGAGCCAGCAGCATCCCAGCAGGGCAAGCATGGGTAGCCAGCGTGTGGGACTTGAAATCCAGCGTTGCATGGAAGAGGTCATTCAGTTTCGCTCGTTTTCACAGTGGTAATCGTCTAGCTTGTATTCTATGCCTTGCAGGAATTCCGGGTCAATATTCAGTCAATTGTCAGCTGCGAGGCGTAGCCGCCCGGATCAGATTGTAAATTCGCCCAGCAAGGATCTCGGGCGGGGCGTCGAAGTCCCGTCGTTCGACCAACAGCCACACCAACCAGTTTGCCAGACTGAGCCAGATGCCCGCAAAACAGAGGTCAGACGCCAGTTTGACTGTTTGTGCCGCATAGGTCTCATCAGGTTGTTTCATATTTTCGCGATACCCAGCAAAAACGGCTTCCCACACGTCGTCCGCTGAGTGCTGACCCGCCAGGAAACTACCTGCCCAGCGGGCCAGATCGGCGGCTGGTGTGTCAATGCGGACAGCATCAAAATCAATCAAACCAGTTGGCTTTCCTGATGAGAACAGAAGGTGCTCAGCATGGACATCGCGCAATATGTACTGGGTGGCAAGGTTGCAAACTCCGTGCTCTGTTAATGATCGGTGTATTTGCGCACAGGCTTCATCCCATTTCCAGTGCAATAGATTCGCAGCGTCTCGCAGGGCAGCAGTGACGTCTAATGGCAGATCAGTCCGGTTGATTGACTGAATCAGGACCGGGAAATACTGCCTTCTTGAGGCGAGCGTTCGCAGGCGTTCCTCGATGATGGGAGGCGGTTGGTGAATTGTTTTCAGGGCAGCGGTGCAAGCATGGAATCGCGAGATGGCCTCAGCACCCCGACGGATGTTGTCCAGAGCGGCGGTGGTGGTCAGCGGCTCACCTGGACGCCACTGGGAAAGTTCCCAGTGTTCACCATTGGATGAGAGAACGGTGTTAGATGAATCTGTTTGCGATTCGTGGGCTAACGACTGAAAAATCACCGGAAACGCGATGATTTCAAAGCCTTCCTTCCAAGCGTGAAGGATGACACGGTGGATGGATTCAATACGATTGCATGAAAAGGAGTTGGGCCAAAGCTTGAGTGCGTATTCGTGGCCGTCGGCGGCGCGGCAGTGAGCGACGGTGGCACCACTGAGACCCGACCTCAGTTTTTTAATGGAGGTGATTCCACAGCGGTTCACAATGGCTTGGACAATCGGCTGGGGAATGTCCGGATCGATCATGCGGTAGTGTACTGATTCATGGCTAAAGCTTCTTCTGGTCTGCACGGTTCATCATGTTCTTCCCGAATGGCCTGACCCCGGAAGCCATCCTTGGGAGGATTTTGTGATTGCGATTTGTTGGGACAATGGGTTCAGCTAGCGAAATCAGACTAGTGAAAATTAGATCCTGAGTGTATGACGACCGGCAGCGGTCATGCCGTGTCACCGATAGAATGAGCGAACGCCAGCGAGCACGACACCCACCCGGCTATATGATAACTGTCTCGCGACAGGTCTTGATGGGTGGCAATAATACCAAAGTAACTGATAACGACCCTTTCAATCCCGCAACCTAATACAGCTATGTCATTCGAATTGCCGCCCTATGATTGCTTTCTTCTCGTTTCCTTCGGTGGGCCAGAGGGGCAGGAGGATGTGATGCCGTTTCTCGAGAACGTCCTCCGGGGTAAACGCGTGCCGCGGGAACGGATGCTGGAGGTTGCCGAGCACTATAAGAAATTTGGCGGTGTCAGTCCCATCAACGACCAGAATCGTGCACTTCTTCGAGTCATCAAAGACGAGTTTGAACGCGTTGGAGTCGATCTGCCGATTTATTGGGGGAACCGCAACTGGGACCCGCTGCTGCCAGATACCATTCGGCAGATGCGAGACGATGGGCGTAAACGAGCGATCGCTTTCTTTACCAGTATGTACAGTTGCTACAGCGGCTGCCGTCAGTATCGTGAAAACATCATCGCGGCCCGAGAGCAGGTTGGACCGGATGCTCCGCTGATTGAAAAAGTCCGAATGGGATTCAACCATCCCAAATTCATCGAGGTCATGACTGCCAATCTCCGCGAGTCGATCGAAACATTGGGCAACACTGCCGAGCAATCAGTGGTCCTGTTTACGGCTCATAGTATTCCAGTATCAATGTCCAGTAACTGCGACTATGAAAAACAGCTCAGGGAAACTTGCCGGCTCGTTGCTGAATCATGCGGTGTTAGCCAATGGGATCTCGTTTATCAAAGTCGCAGTGGGCCACCGCAGCAACCGTGGCTTGAGCCTGATATATGTGACACAATCAAGGCCCGCGATGATCAACAGAAACTTGAGAGTGTTATCGTGGTTCCGATTGGATTCATCAGTGATCACATGGAGGTCATGTTCGATCTTGATGAGGAAGCTGCAGAGGTCTGTGAAGAGCGAGGCATCCGAATGCACCGGACTCGAACTGCGGGAATCGAAACCGGCTTTGTAGAGATGATCAGCGATCTTGTGCAAGAACGAGTCGAAGGCAGGGAAAATCGACCCGCAGTTGGCGGTCTAGGAGCCTGGCATGACGTGTGTCCGGAGGACTGTTGCCTCTACACACCTCAACGCCCGCCAGCCGCCGGCGGGAGCCCGCCTCCTGGTCGCCCTGTCAGCGACTGAGGCTGCAGATCTGTTAGTCCCGTGCAGTGATCGTTCATCTGATTGGTACCCGTTTCTCCCGTCAGCGAACTGACTGCTTTCTTTGCTGCTTTTGTGCCGCCGACGGCTGTCACGGTCGTTGGCGGATTTCAGTTGTCGAGCCAATCGAGCGTTTCTGATGCCGGTAGGGATTGAATAACAGATAGTTTAGGTGGCGATAGAGGTCGCTTGTCGCCAGCAGTTCACCATGGTTACCCTCCCCTGCCAGTCGTGCGCCATTGAGCAGAATCACGCGGTCTGCAGATCTCAGCGATGGTAAGCGGCGGGGCAAGAGGACGACGAGCGTGCCTCCACGCACCAACTTTTTGAAGGCGTTCAGGCATGGGTCCTCTGCCATGTGCTCGGCTGGCGGCGGTGGTTCCAGAGCCAGTAAAATTGGCGGCTTGTGCAACAGGGCTCGTGCGACTGCGATGCCATAAGTGGTTTCGACGCCCAGCATCGAGTCATTCGCGCTGACGATCGTGTTGAGGCCCTCGGGTAAGCGTTGAATCCTTTCATAAACATTGACTTCGCGGAGAGCGTCGAAGACGTCACTGCTACTGATGCCGTTGTCATTACCCGATAGATTCTCGAGGATGGTTCCATCCCAGATCGGCCCATCCGGTTCGATCCACATTACATTTCTTGCCAAGGCTTGCGGATGAATTTCACGAAGAGGAATGCCGTCGATCGAAACACGCCCCTCGCTCGGCAATCCAAAGCCCATCAGTAGCTCCGTCAACGCTCGCGTTGATACTTGTTCGGTCCCCAGCAATGCGATCAATTGCTCCGGATAGAGTTCCAGACTGAGATGGCTGAGGATCAGTTGACCGTTGGAATCGCTGAGGGTGACATCGCGTATTTCGACATTGTCACGTAGGCCGGCCAAGCCGACTCGCTGTTCACTGGGGGCACGTTCATCGCTCCGTTTCAGATAGCGATAAATAGTATCGCTGGACTCTCCACTTTTCGTTAAATGGCTGCTCAAGTTTTGCAGCTGTCCCGCTGCTGAAGCAGCCCCAGCTAACGCCAGGCCAAGAACCAACGCTGCAGGCACATTGAGACCGCTAACGCTTCCTAGGAGATTCACGCCNAGTCCCAGAATCATGACTGCAATCGCGGTAGAGACTGCCAGAAATACCAAGGGCCAGATCCGCGCCTGGCGAAGGTGCTGCGCGTCAATTTTTCGAAACATTGAATCGAGTTCCTGCTGATACGCCTGATCTGCGATTCCTTGTGATTGAAGACGCGCCAAGAGGGGAGCCTGTCCGACCAGCGACGCCATTCTCTGTCTGGAACGTGGCACTGCCCAGTGAGTGAGCTCCGCATCTTTTTGTTGGTGCAGCTTGTGAAAGAAGCGGCGCACAAGCACACCGCTGATGACAGCCAATACTGTAAGCCACACATTGACCAGTAATGCCAGAAAGACACAGCCGATAAGTGTCAGCAAGCTGCGGGGAACGGCCTGATACCATTGGGAAATACCGATTTGAATGCAGGGGAATTGGTTGCCAATGATGTCCTCGGCACGCACATGTTGGGCAGCGGCACCCTCAACCTCGGCACGTCGCAAACTTTGCTTAAGGATGCGCCCATGCAACGACTTGACGATCTGACTTGCACGGGTGTCGGCGCTTCGTCGCTGCAACCAAACGCAACCTGCAAAAATTGTTGCAGTCAGCAGTGTGAAGCCAACTAGCTGAGTCAGCTGCATGAGCGGTTTCTGTGCAATGTATTCTTCNCTCAATGGAATCGTCAGGTGCGTTCCCAGCGTAACCGTCGGCTCCTTAAGACCCTTNGAGTCGAGCAGCATCGCGATCATACCAACCAAAATCACCAAGGTCGGTACCAACAAACCCGCCAAGCTGGACCACAGATAGGAGAGCTGAAAACCGCGAGACTCAGGCTCACGTCGTAGTCTCGCAAGAGTGTTGAATCGACTCAATCTTGTCGGCTCCTGTGAGAGATCGGCTTGGAGCAGACAGAAATGTGACTAACGCTCAGGCATGAGAATTGCCGCAGGCTCACCCCTGTTCGTGGTCTCAGTCTTTCAAATCAAGCTAAGTCTCGGTCATCGAATAAAAGCATCGCGAGCATCCACACTGCGATGGTGAAACACACAAGGTAATTGAAGGCACCTGCCAAGTAGAGAACTGGTATTTGATTTCCTGCATCTACTGCCGATTGGACATTGAAAATGTTCAGGTTCGGAACCACCACCGCTATCAGCTTACCGACAAACCCCACCAGCTCGTTATTACCCTCCGTTGATGCCACGAGCGGGGAAGTCAGGTTTCCAATCACGTAAATCACAAAACAGGTGATGAAATTGGCCAACAAGGGCAGTCGTGTGGCCAAGGCAACAGCAACCGCTCCAATTGCCATCGTTTCCATGAAGTACAAACCCAAGACAGGAACGGTTGTCATGACTTCTTCGTGGCTTTCCTGCCAAGTTGTATCACCACGACTGGTTTCTCTGGCATCGTAGATTGGCTTGTAGCTGATCACGACCAGTAGCACTGATGCAATGATCAGGAAGAGCACCAAAACCGAAAGCATGATGCCAGCATACTTCCCAAGGATGAATGAGCGACGGCTCACTGGCTTGCTGAGTACGGTCAACGCTGTCCGCCCTTCAATCTCATCACTTACACTCGTACCGGCACTCCACACTGCCTGAAGCATGCACAGAATCATGATTAACGTGACGCCGCTGTCCTTTAACAGTCGGATGTCGTCACCAAGTGTGTTGAAGGGGTAAATAGCGAACAGCAACACACCGACCATGCCAATCGTGAGTAGGAGTAGGTAAAGCGGTTGCGCCATCTCGTTCTTGGCGGTCGAGAGCGCGAGTGCCCAGACCCGCGGCGCGGCTTGTCTGAACNCCATGATCGCTGTGGTCGTCAGGAAAAAGAGAATCGCGAGCAGCACGATGGACGATGCTTGGGGCACCAAGGGTATATATTTGAACGTGAATGCCACCGTCGCAGTGTCCAGTTCGCGGTTTTGAATGTGCAGTAGGGTTGGATCTCCAGGGATTGGAGGGCTCTCGCGGTTCTCTGAGCGAAACTCAATTTTCTCGTTCGCGTTGACGCGAGTTGGTGGCCTGAAAAAGTTTGCGGCATCAGCAGCATCAGCGATGAAGACGGTTCGATCGCTCTCGATCGTCAACTCTGCCGCAGAACGTAAGTTGTAGTCAAGGTTGGCCGGCACGAATGGAGCGAGATCGACTTCGGTATCGACGCTGTTCCCATCGATCTCCACGACCGAGCGAACCGTGCCGTCACCTACCAAGTTGACCTGCGGAATGGCCTCGATGAATGACATTGGATCGGTCAGCATGGGGGTTGCAATCGCCGCAATCAACACAAAAGCACCGGCAACCGATAGCAGATAAGGGACCACTCCCTCTGACAGAATTTGAAGCCATTCCACTCGTGTGCGATGCCAAGCCCCATAGATGACTCCGAAACCTAGCACGACACCAATGCAAAATAGTGGAAGAAATAAAGCCTCGCCATATTCGGTTGAGCGGGGGATGTAAACGGCGCACAAGGCGATCGCGATCAAACCCCCGATAATGAGTGATGCTGTGATCCCACGTTTCGGCGAGTCCGCTAGCTTGCCAATTCCGGGGACGAACGAGAGAAGAGCTAGCGAGCCAAATACAACCGCCGAAATCAATGCCCCAATTCCGAGTCCCACACCGATCAACCAAAGGGGCGTGAGCCACGTGGGAAGCCATTTTAACACTTGCCCCAGAACAAGTCCTTGGTCCAGTAGTCCAACAAAGGACAACATTTCGGTGGATCCAACCGTAAATTCAGCGAGGCAAGACGTCATTCCGAAACACTCAAACATTGAAAACGAGAAGACGGGGGAGGAAGGCACCAGGCCATCTGTTGCCCGGAAATCACTGCTCTAAACGCACAATAATCGCACAACTTGGGCCAAAACCCGGTCGCAATGCACCTCGTGTAAACCTGCTACGCAAGTAACAGGGAAAAGGTTTGCCATCATTGGTGGCGTGCCAGCAGCTTTCTTATCGATTCTGGTATCGCTGTCTTTGTCAGTTGGCTCCCAGCACCATTCNCTGAGTCATGATGCAAGTAGCAGCAGACAGCCGCAATTGTGCCCTCCGCGATCAGTTCGTCTGCTCGGAGGAACCGGCATTGGTACTCTACACTGCTGCTTCCTATGCGTGTGACTCGAACGTCGATGCGGAGAAGGTCCTCGAATCGAGCGGCAGAACAATAACGACAGTTTGCTGCAATTCTCGGCCAAGTCACCGGCGGCAATTCGGTGCCATCGGCCCGTAGAGTTGCCGTTTCCGGCAGGACAGGAATCCCCAAAGAGCGGAGCATCGCATGCTCGGCTGCTTCCATCATCGGGAAAAAAGCAGAAAAATGAACAATTCCAGCCGCGTCCGTGTCTCGGAATTCAATTCTGCGTTCAATTGAAAAAGTCATGGCAGCTTGTGGTGAGGGCTGGGAAACAGGTACGTCATTCGCCGTTCAAATGTTAACTGATTCGCAAGTTTGACGTCTGCTCAGCGGCTTTCACGGCATCGGGAGCGAATCGCGTTGTGGATGCTCGGGACTGAAAAATAAGGCAACGGACGGGTGCCCAATGTTAGCGGATTAGCCGCAGAGGCCTTCTTTTCAAATCTTACTTTTCATAAGTCACCCGCCATTGTTCACTGGCCAAGCGGTGAAGAAGTCCAGTGTCACTCGTATGTGAATACCTGCGCAAACGACGGTTCTTAGCGTATCGCCGCTCTCAGGGCGGGACAGGTGCACGATTTGAACCCTCGGTCGGAACTGGGGTGAATCGCCCAGGGCAGGCTGGTTGAGACCCGAAGCATCGTCAAAATGAAGGAAAAGCAGTCGTACCACCAACTTGTCCCTTGGGGATCGAGCCGAATTTGGGTTTTCGGGCCAGCGTCCACTCAGTCGTTTTGGACAAGGGTTCGGCAGCTACAGCTACCTCGTTCTGGCGCCAAGCATTGCTAATTGCACTTTGCGATCTCGCTCGGTGTGGTGTGATCCCAAGCTTTTCGTCGCACTACAGTCGTCGCCGCTTGTTCACCACAGCCCCTGCCTGAGAATTAAGTTTGACAAAAGGCTGTGTTCGAGCGGAACGAACGATTACTCGCCAACGAATGGCAGCAATGCCATGAAACGCGCACGCTTCACTGCAGCTGTGACTGCGTGCTGGCTAGCAGCAGTACAACCACTTTTGCGACGGCCCACGATGCGGCCTTGGCGATTCACCATTTTTTTAAGTAATTCGACGTCTTTGTAGTCGACGAACATCGGTCGAGGCCGCTGGCCATCGACGAAGATAGGATCCTTCTTACGGGTCCGGGAGCGAACGCGGGAGCGTTTTCGGGCACGACTACGCGTGCTCATTGGTCTTGGAGGCATTGGTGTCTCAAATAGAGAGGCGAACGGTCTACACGGTCGACAATCACAGATTATCGACTCGCCAAAAGATCATCATGAGGTCGTCTGTGCTGNCCGANTGACGGGGCAGCGAACGGCCGAGGGCAGAGTATGTCCNCGCGGAAACTTAGTCGCAAGGGGAAATTGGACCAAGATTTGCCCTTTCGCGAACCAAAAACCTTTGCCATATTTCCCAAATGCTTCGATGAACGGGAGTTTTACGGCTGTGTAACGGCGTGCCAGGACAGTCTGGGGCGATCCGAACGTAGCCCGCGATCCACTTGTTTCATCGTCCATTGCAAGCAGACTGGCAAGAAAAAGCTTGTTGCCAACTCTGATTGCGCCATTTTGCAAGCGTCCCGTTCAGCAGCGTCCACATGACTGTTGGCACAACACGAGGCTCAGTTGAGGGACGGGTGCAGGGAAGTCGATGCACTCGATGTACGCCGAGCGGTAAATGCTGACGGCATCCGCTGCGATCGAAAGTCGCTTAGATCGCGACCTCGACGCCGGCGGGCGAAGCGAGCTGCGTTCAAAGTTCTGCACACACCGAATCGTCAGATAGCTGGGCAACCAANCTGGCGANCGCCTCGAACAACATCGTAAGTAAGAATAGCCATCCACAACCCCCCGGCGTGAACCACGCCCAAACAAAACTGAGCTCTCCTTCAGCATCGATTGAAATTTTCATGCGACACGGCCTGTTCGTTGTGTCTCCATCGAAGCCAGAAGCGATAGCCCTGTTCAGGTGAAAGTTATGAGTCTGGATAAACTGAGAAACATCGGGATTAGCGCGCATATCGATTCAGGGAAAACAACCTTGAGCGAGCGTGTCCTTTTTTACACCGGACGGATTCACAAGATCGAAGAGGTTCGGGGTGATGGTGACGGTGCCACCATGGATCACATGGAACTCGAACGTGAACGCGGTATTACCATTACCAGTGCCGCCACAAGCGTTACTTACAAAGACCATCCGATCAACTTGATCGATACACCCGGTCACGTTGACTTCACGGTTGAGGTGGAACGCAGCTTGCGTGTCCTCGACGGTGCAGTGCTTGTGCTGTGCAGCGTTGGTGGTGTGCAGAGTCAGTCCATCACTGTGGACCGGCAAATGAAACGCTACCAAGTGCCTCGTCTTGCGTTTATCAACAAAATGGACCGTACCGGTGCCAACCCGTATCGAGTGGTTGAGCAGTTGCGTGACAAACTCGGCGCTGATGCGTTTCTGATGCAGATTCCAATCGGTGCAGAGGATAATTTCCAAGGCGTCGTCGACTTGATTGAAATGGTCGGTCTGACGCACGCGGGTGACGAGGGTGAAGAAGTGGTCGAGGGGCCAATTCCAGCCGACCTGCAAGACGAAGCAGAGGAAAAACGCGGTAAAATGCTTGAAGCGCTGTCGATGTACAGCGATGAGATGATGGAAATGCTGCTCAGTGAAGAAGAGATTCCTAAGGAATTGATCTACACCGTGACTCGCGATGCCGTGCTCGGTGGTGCGACCCCCGTCTACATGGGTACCGCATTCAAGAATAAAGGCGTTCAGCCCATGCTTGATGCTGTCATCCGATACCTGCCAAGCCCTCTTGATCGTGATATTTTCGGGCGTAATCCGAAGAACGAGGAAGAGAAGATCGAGCTCAACCCTGATCCAAGTGCCGCCTTCGTTGGAATGGCGTTTAAAATTGTGGACGATCCGTTCGGACAATTGACCTTCATGCGAATCTATCAGGGAACCATCGAAAAAGGTGGTACCTACGTTAACCAACGTACTGGGCGTAAAGAACGTTTCAGTCGTATCGTTCGCATGCACAGTGACAAGCGTGAAGAAGTTGACTCAGCTTCTGCTGGTGACATCATCGCTGTCATGGGAATCGACTCAGCCAGTGGTGACACCTACGGTGTCGAACGTGATGCATGCACCTTGGAAACCATGTTCGTGCCTGATCCCGTTATCAAAATCGCGGTTTCTCCAAAGAGTCGAGGCGATGGAGACAAAATGGGCAAAGCCCTGCAGCGTTTCCGAAAAGAGGACCCGACGTTCCGAGTTTTCACGGATGAGGAAACGAACGAAATTCTGATCAGCGGAATGGGTGAGCTTCACCTTGAGGTTTACATCGAGCGAATTCGTCGTGAGTACGGTGTGGAAATCGAAGTGGGGGCTCCCAAGGTCAGCTACCGCGAAAGTCCTACCAAAGAGATCAGCTACGACTACAAGCACAAGAAACAGTCCGGTGGTTCCGGTCAGTTTGCTCATATCAAAGGTACCCTCTCACCAATTGAGTCGGACAGCGAAGATAGCTTCGAGTTCGAAGAGAAAATCGTGGGTGGACGTATTCCCAAACAGTACATTCCTGCCGTCGAAAAAGGATTCCGCGACAGCCTTGGAAAAGGCCCCATCGCCGAATATCCCGTGGTCGGAACCCGGATTACGTTGGACGATGGAAGTTTCCACGAGGTTGACTCCTCCGAGAAGGCTTTCTACACCGCTGCTCAAGGTTGTTTCCGTGAGTACTTCAAGAAAGCGGGGCCGAAATTGCTCGAGCCAATCATGAATATCGAAATCGAATGCCCGGAAGATTTTCAGGGTACCGTTGTCGGCGACGTGATCCGCCGTCGTGGAATCATGACCAGCAACGATATCATCGAACAGGTCAGCGTGATTAAAGCTGAAGTGCCTCTCGCTGAAACATTCGGCTATGCGACTGACCTTCGTAGTTTGACTCAGGGTCAGGGAACCTTCACGATGGAACTGGCTTTGTACCGACAGGTGCCGTCGAATATTCAGGAAGAAATCATCGAAGAAAAGAAGAAGCAGCAACTGGTGGGTGCCAAGTAGTCCCAAGCTGATTCTTTCGCCAGAATTTGAAAAGTCAAAACGGCAGCGTGGAAACACGCTGCCGTTTTTCTTTCCTCCCAGCGTCTTGATTGATTCCGCCTGATACTGAGTCGCGGCTTTTCGATAGCATTTTACGATCAACTCAGGTCCTTGGGACTCTTTGGGCGTTTCTCTGGTCGGTTGATTGCTCCGCTGGTCATGATTCATCACAATGTGACGTGAGGGCCACTGTCAGTGCCAGCGTTGTTTTGAAGCCAGCCCGTGAGGCCAGCGCATCGTCATGAACGTGATGTCGTGACTTGGCTCACAGGAATACTCCCCGTTTGACTTAAACTCTGTTCCGAAAGTTATTGCCTGATGTTTCGTGTGCTTGCTCTTCAGTTGTTGGTGGCCGTCTGTTTTGTCAACGCCCTTTTCAGTTCAGCTTGTGGTGACGAACGTCCCAACTTCGTCATCTTTGTAGCGGATGACATGGCTTGGGATGACTGTGGAGCCTATGGCAACCCTGCCATTCGGACGCCAAATATGGATCGTCTTGCGGCAGAGGGCATGAGGTTTGATCGAGCGTACCTGACCTGTTCTTCCTGTAGTCCCAGTCGCTGTTCGATGCTGACCGGAAGATATCCGCACGTAACGGGTGCTGGCGAGTTGCATCTGCCATTGCCGAAAGAGCAAACGATGTTCACCAAGCCGCTCATGGATGCCGGGTACTGGACTGCCGCGGTAGGCAAGTGGCATCTTGGTCAGGCGGTCGCGGACCAAGTTGATTATCGCAGAGGGTCCAATCCCGCGGCGATGGGAAATGCATGGGTCAAAGCATTGAAGGATCGACCTGCAGGGCAGCCGTTTTTTCTATGGGCGGCTCATAGTGATCCACACCGTGGATACAAACCGGGGGCAGTGATTCCGCCCCATGACCCGGCCAAAGTCATTGTACCTCCCTTCTTTCCGGACGCCTCGCGCGTTCGCGAGGATCTGGCCTTGTATTACGACGAGGTGAGTCGGTTTGATGAACATATTGGGATGGTGCTGCAAGAACTCAAGCAGCAGGGATTGGAAAAAAATACGTTCGTCCTTGTGATTAGCGACAACGGACGTCCGTTTCCCCATTGCAAGACGCGAGTTCATGTTCCGGGAGTTCGCACCCCCTTCATTGTGCGTTGGCCACAGCGGGTACAGGTTGGGCAGGTCGCCAAAAATGTTGTCAGCACAGTGGATATTGCACCGACGATTCTGGAGTTGGCAGGACTCCCTCCGCTGGCAAGCTTTCAAGGCGAAAGTTTTGTGCGGATGCTTTCAGATCCAAATAGACAGACTCGCAAGTATGCCTTTGCAGAACACAATTGGCATGATTACCGCGCTTATGAGCGTGCGGTTCACAGTCGGGACTTTTGTTACGTTCGTAATTGGTTGCCCGGCGTTGCCGGTACGCCTCCTGCGGACGCCGTGAATAGTCCGACTTACAAGGTGATGCTGGAAATGCATGCAGTCGGCACCCTGACGCCTTCGCAGCAGGGATGTGTTGAGACACCACGGGCAGAGGAGTTTCTGTTCGATGTGACAAAAGACCCGAACTGCTTAGTGAACTTGGCGATGCTTCCAGATTTTTCTGATCAAATGCAGGTGATGCGTGATCAGCTGAAACAGTGGCAGAGCGAAACGGACGACCAGTTCCCGGGGGAAGCCGGTTTGACTCCGGATGGCTTCGATCGAAACAATGGCAAGCGTCTGATCAAAGCCTCGCACCCCAGCTTTCTGAAGTAGCCAGCTTTCTGAAGTAGCCAGCTATTGAGCCCCGGCACCGCTGTAAGTTCAACTTCTCTGCATCTCAGTCAAGTCTTTACCGCTGCAGTTGGTGTGGCCATCAACCCAGTCAATCAGGAGTCGAAGATGGCCTGCATCTGATTGCTGAATTGTCCGTTGGACAGCACCATTTCGATGCCTGCCGTCTTCGCTGCATGTAGTTTATTCACGTCGACGTGAGGCCCGTAAGCAATCAGTTTTGCATCCGGACACTTCTCGCGACAAAGCTCAACGAGCTTGTTGGTGAGCCCGCTGCGTGTTGATAGATCGAGGACGACGTAGGCAATGCTGTCGGTGTCTTCGTCTGGTAGTTGTCCACCCATGCGAAACTGGCGGCCGGCTGCAGTGGCGGCCACTTTCACACGCGAGCAAAATAGCAGATCGCCCGACAGCATCATGACGCTGCCAGGCGTTGAGTCGCAATCGTTGCTCATGCTTGCCTTTTTTCAATTTCGCTTTTCATGAAATTCAGACCTTCCGTGGCCAAGGTGATCTCGTCTTTGTACATCCGACGCCAGATTTTGGTCGCAGCTGCGATTTCGGGAAGCGCTAAGCCGAACGCCTCAATCACGAGCCAGCCGTCATAGCCGCTCTTTACGATAGCGTCGAAGTTCTCTTCCCAACGTACTGCACCTTCACCAGGCGTGCTGCGATCGTTCTCGCTGATATGGATATGGAACAGTTTGTCTCCACCTGCGCTTACCGCATCGGTGACGGACTTCTCTTCGATGTTGGAATGGAATGTGTCGTACATCATCCCGCATGACGGGTGGTCAACTTCCCGGACGAAGCGAGCGGAATCACCATGCGTGTTGAGGAAGTAGCACTCGAAACGATTCAACGCTTCCACACCCAGTTTCACACCGACCTGTCCTGCATGTTCGGCAACCTGCCGCATGCTATCGACGCCCCATTTCCATTCATCATCGGTGGGGCCTGCACCGCTGAAGTATCCTAGTGCTGAGTGGTAAGGGCCAACAAGCGTTTCAACCCCTGCGGCCGCACAACAATCAAGGGTTTGTTTTGTGAGCTCGACGCCTTTTGCTCGAACACTGGCGTCCGGTGAGATGGGGTTGTCTTCTTCTCCGCGAATCGTCACGGCTGTGCGAGCCAAACCCATGGAATCGAGGCTCTCGCCCAATGACTTGTAGTCCAATTCCAAATTGAACATTGGTAACTCAACTCCGTCGTACCCAGCAGTTTTCAGTTGCTCGCAGGTTGGCAACATTTCGCTGGTGACTTCGCCAGACCAAAGCAGCAGGTTCATTCCGTATTTCATCGCAGGCAGAATCTCTTTTTAAATGACAGGGATAGGAGGGAAGTGATTCGTGTCTCCAGGAGGTGTCAGCAACTGGCCACGCCTTGATTCTACCAAGTCCTGAGCCTCAGGTAGCCATCTGGCAATGGTGTCTGGTAGAGCCGGTAAGCCGACCCGATTCATGACCTGATTGAGACGCATCAGCAGCTTTTCGTGGTCAAGATAGTCGTAGAGAAACTGGATTTCGGCAAATCGTTCGATGACGGCAGCCAATTTTGTGGTCGGTTTGCCAGTAATCACATTGACGCAACGTTCGATTGTTGACGGAGACGCTTGCCGAATCGCGGCATAGTAATCCTCTGCATGAGCACGGTCATCCCGAATCCAAAGTCCATCCAATAACATTTCGATCAGAATGTGTCCCACAAAGGAGGGACGAAAACCAGCGTCTCCCGGCAATTGATCGCGAAGCTGGATTGCTAATTCCATGTTGGTTTCGACGAATGCCTGAGTCCCATGAAACCAGCGATCGTCCGAAATGTGCAGCAGGATACCCTTGGCAACATCGCTCAGATCCGAGTCAACGCTGTTGACATGCTGCTCAGCCAATTTTCCCCGTGCCCTGATTTTGCGATCGACGATTGTCAGCCAGTCCGGGATACCTGTCGATACGGCCAGCAGTGGACTGCTGAAGTTCGAGCTTGTCAGGTACGGAATCGCATGGGACAGAAAATTCATTTCTTCAACTTATCGAGCGGGCTTTCCACCGGCTAGCCATAAAGCCCACGAACGAGAAGCCCTGTCGTGATGCAGATCGCTTGCCCACCGATTTGCCTGATCCGCGAATTTGCAGAGGCTTGCTCAGCCAGGCGTCTTGGAGGAAGAAACACATTGGGTCAAATTATGTCGTTTATTCAGACAAAATTCCTGCTGAATGCTCGCTGGGTCCGTGGTTGCCACCTCTTCGTTGGCAGACGGCGGGCATGCATTGGATTACACTGTAACTCAGTGCCGAATCGGCGTTTGCCTGTACCCTCTGTCTTCTATGTCCTAACGACTTTTTTCTGATGCCAATTCAAATCAAGTGCAAGTGTGGTAAGACGCTCAGTATTCCGGACGGAATGCAGGGGAAATCGGTCAAGTGCCCTGGTTGCCAGCAAGTTCTCCGGGTCCCTGCCGGTGGAGTCGCAAAGCCGGCTGCAACCCAGCCTGCTGCAGTAACCCAGCAGCCGGCTACAGCAGTGGACGATTCGATGGCCGGCCTCTTTGATGAGGAAGGGTTTAGCACTGCCGTCGAGGCGGTTTGTCCGTCTTGCGGAGCAGAAATGCCGGCTAACGCGGTGCTATGTACCAAATGCGGCTATCACAAAGAAGCCGGAACGATCTTGGAAGCACACAAGACAGCTGGCGTGGATATCGACCATGGAACCTTGGCTCTCGATAAAGCTGCTGTCGATATGGAGCGGGCTGCGGAACTGCAAAAGACAATGCTTCGAGGGGCGGGTTTGCCCTGGTGGGGTTTAGCGCTGGCGCTATTCATGCTCGGCAGCGGATTGCTGATTGCCGTGCTGGCAGTCAACGCCTCACGCCGCGTGGATGAGACGATCAGCTTCAATCCAATGCATCTCTTTTTGGTGCTTTCGGCGTCCGCCTTCTTCGCTATAGCCGCGGGTGCGAATTTTATGATCATTCTCCATGCTTTCAAGGATTCCCTGCAGAATGGTCTGATCTGTTTGTTTATCCCCGTATTTGGCGTCTTCTATTACGCCGTCACTCACTGGAGTGAGACTTGGCGTTTCTTTGTTACCTCGACCATACTGGCTGCAATTGGCGGTGGCTTGATGGCTGCCGGTATGGCTCAACTGAGCTGATGTCAACCATCAAACGATCGTGAACAGTCTGCCAACGGTGAGGCGGGCAACCGAATATTGGGTGAACTTTATCTGATTTTGACTTGGTGATTGCGATCTGTCATTCACCTAGTTGAGTCTCACCCATTCACGAAGCGGGGATCTTATTTTCGTTCGCTAGCGCCGCGATCCTGGCGTCTGTGCACTGACCGGCATCACGTTGGATCGCGATGGCTTTTGCAGCATGTCAACTGATAACGATGGTGTTTGGCCATCAGTCACGATCTGAGTCTCGGATTGCTGGAATCCGGGTATATTGATCGCGGGTTTGGACAGCATATCCTGAGGGCTGCGAGGATTGACGCGGCGGCGAATCGTCGTCGTTGTCAGGCCTGTCTTTCGCGTTCCGCCCGTGTCGGCGGCCTGCATGTACCGCTGGTATTGCGGCGACAAACGGGCGAGCGCATCTTCCTCTGTTTCTGCCGGCGTGGTTCCTGGCAACATCATGGTCGCAGGAATACCCTGAATCGGCTTGCCGGAAGTTGATTTGAATGACGTTACCAACGAAATTCGCTTTTGTTCTCCACCAATCGCATCCCATGGAATCCAGATGCTGTAGGAAGCACCGAGGTCACCTTGGCTGAAGTGTCTGGTGAATTGTTCAGGAGTGAATTCAAATCGTTTTTTACCAGCTTCGGCGTCACTTGCAGAATCATCAAAACCATGAACAACCAAGGTGCCTTCGACGGGCACAGACTTGGACTTTTCATCGTAGAAAAAGACGCGGCCTCCGAAACCTCGTGTCGGGGTTCGACCTGTCTGGATGATAGTGTCCGGAGTCCACGTGACAGCCAGTTTTACCGGATTCGGATAAGGCTCGGGCATTCTGTCTTTTTTGCCCACGAAAGGGATGCTGTCGAGAAACGAACTATCTCCAGAATTTGGCTTTTTTGAAAAGAGATTGTTGCTTGGTCCAGAGACGCAGCCCACACCTGCAGATGTTACTGCTGAGACTGCAACGGCGATGAAAACGCGTCGGCTAAATCGCATGTCTTGGTTCATCCAAAAGAGGATTGAGTTGGAAGGTGATTTTGGAGGTCGCATGCTGTGGCTGCCACTGGCATGCGATGTTGTTTGTAATCCGTACTCGTAAAAGGCCTCAGTTCAAGCGAACTCAGGTCGTCTCTCTTTGCAATTGTGAGATTGCTTACTGTCGTCCTAGGCGTGTTGGCTGCACGCGTGATTTCTTTGCAGCGGGTGTGAAGCCCGTTTGTCTCGCAGGAGAATTGCCAGTTGTTTGATCCAACCATTTCGCTTGAGAAGCAGGTGGGATTGCGAAGCCTGCTTGCGGACCATCCGTCGGGGTCGCACCTGGGAAAGCCGACTGGGGTAACGTTGCCTGTGACGCGGGTGACGAAGTGTTCGGCCGATTGGTCCAAGTCTGGGGAGGCATCGACTGGGGAGTTCTCGCCACGTTTACCGAATACGGCTGCTGCATGCCCTGCTGCATGCCCTGCTGCATGCCATTGGGTGACCATGCTGGACTAGTTGCTTTCGCAGGATCTTGCGGATTGGCGGTACTTTGATAGGGATAGTTGGCAACTTGTGATCGGGGCAGATAGCTGCCTTGTTGTGCTCGGGCTGCGGCAGTTTGGAACGAGGCTGCCGGTGTAAAACCACGCTTGCCCAGATTGAGCTGATCCGTGGGCGATTGCATGACTGGAGGATTTCCGTTGACACGTGTACCCGAGGGGATCGTGCCGCTGGGTGGCGTCACAACCGAAGGTGTCAGGTGCGAGCTGTCGATCAGTCCCGGGTTGGACGCCTGAGGTTTTTGACCAGGCAAGTCTTCTGTTGCCGATGCACGCTCAAGAATGGGTGCGATTGGCATCGGACCTTCGACAGTGGGTTGAAGGTCAGGGTAGATCGTCTGTCCAACAGTAGGTCCCCACAACCCGTAGCCTCCGCTGAGTCCTACATCACCATGCATTTCGACGACATCTGCCAGGCACCAACTCATTCGACTCGATTCGGTGGCCTTGACATAGTCAAGATCTTCTTCACCCGTGACCAGCATGGGTGTCATGATGACGAGTAATTCACTGCGTTCTTCCACTTCCGAATCGTACTTGAAGAAGTGACCAATCAGGGGGATATCGGCAATGAATGGCACGCGTTGTGAACGCTGTTGTCGAATCGTCTGAATCAAACCACCAAAGATCACCGTTTGTCCACTGTAGGCTGCGACCGTCGATTGAGCTGTAGTTCTGAGAATGTTTTGAACAGAGATGACATTGTTATTGTCATCCGTTCCAATCGGAGTTCCAGGGCTATTGTCGTCAACCTTTGAGCGTGTCGCGTCAATATCCATCACGATCAATCCATCGGATCCGACACGCGGCCGAACCTCCATTTCCAACCCGGCAAAAATATCGACAGTTTCGGTCTGAGAAGTGTTGTTGTTGAAGACAAGACCAGTGACGCGGGCAACTGTTTCACCGACTTCGACCCTGCCCTGGGTGTTGTCCATCGTCATGATCTGAGGACGACTGAGGATTTGAAGTCGTTCTGCGTCTTGGAGTGTTCGAAGCAGAAGGTTGATGGAGTCGCTTGCAGCACTGAGCACAAAACCGCCATAACCTAAAGTGCTACTGCTGCTGCCGACACCAAAACTTGTGATTCCCTGAGCCGCCAGGGCACCAGCACCGTCCAAGTTGTTGTTAGGCAAACCGACGTTGTTGAAATTGAATCCAGGAGTTGAGTTGTTGATCGGATTCGCAGCGACGCCACGATCGAACAGTAGTGAATCCTGCAGGCCAACCTCGCCGCCGATCTCAAACGCGTCCCCAAGTTTGACCTCGGCCAGCATGACTTTGATCAACACCATGGGTGGGCGCCGGTCGAGCTTGTCAATCATGCGACGAACATCTGGGTAGAGCCGTGGGGAAACGCTCAGCAGCACGCTGTTGCTGACAGGCTCGGCAACCACAATCAGGTCGCGATCTGGTAAGTCAAACGGCCCCAGGCCCTGCTGGAACTGCTGGATGCTGTTCACACCCTGCGTTCTTTGCTGCACGTAACTCTGGATCGCTGTGGCAACGTCAACCGCTGCTTGATGCCGAAGCCAGATAACTTCAGTAATGCGTTCCGCAAAGCCCTCACTGTCGAGTCGTAATAGAATGCTTTCCACGACATCAAGGTCTTCCGCACCGCCGCTCGCAATGATGCTGTTGGTTCGCAGGTCTGCACTGAAGCGAAGGGGTACCAAAGAGCTTTCACCGGCAGTCGAAGCAGGCAGGTTCCCGGCACCAATGCTGGTTCCGTTTGTGCCGGCATCATCACCGAACAAGTTCTGTAGCTCGGTTACTAGTTGCGCTGCATCCCCATTCTGTATGGTAAATACTTTGACCAGCGAGTCGATGCCAGGAGCCTTGTCAAGCTGGCGAACCAGTTCGGCGATCAACGCCATGCTGGCTGCCGGGGCTCGAACCACGACCGCGTTGGAATTAGTATCTGCTGTCACGACAGCACCCGCCAAAATTCCTGAATCGATGACCTCTCGCTTGTCGGCGTCGATGGCAACAATCGATAACGCGGTTGATGGTGGGGTGATGTTGTCGTTCCCACCCTCGCCCTCTCCGTTGATGGCTTCCTGAAGCACGGGAGCCAAGTCCTCGGCAACGGCGTTGCTTAATGGAAAAATCTTGATCTGACTCTGAGCCGTAATCTGCTCAGCATCCAAGTCATTGATCAGACGGGTGACTTCGGTCATGTCCCGTGGTGAAGCGCTGATGATCAGTGAATTGGTTCGGTAATCGGCAAGAACACGAACACGAGGGCCAATCGCGGGCCGGAGATCGTCACCACTGCCAGGTCGATCAGTGAAGAAGTCACGGATCGTTGTTTCAGCGTCTACTGCGGACGCGTTCTGAAGTCGGAATACGCGCAGTCGACTGCTCGCAGCAACTGGCTGATCGATCTTGTCGATCAGTTCTTTCAATCCGTTAATTGCCTCTGTTCGACCAATCAATAGCAGAGCGTTGGGCGAATCGAGCGAAGTGATGCTGACTTCTCCCTGGCGGGCTGACAAGACATCTTCGTAAAGTTGCTGCAGCAACTCTGCAACTGCATTGGCATCAGCGTGTTTCAAATCAACCACGTCAATGTCCGGTTTCGTGATCTTGCTTTGCTCTTCAATTTGCTGGATGACATCCATGACACGCTCGACATCGCGTTTGGCACCCCGGATGATAATGGTTCCAAGCTCGGGAACGAATTGAATCTGTGTGTCACCAATGACTCCAGCTCCGCCATCTTCGCCGGCGTCGTCGCCCTGTTGCGGAGCCGCAGGCTGTGGTGCTTGCCCAGTTGCGTCCTGTTGAAATACTGCATTGCGGAAAGGTGTACCCGCTGGCAGTTGTTGGATTCCGCTGAAATCTTTCTGGCCAGCTTCCAGACGACGCAATAATTTCAGTGCTCGTTGAATTGGCTCAGGCTCAGCATTCTCGATGCGGAGAAGTTCCATGACCTCGCCTTGCGTGCGAGCCCTCCGATCCAACATTGAGATCATTTGTTGCCATCCAGGTATGGTGGGCTCGGGTGCCACAACGGTAACCGAATTGCTGCGTCGATCCACTTCGACAGTGGTGCCCTGAAGGGGTGCAGCGGTCAGTTGAAAAGCTGCACGTTCACCATTACGTGTCGTCGTCACAGGTGTGCTGCCACCAGCGATGGCTTTCAGACTGTCCTCGAACTCACGCCAGGTAATGTTCGCTAACGCGATACGCATCGGTCCAGCCGACTTTGCGGAAGCCATCCGAATCTGCGATGTCAGCAAATTCCTGACCTTCGTGGCAATCGCTGCTTGCGTTGCCTGCGGTGCCATGACGACGAGTTGCTCGTTCGGCACGTCCGGCGCGATTTGAACACCTGGTACATCCCGATATTGGATGCTCAGCGTCGTAGCGATGCCGCGGGCTTGAGCCGCTGGTACTTTCAGCGTCTGCAGGCTCGGTGTGGTTCCGTCCTGAGCTGAAACAGCGAAGGGTGTCCCGCAGCTAATTGCGGCGACAAGTAAACTACTAAAAATTAAGTGTCGCATCAGCGAGCACCCTCTCATGCACGGGAAGTCGTTAGTGACGCGAGTGGGCTTCCTGTGAACGCTCCCCACTCAACTAGAAACATCGGACCAGTGGGTTCAAGTGCTACAGAGAAAACAACCGTTAGATACAGAACGTTCTATTCAAAAGGTATTTGCAAGCAATTCGACTGTGCAAAAAATGAATGCTCTTTCAATGAGTCGGTAAAATTTGTTAAAGATCCTGAACGCTTCATACGACAACCTTTCCGATTTTGTCTTGCAGGTATCAGGTCATGCGCAGGCTATCCCTCGCCACGCTCATTTTTGCGGTCGCTTCGATGTCTTTCTTGGGCTGCAGGCAAACTGCTGGACCAACAACGGGTGGCTCGATGTCATCTGGAACCATGTCTCCTGCGATGCAGTCACCGTCGTTCAATCCCTTTGGCGGATCTACTCGTGTCTCGCCACCGCCACCGAATGCTTCTGCTGTCCGGAATCCATACATCGGTGGACCTCCGGGTCAGACCAATGCGATCCAAGGAACTGCTGGCGGTTTTGTATCGGCCGCTCCCGCCGTCATGTCTCCTTCCGCCTCAGGACAGGTTGTCGGCTCCGGAATACAGCCAGCTGGATTTGTTGGCTCTGACGCGAGTCCAACAACACAATCAGGTTTTGCTACCAGCAGCACCTCGGTTAATCAGGCTGGCGTTGTTGTGCCGTCCAGTTATGTCACGCCGTCACCAGCCAAGGTGAATCCTTTCCGTGCCGGTGGAATGCAAGTGAATGACCTCACGCGGGCTCCTGCACCTCCTGGTTATCAAACAGCGCCCGGTTATCAAACAGCGCCCGGTTATCAGACTCCTGTTCATAATTATCCCTCCCAGGTCATGACAACACCCGGGCAATTAAGAGCGGCACCGGTTCAACCAGTTTTCGCTCCGGTCTCGGCCCCTATCACCCCAGCCAGTGGTGGGTCCGCGCTGGGAGGCGTTCCAGTCAGCACGATGACACCTGCTCAGCAGACACCCGTTCAGCAGACACCTGTTCAGCAGACGCAGTATCAGCAGACGCAGTATCAGCAGACGCAGGCCTGGCAGGGGACACCTGCAGACTCTGTCCCCGGCACCGAAATCGCTAGTCGAATGGTTCCGGTCAATACAACGCCATCGAACTCGCCCGCTCCTGCGCAGTACGGCGGCAATGCTGGTAGTCCCGAGTTAATGTGGCGTCGGCCCGGTAGCTAAACGGCCGGACCCCTCGAGTAATCGAGCTTGCAGCAAGTAATCGAGCTTGCAGAAGGAGTCTGGTTGCGTCTGAATCAGATTCAAGCAGCAGTTCATGGCCCACGGGGTTAATCTTGTGTACTCACCTCAGTGCGTCGGGCTTGTTGAGTTGCTAGGGGTGTTGGCGAGATGCAATCCGTTGTGTTTTGAGTTGCGCGACTGACTTAGCCATGACAGTAATTAGGCTGCGGGAGTAAGGGACAATGACAGTACCGATGCCGGCAGTTCTTCAGACTTTGGCTGACCTGATCCGGATCAACAGCGTGAACCCGAACTATGAGTCGGGAGTACCTGAGGCAGATGTGGTTGATTATGTCGAGGCTTTTTTTCAGCAGCGATTCATTAAGACATGGCGTCAGCCGGTGGAGCCGCATCGCGATAATCTGATCGCATCGATTCCTGGTCGGGATCGTCATCGGAAGATGATTTTCGAGGCTCATATGGACACGGTTTCCGTTGATGGCATGACGATACCACCGTTTGAGCCTGTCGTGAGAGCTGGGCGGATGTTCGGCAGAGGTGCCTGCGATACCAAGAGCGGATTGGCGAGCATGATGCACGCCTTGGCGGATGTTGCTGCGTCCTCCGTTTCCCCCCCCTGTGATCTGTGGTTTGTCGCAACGGTCGATGAGGAGTTCGCGTATCGGGGTGTGGCCGAATTCTGTCGCGAACTTGTTGCGGAATCTTGTGTGGTCGCTGTTGTGGCGGAGCCTACCGAATTACAGCCAGTTGTCGCCAGCAAGGGGCTGATTCGCTGGGTCATTGAAACCACCGGTAAGGCGGCTCATTCTGCGAAGCCGCACCTTGGTGTCAATGCGATCACTAGCATGGTTCAGGTGCTGCAAGCTCTTGAGCATGACAACTTGGAGTTGTCCAATCGCTCGCATCCTTTGCTGGGAAACGCGACTTGCAATGTCGGTGTGATTCGCGGCGGAGTTCAAGTCAATTTGGTGCCATCTTCTTGTCAGGTAGAAGTAGATCGCCGCCTATTGCCCGGCGAAACCAGCGAACTTGTCTTTCAGCATTACCAGAACGTGGTAGATGAAGTCATGCTGAAGTATCCGCAGGTTAAAGCCATCATGCACCCGCCAATGCTGACGGATTTGCCTTTAGAAACACCGATTGACTGCGTGCCAGTTCAGGCAATGGTGCAAGTGCTGAACGAGCTCGGTTGTCACCGGGAACCAGCGGGAATGCCGTTTGGCAGTGATGCAAGTAAGTTTGGGGCGTTGGGGATCCCAAGTTTGATATTCGGACCAGGGAGTATTGATCAAGCACATACTGCTAACGAGTTTGTTGACTGTCAACAGGTGCTGACCTCTCACCAAGTCTATTGTAGCTACATGCGATCAGAGAGCGTGCTGAATGCTGACGCTGGCAGTTGAAAAATGACCATTTGCGTTACTGTCGTCGCTGGTTTTTCCTGTTGCTTGTCCTCTGGTGAGGCAACTTTGCGGAACTGAGATGAGTTGAGTTCCTTGGCGGCGTAAGATTGCGTCGCCTGAACGCGAAAATACTTGGCATTTTCCGCACTCTCTCTACTTTGCGTTCCTGTTGGGTTCCAGTAGCTATAACATAGGGGGGTAGCATGCCCCGCAATGAGGGCTTCGTCGAACGCAAACCTGTTTCCAGCGTGATGCGAAGTTTCATGAGTGGTTATTAACGTGTTGCGGTCAGTCAACGTCGCATTGGTGACCGTGAATTAAAATTAGCGAAATGTTCTGTTTCGGATACCGATGTGTTTTTTGTTTTCTCTCGTCGTGCTTTCAAACTTGTCGTTTGCTGCCTGACCATTCCGTTTTTGGGATGTGACTCGCGAGAGCAGGTTTCCGTTTCTGGCAATGGTTCGAATACAACAGAAGATCAGCAATCGAGGCAACCAGATGTAGCCAAGTTAGACGAACGACAACAACTCATGGATGCCCAGGATCTGCTCCAGCAGGGCAATGCTGACGGAGCGTGGGATGCAGTGAATCAGGTCTTGTTGGTGACACCGGGTAACCTGGACGCCTTACGGATTGCGGTCGGAATTAAACAGCAACAGGGCGAACTGCGAGAGGCGGCAGCGCTCGCCGCACAAGTGGCGGAGGCTACTCCAGCCAACGCCGCACAAATGCTCTTGCTTGCTTTTGAGTGCCATTTGAGATGTCAGGAATTTGTGTTGGCGGAGGCTGATTTGAGGCGAGCGGAGGAGCTTAGTCCAAACAGTGCTCAGATTCATCGCGTGATGGCGCAGTTTTTCAATGCACAGGGGCGTCGGATCGAAGCCAGCAGGCATGTGCGGCAACTCATTCGGATGAAGAAGGTGCAACATCCGGAAGTGATGAGTTTGGTTGATTTACGTGGTCCGTTTCCATTGTCTTCATTTGAAGTCTATACGCGTGATGCGCCTTTATCATTATTCGGGCTTGGTGATCTCCGATATCAATATTCAACGTCAAAATCTGAGCGAACTGAGCTACTGAATCGTGCCAAAGAACTCTCGAATCTATTCCCTGAATCCGCCGCCGTAATGGCATTTCGCTTGCGAATGCTGGCTGATCTTGATCAGCTCGAGGAGCTGAGAGTGTTGCTGGCCAACTTGCCAGATGGCATGCGGCAATATGACGAATTCTGGTTTGCGGTTGGCACGTTGCTTTCGAGTGACAACGAGGATCGTTTGGCAATTGGAGCATTTTGCCAAGCGATGATTTGTAATCCCACAGATCGGGAATCGCTCCGGTCAATGATTGCGTGTAGCACAAGAATCGGAGAATCAGACACGGCATTATTGTTGGGCCAACGATTGGCGGAGCTTGATAAGGTTTTTCGAATCGCCAAGGATGCTGATGCCGAGCAGGCCCGTTGGATTTCACAGACGTTGCAGGATCAAGTGCGTCCATGGGAGGCAACTGCATGGCTGATGCATGCAGCTCGAATCGATGGCACACTTCGGCAACTGGTTCCCGAGCTGAATCGTCGTGAACAGGCCATCTTGAAGTGGGAACAGGGGGCAAGTTCCAGTCAGGTGCAAAAAACAAGGGTTGAGAAAATACTTGGCTTCTCATTAGGAAAGTGGCCCGCACCCGAAATCTCTGCGTTGGCGAAAAATCATCGCGTTGAACCTGGTATTCAACGTCGAGCTGATTTTGAATTTAAGGATGTCGCAGTAAGGATGGGGCTCGATACCACATTGGTCAGTGGATTTCCACTTGATGGAAGCGCTTATGCGATTCACGAAGGTAATGGAGGTGGACTGGCAGCGTTCGATTACGATCTTGATGGATGGTGTGACATCTACGTCGTTCAATCAGGTGGAGACCCACGAGTGCCTGACGGTGCGACCGCAAATCAGTTGTACCGACTCCTGCCAGATCAGAAATTTCAGGATGTGACTGTTTTGACATGCACTGGTGATCGTAAATTTGGTCAAGGCGTGTGCGCCGGTGATCTTAATCAGGATGGGTTTCCTGATCTTCTGGTCGCCAATATTGGTGTCAACACTATCTATTTGAATCAAGGTGATGGCACGTTTAAGGAGGCGAGCGAACTGCTTGGGGACAACCTGTTTCAGTGGACATCCAGCTTGGGGTTGGCAGATTTAAATGGAGACCATTTGCCCGATTTGGTAGAGATCAATTACATCGACGACAACAGTGCTTTCGACTTGCGTTGCACGGACAATTATCTGGATTGCCAGCCACAGGAATTTCGCAAGAGTCAGGATCGAGTTTTACTGGCCAATGACGAGGGGAATTTGATTGACAGCAAGTCATTTGCGGATTCAAGCCCCACCGCCAAGTTGGGTTTTGGTTTGGTGATGGCGAATTTTGATCGCAAAAACGGTAATGACTTCTTTATTTCTAACGACGGAGACTTCAATCACTACTGGCAAAGTCGGCTTGCCGACAGTTCTGCGTCTGGTTCATTTGGTCTAGTCGAGTCTGGGAATTTGCAGGGTTGTAGTGTCGGTCGTGCTGGTAAAAGCCAAGCTTGCATGGGAATCGCGTCAGGTGATTTTGACCGCAACGGGACACTCGATCTGCATGTAACGAACTTTGAGAATGAACCGGTCAATCTGTTCCTTCAATCACCGGAAGGGATTTTTATTGACGAAGTGAATCGCAAAGGTTTGGGACAGACCTCGTTTGGTGTGCTTGGGTTTGGGACACAGGCCGGCGACTTTGACAACGATGGATGGTTGGATCTCGCAGTACTCAATGGCCATGTCTATGACGGCCGCGTTGATGATATCCCGTTTCGGATGCTGCCTCAGCTCTTTGAAGGAAGTCGTGACGGCTTTTTGTTGCACTCCGATTCGCAGGCTGGTGACTATTGGAGTGAAAAAAAATTGGGGCGTACGCTTGCAACGCTCGATTGGAACCGGGATGGACGCCTCGACTTGCTGGCCAACCATCTCGATCAGCCTGTCGCACTGCTGCAAAATGAGTCTCCGGGTGAGAAATGGATCCAAATTGAATTGATTGGAACGACCAGTGAGCGAGAGGCTATCGGGGCTGAAGTTCGGGTGGTTGCGGGAGAAGAACGCTGGACGGGGTGGCAAATCGGAGGCGATGGGTTGATGTGTACTAATGAACCTGTGGTGCACTTCGGCCTTGGCGGTGTGACAAAACCAGTCAGCGTTGTGGTTCAATGGCCGAGTGGTTTGCGGACGGAACTCACAGGTCTGTCTGTCAATCGACGTTATCTGGTTGTCGAGGGTGAAGATGATGCATTTACACGTTTAGCAGTGAGTCATCGCTCTCGTTGATCGTTACTTGTCCAGTGATCAAGATTTTTTTCAAGGGCACTCGTGCACAATCTCAATGCAAGTGGTCAACGCAGGGCAACCACTCAATGTTCACGGGCATAGGCCTCTGTCTTACCTTCGATAATCAAGTAGCGTTGGTTGACTTTCAAGCCATGGAAAGTTTGTTCTTGTCCTGATGGCCACTGTACATCGACGCGGTCGATTGAGTTTGCATTGGCAATACCGAAGTCAAGTACTGGTTCGTTGCTGCAGAGGAAACCATCTCCACCTGCTTGCCATCGCGTCCATGTTTGCTGCCCGCTGGTGACGGTTACTTTCGCGCCAGTTGCATCCCGTTCACTGTCGACACCTTGAAGTTCAACTTGCACGCTGTTGCCGGCTTTGGTGTTATTGCTGAGCAGTGCAACTGGACCATCGAGGTGATTGGTGACGAGGTCGGGGCGAGCATCACGATTCCAGTCGAGGACTGCCATCGTGCGGCCCAGACGGTTTTGCGTCCAGTAGCGATCGCCAGGATCCATTGAAACTCTTGTTGATGACCCATCCGAGAGTGCTTGGAATAGTTGGGGTTTCATCTCGTAAGGTTCCCGGCTTCCACGTTTGTTGACGACGTGGCCATTGAGCACTGCGAGATCAAGCCATCCGTTGTGATCAAAATCCACAGCTTGTGTCCCCCATCCGACTGTTTTCTGGCTTGCTGCGAAGGTTCCGAAACCAAGGCCTGCCGGCACGAACAAACCGGTTGCCCTTTGTAAATAAGTGTCGGAGGGCTCGTTCCAGTAATTCGTCACGTGCAAGTCAATTTTGCCATTATGATCGAGGTCCCCGTATGCGATTCCCATGCAGCCGCGCGGCCGGCCGATTGGATCAGAACCACATCCAAACAACTTTGCATTTTCTCGCAACTGCCGCACGCTCGTACTTGAGCTTCGATAGCCCGTCCAGAAATGATTGGGGCGTGTATCGTTGGCAATGTACAGCTCGTTGCCAGGTTGGTCATCGAAGTCCGTCAGCACCGCTGCAAATCCAAAACTCGGCTGGTTGACGATGTCCAAACAGCCAGCGAAAGAGCTTAAATCACCATTCGGGTCAACCTGCCAAATGCTGTCAGCAGCGGGTTGGAAGACTCGTGGGCTGCAATGAGTCGAGTCGGGTGTGCAGGCGATCGTCAATGCTTGAGGGTCCTCGATGTAGTTCACCGCCACAATCTCGGGAAGATGATCACCTCCCAAATCACCACACGCGATGCTGGTTGTCCATCCTCCTGCCTGACTTCCCAAAGGAATTGGACGTCTTGTAAATGTTCCATCGCCATTGTTGACGTAGATCAGGTTCGGGCCGATGTTGGCGACCACAAGATCTGGGAAACCATCTTGGTTGATGTCGGCGACAGCAACGCCTTGTCCGTAGCCCGTGTCAGCAGTCTGCGAGTGACTGCTGACACTCTGGAATCTTTCACCGTGTAGGTTGGCAAACAGCTGATTGGGTTTCGACCCAACTGTGTCAAAGGCGTTGCCACCTCCTTGAGTGAAGTACAGGTCCATCCAGCCATCGAGGTTGTAATCAATGATACCTATACCCCCACCCGTCAGCTGATAGATGAAAACCGCATCATCTTTACGGTTTTGATCACCATTGTCGTAAGTGAAGTTCAAATCCACTTTGTCAGCAACATTAGCCAGCTCGATTGGGACTTCTACACCCGTGCTTATTGTGGGCTTGTTGGTTTCGCTTTCTATCACCGTGGCAATTTCTGCGATGGTCGGCAGTGGCCATGATTCGAGCTCAATGTTGCAGGTCAGCACGTTTGGGCCAGCAGCGGTGTCATGTTGCTGCAGTGCCTGACGAGTTTGCGCAATCAGCTTTTTTTCTGATTCAAGTGTTGTGTAATACTTTGACGCTGTTTCTCTCCATGCAATGGATTCCCATGGCCGGCCCAGTTCCAGCAGAAGCTCCGCCATGCGATTCATTTCCTGTTTGCTTCCACGCTTTAAACCAAACTGTCGAGCAAGTTGGGATGTCTCTGTGAGTTTCTGCACCCGGGCGGCAGCCAGTTCTGCTTTGTCTTTTTTTCCACTGAATCGCAGCGAACGCTCGAACGCTTGATAGGCATAGCGGTCGGTGGGGTCTCGCAGAATCGCTTCGCCAAGGCAACGCACAGCTTCTTGATGGCGGTCATGACGCTGCATCCAGGTCCCAGTGCTGTACCAATACTCAGGTTCATCTTCAATGTCTGCCGGTAAATTCTCGAACCATGCTTGCAATGCCTCTTCGTTTTGCAGTTCGGTGTGTAGTCGGCCCAGAAAGGCTGCGATCGCCGTGGATTCAGGAAAGGCCGTTCGCAGTTGTTCTGTCATTGCGACTGCTTCGCCCATGTCACCATCACTACGTGACACCTTCGCCTGTGCCAGCATTGCCGGTGTTATGCCAGCACTTCGAGCTGGTTTGGGGATCGTCGTATCGATGAATGGATTGCCATAGGTGATCATGGCGAATAGCTCTTTTTCCCTGCTTTGTCCCAGCTTGGCCAATGCAAGAAGGTGGGGGGCCGCTTTGATTCGGCAGCCTTGGTTGTTAAGAATGATGGCGAGTTGCCGATGTGCTTTGACCTGATCCCTGTCGACATTCAAGAGGTCTTTCAGCTTTTGCTCGGCCGTTGAGTAGTCACCCGAATCGATTGACCAGTCCGCTGCCAGCCATAGCATCTCAATGTTCCGTAACGGGTCGGTGTGTTCGAGTGATTCCAATATCTTCACTGCAGCCGGTACATTGCCTTGCGCTGCTTCTAATTTGGCTGATAAAATCAGAGCATTTTGATTGTTAGGATCAGCAATCAGGATTCGGCTCAATTCCTCGCCGGCTGCGATGAAGTTTTCGTCTTCCAGAAAAGCCAATGCAGTGTCCAGTCGCTGTTGTGTTGTTTGCGAGGAGGAGGCTTGTTGGCTTGATCGAAGTTGTTGCTGCCGCAACATTTGTCGAGCAGTCGGGCCGCTTTCTCCTCTGTCGCAACCAGTCAGGGCGAAGGCGAGACAGACGACGGCGATGCAGGTAGGGTTTCCGGTCCGACTTGACGTTTTCGTGTTGGTTTGAGAGAGATTTTGCATGCCTTGCCTATTCACTACCAGACTCCACTTTTTGTGCTGCCGATGGAGTGTTTGTGTTACTGCCGGCGACGGTTGACGATGCCGTTTCAGAATCCTGCGTGCGTGGTTGCTCACGGCCATGCAGTTTGAAAGCTTCACCTGAGCCCTCGACCAACAGGTAATCGGCACCACATTGCAGCCCGCTAAATTGTTCTTCCTGGCCTAATGCCCACTGCACGCGAATGTCGCCGGTCTCAGTTAGCTTGCCAGTTCCGATGGTAATCCTGCGCTCGCTGCTGCACATGTAGCCATCACCCGCAGTGAGTTGTGTGGTGATTTCTTGGTCACCCAAATTTAAGGTGACAGAGGTGCCAATGCCATCCCGTTGCCCGGTCGTCGACTTGAGATAGAAGGCAATCTCATTTCCAGCCTGTTGGGTTCGATTGACCAGCAGCGACAGTGGTTCGTACAGGTGCGAAACGGCGACATCGACAAGTCCGTCCCGATTGGTATCCATAGTGACCAAGGCTCGGCCTAGATGGTCTTTCTTGAAATATTCGCCAATTGAATCCGCACTGATTTGCTGCCACTTTCCAGCGTTGTTGAGTTCAAGCAGTTGTGCCGGCATTTTGTACGGGACATCTTTGGCGTCAACATCATCGACGTGACCGTTGGAAATCAATAACTCAACGACCCCGTTGTTGTCCAAGTCGATCCATTCGGTTCCGAAGCCGAGTAGATCCATCGATGGTTCGGCGAGCCCTCGCTGAACGGTTCGGTCGACCCATAGTCCCGGTGCGGCTTGTTCATAATACGTGTTGTGATCACCAGCAAAGTGTGTCAGGAAAAAATCAATGTCCCCGTCGCGATCCGGGTCCCCGACTGCCATTCCCATGGATGCTTGAGACAGCGAACGTCCGCTGAGTCCAAGGCCTCGGATTGCACCCAGATCGGTCATGCGAAATTCGCCGGACTTGTTTTCGCCAGACCAGAATTGGTTTGCCGTCATGTCATTGGCAACATAGAGGTCAAGCCCCGGACGCTCGTCGAACATTCCAGCAACGATTCCAAGGCCGCGTCCAGTGGATGTCTGCCCAGCCCATTTGGTTGTGATGTCGCTAAATTTGCCTTGGTCCGAACCACGCCAGAAATGGTCAGCGTCTGCCTCGAAATCCAATGGGGGACAGGTGGCAAGCCCGCGAGAGTTGCGGCATGCTTGCTCGTAGGGTTTATTTCCTCCGCAGTAGGTCACCTCGTATAAATCGGTCAGGCCATCACCATCGATGTCGGCGAGCAGGCCGCAGGTCGTCCATGACTCGCCGTGTAGTCCGACACTGTCTGAGACATCGGAAAATGTTCCATCGCCGTTGTTACGGTAAAGGCGATTGCGGCCAATGTTGGCATCGAACAAGTCAGGAAACCCATCCGAGTTATAGTCACCCACAGCGATCCCCTGTCCAAAACCGGAATCCGCGTATCCGGCTTGGGAGGTGACCTCAGCAAATTGTCCCTCAAGATTTCTCAGCAGGCGATTGGGTGAGGAGTTGTTCTTTTTCGGTTGACCATCGAGTACTGCCAAGACCAAATCAGGCCAACCGTCGAGATCGAAGTCAATGATCCCCATGCCACCACCCACGCTTTGGTAGATCCAATGGCCGGTTTCGTCACCGGTAGATGCAAGTTCGCAGACATGATCCACGCCTCGTGCAGCTGCTTCATCGCGAAAGTGTATCTCTCCCTTTGCAAAGCTGCTTAAGGTTTCTTTTTTCAGAGAGCTTGGACCCCAACTCACCAGCGGCAGGTCGCTCAAATCCAAGTGGTTTGCCAGCATGGCTTCGGGTGACTGCCAAGGGCTCTGTGCCGTCATCTTGGAACGCACGTTCAGGTATCTTTCGCGGGTGTCGTTGAGTTTATCTTCAGGAAGTGAAACCGCCAGTCGGGCCCAGCCTTCCGCTTCCCATAACCTGCCCATGGACAGCATCGCATCAGAAACAGCAAATGCTGCCGCTTGTGATGAGCCACCCCGTTCAAGGTGCGTCTTGACACAGTCACTAAGCACGGTGGCGCGGTTGATCTGTACCGCGACTTCACTTGCTTCTTTGTCTCGTTTCAATTGCTTGAGCGCAAACAAGAGCTTCGGAAGCGCTTCTGGGTAGCCAGATGAATCAAGACGCACTGCCTCCCAAAAAGCTCTTGCGGCTTCATCGTATTTTTGTTCGTGTTCAGCCCAGCATCCGGCCACCATCCAGTAATCGGGGAAATCACGAGCGCTCTCAGGAACCGATTGGTGCCATTCTGGTAGGGCAGTGAATGCCCCTTCTTGAACCACCGCCAGTCCGTACAGCATTTGGCCTGGTAGAAACTCCGGGTGCTGTTGCAACACGGGTTGCAGTCTCGCTTTCACTTTCGACCACGCTAGTTGGTTCGCTTCAGCCCTGGCTAAGCCAAATTGTGGCCTCAGATCATCAGGGTTTTTAGCCAACAGTCTCTCGCACATTTCTATGTCAGGTTCGACACGACGTGGATCAGCTAAAACCTGAAGAGTTTCTGGGTCTGCACCACCACGCCTTGCGAATTGCCGAAGAGCGTCGACACCTTGCTCAGCGACCCCCAACATGGCTGCCAGTCCTGCCATCTCAGGACCAGCTTCGGGGTGGCCGGGAAATTTGTCCGCACGTTTTTTGAGCACTTCCAAGCAATCAAATGCACGTGAGGATGACATCAGACGCATTGCGTACTTGGACAGAAACGGTTCACTGGGCGATTTTGAACGTCGCAACACGTCTTCATAACTCTCGTTGGCGAGTCGATTGTCGCCGGTGCTGGCGGCGATATCGCCGAGCATTTCCATTCCCCGTAAGTCGTCAGGGCAGACCAGTAAGTGTTCGCGGATGGCTTTGTCAGCCGCTGGGAAATCCTGCCGCCGATAGGCAGCAACCGATTTCAGAAATAAATCCTCGCCTGTTACTGATTTTGCTCCCAGCGGGTCTGAATCTGGCTTTTTGTTCGCTGAATTCGTGGGCGAATTGCTAGAGTCTTTGCAACCTACCCCAATGAAGAGCATCCAAGTCAGAATTATCGCTAATGGCAACTTATTCCGCACAACAGGGGTGGGCGTGCTTGCTGGTATCAATGCTCAGGATCCGAACAGTCATGGTGGATGAAACTTGGAATCGTCGTGGGCGAGATATTGACGCCGGCAACGCCGTAAACGAACATTAACGCTCTGCGTATTAACGCAATGCGGCTCTCAGTAGTACTATTTCGACCTTACTTCAACATTGTAGGCAATAACATGACCCGTCAAATTTCGTTTCTTTTCTCATCCGCGCTTCTTGTTTCCATGTTTACTTTCGTCGGCTGTGGCGGATCGGGTGGCGAGGCTGAATTCGTTCCCCCAACAGACGAAATTTCGGCGGAAGAACTGCAGGAAGAAGAGGATTACGAGAAGCAAATGCAGCAAGATCAAGAAAGAATGCAAAGCGAAGGCTCTCGGTAGTCCTCTCAACGCGAATTTTCTGAGATCTTGCTTTCAATCTGAACCACCCTTCTGAGGGTGGTTGTTTGACTCAGTCCAACGACAGTCACTGAGCAGCCATTCTGGCCCAAATCTTCGGGCTTTAGCGGATAATTCGTCCCAGATTTCGGTTGCATTTACAGCTGTGCGTCTATACATTCTTTTAGAGGCGGCGAAAGGTGCAATTCTTCCCCATACGGGGTGATAGCCTCTTTGGGTCTCCGTGTTTTCATCAATTTTGTCTTAGTTTTCGGAGTTTTCTATGTACTCTAATCGTGCTCGGCGACAGGGTTTTACCCTCGTTGAGTTATTGGTGGTCATTGCGATCATTGGTGTACTGGTGGGGCTGTTGCTTCCAGCGGTGCAGGCTGCCCGCGAGGCGGCAAGGCGTATGAGCTGCAGTAACAATTTCAAGCAAATTGGACTTGGCTTGCACAATTATCATTCGGCTTACAAAAATCTTCCTATGAATGCTGGTGGAACGACCTTCCAAGGTTCCAACGGCAACCAGAGCAACCGTTTTTGGTTGAGCTGGATGGTCGGTACGCTTCCGTTCGTTGAGCAGCAGTCATTGTGGGAGCAAATCGCCAACCCGCTTGCGTTCAACCGCACGGGAACCACGCGAAACCCTCCTTACCCAGCAATGGGTCCAAACCCATGGAGCCAGAACTACCAGCCTTGGTTGACACAGGTTCCAACTTTCCGCTGTCCAAGTGACCCGACACAGCCGGTAAACTACCGCGTCGCGTTCACCAACTACTCAGCTTGTGCTGGCGATGCATTCTTCGAGCAGGCACACGGCGGTATCAACGACGACGGGAATCCTTCCGGCAGTGGTGGCTGGGGTGAAGAAAGTACTGAGCGTTGGGCACGTGGTGTCTTCCGTGCACGTCACTTCACTAAGTTTCGTGACATCACCGACGGTCTTGCCAACACCATCATGTGTGGAGAGAACGTCGTTGGAGCACGTGACTTGCGGGCTTCAGCAACCATCATGGCAGCTGACAATCAGTCTTGGGATCGCCCACCGTCTTGGTGGAAGCAGTACTTGGATCCTGAGCGTCCTGGTTACATCAATAGCAACACCGCAACTGGTGGCCTGAATCGTTGTGGCGGCAAGCCTTGTTACGACGGCAACGCAAACCATCAACGCGGTCGTCGTTGGTCTGACGGCCGTCCTGAATTCAGTACTTTCCAAACCATTACTCCACCCAACAGCTACAACATTCAGCGGTGGCACGGGCGTAGTGGTGCTTTCTGTGCATCGAGTTATCACCAAGGTGGTGCTCATATCCTGATGGCTGATGGTGCTGTTATCTTCATCACGGACTCGATTGAGTCGGGTGACCAGGACCACGTCGCTTACGGTCGTGACAACGGCGATGGGCGCGGCTGGGAAGGTGGCGCAGGCCGCGAAAGTCCATATGGACTTTGGGGAGCCTTGGGCACCAAGAACGCCAAGGAAACCATCGAAGAGCAGTTGAATCAGTAATCGATTCCTGATCCTCATTTCCTGAATTACATATGAAACGGGTGTGGCTACATTAGCCACACCCGTTTTTTTGTTTTCAGCAAACCATTTGCTTGGAAGTTTCGTCATCACATAGCCGGGGACACCAATTCGTGTTATCCGCGATCAGTCGGGTGACTGAACCTGTGCGATGTTTTGTGTCACTGACCACGTGTCCGGACTGGTCACGCTGGCTTGATGTTCTACTGGCCGAGTAGATCGTAGATCAAGGAACACGGTTGGACATTAGCAGTACAATGAGCGAACGGGTAAAGGCTGCGCGGCTTGGCCTCCTGTAAAAGTGCCTCTTCAATAACCCACGCGAATGTTCAAACAACGCAACCGTCCCCGCCAAATGAATCGCTGGCTCTGCCTGTGCCTTTGTGGTTGCATCGTGTGTTTGTTCACCGGATGTGATTCTGAGTCGAAGCCAAACTCAGACGCAGATGGGCAGTCAGTGTCGGCTCAGGGCGGCATCACGGGGGAGGTTTCTGGTCGTGATGAAAGTGACCCGGGGAAAGTGAAGGAAGCTGAATTCGATCGTGAAATCGCTCTGCAGACAGCGGATCGTTTGCTGCGTGCTGGTCAGACGCAGCAGGGGATCGCTGAATTGCAGCGCATCTTGGTCTCCGACCCCACAGATGCGGAGGTGTTGTTTCGGATGGCAAATGCGCAAGCGAGTCTTGGGGAGCTGGCGATCGCGGTGGAGTTGTTGGAGGCAATTCCAGAGGATCATCCACAAGCAGGTCTGGCCGCTTTGGGGCAAGCTGCCGACTGGTCCATGCAATTGCAGCGGTTCGAGAATGCAGAGCGACTCTACGGTCAAGTATTAGCCCGCGCGCCCGAGGCGGCTGTGGTGCATCGCCAGTTGGCATTTCTTTACAACCGGCAAGGCAGACGACATGAAGCTTTCATTCATCTCAAGGAACTCTGTCGTTTAGGGAATGTGCAGCAGGACGAGTTGCACGCCATGATGGTGTTGGGTCACGCCATTTTTGATGATCCCAATACCACGGTGCCGCGCAAAAAAGCGTATTACCCCATCGGACCAGCTGCCGAAGCGAGGATGTTGTACACGGCCAGTCGTTATCAGAAAGCATTGGCAGTGCTTGACCCGACGGTCCGAGCAGGCGAAGTGAGGCCATCGATTCTCGCATTTTATGGGTTGCTTGCTGTTGAGTCGCAGGACGAACAACGTTTTCAGTGGTGGTTAGCAAACGCCGATGCATCCGTGCAAGAATACGCCGAGTATTGGGCTGCGATTGGTACTCATTTGTTAAACCAACGCAGGTTTTCAGAGGCGATTCGAGCCTTTGCTGAATCGCTCAATCGCGATCCTACGGATATTGCATCCATGCGCCGCATCAATCAATCGTTGACCGCGATGGGGCAGCAGCAAGCTGCGGATAAATGGATTGATCGGTACGTTGTTCAACGCGAAGTGACACTTGCCAGCAACGCAATTGGTGAATCAAGTTCTGCGTCGCTCCAGTCTTATCGAACAGTTGCTGAAGGGCTTGATAAGTTGAATCGTCCCCTGGAAGCCATGACATGGCGACTGTTCGAAGCGTTCCAACGAAAGGCGAGTCAAGAAGAAGTGGAATCACTTAACGAGCAAAGGATGAAACTTGCTGCTTCCGACCAAGCCTTTCCGGACGAAGCGGAGCGAATGTGCGGTATTTCTCGCGAGGAGTATCCACTGCCCGAGCTAGAAATTCCAGAATTGTCTTCAGTAGCGTTACCAACGGTTAGTGAGGCGATTGACGAGACCTTTGCCACCCCGGTTTTCGAGAACGTCGCAGCTAAAGTTGGGGTCGAACATAGTTACCAGATTGCCAGTGGTCCACAGTTGTACCGATTTGCACTTTACCAATCGCTCGGTGGTGGGGCAGCCGCACTCGATTACGATTTGGATGGTGCGATCGACTTGTATTTGGCACAAGGAAATGGCGATCCGCCCAGTCTCGTTGGTACGCTGTCCAACCTGCTTTATCGAAATGTGGCAGGACAGTTTGAAGAGATGACTGCAGTGTCAGGTACAGCTGATAAGCGGTACTCGATCGGTGTGGCTGCAGGAGATTGGAATCAAGATGGTTTTGATGACATCGTTGTAGCCAATATCGGTAATAAAGTCTTGTTGCTCAATAACGGTGACGGAACGTTTCGCCGTCAGGAATTTGATTCTGATCCAGCTCTGGATGTGTTGACCAGTTCGGTTGCGTTGGGAGATGTGACCGGTGATGCATTGCCTGACATCGTGTCGCTGCATTACGTTGAGGACAACACTATGCTCAAGCGGCCGAAATTAGGCGAGGATGGGAATGTGTTGACGGTGTCACCTGCTTCGTTTGTGCCCGGTGTCGATCGCATTGCTGTGAATGATGGTATGGGAGGTTTTGCCAGTGAAAAAGTTAGTAGCTCCATGCAGGCTCCCAGCACTGGATTGGGAGTTGTTATTGCCGATTGGGATGGGCAACCCGGCAACGAGATTTTTGTAGGAAATGATGTCAGGCCGAACCACCTGTGGTCCCGTGTCTCCCAAGCAGCGGAAACACCTGAAGACGCCTCGGTCGCTTCAAGTGACCGCAGGCGGTGGCAAGACGTCGCTGCTTTGACCGGCTGTGCACACGGTTCAGGAGGCGTGTCGACAGCATCAATGGGGATCGCAGTTGCCGACTTTGACGGCAACGGGAAACGGGATATTCACATCACGAACTTCTATCAGGAGCCTGTCAGCTTATTCATGAACCGTGGAGGCTCATTTGAGGACCGATGTGTGCAATATCGACTGCATCGCGATAGCTCTTCGGTATTGGGATTCGGTTGTCAAGCGATGGACTACAACAACGATGGGCGTCCTGATGTCGCCGTTACCAATGGCAATATTGAAAAGGCTCCGGGCGAACCACTGCAGCAGTCGCCTCAGTTATTTGTCAATCTAGGTTCGAAATTCTTGTTGACCGAAGTGCAGGATGCGTCTGGCTACTGGCAGGGTGCCTATCTCGGACGGGGCATGACGAGACTAGATTTCAACCATGATGGCAAACAAGATTTTTTGATAACGCACTTGGACGCACCAACTGCGTTGATGATGAACCAGACGGAAACGCCCAACCATTGGCTGGCAGTTCAGTTGGTGGGTACCTCGTCAGAGCGTAATGCCATTGGTGCTCAAGTCGACGTTCATGTCGGAGACCAGGTGCTTAGTAATTGGATCGTGGGTGGCGATGGTTATCTGTCGCGTAATCAGCCGACGGTTAATTTTGGGCTGGGAGTAGCCGCTAAAGTGAGCAAAATTGTTGTCACGTGGCCCTCGGGAAATCAGCAGACTTACGCAGATCCGGGCGTTGACCGTTATCTGCTGCTGGTCGAAAATGAGTCGGAGGCGTACTCCCAAAGTTCAGTCGATAGCGATTGATGAAGACAGCAGTAACGTAATTCCAAGTTGCAGGCGTTGAGGGTAGCTGCATGCGGCTTACTTCGGTTGTGACGATTGCCACAGACGCTGCATCCGCTGTTCATGCTGTAATGCACGTTGTTCATATTTCTTTGCTTCTTCTGCTTTTCCTTGCGAGCCAAGTATCGCCGCGAGGACACGGTGTGCCTCCAGATAACTGGGTGCTAGCTCAACCGCTGTCTTCAAGGCACTGATCGCACGTTCGGTTTGTCCAGAGTTCTGCTCTGAGATCCCCAGTTGAAAATAGTCATAAGCCTCGGACTGATACTGTGTAACTTGGCGATATAGTTTGGCGGCATCAGCAAACTTGCGACTCTGGTATGCGAGTTGTGCGAGTAAACGTAATGATTCGACTTTTGCACGGGTCGGATTTTCTTCCTCGTTGACGACCTCTGTGGCCAGGTCGCGCGCGATCGTCGCTTGTCCTTGAGAACGGGCTAACAGTGCCAGGATTGTATTGGCATCGGGATCCGCCTTGCCGCTGTTTTTTAGTTGAATCAACACCTTCGCTGCATCAAGCCCATAGTTTTTGAAATTCGGGTTGTCTGGTTCTTCCTGCCCGACTTGAAACTTGGCCAACGCCTCGCAACGAGCACGCTGCAGTGGCGTCAAGCTGCTGATGTCTAAAATCGGGCTGAGACCTGTAGCGACTTCCGGAACATCACCTTCAGAGTTGTGGATTCCAATGCGATGGTGATGGAAAGCTGTGTGCGGTATTTCAGTATCAAGCTTGGGCATGTGACATTTCGCACAGTCATTTTGTGATGTGCTCAAGCGTTTTGCCAGTGGTTCTCCACACGACTGATTGTCATGGCAGTCGAGGCAAATCGACCGGTAATGGGCAGCCATGTTTTCGGGTGATGGTGTGTCGTGTGGATTGTGACATGTAATGCAGGTCAACGTTTCGGCTTGTTGGTAGCACTTGCTTTGGTGCAGTTGTTCGACGTGACCTACGATTTTCATTTTGTCATCGCCAAGGCGAAATTGATAATCCAGCCGGATATCGGTCAGGGGCGTACCCGGCCGGAAGTCCCACTCGTCTTTTCCCGCACGCAATGCTTTGCCCGCTGCTTGCAGATGGCATTGCTGGCAGATGGCTTCTGAAAGATCCCGGCTCAGATTTGCCGGGTTTACGATCGTGTTGTCAGGAGTCCTGTCGTTGGGATCGATTTTGGGGGGATCGAGATTCAGAATCGTGGATGATTTCTTGTCCCGGTATTTCTTAGCGTGTAGCTCGCCCGGTCCGTGGCATCGTTCGCAGCCGATTTTGTCTTCCATGATTGTGAAGTCATTCGGATTTCCTTCTTTCTCATCGATACTCCCCACGTGGCAAAAAAAACATTCCGAACTCAGTTTTCGCGAAAAACCTGGATGATTCGCGCGATCGTAGCCCGGTGACATGCCCCAGCGCTGTGATTCGACGTACCAAGACAGTGGCGATTGTCCAAAGAACTCACCCTTTTTGTACACATAGCTTTTGCCATGGCTACCAGATCCCATCGTGTAGAGAATGGGGTGTTCTGTCGTAGTCAGCTCTTCATTGTTCGGGCCCCGAATGGTTTCGCGATGGAATAGTTGGCCATCACGTTGGAAAACTTCATAATCGTTTCCAGATAACTCATGTCGAAACGAGCCTGACGTTTGTTCCTTGCCGGAGTCTACTCGTTCCATTGATTGGCTGTGACTGGTGACTAAGTAACTTTTATGTTGGTCGGCGTGGCACGATACACAGGCTTTCGAACCAATGTATTTGACGGACGGATCCGAGTTGAGCGGTGGAGATGCGTGCAGTTGGGCTGAGTTCAAAACATGGATCGCCAAGGAACAAAGCAGAATCTGCATTGCTTGGCGGCTATTGCTGAATCGGTGGGCGAGTTGTTGATTCACGGGATTATCTTGATGATGCCTGTGGGACTTTCCTATTGGCGACGAGTCGTCTTTCTTCAGTTTAGCGTCAGGAAACAATGTCCACGCAACAATTTCCGCGCTGGATTGTGGTTTGAGTAGTGGTTTGCTGACGCATTGCGTACGAAAAGTCTGTCTTGTGGCGATCAGAGTGATTAATCAAATTCGCCTGTTGACCCCAGTTTGGGGCATGAAGTCATGTAATCTTTCGCTTGCTTCTGAATTTTTTTGTCTCAAAACAACCTGCATCTTAAGTATCGGTGGGTTAAGGCGGTCAAACGGCTCTGTTGAGGCTGATTCACGAACCTGCTGAGGTAGCCGTGAGGGGCGGCGATGGGTAACCGATTACACGTGTAAATGTCGTGATAACGTCACGTGCAGGCATCATCTTCGACTTCACGGTGGGGTTGGCTACGCTAAGATGAAGGGAGGGAATATTTTGCATGGGAAACCGATGACGCAGCGTGCTGAGAACCGCGTGCAAACTGCTGTCAGCTGTGTGCCGGGTTCAATGCTGCTATCGACAATATTCGCTCGTGTGTTCCAAATGATGCCTGCTGATTGGTGTGACTTGCGTGAAAGATCGTTATTTCGTTTTATCGTTGGTTTCATTTCTGTCCATTTTGATGGTGCTTTCTTGGGGCTGCAATCGCAAGGATTCTGTTGCCACAACTCCTGCCGAGAAGGTAGCAAACCCACCACAGGATTCGGTGGCAGCGGTGCGGGGTTTGTTGAGACGCGGTGATGTGGCGGCGGCTTCGCGGCAGGTTGATGCTGCTTTATTGCGAAGCCCTGAAGATCCCGAGTTGTTATCGATTGCTGGTGATGTTGCGGTCGCACGGGGAGATGCAACTCGAGCTGTCGAGTTGTATGAACTGGCTCTTGCAGCGACCGAAACGCCAGACGCGGGAGTTCTACTAAAGCTTGGTCAGGAGTATGTGAATGTGGGCCGACCATTCGAGTCGATTCGCGTGCTGAAAGCAGCGGTCGAAGCCTACCCGGATGTTGTTGATTACCGCATGAAGCTTGTCGGCATGCAGATGGCACTTGGTCTGGAATTTGAAAGTCGGCAGCAACTACAGTGGTTGGTGCAGCGGGGAAATGGGGGATTGAATCTGCTGATTGTGCTCTCCGACCTATCGCGTCCTCAGACCGTCGAGTCCACGTGCAAGTACGCTTTGAAAACCTACCCGGCTGACCTGAGGCCCAACTATTCCTTGGCCAGACTTCCGGCTTATCATTCGGAGTGGAAGAAAGTTGCGGTATTGCTGTCACCTGTTGTTAAGAAGCATCCTGATTTTGTTCCGGGGCAGGCGATGTATGGTCGTGCTCTGTACGAATTGCAAAGGACATCTGAACTTTCGGAGTGGTTCAAGAGTGTGCCCTCTGGCATCGAAAGTCAGCCTCAGTATTGGTTGACAATGGGTGGGGTTGCTGAGCAAAAGGGGAATCTGCCCATGGCGGCGAGGGCGTACTGGAAGGCAACTTTGATTGATGGGAACAGCGGCGAGGCCCTGCTCAAGTTGTCGGTCAGTTTAGCCCAGCTGGATCAGCCTGATAACGCTCGGCGTCTCGCGGAGCGGGCAGCTGGAATCACGGCCATGCGGGATGCGGTTGATTCGCTCTTGGCGTGGAAAAATAATTCGCAGTCGGACGCGGTCAATATCGCCGAGAGTTTGGAAGCTCTTGGACGACGCTGGGAAGCGACTGCCTGGTTGCAGGCGGCGTTTCGTATGAACCAGAATCCGCAGCAGGATCTCACCAGCATTTATAAGTCTGTTCGGGCCAATCTGACTGGTGCAACACCTTGGCAAATTCCAGAACTTGCGGTGGCTAAACAGATCGATCTCTCCGATTATCCCCAACCTGCCTGGCTGGAGTCTGGTTCGAGTAGTCCCGTGGTATCTGATCGTGCTGGCAGTCGGCCAATAAGATTTGCCAATCAAGCAGCAGAGCGGCAGTTGGTCCACACCTGTCGGTTGAGTAAGTCCGCGAACGAGGGAGATGGTTTGACGATCTACCAATCAGGGGCCGGTGGTGTTGGCGTCTTGGATTTTGATCTTGATGGTTGGCCAGATCTGTGTCTGACGTCAATCGATGGAAGTCCCATGAAGATTGATTCCAGTCCGAATCCTCTGTTCCGAAATCTTGACGGTGTATTTCTGAACGTTACCGAATCCTCAGTTATTGGGGGACGCGGATTTTCACAGGGGCTTGCTGTCGGAGATTATGACGCCGATGGTTTTCCTGACCTGTTTGTCGCAAACATCGGTCGAAATCAACTGTTGCGCAACAATGGTGATGGGACCTTCACTGATGTTACCCAACAAGTCGCGCTGGCTGGTGAAGCGTGGACCAGTTCCGCTGCTTTCGCGGATCTTGATGGTGATGGTTTGACCGATCTATTTCAACTTGGCTATTGCGAAACAGAGAAAGCGTTGCAGCAATTGTGTATCGATGCTGAGTTGGAAGAACCGAGGTCTTGCGCGCCGTTGGCCTTTGCGGCTCAGAAAGATCGCGTTTGGCGGGGGGCTGCTAATGGTAGTTATGTGGACGTCACGGCAGATTGGTTGAGCGATCATGAGTCGGGGCGGGGCTTGGGGATCGTTGTGGGCGCACTTGATGATCGATCAGGTCTGGATGTCTATGTTGCGAACGACATGACAGCGAATCACTACTGGTCACGAAGTGATCGTACCCAAAATGCAGCTGATGCAGCAGGCAATGAAACCATTAACCATGACAGTAGCAAGTTGGCGATAGAATCTGACCGTTCCATGAATCGTCCTGAATTTAAACTCACAGAGCAAGCGAGTGTTCGCGGGCTCGCTGTCAACGAACGATCACTATCGCAAGCATCGATGGGCATTGCCGCTGGTGATGCTGATCAGGATGGTGACCTCGATTTCTTGCTCACTCATTTTTCAGGTGATTACAACACTTTCTATGAGCAGGTTGACTCTGGCATGTGGGCGGATCGATCAAAGCGGGTTGGCATGATTGAGCCATCTCAAACCATGCTCGGTTACGGAACACAGTGGATTGATGCTGATAACGATGGGACTTCTGAGCTTGTGGTGGCCAATGGAGACATTGATGACTTCACTCATCGAAGCCGCTTGTACCAGCAACCTGCGCAGTTGTTTCAGCGTCTGGAGACTGGCACGTGGGGGCAGGTGAAAAGTAATTCGTTGGGGGATTACTTTGAGCGTGACCATTTAGGACGTGCGATCGCCAGGTTCGATGCCAACAGGGATCATAAGCCAGATCTTGTTATCACTCATCTGTTTGAACCGATCGCTCTGTTGGTCAATGAGACCAAGACAGATCACCAGCAATGCAGGTTCTTCTTTGTGGGTACCAACTCCGGTCGTGACGCCATCGGAGCACGCGTCACATTGCAATGCGAAGGGGGAAATCGCGTGGGGCACCTGCTGGCGGGTGATGGGTTTCAATGCTCAAACGAACGATGTGTCGGCTTTGGTCTGGGGACGCTGCAGGAACCGTGTAAGGTCGTCGTGGACTGGCCAGATGGAACCAGTGAATCATTTGGCAAGCATGAACTCTCGGGCGATTATCTTGTGATCCAAGGAAGCGGAGAACTCTTCGCTCGCTGAACACTCGTGGCGTGGTTGCAATGATGAGTTGTTTGCTGGTGTCAGGGTTCACCTGAACGCAGATGGATCGTCTACCATGAATGGGCTATCGCCTCCGGAGGATCCTATGCAACTGAATGACTATTTGAATCGTCGCCGTTTTCTTGGAACAACTGCTGCCCTTGCTACTTGTGCTGCCAGTCGGATGCTGCATCAACCACTAGGTGCGCAGGAGCCACTGGCGAATTCATCTGATCGGGTGGATGAACGTGTTGCGTCAAGTGGGTCGATCACTGGATTGACCGAGCGGTTGAATCCTAGAATTGCCAGTTTGCGTCAGGCTGCGATGAAGATCCTTCAGCCAACGCCCATGGAGCTTGACAGGGGCTTGCGGTTGCATGCCGAATCGGTCGTGTTCGATTCCTATGGATTTTCGCCTCGTGCTGCGGTTGACGGCGATGCACTTGCAAAACTCGTAAAGAGCGGTGCTTCGTCAATTGAATTGGATGATGTTCGCGAAGATATGATGATGACCCGCGTGGCAACTGATCCAGTTCAGCAACAGGAGTATCGAGATGCTTGGCGAGCCTCGGGAGTTACCTGTGTTTTCCAGAATGCAGGCGAGGAAGGTCAGGACCCAATGCGATTGCTGAAACGACTGGCGCGCTTTACTTACGTCACAGACATGATGCGGGGTTTTGTTTCCAAAGCTGCTTCTCCACAGGATGTTCTGACCGCGAAACAGGAAGGTCGGCATTGTCTCTACATGACCGGCAACGGCGTGCCGTTAACCCAGCAGTGGGTTTCTGTGCCAGATGAGTTGAGGTACGTGCGGATCTTTTTTCAACTCGGTATTCGAATGATGCACTTGACTTATCAGAGACGAAATATGATCGGTGACGGCTGTGGGGAAAAAACAGATGCCGGTTTAAGTGACTTCGGTGAAGCTGCCATTGCCGAAATGAATCGGGTTGGCGTCATTCCCGACTGTGCTCACAGCGGCTGGCAAACGAGCTTGGAAGCGGCTCGTGTTTCAACCAAGCCGGTGGTTGCGAGCCATTCTGTCTGTGGGGCGATCTATCCACATATTCGCAGCAAGCCGGATGAGGTGATCAAGGCCATTGCAGATTCCGGTGGCTACATCGGAATCTGCTGCATCCCCAGGTTTTTGCGTGGTGACGGAGATGTCAGCGTATTACTGGATCATGTAGATCACGTGATTCGGAAATTTGGTCCTGATCATGTTGCGATTGGTACAGACGTTGCTTATCAGCCGCAAGACGCGGGTCGCGAGAGAGCAAAGGTACCGGGGCGGGGCAAGCGGCGGACGGCGTTCCGCTCGTTGTGGCCGGTGGATGATTATCAAACCAGCCAACAGGCGATTGATAGTCTTGCTTGGACCAATTGGCCGCTATTCACGGTGGGGTTGGTGCAGCGTGGCCATGATGATGACGTCATTCGCAAGGTCATTGGCGGTAATGTCATGCGTGTTGCCAAAAGCACACTGTTGCAGACGCCCGATTGATCAATCCAATGATTGATCAATTCAGCGGCTGATCGATTCAGCCGCAATTACGTGGTTCTGCAATGGTCAGTGGTGTTACGTGGGCGACTGCCGCCAATCAAGCGGCTTGCAATTCACGATTGTGTTGGGCGAAATTGATCCAGTCGGACACTTCCTCGAGGTCGGGCAGGTTTCCACCACGGAGGATTCGTTTTCCTTCCTTGCTGCGAGCGATGGGATCAATGATCTGGAACAGCTCTTCTGCGTCCCAGCCAGCAAGGTCCTCGGGTGTGACGATGTCGGCCGCTACTAGTAGCTGAGCGTCATGGCCTCGCAGCATTGGAATGCAGCAAACCAGCGTTGTTTGTTGTTGCCATTGCAGCACTGTGTCTGCGTCGACGCGTCGGTGATCCAGTTGCTCAGCGATTTGCTCAGCATCTCCATCAAGTAAGTCTTGGATGGTGTACACGCCAATTGCCTGTAGGCGTTCTTCCATCCGTTCACCGATCGATGGTGCATCCACGACGGGAGCATCTTGCTGAAGGTAGAAACGTAACTCACGAATTTCGGTTTCTACTTCAGTTGTTGTCGCCGGGGCTTGCCCATCCACGGGTGCGTGCTGTTCGAACTGTACAAAACTGGTTCGGTTTGTTTCAGACGTATGGTTCACCTGTGCGTGTTTGCGTTTTTGTCTGCGGGTGTGTTCGCCGAGATGATTGCGTTTTAACGCGGGCGCGACGTCTGTACCGTGTTTCGTGGTAGAGCGTCGATGGTCATCTGCGGCAGAGACAGCTTGCTTGTTTCTGCTGCTAGGTCCCGACTGCTTGTTGGTTTGATCCGTTTGTGAGGCTAGTCCTTGGCTGTTTGCCGTTGCGATCCAGCCCGTGATGCGGGCGAGCTCATGACTGCTACCACTCAGCAGGACTTGTTGGCCTCTGTCGGTTGCGAGGAAGCTTTCCACCTTATGCAGCAGGGTGAGAGGGGGAGTGGCTGCAAGCGTGGCTGGGGTTGTGATGCCACAAGCGACCAGGATTCTCGCATCGAAGCCCCGCAGGTTGGGGACGCGGCAAACGAGTCGACACTCTGCTTGCCAACGTCGTATCGTGTTGGCTTCCACGTTTGCCAAGCCCAATGCATCTGCTAATCGACAGGGGTCCTGTTGCATCAGGTGGACAATATGGCTGACTTGTAGTCCACGCAAGCGAGCCGCCGCGACGGCATCGATGGACGGGCCCTGATCAATGGGACTGTCTACCGAAAGAAAGAAGGGCGAGGCAGAAGTCGTCGTTGCAACATTAGGGTTGTTGGACATCCGGGTATCTTCCTTGACATTTGAGAGGCGTTGGTCGTTAGCCATTGAGGGGTTCCCAATCGCAGGGCTGTTTGGTTTGGGAAATTCAATGGTGCTGTAGCTATCGGCGTAGTAATAGCCATCACGGTGCAACGTTCCGTCCGAGGCCCAGTCGGTTGACGCACTTGAAACAGAGTTAACGGACTGGTTGGAGGGGTTGATGCTGTTTCCTTGGGAGTCCTGCCACGCCATGTCAAAGTGTTGATTTGCGTTTACGTTGGGCATGTAGTTGCTTTTTTTCATGGGTATTGCTTCCTCCGGGACATCCCGAAGACCATAAGTGTGAGGGTGAGGGCCAACGTATTTTTCGGCTGCGTAACTTGATTTCCAAAGTGGTCTGTGTGGGTGCACGATTCGTTCGGAATGTATCTGCTCGATGCGTGCACCCGTTCGTCGAAGTTGCGCAGTCAACTGTTCACTGCTAGTAAGGATAAGCAGTTGGCGACCGTCGCTGGCATAATCATGAAGTGCAGCGGTAAATGCACCGTTTACCCTGTGGCAAGCAAGGGGTGTCACCGAATCGGCATCGTCAATGCATCGGTCATTCAAATTTTGCTCTACTTGATCCAATGTCTCGATGATCAGTGGAACAGGGCGACCTGAGCGGGCGAGTGCGTCACCTGCTGCCATTCGAACTGCGAGAACGACGCATGCTCTGTCAAATTTAGGGCACTCCGCAACGTCCTTGCCGTCGATCTCGATCATGCCCGTTTCCATGTTAAGGCGATCCGTCGGGGTTGACGCAATTTTTTCTGTTGACCACCAAATGCGTTGCAGTCGGCCACCTGTCAAGCGAATTAGCCAACGACTGGCGCGGTGCGCGAGTGGTGACGAAGCTGTCGTGTTTTTGTTGGGAAAACCAAGTTCACGCAGGCATTGCATTCGGCGGGTTCGCAGCCATTGTGCTCGTGAAAAAGAACTGATGCGAGTGTCAACTTCTTGTAACTCCTTGACCAGTAATTCCCGGTTGCTGCGGGCTGATTCCTGACCTGCATTTTCAGTGTCTTCGTTAAGCCGTACGACTCTGGTTTTCGATGTTCCATGTTCGTTCAGCCCACTGTTTCGCATGCTGCGGCGAATCTCTGTCGCTTCGTTCAAGCAGGTATCCAAACTCTGTGCCACGCCTTCCAGTTCGGCTGTTCGGTCTTTGCGTTCGCGACTCCATATCTCCGATTGACGGTTTCTGGAATCCGACCATTCTTGTTCCGAAAAATCGCCAGGTGTATGAGTTCGACGCAGCACCTCGTCACGATGACGTTTCAATTGCTTGATGGCAGATAGTAGCCATTGTTCGCAGCGCCGCGCCAGCGATAGCTCGTGCATCGGTGGATGGACTGCTGATGGCTGCGGACGTTGGTTGTAGTTGTGGATTTGTCGCAGGATATCGCGAATGGTTCGCAATGTGGAACTCAAAGTCGCGGCCGTGCCGGGGATGCTTTGGTCCTGTTCATACCAGGAGCGGCTGATACGGTCTGGCCCTGAGTATCGATCTGTGAGCCAGTCGATTTGGCGAGTTGCGAGCAGAATGTGCTGATTGAGCGAGTTTCGCCCCCCCGTAAGAGGAGTGCTTTCCCCTGTTTCAACTTCTTGCTGCGAGGCATGGGGTTTATCAAGTTTGTGCAGGAAGCGATTCAAACGCATTCTTCGAAGCGCTCGTTCGTCAACGGGTGACGAGGCCGACGGCATTTCACTCCTGCCTGTAAGCATGCAGTGCTGCAGGGCAGCAACTTCCATCTGCGCGCGCTGCCAATGAATCACTTGCGCATCAATGTCTTCAAGTTGACGCTGCTTTTGCGTTCTGTCAGTGTTTTCGCGTTTTCTGCGATGAATGCTCGTGTGGGTTTGCAGTGTCGGTTCGGTCTGGTCACTCAAGCGATTTCGGAGCTGATTCCTTTTTGATCGAAGAGTGCGGATTTCGTCGTGCAATTCTCGCAATCGCGATTGCAAGTGTGCCTGCCGCCTTTGTTCCGATTCGATATCTCGCCCTGCACATTCATGGGAGTCGGTCGGATCTGAAACAGACGATGATTTTCTGTTTGTTCGCATTCCGGTAGGTGGGCCAGCTTCGAACGGATCTGCATCAGCGATCTGGGGTCGATGGCTGGGGCTCTGGTTTTCGTTGAGACACTGGGTGAGCCATGATCGTCTCGAAAGCAATGAAGCATATTCTGGTTCTTCGAGTGGACCTGTGATAGCTTGCAGACTTGCAAGCTCAGCTTCGATGTCCGCTAAGTCAACTCGAAGTTGTTTTGAAGTGCGTTGAAGATCAGAGTTGGTTGCGTACGGTGGTGTGAGTGAAGCGTTGCTGAGATGGTGGTCAGGAGATTGAGCAGAAGCATCTGGGTGGTAAGACGCGTGGTCCTCAAATACTGCTGCCGTTTCGGTGGAGACTGTCGCGGGGTGACTGAGGTCATTGCTGACGTTGGAGTTTTGGTCGTCCAGACCGCTACGCACACATGCAGAAACGACCCGTGCGACATCTATCACTGCCGAATCGGTAATGACGCAGTCTGCAATTGCTTCGGGTATTTTGAACGCCTGTATTGCGAGTTCGGCATCATTGCTGTCGCTGATGTTTTGCAACCAGCCTGTAGGTTCCAGCCCAAAATTGACCGGATTGGAACCACGCGGTTCATGTTGGATCGTCTGACGACCTTGAGCGGTTCCATCTTGTTCTCGATAGTAATGAACAAGTCCATAGCAACCTGCGAACACCACCCGGCCGGTAGAAGAACTCAGCATGCCAAGTGGATATTGGCGTTCAACCAGAGCGTCCCTGATAAATCGGGCCAACGCTGTTTTACCGCTTCCTTCCGGAGCGTTGACGACATTGATCTGTTCTGAGAATGGTCCCAGTTCGACTCGCTGTAACGGCCCATGGGTGTCAATGTCGATGCGATCCAGCAACATACCGTGGCTCCTCCGTGCTCATTCAGGTACTCCGCAAGCGCTAGCGTCTTGTTGAGTTCCTGCAATGTGATTTCTGCGACTTCCTTGTCGATCCAAGCCTGCCGTACCAAGATGGGGGGTGGGCTAGGGGAACGTTGCCAGCAACTGACACGCCCGATCCAACCTTAGCGAATAGTTCTGTTTCACGGAAATAGCGAAATTAAATCTGCTGCGGTGCAAAGATCGCTAGCAAATGCATCGACCGGTGAACTCCTGTGAAAATGGTCTTGGCTGTTTTGGTTAGCCTTTGTTACAGACCTAAACGGGTGTCCGTTCCCGATTCGCGTTAGGGACGCTCCATGTGCTGTTTCGACTCAAATTCAATGTGCTGCTCGGCAGTACGTGTTCCTGAATTGTGTCGCGTTGTGGCACGAGATGTTAGCTCCAGGCCTATTTGGAATTCAGGATGTCGATTAAGACTCAATCACGCTTCTGGTCACGACCGATCACAACTGCATTGATGGTGGCAGTGGTAATTACTGCTTGTTGCGGTGTCATGGGCTGTCAAGATGGCCCGATGTACGCCATGAAAAATGTCAATCCNTATTACAGGTGGCATGAGTGGCAGTCAGACGAAGCGTTTGGGACAACCGAGCATGAGCGCCGGCAGCAGTTGGCTGACTTGGCTGAAAATATTGGCGGTTACGATGACGCTGTGCAAACCAAGTGGCTGAGTGCACTGAATCACGTCATGGATGCTGATGAGAGTGCTGAAATGCGGCGTTTGGCTGTCATGGCAGCAGGAAATGTTGATGGCCAACCCGCCTTGCAGATTTTGGAAAAGGGCATGGACGACGGTAGCGTCAAAGTACGAATGCAAGCCTGTCGTGCTCTTGGCAATCACACAACTGATGAAAACGTTCTGTTGTTGGCGAGTGCTGTTGGCTCTGAAACCAGCACAGATGTGAAGCATGCAGCGATGCGTGCGTTGCAGGATCAATCCAGTCCCAAGGCTGTCGAGGCTCTCCGATTGGCACTTTCTGATCGCGATCCATCGACACAGAATTTGGCCATTGCATCTTTACGGGGTGCGACCGGTAAAGATTATGGTGATGATCCAGAGACTTGGATTGCAGCGTTGGATGGGCAGCCCGTTGAAGAACGCCCGACTCGATTTGCGGATCGCCTGCGAGAGCTGTTCTAGGGACTTTGTCCCTCACATGCGCCCGATTAATGGCACAATCTGTTTTTCGAGAGAGATCTGATCTCGGGAGATGCTGGACTGCGGCGTTTTCACTCTCTGATGAGAATGTTTTCAACTCAGTGGGGAATGCCAGTTTGAGCCAGGTTTTGAACCCCGACGCGCATGATGTGAGCACCACCCCCTTCCGCCCGCATGCAACCTGAAGGAAACTAGTGGTTTTACGACCGGTAGGCGAAATACAAGGGCGTTGTCTCGCGATGAAATATGTAATTGTGATTCCAGATGGGTGTGCCGACGAACCGATCGACGCGCTTGACGGAAAAACACCATTAGAGATCGCTCGGATGCCAGCCACCGATGCGCTTGCGCAGGCAGGATCCTTGGCTTTGGCAAATAACACACCTCAACATCTGCCAGCTGGCAGTGAGGTGGCAAACCTGTGTCTGCTTGGCTATGACCCGGATGTCTACTTCACGGGGCGGGCTCCGTTGGAGGCCGCGGCGCAGGGAATCACGCTCGGTCCCCACGACTGGGCAGTGAGATGCAATTTGGTGACGGTGGAAGATCAAGTGATGGTTGATTTCACTGCCGATCATATTACTACGGATGAAGCAAAACAGTTGCTGTCGTCCGCGCAGGCAGCTTTGCTGGAGGATGTGCCTGGGGGTGGGCGGTTTGAATTCGTGCCCGGTGTGAGTTACCGGAATCTGTTAATCTATCGAGGTCAGGAAGGAACGTCTCCGCCTTTCTCTCGGGATACAAGAACACGGGCACCTCATGATTTAACCGATCTTGCTGTGACGGATGAATTTCCTCGTGGACCCGGCAGTGATTTATTGGTGCGACTGATGAGTGGGTCGGNAGAGTTATTTGCAAGCCATCCAGTCAATCAGGCTCGGGTTGCTGCGGGCAAGAAGCCTGTAACGAATCTTTGGTTATGGGGATTGGGTGGCGCGCCAAATTTGCCGTCATTCAGGGAACGTTATGGCGTCAATGGTGTCATGATCACGGCCGTGGATTTGTTGCGTGGAATTGCGGCGCTGGCAGGTTGGCCACGCATCGAGGTGGAAGGCGCTACTGGGTATCTCGATACCGATTATGCTGCGAAGGGACGCGCCGCAGTGCAGGCATTAAATGACTACGATGTTGTGTGCGTCCACATCGAGGCTCCTGATGAGGCGTCTCATGAAGGGCGGCACGATGCTAAAATTGAGGCTTTGGAGCAGATTGATCAGCACATTGTTGCACCGTTGGTAAACGCACTTGAGCAACAAGGTGACTATCGTATCCTGATCACACCGGATCATCCCACACCGTGTGGCACCAAAAAACACAGCCATGGCATGGTTCCGCTGGTAATTGCTGGTGCTGGCGTGCAAGCTGATGGCCAAAGCCAATACGATGAAGGAGCCGCAGAGGCGAGCGGCCGCAGATTTGATCAAGGCTGGGATCTGATGGAGGAATTTATCCGAACCAGCTGAGTTTTATTGACGGGTGCATCGACGCAATGCCGGTGGTACCAGACACTTCTTGATAGCTGGCAGGTTTGGATGCAAGTGCTGTTGGGAATGCCATCGACAATCAGGAGCTCCCGTTGGAGGCTCGGTCAATCTTTGGCAAAGAGAACCTGATCGTTTTTAACTTTACCGATTCACCACTGGATTACAGTAGCTTTAGTCTCATGTCTTTGATCGTTCAGAAATTTGGTGGCACAAGTGTTGCGGATGTCGTAAAGATTCAGGCNGCGGCCCGAAAGGCGATCCGCGCTCAAAGGCAGGGGCACCAGGTCGTTATGGTCGTTAGCGCGATGGGAAAGAACACTGATGCACTGCTTGGATTGGCTGGTGAAATCAGTGACCAGCCGCCTGCGCGTGAAATGGACATGCTGCTCAGTACGGGTGAACAGGTCAGTGTCGCTCTGGTTGCCATGGCAATCCACTCTCTTGGGGCCAAGGCAGTCAGTTTGACCGGCGGGCAGATTGGGATGAAGACCGACAACAGTTTCAGTAAAGCACGTATCCAGTCGATCTCGACGGAACGGATTGAACGACTGTTGAGTGATGGTAACATTGTTGTGGCCGCAGGGTTTCAGGGGNTTGATGATGATTTGAATATCACCACGTTGGGGCGTGGTGGAAGTGACACTACGGCTGTTGCTTTGGCGGCAGTTTTAGGGGCGGATGCCTGCGAGATTTATACGGATGTGGATGGTGTTTATACCACCGATCCTCGCTTGCTGCCTGAGGCACGGCGAGTCGATGTGATTAGCTATGACGAAATGTTGGAATTGGCCAGCCTTGGTGCAGGTGTCATGCACAGTCGATCCATCGAGTTTGCCAAAAAATTCGGCGTGCCAATCCACGTGCGAAGTAGTTTTTCGGATACCGAAGGCACGATGATTGTGGCGGAAGCCGAATCACAANCCCAGCCCGTCAGCGGAGCCGCCATGACTCCCGATGAGGCTAGGGTGACAGTGATTGGTGTCCCCGATGTCCCCGGCAAAAGTCAGCAAATCTTTTCGGCCATAGCTGCCTGTAAAATCGCGGTTGATATGGTGGTCCAGAATGTGGGCAAGAAAGGACGGGCGAATGTCTCATTCACCGTGCCGAGCGGGGAACTGGAAGCGACCCTCGATGCCGTCCAATCGGTGATGGAAGCGGTTGGTGCCGATGCGGTAACGCATGACAATCAGGTCTCCAAGGTGTCCGTGGTTGGCTCCAATATGGCCACGCAAACCAGTGTTGCTTCCCGCATGTTCCGCGCGCTCGCAAACGCGGGGGTCAACATTTATATGATCACGACCAGCGAAATTAAAATCTCAACGCTTGTCCCGAAGTCGCAGGCTGCACTTGCCCTGCGAGCAGTGCATGACGCGTTTGACCTGCACAAACGTCCGGATGATGCCCAGTCGTGGAGCGAAATCAAGAAAGATCGTGGTGACAAAGCCGATGTGGACACGCTGGTCAGTCGCCTGAGGGATGACGCGTTGGAGGCCCTTACCTTGACTGGAATCTCCATCACGGAAAAACAGGCTCGTGTCACGTTGCATGGTGTTCCGGATGAACCTGGGATTGCAGCTGATATGTTTGAGACGATCGGTGCGGCAGGTATCTTCATTGATATGATCGTGCAGGGATACGACGGCGATGGTGGGTCGACAAGCGTCAGCTTTACCGTCGATGACACCGCATTAGAGTCGAGTCTTGAAGTTGCCCGGACCATCCTCGAAAAGCATGGCATGCGTGATGTTCAGGGTGGCAAGGAAATTGCAAAAGTCACCGTCAGTGGTATTGGGTTACGAAGTCATACTCACGTTGCAACAATGTTGTTTCAGCAGTTGTCCGAAGATGCGATTAATGTTGAAATGATCAACACCAGTGAGTTGCAAGTGAATGCCGTGATTGACGCCAAACGTGCGGTTGATGCTGCGGAAGACTTGAAACGGGCATTCGCGGATTCATTGCTTTGAATCCGCTCATCGGGGCAGTGATTTTTGGTTAAGATGTGGAAGTCAATTTCCATACTCGACCGTGAGTTACTGATGCCTGTCCTGATCTGCCGAGTTGCCCGCATGTTGGTCCTCGGTCTCATTGCTGGTCTGTTGGGTGCCGATTCGTTGCGTGCTGCTGATGCTGCAGGGGAACGAAACTCCGATCCGGCAGTACATCAGCAGCAATTCAATGTGCTGTTTCTAATCTCTGATGATTTGACAGCCAATGCGCTTTCCTGCTACGGCAATACCGTTTGTAAGACTCCAAATATTGATGCTTTGGCCGCACGTGGTACACGGTTCACTCGTGCCTATTGTCAGGGGACTTATTGCGGCCCGAGTCGTGCGTCTTTTATGTCCGGCTACTATCCACATGCTACAGGTGTGCTTGGCTACAAGAACCCGCGTCCGCAAATTGGTGACCGTGCCATGTGGTCCGAGCATTTCAAAAATAATGGTTACTATGCCGCGAGGGTCAGTAAGATTTTTCACATGGGGGTACCTGGTGGCGTGCTCAAAGGCGGTGATGGTCGCAATCATGACAGCGGGAATGGCGCAGATGATGCCCGCTCATGGACCGAAAGATTCAATAGCCTGGGGCCTGAGTGGAAAGCCCCAGGTGACGGGGAAACTCTTGAAAGTAACCCAAATGGAAAGCGACCTGTTGTGGGAGGGAATACCTTCGTCGTTGTTGAGGCGGATGGCGATGATCTGGTGCATTCTGATGGGATGACCTCAGCAAAAGCGGTGGAATTGTTGGGGCAAAAGCGAGAAAAGCCGTTTTGGTTGGGGGTTGGGTTCGTACGGCCCCATGTGCCATTCGTGTCACCACGCAAGTACTACCAGCCCTTTCTGCCTTACTCATCGATGACACTCCCGGAGAAACGTTCGGGTGATTGGGATGATATTCCTAAAGCGGGCATCAACTACAAGACGAGTGTCAACATGAAAATGGACACTCGACGTCAAAAGAAAGCTGTCGGCGGGTATTATGCCTCAGTCGCTTTCATGGATGCGCAGGTTGGTAAAGTACTTCGCAAACTTGATCAGCAGGGGCTCAGGGATAACACCATCGTGATCTTCACCAGCGATCATGGCTACCATCTGGGTGAGCATGATTTCTGGGCCAAGGTTTCTCTGCGGGATGAGTCAGCTGGAGTACCTTTGATCATTTCCGTTCCAGGCAAGAAGCCGGCGGTTTGCGATAGCTTGGTGGAACTGCTGGATCTCTATCCCACCGTCTCAAATTTGTGTGGCTTAGTGGTAGAGAAAAGACTACAGGGTAAAGATATTTCAGCTATGTTCGACAACCCGGATGTTGAGGTTCGTGATGCTGCGTTTAGCGTCGCGCCAATGAGAAAAGGTTTCCTGCTGCGGGAAGACCGCTGGGCATTCATTCAGTATGGCGAAGATGCGTCTAGCGGTATGGAATTGTTTGATACCGTGGTTGATCCATTGCAGTTTGATAACCTTTCTGAGTCAAGTGAGCATCAAAACGTAGTCGCTAGGATGCAGGCGAAGCTTGCCGCCAAGTTGGCTGAAGTGCGGGCAAATGATTTGTAGAAACCAAGTTCAAATTTGATTTTTTTAGCATTCCCTAGCGGGACCCAATGGACGAACGCTGTCGAGGATGAACGCTTCTATCTTGGTGCTATTTAAGTGCGTTGCACAGTACCTGAAGCCAGTGAAGGAGTTTTCGTGATGCATGCGATTGCTTGGGTGGTCATGAACGCTCAAGCACTTTTGAGCTAGGTGGGGTCATGCGCTGGCAAGGACTCTGTTAAAGTGTTGTTGTGAATGTGGTCCGCTGAGTTCGAGTTCCCAAAGCAGAGCGATTCATGACGAATCAAGTTACGATTGAAGACACGTTCGCTGAAGCTTTTCCCATGCGCGGAACGCGTCTGATCATTACTGCGTCAGATGCAGAATTGGCTCGCATTGCTGCAGGGGAATTTTGCGGGAATGCTTCCAGTGTGATTGGATGCGATGCGGAGGCTGGGATTGAGGGACCCGTTGGCAGCGAAGACACTGTGGATGGTCGCCCCGGCATTTCTGTTTTAGCTTTTGCCTTTAATCGTGAATTACTGGAAAAAGCGGTCACTGCTCGTGTTGGTCAGAATGTGCTGACCTGTCCTACGACAGCCTGTTTCGCAGGTCTACGGAGTGAGTTGAAAAAGGATCGGATCAAGGTTGGTTCGCAACTGCGTTTCTTCGGCGATGGTTACCAGATCTCAAAAAAACTGGAAGATCGACGGTTTTGGCGTGTTCCAGTCATGGACGGTGAGTTTCTGTGTGAAGATGTCGTCGGCACNGTCAAGGGCGTCGGTGGAGGTAATCTGCTTATCTGTGGACGATCGCAAGGGGAGGCATTGGTTGCGGCGCGATCAGCTGTTGCTGCGATCCGGTTGCTGCCAGATGTGATCATGCCGTTCCCTTCTGGGATTGTGCGTAGCGGTTCCAAGGTAGGGTCAAAATACAAGCCGCTGAAGGCAAGTACCAGCGAGAAATGGTGTCCCTCGTTGCGAGGGCAAACCGAAACCGTACTTCTGAAAGACGAGCAGGCTGTTTACGAAATTGTCATTGATGGTTTGTCAGAACGGGCAGTCGCTTCTGCGATGGCGTCCGGGCTCAGTGCAGCAGCTCAGTCGCCTGGTGTAACGCGAATATCCGCAGGAAACTATGGTGGGAAGCTAGGTCCCCATCACTTTCATTTGCACACGCTGGAAGCAGGAGCTCTGCCGGCGAGCTGATTCTTGTAATAGAATCGTCGATTTGCCGCTGTGGATGTCGCACGGATGAATGATTCTGTGCGGTGTACATGCAAAAATCGCGACTTTTCTACAAGACTCGTTCGTGGATGTCGATCATGATGGAAAGCAGTGGGTTTCGGCGAACCGATTGTTAAGATAAAGAATGGGGCAGTGTGGATAGTGTCAGGGCATGGATAGTGNCAGGGCATGGATANTGAATTCGCCTGTTGAGTCTGGCCGAATCGAGCTTGATTAGCATTGCAGCAAAATTGGGCACTTATTTAAAATCCTCCCGTCATACTACCGACAAAGAGTTTGGAATGTCTGTGAAACGCTACCTGCTGAACCCCATGCGAACGGCCAAACAGGGCGTTCATGTAAATGTGGGAAAAGACGGGGATGAATACATAGAAATCACGACAACGCTATCGATTCATGCCGACGATATGGCTGACATTGGCGTGTCTGATGGTGATCGTGTATTGGTCAAAACCGAGTTTGGCGAGGCCGAGTTTGGATGTCAGACTGCCAAAGTTCCAGCGGGAATGATTTTTGTTCCTTATGGTCCACCAACGTGTCAGTTGATGGGGGGAGATACAGATGGCACCGGAATGCCAACCAGCAAGGGGTGGGAAGTCGAGATTGAAGCTGTGGGTGGGGCCGAACTAGAAGCTAACGCGGAGTGAGACAGAACCATGAGTCATGAAAATAATATGAGCGGTGAAGATTCACCTCATTTCCAAGTACCTCAGCAGGGTGACGAAGTAGTTGCCTGGCAGGAGGTTGAGGAGGGACGTTTCATGCCACAGCGTGTGCGTGGTAGTTGCCAGGGACGCGCCCTTGGCTGAACGTTTACCGTGCCGTCGTCCGGTTCGGACGACATGGAACCCAAGGTTGATGACAGCGTTAATGACAACGTTGATGACAACGTTAATGACAACGTTGATGTCAGCGTTAGTGTCAGCGTCGACTGCAGCGTCGGCGAGACACCCAAAGATGAAACCACATCCTGACGCTTCTGCGTTAGTAATCTCTCTGCCGCCTTTATTTATTTCATGGAAAACCTGATGGATTTGAAAGTCATTGATCATGCAACGTGCACCTTTTGTGGATGCGTGTGTGATGACATTCAGTTGCACGCGGATGAAGAACGCATTCATCAGGCCAAGAAAGCTTGCGTGCTTGGTAAGGCTTGGTTTTTGAACCATACTGCGGAACGCAAGTACCCCGACGCTTTGATTGATGGGAAAGAAGCAACGGTGGATGAGGCGATCGCCGCTGCTGCGGAGCATCTTTATCAGGCTGACATGCCATTGGTCTATGGCATGAGTAACACCACCTGCGAAGCCCAACGCGAGTGTGTTGAGATGGCTGATCATTTGGGAGCCTTGCTCGATAGTCATACTTCGTTGTGACACGGTCCTACTGAGATCGCTGCCCAGTTGGGTGGCAAAGTCACATGCACTTTGGGTGAAGTCAAGAATCGTGCCGATTTCATCGTTTATTGGGGTGGGAATCCTGCGGAATGTCATCCGCGTCATTTCACCAAGTACACCCTGATGCAGAAGAGTCAATTTCTGCCGCGGGGGCGAAAAGATCGCACGATGGTTCTGGTTGACATCCGCGAGACGAAGAGTGTCAAAGCATCTGATATCTTCCTGCAGGTTCGACCGGGCAAAGATTTTGAACTGATTACTGTTTTACGGGCGATGATCAAAGATCGACCGATCAGCGAGGCACAGGTTGCTGAGACAGGATTGACGATCGAGCAGTTGCAAGACTTTGTTGCCAGAATGAAAGCTGCCAAGTACGGCGTCTTTTTCTTTGGCATGGGGTTGTCGATGACACGTGGTAAGCACATGAACTCTGCGGCTTTATTAACACTTGCCGCTGAGATGAATGCATTTACAAAGTTTGTCGCAATGCCGATGCGCGGGCATGGCAACGTGACCGGAGCTGACGTCATCATGCGTTGGCAAACCGGCTATCCATTCGGTATTTCATTCAACCGGGGGTATCCCCGATACAACCCCGGCGAATTCTCGACAGTCGACGTGTTGGTCCGGGGAGACACCGATTGCGCATTTATCATCGGCGCAGACCCCGGCGCTACCATGCCCAAGCCAGCAATTGATCATCTTGCGAAAGTCCCCACAATTGTGCTCGATCCACATGTGACTCACACCAGCAAGTTGGCGAGGGTGCATATTACCACCGCGCCTGCTGGTATATCGGCGCCCGGTACGGCTTATCGAATGGATGAGATTCCGCTACCACTGCGTCCAGCATTGAAGTCTCCCTATCCATCCGATGAAGAAGTTGTTCGACGAATCAAAGAGACTCTCTTGAAAAAACCTGATTGGATGGGTGAAAGACCTCAAATGCTTCAGAATCAAATTTGATCCGTGGTGGGCTGTAAGCTTTTAGAAAAGGTGAAGTCCAGCGTTTGATCGGTTTTGTGAGGCACTTCTGTGAATGTGATGACCCTGTTTGTTGGTAACCGGAGAACTTGAAAGGATTCAAATCGCATGCTCCGAATCAATGGTGGAACTATTTATGATCCAGCCAACGGCATCAATGGCGAGGTGCGTGATCTTTATGTAGNAGGTGGCAAAATTGTGTCGTCTGTCATGGGTGGGTGCAATATTGATGCAACGGGTTTGGTGATCTTTCCTGCTGGTGCGGATGTGCATACCCACGTTGCGGGTGATATTCGCGAAACTCCTGATGGGAGTGAATGTCTTGTCAAACCCTCCTTTGATCCCGGAACGGATGAATTTCGGCGAACATTATTCGAGGATCGCNATTGCATGTCGTTTGAAAACTATCCNGTCGAAATGGAGCGGATTGAGCGCGCCGAAGTTCAGCAATGCATCAAAACCGAGTGATGCAGCGTCAATGATCTTCCAGGCAGGCAACGCTATTCCAGAGAGTTTTATCGAAATGACTAAAATCAAACTTACCCTGAAAAAACATCCAACCGTAGCCCTTGAGGCTGAGGTGATCACGCCCGATTACTTTGTGGAACGCTCCAATGAAGAAATCTGTGCGAGCGTGGTGTATCACGGGAAGCGTGAAAAACGACTCGATGAGTTCTTTGATGTCGAAGGTGAACGTAGTGACTGCATCGATATTCATGGTGATTTGCATCGAGTGCGTCATGTGGGCCGTGCAATGACGCGGGGGCAGGTGACCATCCACGGTGATGTGGGAATGCACTTGGGAGCACTCATGAATGGCGGGGGCATTGAAGTTTTCGGCAACGTGGGGGATTGGGTTGGCGGAGAAATGAAAAAAGGGAAAATCCACATCCATGGCGATGCTGGCCAGCAAGTGGGGGCCGCTTATCGCGGAAGCATGGTTGGCATGAAGGGTGGGACTATTTTGGTCGATGGGAATGCTGGGATCGAAGTGGGGATGCGCATGCGACGGGGCATGATTGTGGTTGGCGGAACCGCACGAGACTTCGCTGGGTTGCAAATGAAAGGTGGCACGATCGTTCTTTGTGGCGGTGCTGAAATCCGGACCGGTGCATGGATGCAACGCGGTACGATCATCTCGTTGAAAGATATTGCCCTGATGCCAACATTTGCGGAAAGCGGCGTTTATAACCCTACTTTCATGAATGTTTACTCACGGCACCTCAATGCGCTCGGAGTACAGTTGCCATTCGCTGAAGTTGATGGCAGGTATCGACGTTACAGTGGTGATCAGGGTGTACCGGGTAAAGGTGAAATTTTGATCTGGGAACCCACTGTTTGATTGTGGAGGGACTCGCGGAGGGTTACCGGGGAACATTCTCGGGACCCCGGGGGGATGATTGGGACCTGTGTATCAGCAGGGTTCAGGCACCAACGGCACTTTCTAGCACTGGTCACACTTGTCCAGTCGCCGGGTAGAGAAGGAACGCGGGCCAAGCATGTGCATCGTCAGCAGCGGCAATCAGTTGAGAATGCGTAGCAGTTCGACCTTAAAGTGCAGGGTGGCATTCGGGGGGATTGAGGGTGGGTTGCCAGTTTCGCCGTAGCCAAGTTCTGATGGCACTTCCAGTTCGATCATGCCACCTTCGCCGAGCAACTGTAGGCCTTCTGTCCATGCGGGAATTACTTTTGAAAGTGAGAAACTGGCAGGCTCTCGCATGTTGTAGGAACTATCGAATGTGCTGCCGTCATCGAGCCAGCCGCGATAATCAACCTCAACTTTGCTGCTTGGCAGCGGCTTTTGCTGATTCGATTTTCTGAGGATTCGATATTTCAGGCCAGACGCAGTTGTCGTGAACTCAGTAGGCGCATCATCATCAATTAGCATTGGGCCAGAAGGTCGCGAGCACCCGGTAGCTGAAACGAAGATCAAGGCTATCAGCATCAGGATGGTGCAAGTTGTTGTTCGTGTCATTTCGCGTCTCTGGATTCTATTTCGTAAGTATTGGCGTCTGCAAACAATCAGGGGACCTGATTGTTCGTGTTTTCGAGTTCGTTGATTGCCCGGTTTGCAACGCGGACAATGTACTTGTTGGGCTGGTCCTCCAACGCTTTTTTCAGTGTCGGTAAGGCNGCGCGGGCTTGTTCGTCCATTTCGTCTAAGACGATGGCTGCGGCAAGACGTCCCCATTGGTGGTCGCTGTTTAGTTCCTGCTCAAGAACTCGAATGGCTGAGCTGGTGTCACCAAGTTTAGCAGCCGCACGTGCCGCCGCAATTCGTACGCTTGGTGACGTATCAGTTAATGCTTTCTTGATAGCTGGCTGTGAATCTGTGGCCAATGAACCAATGTTGCCAATGCCGGTTGCCGCCCAGTATCGGACAGAGGCATCCGGATCNTTCAGTCCCGCGGTAAGTTTTTTCAACGCACTGGGACCGTTGGATGCTTCTGTAGCCATATCCACAAGCCTGCCAAGTGCTTGCCGACTTCCCTTGGTATTGTTCAGGATTTCGAAACGTGAGCCACTGTTCTGTTCCTGAATCTCGATTTCTGCTTCCGGGATCAGGCCAATATCGCCCACCTCGTTTTGCCAGGCGGCCAAAGCGGTTCGCATTTGCTTCAGTCTTTCCTGCTGTTTAGGATCTTCGGCAAGGTTGTGGATCTCCTGGGGATCGTTTTTTAAGTCGTACAACTCTTCCACGGGTTTTATTGCGGCAGAGAATAAAGCCATCGCAGGCGACAAGTTGCCGGCAGCTTCTGCTTTGCGAATCTCTTTCATCGTCGCACCCTTTTCCGGGGTGTTCATGTATTGATAGTAGGGCTTCAGTGGTTCGAAATTGCGGATGTATCGATAGCGTTGGTCACGAACGCTTCGGATGATGTCGTATCGTTCATCCATGCGGTCTCGCGCGCCATACACATAGGAACGTGGAGCGGTAAGGTTCTTACCCAGAAACGCACGGCCTTGCGTTTGCTTGGGAATCGGCAAGCCAGCAAGATTAAGCACGGTGGGACCGAAGTCGACCGAACTTATGAGTTCTGGATCAATGCTTCCTGATTTACCTTGGCCATCGACACGCATGGATTTGGGGATTCTTGCAATCATNGGAATGTGAGTGCCCGAGTCGTAAAGCCAACGTTTCGCACGCGGTAGGCCGACACCGTGGTCAGACCAGAAAATGATGATTGTGTCTTCATAAAGATCAGCATCTTTGATCTCTTGGATCAGTTCTCCCGCCCACGCATCCATCGCTGTGATCAATTCATAATTACGCTTCCAGTCCTCACGTGTCACTGCCGTATCAGGGTAGTAGTCGGGCAGGTTTGTGAGTTCGTCCGGCGTCTGCCGCTGATCAGGCGTAAGATTCGCTGTCACTGATTTGTATTTGGACTCGCTTGCGATGCCTGACTCATGGCAACCAGTGAAGTTGAATACCGCGAAGAATGGCTGGTCTTTATTCTTCCGGTTTTTCCAATGGCCTTTTCGTCCCGAAGAATCCCAAATGCTCGATGCTGAAGGGGTCNTGAATTGATAGTCAGTTTTACTGTTGTTGGTGCAGTAGTAGCCAGCTTCCCTGAGGTACATCGGAAATGGCTTGAGCCATTCTGGCAACTTGGCGTTACAACGCATGTGGTGCGTGCCAATGCTGTTCTGATACATGCCGGTAATGATGGTGGAACGGCATGGTGCGCAAACACCAGCAGCGGTGAAAGCGTTCGAGTAACGGACACCCTCGGCAGCCATTTGGTCAAGATTGGGAGTGATTGCATGAGGATCGCCGTAGCACCCCAAGTGCGCACTAATGTCCTCGCAGGAAATCCATAGAATGTTGGGCTGCGTTGGTGTCGAATCAGATTCGACTGCTAGTACGGGCCTTGCTTTAAATACGGGGCTTAACGGTAAAATGGCTGCCANAAGTACGGTCAGTAATGGCAGGCAATGCACTAAGTGGTTTGTCTGGGCTGATCGAATGTAGGTTCGCATGTTGCAGCGTTCAGTGGAGTGGTGTTTCTGNAAATTGGAAAATTGGCAAGGCGGTAATAGGGTTTTAATGATGTCGGAGCTGCACAGTCACTTNAAATCAGTTGCAGTGATTTTGGTTCTTGTGGGATCAGCAGGCATCATTGCACCGTTCGGAAGGTCTGGTGAGAGGATCCGCTTTTTTGAAATAGCAGGAGCAACCTCCTCGGTGAGCATTCGTTNAACCTCCTGTCATTATAACAACAGGTGTCCACTGTGTTTCCTTACCGTGAANGTTCTGTGCAGGAATGTGTATGCTTGAAGCCTCGTGTCGGGTGTAAATCTGCCGGTTAGAAGAAGTAGGGTGACCCATGTCCGGGTTTCAAGTATAAATTGAAATCAGGTCGGTTTCNTTGTTTGGCACACCGTNGTGTCTCGTGTACGTAGTTCGTCAGTGAATCTTTTGACCGTCAACTTTGGATAGATCGATGTACATCATGCGTGTCTGGATTTCATTGATTTTGTTGTTGTTCGTCTGCGTAGTTCCAAGTTCGGGTCAGGTGATTGTGGCACACCGTGGTGCCTCTTTTGATGCACCTGAAAACACTCTTGCTGCTTTTGACTTGGCATGGGCAAAAGGTAGCGATGGGGTGGAGGGCGACTTTTATTTGACCCGTGATGAACAGATCGTTTGTATCCATGACCGTGGTACAAAACGGACCACTGGTTTTGAGAAATCTGTAGAGGATTCGACGCTCGCGGAGCTTCGCCAATTGGAGTACGGGAGCTGGAAAGGAGAAAAATGGAAAGGTGAAAAAATTCCAACCTTGAAGGACGTTTTCAAGTCCGTTCCCAAAGGAGGCCTGTTTGTCATCGAGTTGAAGTCAAAAGCAAAAATTGTCCCTTTCCTCGCGTCGCAACTGAAAAGGCTGGAAACAGGAAAAATCAGACTATTGATTATCAGCTTTGATAAGACAACCGTTGCTGCCTGTCACGCACAGATACCTGAGGTTCGTACTCACTGGTTGACTAGTTTTAAGAAGGATAAGGAAAACGGAGCCTATCATCCATCGGCCGAGGAGATTGCAAAAGTGGTGAATGAGAGTGGAGCCGCTGGCGTCGGGATGAATGGAAATCGACAAGTGATTGATGAAACGTTTATTAAGCAACTCAATGAAGGTGGTTGCAGTGAATTCCATGTTTGGACGGTTGATCAGCTCAAAGATGCCGAGTATTTCAAAAATCTTGGGGCTTTTGGAATCACAACCAACAAGCCTGCTTTGATCGGGAAGATTCGTAGTAAAGTTAAGTAGTCATCAAAAAGCGTGATCTGGTGAGGTTGCAGGCAAGGCAGCTTTGGCTTGCAAATGTTTGCAATCTATAGGAATCACGGGTCCGCTTTTGTCTTGGCATCGGTGTTTGAGCTGTCAGAAGCATTTGCACCAACAATAGAGGCGATTTTTCCCGCCAGTCGGTTGATGCTTCCTTTGCCGTCAGGATGCAGGCGGTTGCTAAGGAACAGGAATACGCGATCGCTGTCGGGGTCAATCCACATCACGGTTCCAGTGAATCCGCCGTGACCGAAAGCTGAATCGGAAAGTTGATCTCCGCGATTGCTGGAGTAAGGGGAGCGATGGTCCCAGCCGTAGGTTCTCGTGCCAATGGTTTGGGAGTCGCGGCGGACATCACGCGGGCGAGTCATCATTTTGAAGGTTGCCTGAGAGAGCGGCGTGGATTTCTTGCCCTTTGCAATACGCAGCATCTGTTGTCCATATCGTGTGAGGTCATCAGCCGTTGAAAACAGGCCAGCATGACCAGCGACTCCCTGTAGCAGGTGTGCACGTGGGTCGTGGACTTCGCCTTTAATCCATTGGCCATTTCGTTGCTCCGTTGCAGCGGTTCGTTTCTTGAGAGCAGTCGATGGGTTGAAGGTCGTTTCCGTCATGCCAAGCGGGGTAAAGACGTTCTGCTTGGCATATTGGTCTAAGCTTTGTTTGCTGACATGTTCAACGAGCTTGCCCAGTACGATGAAGCCGACATCGGTGTAGGCAAATTTTTCACCGCGAGCTGCAATGGGTTTCAAGTCGCAGATGTTTTGCCATGAGGCATCGAGTCCGTCACGGTAATCACGCAAAGAATTATCGGGGATCAGGCCACCCACATGAAGAAGTAGGTCCGCTATGGTGATTTTGTCTTTTCCATGCTTTCCAAATTCAGGTAGGTGATCTGCGACTTTTTGGTGTGGAGAGAGCAATCCGTCACCGATCAGTTGCATNACCGATGTCGCGGTCGCGACGGGTTTGGTCAACGATGCGAGGTCAAAAACGGTATCCAGTGTCATTGGTTCAGCGGTCGGTTTGACTTGGCGTTGCCCAAAAGCACGCCGGTACAGGATGCCGTCTCGATCAGCAATCACTACGACTGCACCCGGCATCTGCCCGTCCTGAATGCCTTGTCTGACAATCGACTCAATGGCATCAAAATTTGGCTGCTCTGCAGACGCCTGTGGGGTGTCAGGTTGCAAAGGGGGCGCAGCGAGGGATGCCCCTGTGTTGCAAGCATGTAAAAGAAATACGGTCATCAAGAGGGGTATGAGTGCTGTGTGATTCATCATCAACCTTGCATCCTGCAGACATTTCATTGAGTCAGGTGGCAGTCGTTTCGTTGTTGTCTTCAGGGAACGACAGGGATCGCTGACCCTTCAAGATAAAGGATCAGCGATTGTGGCGTGGGTTTGAGCATGGATTTCTATTGCTCAGGCCCGCGAGTCGGGAAAACACGATACGGGCACCATTGTCCTCGCTTGAGGCGAACGATTGCACGTAGTTGCCCGTCCTGGGTCATTGCTGCGACGTCCGTGATGTCTTGATCGTGGGATGGGATGTCTTGATCGTGGGATGGAGTGGCTGTGCTGAGTTTCACTTCGTCCAGACATAGCCCATGGCCCAAACGTATCGCGTCTTCGTCCGTGACCTTCACGCAAGGAAGGTGTTGTATGGCGAGCGATGCCGGCAAAAAGTGGGGTTCAAGTTCATCCTCTCTGAGTGCGTCGATGGACACGGAATTTTTCAGCATAAAGGGACCGACACCAATTCTTAACAGGAATGACATGACAGCAGTGGAACCGACGTGGACCGCCAGATCGATTCCTAGTGTGCGAATGTAAGTGCCTGAACCACAGACGATGTTGAGGTCGACTTCTGGGATTTCATACCGAGTGATTTCCAATGCATCGACTTGAACTTTTCGGGATGGCATTTCGAATTCTTCCCCAGCCCGGATGCGTCGATAGGCTCGCTGTCCGTCGACCCAGATGGCTGAGTGTGCTGGGGGAATCTGCTCGATCTCACCAGTCAATGTTTTGGCGGCCTCGTTCAGTTGTTCGTGTGTGGGTATGGGGAGATCCGGAAATTCAGAGATTTCACCCTCAAGGTCTCCAGAAATGCTCGAAGAGCCGATCCGGAATGTTGCTTGATAATGTTTGGGCTGCTGTTGGACGTAGGGCACCAGACGCACGGCTGGACCCACGCCCAGGACAAGCACGCCCTCTGCTAGTGGATCGAGNGTGCCCGCGTGGCCCACCTTGGTTTTACGTGGAAGACGCCGCTGTACGACGTTCACGACATCGCGTGAGGTCATTCCACGGGGTTTGTTGCAACAGAGAAATCCAAAGGGGGGTACGATAAGATCAATCCAGTGGGGAGCTGCAGAATGGTCATGACGGGGGGTGCTGTTTCGTCCAGTGTCTTTTCGATAGCTTTACATGGGATTGGTCCAGACACAATCATGCTCTGCTTTCCTGCCGCCTGCTTTGGTTTTAAAATTCTGCGGGCAGCGGCATTGAGTCAGCGCGTTGATATGCTCGGGCTGACAGTGATATCGGATCTGCATTTCTCTGCTGCTACAAAAAGGAACAACACTGTGAAGCGAGCAGAATTGATGGAAAAGAATGAACGCCTCTTGCTAGAGGGTGAACGGTTCAACGTACACCAGATGGAATTGAATGGCAGCGACGGCAAGATTTATCATCGGGAGGTGATCCGTCATCCCGGCGCCGTGGTTCTGTTGCCCTTGATCGATCCCGACACCGTTGTCCTGATTCGCAATCATCGCGCTACAGTTGGTGAAACTTTGCTGGAATTACCTGCGGGAACGCGTGAACCTGATGAATCACCCACGCAGACCGCGGCCCGCGAATTGATNGAAGAGACTGGATACCGTGCTGGTAATCTTCTCGAGATGTGTGAGTTTTATTCTGCACCCGGAATCTGCGATGAATTAATGCATCTTTTTGTGGCGAGAGATTTGGCTGCGGGGGAACACGCACGCGAAGCTGTTGAGCAGATCGAGAATCAGTTGGTGCACCGCAATGAGATTCACAAATTGATTGCTGATGGTGGCATTCGGGATGCGAAAACTTTGGTAGGCCTGTATGCCTTTCTCTTCTCAGACCGCTTGAATGTTCAATGATCAATCGCCATTTTTTGGTTGCCTACCATCTGTTAACTGATTTGAACTGAAACACGATGAATGAATCACTTCCTCGCCGCTGTGTTGTTGAGTTCTTGAGCACGTTTTGCCTGGTATTGCTGGGGTGTGGTGCCATGGCTGTTGAGTCGCGGACGCAGGCGTTGACCCACGTTGGGGTTGCTATTGCGTGGGGTCTGGTCGTAATGATCATGATTTATGCCGTCGGTGGTATCAGTGGGGCGCATATGAATCCTGCTGTGACCATTGGCTTTGCTACTCTCGGGCGTCTGCCCGTGAAAGATGCATTGAGTTATGTGCCGTCGCAATGCCTGGGAGCCTTGGCTGGCGCGATTGCCATTTGGGCGACTTTAGGAATCGATCAATCCATGTTGGGCAGCACGAATGTTCAGTTGGATTTGGGGCAGACTGCAGGGCTCATCATCGAGTTTGGTTTGACCTTCATCCTGATGTTCGTGGTGATTGGAGTTTCCACCGGTGCCAAGGAAGAAACCATCACGGCAGCCTTGGCCGTCGGATCGACCATTGCCTTGGCCGCGATGGTTGCAGGGCCATTGACCAAAGCATCGCTGAATCCAGCCCGTAGTTTGGGGCCTGCAGTGATCGCTGGCGATGTCAGCGAGTTGTGGCTGTATTGCGTCGGGCCGATCGCTGGCGCGATTGCTGGTGGATTTACAGCACAGGCTTTGCACGCAGGGCGAAACCAAGTGATTGATGACACCTGATTCGATTCCTGCCAACTGAATTCACTTCACAAGTCGCCAGCAGCGATGAATCCTGCGGTTTCGATAATCTTCGGGAACGGTCTGCTTGGAAATTTCGTGAATCTCTTTCAGCGGCAAGGCCGTTTCATCAAATTTGAATCGTCGGAAATTTGTTGAGAAATAGATCACCCCGCCGGGCTTCACCAGCGGTAGCAACTCACCGATCAGGGGGATCGCATCCTTCTGTACGTTCCAGTCGTTTTCTGTTCGTTTGCTGTTGGAAAACGTGGGAGGGTCCAGCACAACGAGATCATACGTTTCAACTTGTGGCTGTTCGCGGATGAATTGAGCGACATCGTTGGCCACAAAACGGTGTTGATTGCCCTTGAAGCCATTGAGCCGCATGTTCTCCCATGCCCAGTCCAGGTACGCCTTGGAGAGATCGACGGTTGTGGTTTGTTGGGCACCGCCAGCCGCTGCATAAACACTGAATGAACCGGTGTAAGCAAACAGGTTCAAAAAGTTGGTGCCGCCAGCAATATCCTTGACCATTTGCCGCGTCACCCGGTGGTCCAGAAACAACCCTGTGTCGACATAATCCTTCAGGTTGACGAGAAACTTCAGGCCTCCCTCGTGAATCTCCATCCGTTCGTTTGTCTGGGCCACCTTTTGGTGTTGTGTCTTGCCACGTTGGCGTAAACGGCTCTTGAAGTGAACTTTTGAGGCGGGGACATCAAGGGTCGCTCCTGCAGTTTGAACCATCAGGTCCAGCCAGTTTGCATGTTGGGCAGGGTCGCGATCATGCGGCCGTTCGTATTCAGTGATGTGAAGCTGATCTTCGTATCGATCAACGATCAGAGGGATTTCAGGTACGTCACGTTCGTAAAGGCGAAAGCAGGTGACCCCGCGTTTTGTGGGCCATCGGCGTAAATGCTTTGCCCTTTTTTTCAACCGTGATGCAAACAGTTCTGCCTGCACGTTGGCCTTGTCGCCTAAGTGCCCAAACGCAGCATCTCCTGCGGCGTGAATGTAGGGTTTGGGAGCAGGCGGGCTGTGGTCAGCATGTGCCTTGGCAGTCGAGTCTTGTCGATTGCGACCAGCCGATGGAGATTCATCACGGTTACAGCTCTCTTCGTCTGCCGTTTCTGACATCGCGTCTTCGGTTGGCCAAATGTTGGCACGCTTGGTGGGGGATTTTGTTGCTGGCTTCGCTGTAGGTTCTTCTGTCTGAGCTTTCTGTTCGGGACCTTTGCCAACGACCGGCTTGGGGCCATGGTACTGGAAATAGGTGCACTCAATTCGACCGTTGTAAAGCTTTCGGCGGCGGTCAGCTTGCCGGCCCATGGTGTGTTCAAAGGCAGGAAAAGCAGTCAGGAAATAATGCGACCAGGTGGGTAACTTTCGCAGGACATTGGGAATGGTTTGATATAAAAACTCTAAGTCATAATCCCGGCCAACACGTTGTCCGTAAGGTGGGTTGGTGATCATGCATCCGAAACGTCTCTTGCTGGTAACCGATTCTATCGGCGCGGCTTGAAAGTGAATGTCGGAGACGACGCCAGCCCGTTCGGCATTTTCTCGTGCGGCTCGCAGCACCCTCGGGTCGATGTCGCTGCCCTGCAGTTTTTCTTCCAGCGGACCAAGAATCGCAGCATCGGCAGCTTCTCTTGCGTCCTGCCATGTTTCCGAAGGAAAGTCTGCCCATGCTTCACAAGCAAAGTCGCGGTCAAGTCCGGGGGCCATGTTTCGGCCGATTCGTGCTGCTTCGATCGGAATGGTGCCGCTGCCACAGAATGGGTCCAGTAAAGGACGCCCACTTCGCCAGTAGCTGAGCAGGACCATGGCTGCAGCAAGCGTTTCTTTCAGCGGTGCTTTGGAAATGTGGGTCCGGTAGCCACGGCGGTGCAAGCTGCGGCCTGTCGTGTCCAGAGTTAACGTGGCCACGTCCTTCAAAATAGCGATATCGACTTTGTATTCAGAGCCTGTTTCGGGCAAATCGGTTGCTTGATGGTCACGACGCAATGCATCGACCATGGCGCGTTTCACCGCCCGCTGACAAGCAGGAACGCTTGTGAGTGTTGATTTGATGGACCGACCCGTGACCGGAAACGCTGCGTCACTGGGAAGCAGTTCTCCCCAGCTGATTTGCTTCGTTGTTTCGAATAATGCATCGAAGTCCGCTGCAGGAAACTCGGCCACGCGAATCAGGATGCGGTCGGCTGTACGAAGCCATAAGTTCGCTTGGCAAACGGTAGCGGCATCTCCTTTGAAATGGATCCGTCCTGATTCCCCAATGGTCGAAGCAATGCCCATCTGCTCTAGTTCCCGACGCACGACGGCTTCGAGGCCGAAGGCGCAAGCAGCGATCAAATCAAACGTCTGGTGTTTCAACGGATTGTCTGGCTTGCAGGAGGTGGAAGAGTCACGAACGACAAGTGACTGTTCTTCAATCACTCGTTCCGGTTAGATTTCGGCCGCCAGATGGTTGATGATTTAGCAGACTCACGATCGAAGCTTTGCAGATATGCTCCTGCATTATCAATCAGATTTCACCTGAACCGATCCGCCAAGCCTAATCGATCTTGCACATTTTCGAGAGGGGATGAATCACTTGGTTGAGTGGGTGACTTGAAATCACGGTCGATTAGTCCCTCTAAGTAGCTTGTGCCAGATACTGGCTGTTGAGCAGTCCGTGCCTGTGTTGAACCTTTTTAGGTCGTTAGAGTTTAGGTCGTTAGAGGGATGAATAGAATTTTCTGAGCCGCTTCCGGGTTCAGGCTGCATTCTCAATCAGCCAAATTCCAATAATCTTTCCGCATCGTCATGTTCAACCATGTCATCGGTCAATGCGATTCCCATGTGTTCAGCGAGTGTACGTAATGTTTCTTCGCTGTACCGTCTGCTAAATGTCAGATAGCATTTTTTACCGCAACTTGAAAATTGAACTGAATTCATGATCCAACCCAGATGGATCATCAGTTTGGTGTCGGGTGCAAGGATGTGTTGCCGCTGAGGTAACCACCAGCGTGATTCCTGCAAAATCCACCCTTCCGTTTCCTTTTCACGACGTGTCAGGCAGAGTCGGCTTTTTGCCGCGAATTTTCCAAGCTCGGCCCGGTTGAAAACAATCAGTTCCTGGTTTCGTGGTTTTGCATGAGGTGGCCAGAGGCGAGCGAATACAGGGTCAAGAACCATGGTGCGATAGAATAATGTGCGTCGATAGATCCACCGGAATATGATCAACGCGACGACAAAGAATGCAAGGTTGATAATGGTTGCCACGGTGGGGCTGAAGGCGTAGATCGCCATCAAGCCGAGGCACAGAGTCTTGTTGCAAAGTTCGAATAGGGCGTCCAGAAAAGGAACGGGGGTCAGCCATGCAAGGAATTCAAAGAAGAATTTGACACTGTTGATGACCAGAATATTCATGATCATTGCAATTGCAAGAAATGTATCGAGTCCTGCATTGAAGACACCCATGTGTACCATTGCTGCTGGTTCATCTGTTGCAGTTTCGATGCTGGTGCTGATTTTGATTGTGAGCAGAATGATGATCACGGCGTAGGCTTCCAGGCGATCGACTGCTTGAGCAAAGGGTTTGCTGACTTTGGTGAATCGAGGAACGCTGCTAAGGATCGTCAGGACCAGAAAGGTGATGAAAATGGCTTCACTTCGCAAAGCCCCGTTGCTGCCAAGCATGGGGCTGCCACTGGCCCACTCAGGACCCCATAACGAAATCGCTGACAGGCATGTCACACCGAAGAAGGGCGATAGGGCAAGTGGTGTCAGCGGGCCAAGTAACTCAGTGATTCCGCTCGTCTGCATCCAAGTTGAAGCCGTGGCAATGTCTTCCGGATCAACTCCCTCGGTACCAATCGGGCCCATTAAGTTCTCAATCAACGCTTGAGTATCTGCAGTGAATTCAGGGTCTTCGGTGCTTGATGGCTCATCAACAAGTGTTTTGTCATTTTCATTGTCATTCGGAATGGTTACTTCGATGTTGTCAACGTGAATCGTATCGGCATCCTGTGCCATGCCACCATGCTGGTAGAAAGGAGGAGCGATCGCCACGAAAAAGAGTAACAGACAAAGGATTCGTTTCATTTCTATTCGACGGTGAAGCGGGGTTACTCGCACTCATGATTCAGGCAATGTCCAGATGGCTGAACGAACGACGATCTTAGGCCATTTGCTGGGTGCTGTCAGTCTCGGTCGAATTCTGGTGTTTGACCAACCCGTCCCGCCGCCCAGCGTCGCAGACCTTTTAGACGCTGTTTGCCTCGTGCGTAATAAGCCTCGCTCAGGGTGGCAAGGTGTTGTTGTGACAATGCCTGATAACGTTTCTCTATCAAATGTGTGTCGCTTGGGCGGGACAATTCCATGAACAGATTGTTCTGGATCATGCTGTCAGCGATGGCCGTTCCGAGTATCTGGTGGCCCTTGATCGAAGGATGCAGGTGGTCAACGAAAAGTTGGGGATCAGCGATCCCATCGGGAAGCCGATTGCCATTTGCGTCACGTTGGTCAAACAGAGTCGGGGTTGAAATGATCGGGATGTTTTCCTGTGTGGAAATTCTTTTGACTGCTTGCTCGATCCTGGTCGTTGCCCTCAATGGACAGACATCAAGGTCTTTTGCCAAAGTCAAATGTTCCGTGGCCTCACGGATATGTCCCTGTTCGTAGAACAGTCGCCCGGCCATGTAATGACCACCAGCATCCAACGGGTCAATGGACAGGCAGTGCCGACATGCGTTTAGCCGCTGGGAAGGTGGTAATTGATCATCTGTGGCCTTGGCCCAGGATTGTTGCCATTGCGTAAGTTGTTTTTTCGGGATTTCGCTTGCCAATTCCACTTTGAACGGCGGTGTGTCGATCAAATCGCAGGCTGGCATGCAAATCCAGAGAGGTGTTTTAGCGTTCTTGATTTTTCGGACCATTCCGGAAAAAGCGGTATCAAAATGATTTTCAACACCTTTTCGCCAGGTGGGATTGCGGTGGTACTTTTCAAGACCTCCAACATGGTCAAGTCGTGTGTCTACTTCCGTGGGCATCTGTGAGGCTTGGTTTGTGTCCGGTTTGAAATGTTCCTGTAACCACGAGACGGTGCGGATACTACCGGACATACTTGATAGCCATGTTCGAAATGGCCCCGCCTCCAAAAGTTCACCATATTCGCGATCCTCAAGAAACTCGTTGTGTCCTGTGTACAACACCATGGCGTCAGGCTCGTGTTGCAGCACTTCGGTGATCAGCTTGGAAACGCGATAGCTGGCATAGGAAATCCCACCCACATTGACGACTTCAAAGTTGGTGTTGGGAAACGCTGCTCGCAGACGCATCTCCAGCCAGACCGGAAAAGCTGTTTCGGTAGAAAATGGTCTTCCTTGGACTGTCGATCCACCGAGAACAAAGATTCGCTTGGTTGCGTCTTTCTTTTCGGCTGAAAATCCAGCAGGCCGGAAGAAGTTCATTCGGTGTTCGGGGATCTTCCATTCGTTCGTGGGCACTTCCAATTGAAAAAGTGGTTCGAGTTGTTGCAGATCAACGTAAGGGTCAATGGCTACATCTTGCATTGACTGTGGTGCAAAAAAACGAAGTGCCGTTTCCAGAATTCCAAAAGGTAACAGTGCCAGACAGACGGTTGCCAAGTGCATCCACCATCGACGGCGAATTGACGAAATCGATGGGCCAAGCTCTGTCGCATCAGGCATTGCATCACGGCCGACTTCTTGGGAACGGTGGTCGTTGGTGTCGGTCATGAAGTGATCAGCCACTTTTCCAGGCTGTGTTGATTGAACAGGTGTGGGTTTCGTGTCCAGGAGGTGCGTTTTTTATCTTGTTGTTGTTTAACACGATTTACGCAGAGGTCATGGCGGCGGTCAGATTCGCTGGCTACTTGCGACGTATCAAGTTCTGGTTTGAAAGCGTCCCCTAGGAATTGGCCATCTGCCAAATGATTGCCTCCAGCATACCTTGGTTTCTAAACTCAGGGGCGAGATCGTCGAAGGGTACGTTTCGTCCGTATTTAATCTTTCATGTCAGATGACGCGTCACGGGGCGTGTGCATGTGGTGCAAGCATGACATCGTAAATTACCCATGGAGCATGGGACTGTTGGGTTGCTATGCTGGATGCTCGCTACACTTGGGCGTTCGCATGCTGGGGATTCCTCAGGGATGTATCCGCTGGAACTGATGTCAGTGACGGCGTTTGCGTTCTGAACCGTGATCGGTGTCCAAGGGCATTGTTCGTGAGGGGACTCGCTCTTTTGCCCGCTGTCTCACAAAATGGTTTTCATGGGCACTAACAAACACATTTACCTGACAGGATTTCGTGGCACAGGCAAAACGTCTGTGGGAGCTCTCCTTGCAAGGTCACTGCGACGCACGGTGATTGATTTGGATGGCGTGGTGGCGGCGAACGTGGGCAAGTCGATAAGTGAGATCTTTCAGGATGGCGGTGAAGTGGCATTTCGCGATTTGGAATCCACTGCCCTGGAGTCGGTTTCCCAGACTGAAAATGCTGTTATTTCGCTCGGGGGCGGTGCCATCTTGCGCGCTGGTAATCGGGCGATCATCCGTTCAACAGGTGTCTGTATTTGGCTCGACTGCGATGCGGAAACCATCATACGCCGGTTGCAGCAGGACGATGCCAGTCTCGAGCAAAGGCCGGCATTGACCACTCTGGATGAATCTCAGGAGATTCGTGAGTTGCTGAAACATCGGTATCCCCTTTATCAGGAGGCAGCAGATCACCGTCTTGACACCGCCGGTCAGACGATTGAGCAGGTTGCCGATCAGACGATGGAGTGGCTAGAGAGAAATGCATCTGTTTGAAAGTGGCTCGGCATCCGGAAAGCAGAAAAGTCTTGCTGAAATTTGGAAAGCATGGCCTTCCTGGTACGGATCGGTCTGTTGCGACAGGGGGTGAAATCGGTAAGCTGTCACGAGCAAGCAGTCTAGCCCCTTTGGGCGAGCTTGCAGCGGCCCCGATCACGATGCATATCGGATTGGAAATGATATCAATTAACAGAGATATTGTTCTTTGTAACGACATGGCCCACACGCGGGTTTTTGTCGTTGTCAGGGCGTGATGGAATCAAGGTAGCTAAGTAAGGATTACAACGTGTTTGTAGCAGCGTCGACCGAGTGCTGGCCCGAGATGGAATTCGAAGAGGCCATCGAGGTTCTAACTGATCTTGAATTCGCAGCCGTTGAGATAGCGGTTCATGAATCTGGAACCCTCAAGCCAAGTCTACTTTTGAGCGATCCTGATCGGGCGGTTCAGATATTAAGGCACACTCATCGTTTGGACATTTCCAGTTACAGTCTGGAATTAGGCAGTAAGGGCGATCAGCATTACGAGGACTTCAAGGAGTTTTGTCGTGTTGCCAAAACCACCAAGGTGGTCAACGTCACCGTACCCTCGGGTGAGCATGGAACTCCATTCAATGAAGAAGTGGAGCATCTGCAGCAACTCGTGACGATCGCCGAAACCGAGGGGATTCGCGTTGCGGTTCGAAGTCAACTGGGTTGTCTTAGTGAGGACCCTGATACTTTGATGGTTCTGTGCAACAACGTTGATGGGTTGGGGATCACGCTTGATCCCAGTGTTTACATATGTGGCAGTGCCAACGGAAAAAACCTCGATAAAATTCTGAAGTTTGTTTGCAATGTGCACCTTCGCGACACCCGTCCTGATGCATTTCAGGTCAGTGTTGGTCAGGGAGAGGTGGACTACGGCAAATTGGTGACGCAACTTGAACGGGACAAGTATGATCGTGGCTTGGTTGTTCACATGACTCCGTGCGACGAAATGGATCAGCGGGTCGAGCTAAGGAAACTGCGACGTTTGCTTGAAACGTTGATGTAAGACTTCAGTGGATTATGGAAACATGATTCGACTTGAGATCAAGTGGCGGATGCATGCCGGTTTCTCGTACCGAAATTGATCGTATCAGGTCTCGCCTTTGTGACGGCACTACTTTGCCGCGGCCAAGGTTGGTACCGGAGTTGTCTTACGGACGGCATCGCGGGCCAGCGCGACCCCAGTCACGCATGGCCGCTGTAGCTGTGACGTTGTATCATTGCCCCACACAGGGGTGGGTGATTCCGCTGACACTGAGACCGCTGAACCTGCAGCATCATGCCGGGCAAGTCTGCTTGCCTGGTGGACGTGTTGAAGCCGGTGAGACGATGTTCGAAGCAGCTTTCCGGGAATTTCGGGAGGAGCTGGGAGTCGATGCAAAGGTCACCACCTTCTGTGGGCAGTTGTCACCTCAGTATGTCTATGCCAGTGACAACCTGGTGCATCCGGTGGTGGCCCTGATTGAAAATCCTGGCGTGTGGAATCCTGATCCCGTGGAGGTCGCGGAGGTGATCACGTTGCCGCTCACGCAGTTGGAGGCGATGGTGTCTGAGCCTTCACCGGGTTCGCAAAATGCTGCTGGTTCTTTTTCGCGGCAGGTTCCCGGGTGTTTCGATGCTAAATTCCTCGGCCGCCAAGTGATCAAGCAGCGCGGGGTCGTAACGGACAGGGGGGAGGTTGATCAGTTGCGTTTTCGAGCCCCTGCCTTCACTCACCAAAAGCACCAGATTTGGGGAGCAACGGCGTTGATTCTGGACCAATTGGCCCAAGTCTTGCATAGCTTTAGGTGAGAATTGAGGCGTTCCTGCCATCGAGTCAGCTAATTTCAAGTTGTTTGTGAGGTGCAATGACGCCCGCAGGGCGTGTCACTGATCGTAGAAACGACACTCGGGTTAGCTGCTTTTGCTGTCTCCAAGGCTTGCATCAAATTGACACCGTCGCCTCGGTTCCTACAATCTTGCAAGCCGTAAGAGTGTTTGCTGCCGCTGTCAGTTGACGCGTTGGCAGGTGGGAAAATGGCCTGAACGACGATTTACCAGTAAATGAAGGAAAGCAGACGATGGCTTCTGATGCCGTAAAAGAATTCACTGATGACAATTTTGACTCTGATGTGCTGCAGGCCGATGGGGCTGTCCTCGTTGACTTTTGGGCACCTTGGTGTGGCCCCTGCCGTCAGATCGCTCCCATGATCGACGAACTCGCCAGCGAAAACCCGACAGTGAGTGTCGGCAAAGTGAATATTGACGATAACCCAGGCGTTGCACAGCGTTTTGGTATTACCAGCATTCCTACTCTGCTGCTTTTCAAAGGCGGTGAGCCGGTGGAGAGTTTTGTTGGTGTTCGGCCAAAAACCGCTCTGCAGGAAGCAATCGACTCGGCTTCTGCCTGAGGTTGGATATGTGTCGGCAGGTGTTCCCTGTGGCCCGGTTTTGCCAAGTGGGCATCACTGGGTTGGTGAGCACCCTGCCGCGCCGCTTGTCGCAGTCTTGCTGCGGGCCGCAACCGAGGGTTTTCGGCATCAGCGTGGACAAAAAGCTGGCGAGAGGCGTCGCAGTGCATGCAATCGTTTCAACGGGCTGCCATGGAGCAGCCTGTTTTTGTAGCTGCCAATTACTCGGTTTCTACAATTGACAGGAGTGGGCAGGCCGCCCGCTTCTATTTACCCTGCCTGATAGCCAGACTGGGAATCCGTGATAAAGCGATCAGGGTCGCCTCAGAAAACAGGGTTATGGCGGATCCGTCGTAGCCAAGGCAGTCGTTCGCAGGTGTCTTTGCAGGTATCACAGAGGACGGGTGTGTTAGCGGCATTGGGGTTAGACGGGACGTTTTGTTGTAAGTTTATCGAGAGAGACCAATTTGAATACGACAACGGTTCATAATATCGGCGAACGCAGTGCGGAAGCTTTCGAGCGTGCTCGAAAGTTGATGCCGGGTGGAGTCAACAGTCCCGCACGCGCATTTGGAGCAGTGGGTGGCACGCCTCTATTCATTGAGCGTGCTGAGGGGCCTTATCTGTTTGATATCGATGGTCGGCGATATCTGGATTACATCGGTTCCTGGGGCCCAATGATTTTGGGGCACGCGCACCCTGAGGTGATCGAAGCAATTACAAAGGCTGCGCAGCGAGGTACCAGCTACGGTGCTCCCACGGAAGCTGAGTCAGGGCTGGCCGAGCAGATCATCGAGGCTGTCGATAGTGTCGAGAAGGTGCGATTGGTTAACAGCGGAACGGAAGCCACGATGAGTGCAATCCGTGTGGCTCGCGGCGCGACGGGGCGGGACAAAATTATCAAGTTTGCTGGCAATTATCACGGCCACGTCGATAGCTTGCTGGTCGCCGCCGGCAGTGCAGCTGCCACACTGGGCGTACCAGACTCGCCTGGTGTCACGGCTGGCGCAGGGCAGGACACAATTGTGCTGCCCTACAACAATTGTGAGCAGGTGGGGGCCGCTTTTGCTGAATTTGCAGGTCAGATTGCAGCGGTCATTCTCGAGCCCGTTGTGGGCAACATGGGATGCGTCCCAGCGACTCCTGAGTTTCTGGCATGTTTGAGAAGCGAAACTGAGAAAGATGGTGCGATCCTTATCTTCGACGAAGTAATGACCGGGTTTCGGCTTGCTTTCGGCGGGGCGCAGGAACGCTACGGGATTCGGCCCGATATGACCACATTGGGAAAAATAGTTGGCGGTGGGATGCCCTTGGGAGCCTATGGTGGCCGAGCAGACATCATGGATCAGGTACTGCCAGCAGGTAAGGTGTTTCAAGCTGGGACGCTAAGTGGAAACCCAGTGGCTGTTGCCGCAGGTAGTGCCACGCTGAGGCTGTTGCGAGATGATCCTCCCTATCAGCAGCTGGAGGAACGGGCTAGGCAATTGGCTGAAGGTCTTGATCGCGGCGCGAGTGCTGCTGGAATCCCCCATCAGGTACAGCAGGTGGGAAGCATGATCACGCTGTTCTTCAATCCTGATCCAGTGCATGACTGGCAGGGCGCAGATCGTTGTGACCGAGAGGCATTCGGTCGCTACTTCTGGGGGCTGATCAATGAGGGGGTCTACATGCCTTGCAGCCAGTTCGAAGCTCTCTTCTTCAGTCGATTGCATACGGAGGCAATGATTGATGAAACGATCGATGCCGCCGCAAAGGTGCTGAAAACGATCGCTTGAGGAAAGTGGCGATCAGGCGTCTGTGTGGCAGCCTGCAAAACGCAACGCGGCTGATGGAAAAGGTCGCGTTGATTTTGGGGGCTCTGTCTTTGACCGGCCATCGCCGCTGATCTTGACAGCCGGTCTGTGAAACACTCGTTAGTGGGGGTTGGGAGTTCGGATCACAAGGTTCCGGATCTCGGTCATGTCTTCCATGGCAAAGCGAATTCCCTCGCGGCCCAAACCACTGTCTTTGACGCCGCCGTAGGGCATGTGGTCGACTCGCCAAGATGGAATGTCTCCGATCACAACTCCACCGACATCCAATTCATCCCACGCCTTCTGCATCTTGTAAAGGTCGCGTGTGAAAATTCCCGCCTGCAAGCCAAACACGCTTTCGTTGACGTCGCGCAGAGCCTGATCAAATGAGTCGAAGCGACTCAGTACAGCCACGGGGCCAAAAGCCTCACCAGCACAAATGGGCTCATCTGTGGGAACTTGTTCCAGCAGGGTCGCTTCGAGCATGGCGCCCTGCCGCTGACCTCCGCAAAGAAGTTGCCCTCCTGCGTCAATCGCTGACTGGATCCAGTTCTCAAGACGCTCAGCCTCAGATTCCGAAATCATCGGGCCAATGAACGTGCTCTCCTCCTTGGGGTCACCTGCAACCAATTGTTTTGTAGCTGCGACCAGTTTGTCTCGCAATTTGTCATAAATGCTGTGGTGAACCATGATGCGTTGGACACCAATGCAACTTTGCCCAGACTGATAAAAAGCACCGATCACCAATCGCGGCACCGCATCTTCCAAATCGGTGTCGTGATCAATGACACAAGCTGCGTTGCCACCGAGTTCCAGCACAACGGGTTTCTTGCCGGCTTTGGCTTTCAGGTTCCAACCCACCTCGGGTGAGCCGGTAAAACTCAGTAGCTTCAGGCGGTCGTCCGTCGTGAACAGGTCCGCTCCATCCCGACTGCAAGGCAGGATCGAAAATGCACCCAATGGCATGTCTGTTTCTGCCAAAATCTCTCCAATCATCAGCGCACCAATCGGGGTGCGACTAGCCGGTTTGAGCACGAATGGGCAGCCCACTGCTAATGCAGGGGCAATCTTGTGGGCAGCCAAATTTAGCGGAAAGTTGAAGGGAGAGATGAACGAACAGGGACCAATCGGTACCCGTTGGAACATCCCACGATAGCCCTTGGCGCGAGGAGAAATTTCAAGGTTCATGACCTCACCGCTGATCCGTACCGATTCTTCTGCAGCAATTCGGAACGTATCAATCAGTCGAGTCACCTCTCCGCGAGCATCCTTGATTGGTTTACCTGCCTCAATGCACAAGGACATCGCCAGTTCATCGAATCGCTCTTCGAACCGCTTCACACAATGCTGCAAAATAGCCTGCCGTGCGTACGGTGGCATTCGTCGCATCTCATCGTTCGCGTCAGTTGCTGCCTGGATGCCCTTATCGATGGCCTCGACATCTGCGATTGCAACACGGGTCGCTACTTCGCCCGTGTATTTGTCAGTGACAATCAAATCTTGGTTGGGGGCAAAGGCCGTTCCACCTAAATAGTAAGGGTAATTTGGTTTCAGCATCGCTGTGACTCCAAAGAGGCGGCGTATGGGAATTGTGATTCACGGTGTCAAACGATGAGCCGCCGATGATCAATATTTCTTGTGTCATACTAAGCTTGGTTGACGCTTGTTCAATGCCCGCATTTTCTGACTTCGGTTGCAATGGGGGTAAGTTGCCGCGGCGGCGATATTGGCTGACTACATCAGTCACGCGTGTTCAGNTTCAAACCTCCGCAGCCTCTAAAAGCTCCATCCCAGTTTGTGCCGTGATGGGAACGGGTGAAAGCAGATGCGTGTTGGCTGTCGCGTTTGGGCTGAAGCTTGGCTGCCCGCGTTTTTCTCAGCTGGCGATCGTCGCCGATCGTGATTTCTGAGTAGGAGAACTGGCTAGGCTGTCACCCCTGTCCCGAACCAGGAGCTAAGACTTCGCGAATTCGGATGCCAAATTTATCACCGATCTTCACGGTTTCACCAGTTGCAATCGGTGATCCACCAGCCTCCAGCGTCAAAGGTTGGTCGCAATGCGCGTCAAACGTCAGCATCGCCCCAGGGACCAAATTCACGATGTCTTCCAAAGATATACTCTTACGAGCCAACGTGACGCACACGGGCGTTTGAATCGAAAGGACGGTGCGGGTGTATTTGGTGTTCGGCTTGACACTCATAAGGGCGTCTTACTTTTCCTAGCGGTTGTGACAACTTAGGGCGTTTGTAGTGACCCCTGACCCGTAATATCGGCCCGAGGATGCTTAAAGCTTGCCCAGACTCATCTAATCCGTACCAAAAACCCCGCAAAAGCAAGCATTTCCCCGGCAAACCCCCCGCTAGAGGGTATGGGCGGGCTAGTTGCGGGGATACATTATGCCCTGCCTGAAGTGCGGGTTTATTTTCCACACACACTTCAGGAACGCATTTTGATAATCACTGTTCTTTTGAAATAGAAAGCTGCGAGATGTGCCTACTGGCTGTTCAGTACCGCTTGGTCCCCGAGAGTCCCATCCTTGTCGCAGCGAACCGGGAGGAGTACGTCGACCGACCGAGTCTGCCTCCGTCGATTCAATCCGGCAAACCACGAGTGCTTTGCGGCATTGATCAAAAAGCGGGTGGATCTTGGCTCGGCGTGAATCAAAACGGGCTCTTTGTCGGCCTCTGCAACAGGGCCACCGCANCGCCGCTCTTTGGGCAACGTTCACGCGGTTTGCTAGCTTTGGACCTGCTTCGCTGCACATCGGCTAGCCGCGCTCTGGAGAAGGCTGAGACGGAATTTGCGAAGACTCGGTATGACGGCTGCAACATTTTGATTGCCGATGCCAAGAATGGATATGCCATTCATGCGGATGAGCGTCAGGAAGTCGTTGAGCTGAAAGATGGCCTCAATATCATCGGTGCCCGTAATCTCAATGATCCGGATGACCAGCGTGTCCAGATGGCACGACGGTTGTTGACGCTGCAAACGCTTGATTCTCCCGTCAAGTTCCTTGCCGTTGCCAGTAAAGTTTTTGCGAGGGCTCCTGTCGGGCCTGGGCGTCCGAGCATGGTCGTTAGAAACGGCGACTATGGCACGGTCAGCAGCACGCTCATTGCCTTGGGTGTCAAGCCGCGTGACGCGATTTATCAGTTCAGCAATGGTGCGCCTGATCAGTCGAAGTATGAGGATTTTTCGCCAATGTTGCGTGATATCCTTAGTCGTGGGCTGCGTGAGGCTCGAACCAAAGCGAAAGCTCAGAGCTAGAGGAGTTGCCGCCGCAGGCTACCCGCGAGCAGAAGGAGCACACCGGTTACGCAAACACCGGTTACGCAAACACCGGTTANGCAAACACCGATTCGCTCGTGAATCTGTACAAATCGATGTCTGTCCCGCGTTTGCGTCTGTTGTGATCGACGCTGGCAACTCACCGTTGGGCGGGACTCTTGATCGGGACTCTTGATCGGGACTTTTTTTCTGGCAGTTCGCGGTGCCAACGGGGTGAATCGACCTTGCCGTTCTTTGGGGTTACCAATCCAAGGTGCTGCAGGCATGTTCTTCTGGGTGGTTTTGGTAGTCAGGAAATGCTCAGATTTTCTTAGTTGGACCTGTGGGNGAGCCTACCTTGATCCAGGCTGCACTTCAAAATGCACAGAAGCTGGCCACACGATTTGATCGCTAGCCAGTAACCACGTTTTTAGCTCCAGAAATCGCGGCATTGGCGATGGACCGCGGCCTGTTTGGAATTTCGCTATTCTTTTCCGGCCGGGATTTGGGCTTGTTCTGGCGAGGTGATGGAAAATCTTTCCAGCCAGATCGGCCCAAAGTGTTGGGATCAATGCTTGCATCTGACGGGTTTTCAGCCATTGTTGAACAAGTCATTGATCCATTGCGCATGCCGGCACCGCTAATTCTTCTCTAACGATTTTCTCTTCAGTTTGGGTTCTGATGTCATCTGATGTAACGCGTTCGCTTGAAGGTTCACGGTGTTTGGTCACTGGTGGTGCTGGCTTCATCGGTTCCCATTTAGTGGACGGGCTACTATCTGCAGGTGGCATCGTCAGGGTGTTAGACAACTTCAGCACCGGATTTCGCCGTAATCTTGAGCATCTTGAGGCGGGGCAGATCGAGATCATTGAGGGTGATGCATCTGACATTGAAGTTGCCAAGCAGGCTGTTGCTGATGTCGACCTGGTGTTTCACGCGGCGGCGATGGCGAGCGTGCCACGCAGCATGCGGGAACCAGATTTGTGTCATGCATGGTGCACCACCAGCACGGTTAATTTGCTGCAGGCTTCCGCAGTCGCCGGTGTCCGTCGGTTGGTGCTCGCTTCGACCAGTGCAGCCTATGGTGATTCCACCTTTGTTTCCAAACGCGAGACGGATCCTTCGGCACCACTATCGCCGTATGCGGCAGCTAAGTTGGCCGCCGAAGCTTATTGCCAAGCGTTTCAGCGAGGATTTGATATTGAGACCGTTGTGCTTCGGTATTTCAATGTGTTTGGACCCCGTCAGGATCCGCAAAGCGAGTACAGCGCTGTGATTCCAAAGTTCGTCTCGATGATTCTTTCGGGTGAACGTCCGGTCATTTACGGTGATGGGCAGCAGTCACGTGATTTTGTATTCGTCAAAGATGTTGTTCAGGCAAATCTCCTTGCAGCAACGATGGCGGATGCGCCCGGTGGTACTTTCAACATAGCACGCGGCGAACGAACCACACTGCTGGAACTGCTTACCAACCTTCGAGAGATTCTGGATGAGCATATCGAGCCCATCCATGAACTTGCCAGAGCCGGTGACGTACGTGATTCGCTTGCCGATATCTCTGAAGCTCGGAATCGGTTGAAGTTCGAACCAGGGACGACGATCGCCGAAGGGCTTCGGCAGAGTGTTGAGTATTATCGAAGCGTTGTTTGATCAGAATGTCTTCAGCTGCCAAGCATCAAGCATCATTCTTTGCCGGTAGTTGTCAGCAAATGATACATCTGTGATGGAAGCACCTCGCAGTCTTTCTGAAACCTCGTGCAAATTGCGTTCACGTGAGTGACGCGTGATTTTCATCAGCGTTTGTTTCAATGAAGGGTGATGATGTGCTTGGTATCAGCGTTGAACAGCTGGGAACAGTAGTCATTGAACACTACGTNTCTATGAACAATCAATGCTTTGGAAGTGCCATTGCGTTAGACATTGCGTTAGACATTGCGTTAGACATTGCGTTAGACGACGGGCAGGGCTCTCGGGCATTTGTTCAGACGCTGTGCAAATCAGAATGATATCCATTGCATATCGAAGTGTCGGATCTCGCGATGTAATTNTCGACGAGTTAATATTCAGAAAATACCTCTGCTTGCAATCATTGTAGGCGTTGGCTGAACGGTTTTAGCGAGGCTTGCACGGACACCAGTCTTGTGTACCGCCTGAATCACGTTTACGACTGTTGAAGATTGCAGTGTTGAAGATTGCAGTGTTAAAGATTGCAGTGTTGTCAGATTTTAGGCGGCGGGATGGGTTTGACTGAAGGTGGCAAGGTTTTATATGGAAGATGGTAGTCTGCAAACAGATCCGCGCCGTAGCCTCGACGCATTTCCCATTTTGCACGTGCTGCCCATGGTGATCCCGGGTGGTTCTGGACGACGGCATTAAATTGATCATTGGCTCGGTCGACATAAGATTTGGCATCTTCAGTCCTGGTCTTCTTTACCGTTCGAAGATCCCAGTGGACCAGCTTTCTCTTCCCTTTCATGGGGGCTGCGGTCTTAGGTTTTTCGATAAAGGCATCTAACGCAACACCATACTCATAGATTCGAGCTTGGTAGGCAATCAGTTGGGCGAGAATCAAGTCGTAATTGGCCTGCCATCGGGGGTCAGGTTCCTGCTCTCGAAGATGCTGGCCGGCAAGTAAGGCCTGCTCGGCTTCTGACATGTACCTCAGATGCATCTTTGCTTTTTCCTGCTCGCGTCTCGCTTGTTTGATGAAGTCCTGTGATTTGAGCGAAAATGTCAGTCGCATTTCGATCGCTTTTTTGTTTGCTTCTGCGTAGGGGTTCAGGTCTTGGATTACTTTCCAGATCAATGAACGCAACGGGAATTCACTACGGTCTGTCAGCACTTCAATTTTTGCACGCAAGTCGGGTCGATAAGGACGCAAGGCTTCCATGTCATACTTTTCTTTGTAGCGTCCCACCAATTCAGACTCGGCACTTGGCAACATGAAAAAAATGCCATTGGTTTCCCGTGCTAAACGCGATTGCTCGTAGGGGCCAAAGCCACTGCCAAATGCATCACGTCGGCGGTGAAATCCATTGGTCTGCAACTGTTCCGGAAAAGCTGTTTCAGGGCCTCTGTCCATTTGTAAATAATGATGCCGATTGGTCTGTGGGTGTTGCCAGTGCAGAAATGCGTACGGCGAACCGAAGACTGATTCACGGCCTAGGACATACACTTTGCAATCGGCGGCTTTGGCAACGTTGATTGCCTGTTCGATGAATCCGTCGTTGTTTTGTCGATCACCACTTTCGTCGCTGACCAAAACAAGTGCCATCTTGCGGCCACGCCGTGCCAGATCGCGATAAATATTAATTGCTCGTCCAACGGCAGAACTCATCAATTCTCTTCCAGTGGTATCCACTGGAATTTCGTCGATCGCTTTCCGGATCTCGTCGCGGTCAGCAGTTGGCTGATGGAGCGTGTGATCGATGAACATCTCACCGTAACTTGTCACGGCAGTCATCAACGCTGTCTGCTTCTCCTTGTTTTCGGTGCGGCCAACGATTCCTAATTGTTCATAAACTGTTTCAATTCGATCTCGGATTTCCTGTTGGTCGTCTTTCATGCTTTTGGACTGATCGAAACACCAGACCACCAGTACGGGGCTCTCATCCAGCATCCAGACCAGTTCCTGAGATAAACGATCCAAAGCATTCTGGTAGCTGTCGACGATGTCTCGGGCTTCTCCCTTTACCTCACCATCGGGAACCGCCTCGATCAATGCCACCGAATCAGGAATGCCAATCGTGGGGGCAGCGATGCTCAGTTGTGATGTATTGGCTTTGGCCATCAATGACTGATCAAGCGTTGGCAGTTTGGCAGTTGCCGCGGCCGCGCTCACTGGCGCAGGGGCGGAGTTGAAGAGAGCAACATTGTCGAGAACCACATCGATTTCCGGATCCAGCTCAACCTCAACCGGAGGATCCTCTACTTGTTCAGGAGGGGGCACTACAACAAGTCGAGCTTCCTCTTGCTCGATCTCCTCGTAAGTTACGACTGCCAGCAACAACAGAATCGCTGTATGGAACAGCAATGAAATGGTGGGCGGCATCATTCCGATCAATTGCTCACGCAATGTGAGAGGCTCATCGTGCCAGTCGTGTGCCTTGAGCTGCAGTCCGGGGCTGTCGGTTCTCGTGTCTGCTTTACCAGAGGGGACGTTGGAAGACATCAGGCGTTCTCGGGCTATGGAAACGGCGTTTGCTTAAGGACACCTCCATTGTAGCGGGGAGGTTCTGCGACGAGATATTGTTTTGTCTAATTCTCTGCTTCAACGCTTTCAATCACGGAAAATAAGCCTGGATTCTAGATTGATTGCCTCTCGCAATCCCGTAGTTTATCGCCGCTCTTGCACTGCATTTCCTCAGTCCACGCTGCTCGCCATGGGGTTGACCGTTGGCTGGATTACGGTGGGGCGATCGCGTGAGTCTGCCAGTGGAGGTAGCTCTTCACCTTTGAGATGCTTTCTGACCGAGCCAGGGGCTCGCCCGGCGATCTTCCTGTCAGGTGCCATTCAGGAGGGTGGGAACATGCGTTTCTGGTACTCGCTCAGGCCGTGAAGTGCGTGGTAAAGAACACCGCATTCAAGATCTACGTCGGAGCATTGATTCAGCACGCCGCACAAACGACGAACACTGCGTTCTACCCAAGGTTGAGAGAGGGTTTGCTTGGGTGCCGCGAGCGCAAGAAACTCAAGCACGTGCCCGGTACTGCCCAGCGTTTCACCCATGTCGCGGGTCCAACCAGGTCGATGCAGGTAAGCGACCGAGTATGAGCCGTCAGGATTCTGATTTTGTTTGGCTAGTTGAATCGCTCCCGCAATAAGAAGGTCTGTGTCTGCCCAAACGCCCGTGATGGGTCGCCCTTCTTTTCGACGTTGATTCAGTGCCATGGCCATGCCGATCAAGCGATGCGTGCCACCGCAAACACTACTTGGTAAACTTTGTTTCAGCTCTGAGCCCAGTAATGATTCGATGGAGTACTGGGATCCATCCCGACCCATCCAGCGATGGTTTGTGTTGCGATACGTGGTCAAAGCGATCAGCGACCAACTGAACTCGCGTTCCAAATTCATGGGAACATCAAACTCAGCCTGACGCATCCAGTCTTCCAGAGTAAATGTCTGCATCTTGCCCTTGATCGGGGTGTTCAGTGGTAACCTCGATTGGGCGATCACCGCCAGCCATTGATCTCGGTGACCCTGGCCTATTTTGGTGGATGGCTGCATTGCCATTCGTAGTCCGGGACGTTTCTCTGTTCCAAAATTGTCTCCCTGTTCCGCTTCAAAACCACTAACCGCTTGACCAGAAAGCAAATAAGCCAAGGCAGGTTGGGGCCCAGCTGGTGTTTGCAGTTTGAAGTCGGCTCCATAGGCGAGGATGCCGTGCAGCACCTGCCAGGCACCGTGGGTCGATGAGGATAGGTCTCGTTGGCTGAGGTTTTGGTTGAGTGTTCGTGCGATCAGATCAGCGAGGGGTTCCGCAGCGGTATTGCGATTAGCAGAGGCAGCAACTGAATCGATCCCAGCAGTTTGCTGACCGGGTCGCTCAATTGCCCCCCCGTCCGGTTCGACTGCCTGCTCGCTCGGCTCGAGGTGCCGAACACTCGGAGTGCTGCTCGGAGTGGTCCTCGTAGGGCCGCTCATAGGGCAACCCACCACGATTAAAACGGTAAAGGCGGTTGTTAGACAAAGAAGGTGACGCATGACGACTCTCAGCCTGCGTCGACTACCAAGTAATGTCAACTTGGCGATTCAAATTCCAGTCGATTTCTTCATCCTTTGCTCGATTCAACTCAGGCAGACAAGCTCGTTGGGCATTGAATTCAACGAAATGGGCGTGCGGCTTTGGGATTTATTGGTTACCGACCGAATTCCGGGAAGTCCCATACGATGCGTTTGCCGAGTTGCATGAGCACCATGACCTGGCAACCGGTGTGTCCGCGAATCACTCGTTGTCTGTCGATTCTGAAGCGGGCCCCGTCGAGGTGTCGGATGAGTCGACATCGCTCGCGTCGGCCGCGCTGTCGCTTGATGAATCGCTTATCGCCGACTCGGTTTCTTCGTCGCGGTGGTAGACACGGATTGCTGTTGGTAACGGATCAACTGCCAATTGTTTGGTCAGATAGCCTTTGGCTTTTGCCAAGCGTAGAATTGAGATCACATCGCCATAGCCACCCCCGACCGACACGATCCCGCTGATGATAGAAGGCAGTGAATCAGAAACGGTTGTCCTTTTATCATCGGTGTTGACCTGAAAACGGCTGATTTTCAGATTGCCGGGTTGCTTGAGGTCCGGTTTCAAAATCAAACCATTCGGGCCTCGGAGAAATTGTGGGATGTTTAGACTGCCCGTATCACCAAACAACACAATCTCAGGTGACTCACGCAGCGAAACAACGACGGCAGGTTCTGCGGTTGATGGAATCTGGTACAGATAAAAAGATTGCAGTGCACGGCCACCCAGTAGGCTCTTGCCCTCGATTCCTTGTCGACGAATGGCACAAAAGGATCCGTACCGGGTTTCGATACTCACTTCGTTCATTAGCCGTTTGAGAGCATCGATGGCCAGTTGATGATCCATGCCTTGCAAAGCTAACAGTGAGGGATGGCGAAATGCAGCTGTGTCTCGAATCGCTATTTCCAATGCTCCGACAGCTTCGGTCCGGTCAAGATAGGCAAGTGACTCGGCAGCATAGAATCGCAATTCTGGATTGGATGATGCCAGTGCGTCGATGAGAATGGGGACAGCACTTTCACCCATGGCTTCCAGTTGCAGGGCAGCGTCGGCGGCAGTCGCAGGATCGCTCAGTTGGTCGGCCAGTTCAGCCAGCCTGGTTTGCGTTGCGGATGATTCCGGTGCGGTGCTGATTGCCTGAATGACGGCCATCATGCGCGGAATGTTGTTGCGGTAACGCGGGTGCGTTTCCATCTCAAGAAAATCATCTTCTTTTGCTTTTGCGATTCCACGTCGCGTGGTCCCATCAAAGAAAAAGAATCGGCGGTTGATCGCCGCGGCCAAAGCGCTGGATGTTTTGGCGTGCTGGTACTCCGGACGCAGCACAAGTCCCAGTTTGCGGGTGATTTGAATTCGACCACCCGACAAAATGGTGCCTTCCGTCTGAAGTGTGCCATCCTCACCGGGGGTGTAGCTGCCGCGTGTCAGTACTGGGCCTGTGCCCAACGCCATCACTTCGCTCTTCCGAATTTTGTTTTGTAGGTATCGCTGTTGTCGCAGCCGAGTGTCCAGCAGCCAACCATCGTTCAAGTTCGAGACGACGCTCTCGTTAGGGGCTCGAATAATCAAGTCAACGGGATCGTTCCGCCGTGCACCCGGTGGAATCGTCGCCTGAACCCTCACCAACGCCGTGTTATCAAGCTCAAGAAAGTGGTTGGGGTCTTTAATGTCACGTCGTTTCATCTCTTCCAGGAGTTCGTCGCGAAACTGAGATGGGTTCGCGGGGCCACCTGTGTTGGGAAGTCCGTTGACCACCCCGACGCCGATAACCTGTATCGGTTGTAAACCCTGAATCACGGTGGCTTCACGGATCAAATCTGGAAGCTCCGGTACCGTCATCAATTCCTGAAGCTTTGTCTTGCTGTCTTTTTCTCCCTTGCCGGGCAGCAGATTGCAGCCGACTGGTAATGCCAGGAAAAAAAGCATTGCCGTGCACCGTGCAAATTTGGCGACGGTCATCTGTGAGTGAATGAACTTGGGCATCCTGCCACGCATCCGTGTGTGATTTGGCTTTGAAGGGTGAAATCTCCGCTTGAGCTTGATTCATAGCCTGCAGCGACGGCACGGGGCAAGGTCATCAGCCGATCCAGATGAAAGTTACGTGTTCACAGGGTCACGGTCGCCCAATGGCAATTAGCTCTGTGGAGGGGGTGGTTGGAGGCTGTTGTTCATGCAGGTTCGAGAAAGATACGAAGGTACTGGTCGAATTGAACCGATCGGCGGCCGATAAATAGGAAGATTGGGTAAAATTGTTGTGCTTGGGGAGTGGCTTCTGCAAAAGACATTGAAAACCAAGTGATGGGAGCTCTTGACAGAAAATCAACTACTGGGATACTTTCCCGCTTGCCCACCTCCAGAGTGAGGTTTTGCAATATTTTCAGGGAACATTGGGTTTCGGCATTGTCGAGCGCTCGTTCCCTAGGAGATGCTGGGCACACCTCGGCCTGTCTGCCCGAGGTTCAGTTCACCCTTATTTTGTGTGGTTTTACCCACATATCACGATTTCCATGCCAACAATCAATCAACTCGTCCGTAAGCGACGCAAACTGAAAAAGAGCCAGAGCAAGTCTCCCGTGCTCGAGAAGTGCCCTCAGAAGCAGGGTGTCTGTTTGCAAGTCAGGACGATGACCCCCAAGAAGCCGAACTCCGCCCTGCGAAAGATCTCGCGTGTTCGTCTGAGCAACGGCAAGGAAGTTACGGTTTACATTCCCGGTGAAGGCCACAACCTTCAGGAGCACTCGATCGTGCTTGTTCGGGGTGGTCGTGTCCGTGACTTGCCTGGTGTTCGCTACCAAGTTGTCCGTGGCTCGCGTGATGCCCTCGGGGTAGAAGGTCGAAAGCAGTCGCGTAGTCGCTATGGTGCGAAGAAGTAATCTCGCCGCAACGCGAACAATATTCCTGAACAACAGCAATCAAGTCATTACAGTCAAAGTTTAAGAATGGGACGAATCACAGCCAGCCGCACTCAACTCAAGGGTGATCCGCGGCACAACTCGTTACTCGCCGGCAAGTTCATCAATTGCTTAATGCTTGATGGTAAGAAGACCACTGCTCAACGCGTCTTTTATGATGCGCTTGAAGAGATCGGTCGTCGCAACGAGATCGCTGACCAGACTCCAATCGAGGTTTTCGAGATGGCAGTCGAGAACGTAAAGCCGTACATCGAAGTGCGAAGCAAGCGTGTTGGTGGTGCTAGTTATCAGGTGCCCATGCAAGTGAATCGCGCCCGACAGCAAAGTTTGGCTTTGAGATGGTTGCTTGGTGCCGTTCGTGATAAAAAAGGTCGTCCAATGCACTTGAAGCTTGCAGACGAGCTGCTGGCAGCCTGCAAGAAGGAAGGCGTTGCCTATACCAAACGCGAGAACACGCACCGAATGGCAGATGCCAACAAAGCGTTTGCTCACTTCGCTTGGTAAGACGAGTCAAATTCGAATACAAATCACCGCGATACGGCTGTTGGCCGTGTCGCGGTTTTTTTTGCGCGGCGTTACGCTAGTGTCAGGCGGACTTTGGGTGATTTGCCTTTGGTCGACCCACTGATGTGGTCGCGTTGTGGTTGCGGGGCAGCATCAGATTGCATGTCACCCTTGTTCGACATGTTTTCGATAGCCTCAGTGGCTGTTTTGCAATACTATTCTGCTATACCGCTCAACCAACGTGGCAGGTGGTGCCGGGCAGCTGTTTGTCTGGTGAGTTTCCAATGAGTTTTCAGCCCTTTCCGAGTGCTGCTGCGGTCTGACGAATAAACCCATTCGCCCGGCTCCCGAATCGCTTAATCCCTGAATCGTTTCCATGACTTTTGACATTTCCAAGCTTCGCAACATCGGCATCATCGCGCACATTGATGCTGGGAAAACGACCGTGACCGAGCGGATGCTCTTTCTCAGCGGGGCCAAGCACCGTGTCGGGCGTGTGGATCATGGCACGACGGATACTGACGATGACCCGGAGGAGCAGGAACGCGGGATCACCATTTTCAGTGCTTGTGTGAAGTATGGATGGAAGGACTTCAACATCAACCTGCTCGACACGCCGGGGCACGTTGATTTTACGGCTGAGGTCGAGCGTTGTTTGCGCGTGCTGGATGGAGCGGTAGTTGTCTTCTCTGCCCGCGAGGGTGTTGAAGCGCAGAGTGAAACGGTTTGGCGGCAGGCTGACAGGTACAAGGTTCCCAGAATCGTCTTTATTAACAAAATGGATCGGGAAGGGGCCGATTTTGAAACCGTGTTCAACGATATCGAGCCACGTTTGGGTGGTTGTCCTCTTGCTGTCGAACTGCCGGTCGGGCAAGGGCCTGCTCACGTTGCGGATCCATTTCGCGGCGTGATTGATCTGGTTGACATGAAAATGCTTGAATTCGACCCGGAGACGGAAGGCAAAGAGGTCAAGGAAACTGAAGTCCCTGAGGACCAGATGGATGAAGCTTTGTTTTGGCGAGAACAGATGCTGGAAAAGGTTTACGATCTGAGTGAGGAGGCCGCGAACTTGGCGATGGAGGAAAAAGAAGTGCCGCGTGATCTGATCATTGATGCGTTGCGGCAGGGTTGCATCGATCGGGTGATTCAGCCGGTTCTGTGTGGCTCGGCGTTACATGGCATCGGTGTGCAGCCTCTGATGACTGCGGTTGGAAACTTCTTGCCAAGTCCACTGGATCGTCCGCCTGTGGAAGGGGTTGAACCCAAAAATACGGAAAAGGTTCTGATTCGGAATCCCAACTCGAAAGAGCCTTTTTGCGGTCTCGTCTTTAAGATTCTGCCAGCCAAGACGGGTGACAATTACTGGATTCGTGTGTACAGCGGCCAGCTGAAACAGAATTCGAGAGTGCAGTGTCCCAATCGAAATAAGAAGGAAAATATCGCGCAGTTGTGGCAGATTCACGCCACTAAAAAAGATCGTGATGGCCAGATTGATTCGGTTGAGGCGGGAGATATTTGTTGTGTGATTGGTCCTCGGTTCGCCATCACAGGCGATACTGTTTGTGACACGCGCGAAATGATTGAGCTACCCAGCATCAATTTTGCTGACACAGTGATTTCGATGGCAATCGAGTCAGAAAGCACCGGCGATAAAAAGAAGCTTGAGGAAACTCTGGACATGTTACGGCGTCAGGATCCTACGTTTCGTGCAGTTGAGAACGAGGAGACCGGTCAGACTTTGATTAGTGGCATGGGTGAGTTGCACCTTGAGGTGATTCAGCACCGTCTGACCAGAGACTTTGGTCTGAACGTTAAGTTCTACAAGCCTCGCGTCAACTACCGCGAAACCGTCGCCGAAAAGGCCAAGGTTGTTGGGCAATGCAATCGACAAATTGGATCAACGCAAATGTTCGCACGGCTCAATGTCAGTGTATCACCGCTCGAGGATGTCTCGGCACCTGTGCTGGTTTTTGATCGGTTACCACCCGAGGTGGGTTTGCCTAACGCGATCAGGCAGGCAGCCATGGACGAAATTCGCGAGCGAGCGGCTGGAGGAGGGTTGCTGGCAGGATTTCCACTGTCCGGTGTTCGCATCGATGTGACCGATGCGGAGATGCAGGAAGAGGGGAGTGATGAAGTTGCGTTTCGAATCGCAGCTGGAGACGCGTTTGATCGAGGTATGGAAAAGGCGGGGCTGGTCCTGCTGGAGCCTGTGATGAAAGTCGAAGTCACGACACCAGGAGATTACATGGGCGAGCTCGTGGGAGACCTGCAGCAGCGACGGGCAATCATTGCCGCCACCGAAACCCGTGGAACCATGACGGTGATCATTGCTCATGCACCTTTGAAGGAACTGTTTGGGTACTCAGGAGCTGTTCGAAGCTTGAGCCAAGGGCGAGCTGCTGGCAGCATGGAACCGCTCAGCTACCAGCCTGCACCCAAAGAAGATGCTGAAAGTTTCATGTTCTAGCCTTCCCGTCAGGCTTTTTTCGTGCTCGATACATGACGCGGCTCCCCCGCCGGGCATCGGCGACCCATTCATGCACGTGCTGTCATGTTTGGTGAAAGCACTGCTAATGCAAAATCAATGCCACTTTGGACTCAAAGCGGTGGAGTTTTGTACCTTGAGACGGGCCTGCAGCTTGGGGTTCGGCCTTGAGCGTCAGTGAATTTCGAAGTTGCGGACTCTTCGGCTCTTTGACGCGATAATGCTGGTCCGCCACTCGCCGGTCCGCCGGCTTGGTAGACTATTGTGAAAACGCCGTTGCCCCATTTTTGCCGCTCTCCTACTATCTCACTCAGGTGCAGGAGTAGGTGAGGTGCTATGGCTCTCCCCGTTTTCGCCCGTCATTCAAGCTTCATCGAATTAAACCTACTGGGATTTCATCATGGTCAGGCATTCGCATCAGTTTTCAGAATCCAGAGATACCGCGTCCCGACCGGTGATTCGCGGCAGACGCCGTTGCACGGGCCCTTTTCGTAATGCAGGGCTCGTTTACCTTGCGGCAGTGGTGATCATGCTCAGTCCTCGGGCTGCCATGGCCCAGGCCGCTGAGCAGGCTCCCGCACAGTTGATCAAGCCTGCCGGGAACGATCGTATCGTCGCTCGGTTGATCGCCCAGTTGATGCCAAAAAATCACATTTCTGCGAGAGGATTGGACGACACCATCAGTCAGCGTGCTCTGGCTCTTTTCACCAAGTCGCTCGACCCACTCAAGTTGTACTTCTATCAGAGTGATATCGATGAATTCGATCGAGATGAAAGTCAAATCGATGACATGGTCCAAAAGGGTGACCTCTCGCTTGCCTACGATATCTTCGGACGCTTCATTCAACGTGTTGATGAGCGAGTGGCTGTTGCCCAAGAGTTGCTCAATGGCGATTTTGATTTTTCAAAAGACGAAGTCATCGTTGTTGATCCGGATGCCGCCGAGTACGCCAAAACACCGGCAGATGCGAAAGATCGCTGGCGTCGCCAAATCAAGTACGCTCTGCTTGATCTGAAGGATGAAGGAAAGGTTGGTGAAGAGGCTGTCGATACACTTCGTCGGCGATACGGGCGTTACGCAAGCCGTTGGAAAAAAACAGATAGCGACGATCTGCTCGAGATGTTCCTGACTTCGGTCACCAATGGGTATGATCCGCACTCAACCTACATGTCGCCATCAACGCTCGAGGATTTCCAGATTCAAATGAGTCTGAACCTCGATGGAATCGGAGCTCAGCTCCGCGAGAAGGATGGCAACACTGTTGTTTCACGAGTCATTCCTGGTGGTGCTGCTGCCAAGCATGGCAAGCTCAAATCAGACGACGTGATCGTGACCGTTGGTCAGGGCAAATCTGGTGCTTCGGTTGATATTGTTGAAATGCCGCTTTCCGATGTCGTTGACTTGATCCGTGGTAAAGCGGGCAGCACGGTACGCCTCGGTGTGAAGCCCGGCGGAGTTGGAAATGTGGAAGAATATCAAATTGTCCGCGCAACCATTGCCCTTGAAGAGTCGGCCGCCCGCGGTGAGATCATCGACCACAAGAATCCTGATGGTGGGAAAGAACTGAAAATTGGGTACATCAATTTGCCCAGCTTTTACTTGGATATGGATGCAGCACGACGGGATGAGAAAAACTTCCGTAGTAGCACGCGGGACGTTCGACGCATACTCAATGATTTTAAATCCAAAGGTGTTGACGGGATCTTACTCGATCTCAGCAAAAACGGCGGTGGAAGTCTGACTGAATCCATCAATCTGACCGGCCTGTTCATCGACACTGGGCCAGTCGTTCAAGTCAAGAATTCTGATGGCTCTGTTCAGGCTTATGCCGACGAAGACCGCGGGACTGCATGGGATGGACCTCTGGCTGTCTTGACCAGTAAATTCAGTGCAAGCGCCAGTGAGATTTTTGCAGGTGCCATTCAAGACTACAAACGAGGGCTCGTCATCGGTGATCCCGCGACTCACGGGAAAGGTACGGTCCAGACACTGATGAATCTGGGGCAACGACTGTTCGGTAACAATCGACAGAACTACGGTGCACTCAAAGTCACCCTGCAACAGTTCTATCTGCCAGATGGTCAGAGCACTCAGCTCAAAGGTGTTTTGTCAGATGTCATTCTGCCAAGCCTCACAGCTAAAATGGATGTTGGTGAAGGTGATCTGAAATATGCTTTGGAGCACGATACTGTTCCTGTTGCTCGCCACAACCTTTACAGCATGGTTCCAGCTGACTTGGTCAATCAGTTGCGAAAGAAATCAGCCAAGCGTGTTCAGGAGGATGAAGAATTTGTTGATCTGCTAAGGCGTGTCGAAATCTATATGACTCAAAAAGACCAAGATACGGTCTCGCTCGAAGAGAAGTCTTTCTTGGCAAGACGCAAGGAGCTTGATTCCCAAAAAGAGGAAGAGGAAGAGTTGGAACAGCAGGTCGAAGACGCTGTGATTTTCCGAGAGAATTACTACAGCAGTGAAGTAATGAATATTTTGGCAGACTACATCGATGGTCTCCGTAAGGAGAATCTGGCCAAGGCGAACTGATCGTTGCTGCCGTCAGATTGACGTTTTCAAGATCCGGCTGCCGCTGATCATGCGGTAGCCGGTTTTTTTGTGGATTTGCGGCTCGCACCTCAGGCACGGGACACTGGAAGAGGGGACACTGGAATACAGTGAACTGGCACAGCCAGGCTTTAACCCTCCGCCGTCGGCTTTGCCTGTGCTTTACCGAGTTGCAATGCGTCAGGTGTTGGTTAGCTTCCCGCTGCGTCTCGGGTGACGAGCCATCGACTGGCTTTGACCAGTTGGGCTGGGTAGAGTTCAGGAGAATGGAGTCCAGATTGCACCGTTTTTAGTGCGTTCTGTTTTCCTTTGCCGGCAACCATGAACCAGACTTGTCGAGCGGAGTTGATCGCCGGAGCAGTGAGGGTGTATCGGTAGCTGTCAAGTTTTTCAACCCAGTTTTCAACAAACCAGCGTTCGCGTTCCTGTAGAGCGCGTGTTTCGGGAAACAGTGATGCCGTGTGTGCATCATCCCCTAAACCTTGCAAGGCTAAGTCCCAAGTCGGGAAATTTGCATCGCCAAAATGTTGACGCAGGATTTGTTCGTATTGCTTCGCGGCCTCTGCCGGAGCTTCGGTGTCCACGGGGACTGCATGAATATTGCAGCGTGGAATGTTGACTCGATCCAGCAGTGCCTCATGAACCATTCGGGCATTGCTGTCTGTGTGGCTCAGAGGAACATTGCGTTCATCACCCCAGAACCAGTGGATGTTGGTCCAGTCAAGATTGCGTTCGGCAATAAGTTCGTAGACCCGTTTCGGCGTTGAGCCACCGGAGAGAGCGACACGGAAAACTCCGTTCGCCTCGATGCTTGTGACAGCAAAGTCGCAAAAAGCCTGCGTGGTTGCTTCATGCAGTTGGCTTAATTCGTCAAAGATTTCCATGTCACGTTTTGGTTGGAGTAGCGAATCGCAAGGTTATTGGAAAGATTCCTGTTCTGTTGGGAAGTCACCCGTTTCAATTGATTTCTGGTAGGCAACCGCGGCATCACGTATCGTTGTTCTGACATCCGAATATTGGCGAACAAAGCTTGGTAGGTATCCAGAGTTGAATCCAATCATGTCATGGGTTACGAGGACTTGGCCCGTCATGTGAGGTCCTGCTCCAATTCCGATGGTTGGAACTTTGACGGCTTCCGTGATCGCTTGTCCAACATCACTTGGGACACATTCGATTAAAACAGCAAAGGCTCCGGCTTGCTCAGCAGCCTTCGCATCTTCGATCAGCGTCGGCATGTTCCTTTGAACTCGGTAACCGCCATCAACGTGGATGTTTTGAGGACGCAGTCCGACGTGGGCCATGACTGGAATTCCGGCAGTAACAATGGTTTCGATCCTCTTGGCTTGCTCGGCGCCACCCTCAAGTTTGACCGCGTGGCAAGTTGATTCTTTCAGCACGCGGGCTCCGGCTTCGACGCTTCGCATGATCTCAAGTTGACCTTCAGGAAACGGTAAATCGACTACTACCATCGACCGTTTGGCAGCACGGCCTACCATCTTGGCATGATAGATCATGTCATCCATGGAGACTGACAGGGTTGTGTCGTGTCCCTGGACGACCATCGCCAATGAATCACCTACCAGCAGAATGTCGATTCCTGCTTCATCCAGAACCTCGGCAGTGGGATAGTCATAAGCAGTCAACATTGAAATGTTGCCGCCATCTTTGCGGATTTTTTGCAAACTACGCGTTGTGACGCGTGGGGGCGGGTTTTCTGAAGTCGATACGGCCATGGATGATCCGACGATCTTGATGCGGGCGGGCGAATTGTCGTTTTGGGGTTTACTCGTCTGCAGCTACAATGGAACAACCTAACTTTACACGAACGGGCGTCTACCCGCCTGCCCGCCGACGAACCGAATTGTGAGCAAGTAAATGTTGAACCAAGTCAGGTTTTTCCAATGTCTAGGGAACTTTCCTGCCTTTTCGGTGACCACAATCTTCTGGTTGGTCTCGGGCGTGTGGTTCGTGTCGGTTGAACGTCCGGTCACGGCTGACGAGCCCCCCGGGTTTGTCTTCAAGGGCGCCAACCAAAACATGAACATTGAGTTTGAAGGAAAGCTTGCTGGATTCAAGCAGGGCATGTTGCTCGTTACACGCGAAGACGGTGTTGAGGTTTCTGTAAAGCCACCCGAAGACGCTTTGGGTTTTGAATTTCAAGCACCGATCGAAACTGGTTTTCTGCAGCGTGGAATGATGGTCCGCTTCAATGGTAATTTCAATCAGGCTGGTGCTCCCGCTGATCCTATTCATGGGCTCACTGTGTTTTTGCCTCTGAGTGAAAAACTTGCCAAGAAAAGAATGAATGAGTTCATGCCCGGTGTTTATCCGGGTGAGAAAAAAAACAATCTTCCCGATGGAGTTTCAAATTACAAGGTTGTCGGTAAATTGATGGGATGGGATGCCACTGGGCTGGTCGCTGTTCAGGCTGGTAGACAGCCCTTGCGGGTTCAGCTTGCTGAAAAAGCAACCATGGATCTCTGCGTCAATCAACTCAACCTCGCACAACAAGGTGACGCGGTCACGATCACCGGTACCTATCGCCTTCCGGATGATACCAAGGTGGTCGCCAAGACGATCTCAGTCACCACGGACCGCGTGCAAACCGGTGCTGCTCCAAGCACGCCAGCAAACGGGCGAACCAAACGTGGGAAAAGGGAAAGCGGTGACGGTCATGCCGAAGATTAAGAACGATCCCGAACAGCGACTGTATCTATTGTTCGCCTAGGTCTGTGTGGCATCTAAGTCCATGTGTCGACCGAAGGGCGTGGAATCTTGTCGGAAAGCTGATCCCGGTGCACTCTGCTGTATCTATCTGCCGGTCGCGATGAATCTCGACCTTATCCCCGGAAAAATATCTGTTCGTTCATGTTTCGGCTTCAATGACGCGCGTACTTGCCTCATTTTTTTGGGAAACCGACGACTTGCCCTGTCAGGTGACTGGGCGAACTGAGGGGTTGCTGCGTAGCATGTAGCAATGGTAGAAGCATCGATTTTTTTCATGTATTGCCCCAAGTAACTGTTTGGCTAAGGTCACGATAGAAATTGCTGGGGTTGAATAGGCTCACTGGCATGACCGTAACTGATGCGGTGGTCAGAAGAGTCACCAACTTCAGGGAATCGATCACATGAGTGCTGGCCATGGCGACGCGATCCATCTTCGAAACGTGGTCGCATTGGAAGTATGGCCGCATCGAATAACTATCCGTATTCACACTTAAACAAGTTAATCGAAAATGAAAACAACACACCTGAGATCTCGATTGATGTTGACTGCCCTGATGTGTTGCGTTGCCGGATTTTCGGCGTTGTTGCCGCACGTCGCGTCTGCCAACGATTTGGGAATCGGCTCCAAGGCGCCTGCTCTGAATATTGAGCACTGGGTTCAGGATGGTAACGGCTTTTTTAAGCCAGTTACAGAGTTTGAAAAAGACAAAGTCTATGTGGTTGAATTCTGGGCGACGTGGTGCGGCCCATGTATTCAAAGCATGCCCCATCTTGCTGACTTGCAAAATAGGTATCGAGGTGATGGAGTGCAGATCATCAGTGTGTCAGATGAGTCTCTTGATGAGGTCAAGGATTTGCTTGGTAAGAAAAACGAGAACGTTGGAAAAACCTTTGCCGAAGTGACGGCCGCCTACTCACTGACGACGGATCCTGATCGCTCGGTCTACAAAGATTACATGACAGCTGCGAAGCAACAGGGGATTCCCACTGCGTTTGTCGTTGGAAAGACTGGACGTGTGGAATGGATCGGGCACCCAATGGATATGGATGGGCCGCTCGCTGCCGTCGTTGAGGGGAAATGGGATCGGGATGCATTTGCCAAGGAGATGGTTGCTGAACAGAAAATGCAGGAGAGTATGCAGCGGCTTTCGATGTTGGCGTCGACCGGTAAATTCGCCGAAGCGATCGCCTTGGCCGAGGCACAAGGCAAGGAAGCGACGACCGACGCAAGCAAGCAGCGGTGGATGGAAATCAAATATAGCCTCAAACTTTCTGCTGGCTCGTTGGATGATGATTCACTCGCTTTCTTCCGTAATAGAATCAAGAATCTCAAAAGCGATCCCCTGGCCCTCGCAAGATTCGGCTACTCCCTCTACGGGCAGGCACAGCAGGGAGTTGACATCAAGCCACTGCTTGCAAATGTGATGGCAGCAATGGAGGAGGTTGCCAAGGATGCCGATCCACAAATGAGACCCTTGATGTTCAATACTTTGGCAATGCTGGCAAGTGAATCAGGTGATCTCAAGAAAGCAATTGCTTCGCAGCAGGCAGCGATTGATGCAACTGATGACGAACGTCAAAAGAAACGCCTGATGGTCATGCTGGATGAGTTCAAGCAGAAAGCTGGTGATGGCAGTGCAGGCGATGGGACTGAAAAGTAAAGTTGTCTTTTTAATCTTGGGCTGGTGTCTGGCTGGTTTCTTGGCCGTGATGTGAGCACCAAGGGTGCGGTGCAGGGTTGATATGGAACGCCTCCCGAAGCGAAGCTAATCGGGGGGCGTATCGACCGCCCTGCAAAAATGGTGTCAGCACAGCGTTACCGCTGTCAGTTCCAAAAATGTCGTCGTCCGCCCTGAGATGATTGATCCTGAAATGTAGCTGGCTGAGGCCCGGGATTAGCGAAGCAGGTTTTGGCATAGGGTTGCCCATGACACCGACATGGAAAGGGCGATCAGGATGACGCTTTCCGTAGGCAGTCACGTTAGATTGGTGCCCAGTCTGATCGTGGGCTTCCTCGATCCATTCATATTCCAGATTGGTCCCGCGTCGATCGAGAAATGGCCGATCGAGAAATGAATGCCATCGCCCGCCAAATAGCTGTTGTTCAGTTTTCGAGTACTTTCGACTTCACTCATTTGCAAAGTCCGCATGCTGAGCTTCTGCGTATTCACACGAAAGACAGTCGTAACCCGACAATCCTCTTTCGTCAGGGGAAACCCGGGTTTACGCCCAACGTAAAGTGCACGAGGATGCCACACCCGTGATTCACGGGGATTGGTGTCGTTCCGTGGGTCTGATTCTCAATTCGCGGCATTTCCACTTCAGAAGCACAACATGCCGGACTCTGAGACCCCGTTGAATCACGCCGACGATCAAGATGATGATCCGTACGATCCGGCAGTCCTAACTTCGGGCACTGAAACGCAGCCCTCAGTGCCTGGCAGTTCAGATGTGGACGCAGAGGATGATGGAGCGGCTTGGGCGCCGCTGCGGCTGCCCATTTTTAGGGCGTTCTGGATCGCATCCCTAATTTCGAATCTGGGTACTTGGGTTCATGAGGTGGGGGCAGGATGGTTGATGACCAGTTTGGATCCTGATCCGCAAATGGTTTCAGCCGTCCGTATAGCGATGTCTGGTCCCATGATTTTTCTGGCCATACCCGCAGGTGTGCTCGCGGATCGTGTTGATCGGCGACAGTTATTGATCCTAACCCAATTGATGATGTTTTCGTTTGCTTCGTTATTGTCATTGTTGACGTGGCAGCAGGTCATTACTTCATGGTCTTTGTTGGCCCTGACGTTTGCCATTGGGTTGGGATTGGTGCTGCATGTTCTAACCTGGCAAGCAACCATACCCGTGTTAGTTCCTCCGCGACAAATTGCTCGTGCAATCGCGTTGGGGAGCATCAGCTTCAACTTAGCGCGAGCCGTAGGCCCCGCTCTGGGAGGTTTGCTGATCGCAACAGCAGGGGTTTGGGTGGCTTTTGCTGTTAATGCCTTGTCTTTCGCAGGCGTATTGTTGGTGTTGCTGCACTGGAAGCGAGAAAAGACAGAATCATCGCGTGGGCTTTCTTATCAGGCAGCCCTGAAGGAAGGGTTTGTGTATGTATTTCGGGAACGCACCATGCGCAACGTCTTGGTTGGGGTCATGTTATTCCTGATGCCCGCGACCGCGCTTTGGTCACTGTTGCCCCTGGTGGCGCGCCAGCAATTGGCTTGGGGAGCTGAGGGTTATGGTTTGTTGGTAACCAGTATCGGTGTCGGAGCCGTCCTTGCATCACGGATATTGCATGCTCTGCATCGCAGGTTGCTGATGGATCGAACATTGGCTGCCAGCATGATCTGCTTCGCAGTGGGCCTGTTCATTCTTGGCCACTCGGAGGGAGATACATGGTTGCATGATGCCGTTGCACTCTTTGCTTGCTTTGTGATGGGAGCGGCGTGGATGATCTGTTTAACCACCCTCAATGCAACGGCACAGATGACGTTAGCAAACCATATTCGCGCTCGTGGTATGGGAGCCTACATGACGACCATGGCATTAGCGATGGCGCTGGGGTCGTTGATCTGGGGACAGGTTGCGAGTCAACTCGGTTTAGCATGGACTCAGTGGTTAGCGGCTGTCACGTTGCTCGTAACGGCAGGGTGCAGTTTCTTGTTCCCTGTTGATCAAGACTCTGCTCAGTCACAGTGAGATGCAGGGACGCGTGAATTGCACCCAGCAGTTGGCATTCTGCTCGGGCATCCGGATGATCATTGCGGGATGGGGCTGGAACATGCTTCCAGACACGCGCCGCATGGAATCGCTGGTTTGAAGCACGTTCGATTCAGCGTTCATCTTGTTGTCAAAGTAAAAAAACATGTCTGCTGGGTTTGAACGTCCCAATCCGACTTGAATTAACGGTATTTGATGGGTCTAGCACTCTCTTTGGTCCCTAGCCTGCTTTGTGAAACGCGCTGAAATATCCGTTCCAAGCGATTTCAGTGTCCTCAGATTTCGCACCACTCATACACACTTGTTGCGTGGTGCAATAGGCTTTGACGGTTCAGCACTTGAACTTGGCGGATAACAAGTGACTCTAAAGGATCGATCTACACATGTTGAAGAAATTCTCTCCTCGGCTTTTATTTACTCTCGTATCACTGATTTTGCTCGGAGGTTCGTCTTGTACGCAAGCCTCCGCTGGCGAAACGGAGGCAATCGTTAACACGGGTGATACTGCATGGGTGCTCGCGTCGACCGCCCTTGTTCTGTTCATGACGCTTCCCGCTCTGGCGTTGTTTTATGCGGGCTGGTACGCAAGAAAAATGTCTTGTCTGTTTTGATGCAATGTCTTGTATTGACCGCCTTGATGTCGATCATCTGGGTGGTCTGTGGTTACACGCTGGCTTTTGGAACATCGGAAAGCGAATCGATGAATCGCTACATTGGTGATTGGGATGCGGTGATGATGAGCGGCATCGATAGTTCCTCGGTGTACGTAACCAGTTCTGAAGGTGAACCAGCAAGCGGTATTCCCACAATCCTGTTTGCAGCTTTCCAGATGACTTTCGCGATCATCACACCGGCATTGATGGTCGGGGCATTCGTTGAACGCATGAAGTTTTCTGCAGTGCTGGTGTTTTGCAGTATTTGGCTTCTGGTGGTATACATCCCGATTTGTCACATGACGTGGGGTGGGGGCGCATACGGCGATATGGGCGTAATGGATTTCGCAGGTGGGATTGTGGTTCATGTCACTGCTGGGTTAGGCGCTTTAGTAGCTTGCATCATGGTAGGACCTCGTTCGGGTTACCCACGGGAACTTGAACCACCACACAATATGACCATGACTGTCACCGGCACGGGAATGCTTTGGGTCGGCTGGTTTGGCTTCAACGCAGGCAGTGCTCTGGGGGCTAATGGTGACGCCGCGATGGCTCTGTTTGTCACACATCTTTCTGCGGCTACAGCGACCTTGGTGTGGCTCGCAATTGAATGGGTGCAGCTTGGGAAACCGAGTGTGCTAGGTGCTGCCACCGGATCTATCGCGGGCTTGGCTGCGATCACGCCAGCATCCGGTTATGTTGGACCGATGGGGGCATTGGCGATTGGAGCAGCGTCTGCTGTTCTGTGCTATGTCTTTGCAACCAAACTCAAGCAGCGCTTTGGATACGATGATTCGCTTGATGTGTTTGGTGTTCACGGTGTCGGTGGTTTTCTCGGGACAATTCTTTGTGGCATTTTCGCTGCGGAAATGTTTGGAGGAAATCAGAATGGTGTCGAGAACTACAGTATTTTGGGAAGTGTGTGGACGCAGTTCTTGGGCGCATCATCCGCGGCGGTCTATACCATCATTGCAACCGTCGTGATTCTCAAACTGACTCAGATGCTTGTTGGGCTTCGTGTTGATGTGACGACCGAAACCCGTGGTCTTGATTTGACAGAGCATGAAGAGCGGGGTTACATCCTGCATTGATCCAATGAACCGGGGAGGAATTCCCGCACATTCTGCTCTGGTTGGTATCTGGCGGCCGAGGTCGCGTTTCGGACTGCCAAGGAACAGCGTTGACAGATCGGCACCTGCAAATTCGGCAACGTTGCGAAACGCGACGTCGGAAATCGAATGCCAACCAGACCGGCTAATCCAATGCAACACGGTCGTTGCCTCAAGGAGAGAACAATGATTTGTTTTCTACCTTGAATGCTCAAGAGCATGTGCAAGTGTGGGGCTGGTCATGTGACAGCGACCGCCAAGTTGATGGTGGCGGCCGCTTGACGTTTCTGGTTTCCAAGCGATCAGCATGGACCGATGAAAGTGACGCTTGCGAGTGAAACCGAGACTGATACCTAAGAGAGCATGTAACCTTCTTCACCATGTGCAGTGATATCGAGTCCTCGCTGTTCTTCATCGGCGGGGACACGTAAACCAATCGTTACGTCGAGCAACTTCAGTAAAACCAGGCTCCCGAGGCCTGCGAAGGCGAGGGTGATCACTACCGCAGCAATCTGGCCAATCACTAGCGTTGGGTTTCCGCCTGATTCAATCAAACCAATCGGTACCCCGCCGCTTACATCCCAACAGACGCGGCTCGCAAAGACGCCCGTCAGAACCGCACCGAGACCACCGCCAATTCCATGAACACCGAACGCATCGAGGGCATCGTCGTAACCGAGTTTGTGTTTCAGCCACGAGCAGGCAAAGTAGCAGATCAGACCTGCCGAAGCTCCCATCACCAATGCTGGCATCAGGTTGACGAATCCTGCTGCTGGGGTGATGCAGACCAGACCCGCCACGGCACCACTGCTGGCGCCCAACACCGTTGGTTTGCCAAGAATAAGCCATTCGGCGAATGCCCAAGTCACTGCGCCAGCTGCAGCAGCGAAGTGAGTCGTTGCAAAGGCACTGCTTGTCAGACCGTCGGATAACAGTTCGCTTCCTGCGTTGAATCCGAACCAGCCGACCCACAGCATTGCTGCTCCCAGAGCCGTGTAAGTCAGGTTGTGAGGTTGGATGGGTTCTTTCGGGTATCCCATGCGTGGACCAATCAGGATTGCAGCGACCAGTGCTGAAATTCCGCTGCTGATGTGAACGACTGTCCCGCCTGCAAAGTCGAGAGCGCCGCCCAAGATCGAGCTGTCATTATAAGACAGCGGGCCACCATCCCATACCCAATGGCATAGAGGGCAATAGATTAAAGTTCCCCAGGCAACTGAGAAGATCACCATGGAAGCAAATTTCATGCGTTCGGCAAATGCACCGCAGATCAATGCGGGGGTAATGATGAAGAACATGCCTTGGAACAGCATATGGGTCATTCGAGCCATATCGCCTTCCATTGGTGTGACAGGTTCACCGAGAGTGGTGCTCCACTCGCGTTGGACACCATTCATCAACAGGTAGTCCCCGTTTCCGATCCATCCACCATCGCCACCAAACGCAAGCGAGTATCCGTAAGTGGCCCAAATGATGGTCATCAAGCCCATCAGAAAAATGCATTGCATCATCACGCTCAGGACGTTCTTGCGACGTACCAAGCCACCATAGAACAGGGCTAAACCGGGAGCGGTCATGAATAGAACCAAAGCACAACAGACCAGCATCCACGCGTTGTGAGCTGCGTAAGAGCTGTTTGCAATTTCGCCATCGGTCAGGCTACCCTCGGTCAAACCATCGGCTTTGATGGCTGCAGCTGTCTCGGAAAGTTCCTCCTTCATCTCCTCGGTGATGTTGTTACTTGAGGAGACCGTACCACCGACGCTATCGATAATGGCATCAGATTGAGAAGTGCCTGAGTCCTGAGCCGAGAGCGGAGTCTTGGGTAGACACACCGTTGTCAGGGCGAGCGCCCCTATAAAAAACCATAGACTTTTCGAGCCACACACAGTTACCACCTTTATTGTTGACGCGCGTAAGAATATCTCCCGGCTCCCCGCACAAAGTGCTTCCCATCGATTGCTGCCGCCTACGGTTCCTGCCTGTTAATTTTGGAACACAGCAATCGTGATCTGGAGCGGGTGTAATAAAACCCGGTTTGTAAGGGCTGCCTTCAGCCGCCCATAGGATAAACCCGCGGAAGGTAGCTTCCTAGATGGCCTAGCCGGGTTACAGGGTCGACGGCCTTTTCAGCCGATTATAGCCGACCTGCTCAATGATTCAGCCATTTTGACGCAGCGGGCGATGGTCGTTTTTGAGGCAGGGTTTCACTCACTCAGCAAAAAATGCCACGCTTCTCATGGGCACTGGACGCCGATGGAAAATATCGACGATCTTTTCAGACCTGCACATTTCAAATCATTTGAGTGGGGAACAATGCGGCGACTATTCTTCGATCAGCCTTGCTCGTTATCACTCAGCACGGCCATGAATGCTTTCTGGCTGATCTCCACATTCCCGATCGCTTTCATGCGTTTTTTCCCCTCTTTTTGCTTTTGCAGGAGTTTTCGCTTTCGGGTGATGTCACCACCATAACATTTGGCGGTCACGTTTTTACGCATTGCTGGTACTGTTTCCCGGGCGATCACGCGACTGCCGATAGCCGCCTGTACGGCGACTTCGAACATATGTCGTTCAATTTCAGCTTTCAGCTTCTTGGCGACGGCTCTTCCACGTCGATCAGCATCTGCCCGGTTGCAAACCACACTCAAGGCATCAACTCGTTTACCGTTGACCATGATGTCGAGGCGGCACAGATCGGCTGCCTCGTAGCCCACCATCTCGTAGTCAAGCGTTCCGTATCCTCGCGTGCAGCTTTTGATTTTGTCATGCAAGTCATAAACGACTTCAGCCAGTGGAATGTCATAGGTGATCATGGCTCTCTGTGCACCCAGATATTCCTGCGACTGCTGTATGCCACGACGTTCCTGACATAATTTCATGACAGCGCCGATGAAGTCGGTGGGGACAATCACGCTGCAACGAACAATTGGCTGACGAAACTCCTCCACGTCGCCGGGATCTGGCACATCTTGAGGCTTGTGAATGCTGATCGTCTCACCCCGTTTATTGACGATCTCATAAGTCACATTCGGAGCTGTCTGAACCAGGTCAATATCCGCTTCGTTTTCGAGACGCTGTTGGATGATCTCCATGTGCAGCAGTCCAAGGAAACCGCAACGGAAACCGAAGCCAAGTGCGTCACTGGTTTCGGGTTCAAATTCAAAACTCGGATCGTTGACTGCAAGTCTTTCCAGGGCATCCCGCAGTTCACTGAAGTCCTGTCCATCGCTCGGGAATAAACCACAATAAACCATGCGTTTGGGGCGGGCGTAACCTGGTAATGGCTCTGCCGGTGCTTTGCCAGCGATGCTGATCGTATCACCAATGTGGACGTCACCCAGACTCTTGATGTTGCAAATCAGGTAGCCAACCTGTCCCGCCTTCAGTGAATCACAAGCTTCACGCTGGGGAACAAATCGCCCCAGTTCCACTACTTCGTGTTGGGTTCCCGCTCTCAAAAATTGGATCTTTTGTCCCTTGGTAACGGTGCCTTCCATGATCCGCACGTAAGTGATCGCGCCACGATAGTCGTCATAGTTCGAGTCGAAAACCATTGCCTGAAGAACTGCATCGGGATCACCTGACGGTGGGGGAATATGTTCGATGATCGCATCCAACAGTGAATCGACGCCTACGCCGGTCTTTGCGCTGACCCGAACACAGTCGTCAGGGTCTGTGCCCAGCGAATTCATCATCTCCTCAGCAACTTCGTCAGGCCGCGCGTGAGTCAGATCAATCTTGTTGATGACCGGTATGATCTGCAATTCATGTTCCATTGCTGCATAGGCGTTGGCTACGGTTTGAGCTTCTACCCCTTGGAATGCATCGACCAATAACAAGGCTCCCTCACAACATGCAAGAGAACGCGATACCTCGTACTGAAAGTCCACGTGTCCCGGTGTGTCGATTAAGTTCAACTCGTAGGTTTTGCCCCCACGCTTAAAGTTCATGGCAACAGCACGAGCCTTGATTGTGATTCCCCGCTGNCGCTCCAACTCTAAATCATCCAGTAACTGGTCCTTCATCTCGCGGCGCGTGACCGTTCCTGTGTGCTCCAGTAACCGGTCAGCAAGAGTACTCTTGCCATGATCGATGTGTGCGATGATACAGAAGTTGCGAATGTTTTCTGACATGTGTGGTTTTACAGGGCAGTGTTTTGTGAGGTGCAGGGTTTGCGATCGTCAAATGCTCAACGGGCCTGATCTTCTTTCATGGCGTAGCCCGCCACACCCAGGTAGCCAGCATCGGCTTCTAGTGAGGCAAACTTGATACTTGTCCCGGCAAAAACGTTGTCAAAGGTGCGGTCACGAAAGTCATCTACGATTCCTTGCAGGAAGCGTCTGCCGATCGGACAGTCACTTCCACCAAAATTCATCGCGCCGCCCAGAACAACCGATCCCGGATCAAGGGTGTGAACCAGAGTCGTGACGCCTATCCCCAGCCAGCGAGCGGTCTCATCGACGATTTCCAAAGCCAATGCGTCGCCTGCTACAGCCGCCAAGTAGACTTTCTTGGCAGTCAGCTCAGTATCCTGTCCGCCCAGCAGGCCACTCAGGCTACTTTGCTGGCCCTCGGTTAGTCTTTGGCGGGTCCGTTGCACCACGCCACTTGCCGATGCATAGGCTTCCAGTTGTCCTCGGCCTCCACCCCAGACACACAGCTGTGCCTGAGGTGATGAATCCACGACGATGTGTCCGCATTCGCTACCGAAACTATTGACTCCGTTGACCAATTCTCCGTCAACGATGATGCCACCACCGACGCCTGTCCCTAGCGTCAGCAGAACCATGGATCCATCATCGCGCCCACTGCCGAGCCAGAATTCTCCGTACGCTGCTGCATTGGCATCATTGAGAAAGGACACCGGGCGTTCCAGTAGGTGCGAGATCACATCGCGAATGGGGAAATTCCACCAGCTTGGCAATTGAGGTGGTTCGACCAGCAGGCCACCCTGCAAATCCATGGGGCCCGGGGCGCCCAAGCCAATGCGAGCGACGAGGTTGGCAACCCCTAGTCGCTGTTCATTGGACCGCACTAGCTCAACGATCCGCTGGACTGCAGANTNAGGGCCTTCACTTTCGCGGGTTGCGAGACGTTCATAGGCAAGCGTTTGACCGCTGGTATCAACCAGTCCAATCTTGATTCCGGTTCCGCCTATATCGATACCCCAGTAAAAAGGGGCCTTGGCTTGACTTGTTTCGGTGATAACTGGGGTGTCGGCCATGAGTTGGCTGGGATCGAGTATTGTGGATCTGCTTCGAAAACCGGAGACTCATGCCGTTGGGCAACGTTCATGAATTCCGCTGATTTGTGCGTTCGACCATTTAAAATGAACGCTAACGCCAATCGGTGGCTCGGGATTCGCCGCGGGATCAGGTAAAATCGGCTTAAAGTTAGGTTTGACGCCAAGACTTCCAATGTGGCGTCGAGCGGGGTTACCGGCCAAAAACAATAATATCAGCCAAAATTGAGTGTGGCCTGCTGCTGTTAGCCTAGCTTGGCGATCATGGAAATCCGGCACCGGAGTATAGGAGCGGTCAGGAATTGTCACAACGAGCATTTTCCAAGCGACAGGCTTCCGCTCAGCGGTCAGCTCATGATTTTGCAGAACACTCAGGGGATTTCACCGCAAAAGATAATGCTGAGGAGAATCCCAAACGCGTCGTTTTCCTGACAGCTGGCGCGGCTGGAATGTACTGCGGCAGTTGCATGCATGACAATGCTCTTGCTCGGGAGTTGCGGAATCAGGGGGTCGATTGTCTGCTGCAGCCCGTCTACACCCCCATCCGTACCGATACGCTCAATATTGCTGATCCCAAAGTTTTTTTTGGTGGGATTCACATCTATTTGCTACAGCGAATGCCATGGCTGAAGCATGTGCCGGCGTCAATTCGTCGCACACTCGACTGGTCGCCTTTGATAAGTCTGGCCACACGGAGGTCCCATGCGACTGATGCAAACCAACTGGGGCAATTAGCAGTCTCGATGTTGCGAGGTGCCGATGGAAGGCAGTCGCAGGAAGTTGCCAGACTGACGGATTGGCTTGCCGTTCAGGTTCAGCCGCATGCGCTCGTCTTGAGCAATATCTTGATCGGCGGTGCTTTGCCAAGTATCCGCAGGCGTCTTCCGGACACTCGCTTGGTTGTTGTCCTGCAGGGTGATGACATTTTTCTTGACCATCTTCCCGATCAGGCTCGCGGAGAGGCAATTCGCCTTTGTCAGGAACTGGTACCCGTTGTCGATCGATTTGTAGTCAATAGCCAGTTCTATGCAGACAAAATGGGAGAGATGCTAAATATCCCTTCCGAGCGTTTTGCAATTACCCCCCTGTCNATCGATGTCACGCCATTCAATCGCGATCTGTTGGAGACCAGCCAGTCGACGGCAACCACCCATGGCTCGGCTCCGGATCTGTTCAAACGCTCGGACTCTGATGAAAGTTTTCGACTTGGTTACATGGCTCGCATTGCACCTGAGAAAGGCTTTCATCATCTCGTTGATTCATTTATTCGCCTTGCATCAAAACCTGAACACTCTGACTTGACCTTGCATGCTTCCGGCTGGCTGGGTGAATCCAGCAGGAAGTACTTTCAGGCTCAACAACAGAAACTCGTAGCGGCGAAATTGTCTGACCGATTTACCTATCATGGTAGTCCTGATTTGGATCAGAAAGTGAGCTTCTTGCAATCACTTGATCTGTTCTCAGTACCGACGGATTATCACGATCCTAAAGGGCTTTTTGTGCTGGAATCACTCGCTGCGGGTGTGCCCGTGATTCAGCCNGATCATGGAGCTTTCGGGGAATTGNTCGGGTCGACCGGAGGTGGGGTGCTAACCAAACCAGGGTGTCTTGACGAACTCTGTGCTGCGATTGAAGAGTTGAAGCTGAATCAATCGCAGCGGGTCGCGCTCGGTGTTTCCGGGCAACAACGGGTCATTGAGCATCACGCGATGGGACGAGCTGTGGAACAACTGAAGGAAATTTTGTTTGCTTGAGTTTGGGTCGCATGGTGCTGGTCGATGAGGCAGCGTTGGATGATACGTAACGCACATGCGTGTTGGCGGTGCCAATCAGACANAATGCAGCAAACAGCCAGCATTACTATGCAGCAAGCAGCTTGTGAAGAAGCTTTGGCGTCATTGGCCGCCTTCGCGATACAGAGTGAGTTCGCGGACAATTTCATTTCCCGTCACAAATTGGTTGGGAACAAAGCTGTTTTTATTCAGTGGAACTTCGATTCGCACTGTTACTTGCCGAGTCGTTGGTTGAATGAAATGCGGACTGACACTGATTTTGAAATCGGTAACTCCAAGGGTATTCATGATTCGGCGAGTTTCATTGGTCGCTTCATGACTTGTGCCACCGGGAATGATGGCTTTACGACAGCCTTCATAAACCGCATTTTCAGCTGTATGTTTGATCATTGCGACACGGCAGAACTCAAATGCCGCAAAAAAACAAAGGAACAATAGCGGTGCAACCACTGCAAATTCAAGCATGGTCGCGCCTTGCCGATATTGACCTCGGTTTTGGCGAGTGACCTTCATGCAACTCGTTTCGGAGGTCATTCGATGAGTGGTTTGGAAAAGATGTGACATTGTGCGATCGCGTTGATTGATTTGCCTGTTGTTCATTGGGTAATGATCGTGCTGAGCGTCAAGGCAATTTCGCGGTATATCTCTTTTAACTGGTTTCCATTGTCGGCGTGATAATGTCGACCTCCACCGATGCGTGCAATTTTTGCCATCCGCAACTGGTCAGCATCATGTCCGAATGTAATGGTGTGGATGGTGATACCGTCGCCATGAAGTTGTTGGGTAATGGCTTCCGGGCTTGGTCCTCGATTGTGGCGACCATCGGTCATCACGATCATGGTGCGTTCAACAAAATTTTCATTTCTGCCACCCTGCATGATCGCATTGCCTGATGTCATGCCCCGTGACACGCTTGTCCACCCTTCTGGGATTAACGAACGAACACCTTGATTGATTCGATTCAGATTGGGCGTCAGGGGAACATCCGTTGAAGCATACTCGGCGTAAGAGGCTAATCCAACGTGTTCATCTACAGGAGTCTCGTCCAATGTGTCAGTGAATGTCTTGATGGCTGAAATCAGGTCATTGAACTTTGAACCTAGCATGGAACCGCTGCGATCAACCACTAACGCGACATCACGTTCAATGTAGGTAGCTGCTGCGGTNGATTCGGCTTCAAAGAAATCCACGCCCGTTAGGCCACCAAAGAATAAAGGGATGGGGCCCGATCTCGCTTCCGCCGTTCGGCGGCCTTTGACTTGGACCGTGTTGTAGGGACGCATGCCTTTCCGGAACTCGAATTTTCCTGTTGTGCCCTGGCTGGCATTTCCAAACTTGAAGTCGCGTCTCGCTAATTTTAAAGGTTTGCTGTTCACTGAATTTGCTGCAGCGATCTGTTTTCCCCGTTTGATTGCCTGACCACGGTTCATCGTCTCGGCTAAGGTCGCGGCAGCAGCCTTGGAAGCAGCATCCGTTGCAGTGCGCAGTTCTGTTCTGGTCAGGTGCATCTGGGCGATGTCAACTGAGAATGCCACGGCCATCATAAAACCGATCATCATGATCGCTATCAGGACCAACATGGCTCCAGTACGAGGGGGACGCTTCCGGATTTGATCCGTGAGATGGATTGCTGTTCTGTTTGCAATGACTTGCGATCGGTGGGGCAAGGTCAGCTTGGTGATTTGTTTGGTGCAGGGTTTCATTCTTTCACCATGACGACACGTGTTACTATGGGGCGGTCTTTGATGAATCGGCCAACGAGAGGGCTGTTTGCCGCAGCAGAAGCCCGAATCTCAAGCACAATGTCATCGCCTCTTTTGGTTTGTCCAGACTGGCCATTGGGAAACGAAATTTCATAACTCTTTACATCACGCGAATGCAAAATGTTTTCCGCACGCGAGGCACCGCTGGTGTTGTTGGAACCTACCTTGATCGACTCTCTGATGCCCTCGTACGCTGCAATGTTCAATGTCTGTTTTAAAAAGATGAAGCTCGTTGCTTCAATCGAGCCGAATACCAGCAGGATGATCAACGGCAGGCAGACCGCGAACTCCGTTGCAGCCACGCCTGAACGGCGTCGGACTTTGTGCCCTTTGTTCTGGTGATACTTGTGGTTTTTGGTCACTGGTCTGTTGACTCCGNTGATGATGTGGTTTCGCTCCCCGCTTCACGATGTTCCATCATCAAGTTGAAGTTGCTGGCCATCTCTTGCCAGAAATCGTCGTCGCGAAATCGAAGGGGTGGGACCGAGCGACCCTTGCCAGCTTCAACGAGGGCTTCCCTGAGGCGGAGGATTGGGCCAGCAAAACGATGGGTCAGTTTTAATGTGTCCCAGATAAATGCAGGGATTAAAACAAAGGTGACCACAAAGAAAGGAAGGAAACGGCGAACGGCCTCGGAGAACGTTTGTTCCCAGCTGGAATCCGGTTGCTCAAACAGACGGACCCAAATAAGTAATGCCAGCACGTTGCAAGCGAAGAAAATGATCCAGTGCATCGTGATCTTGCGAATGATGCTGCCTTGGACTTCAGGATCAAAGATCGTGGTGCGGCGTTTCTTCCTGGGATGGGACATCGTTACGCCCAATGACGGATGAGGGTTTCAGTGGATAGGCGTTGTTGCCAATCGATAGAACGGATCACCCCCTTAAGGAACCTACGCCACTGGATGCGGAAATGCCGTTCGGGAAATCGGAAAACACCCGTAAATCGTCATTCTTTGTGATTTTGCCACTCATCCACAGCGTTATTCTTCCTCGTCGGTCCGAGCAATCATTGCAAGCGTTAGAACTACTACCTTTTGTGAACCAACACGCAGACAAGTTATCTGATGAAAAGGAAGCGATGTGCTGGCGAGTTGATTCGTCGGGTTGAGGTTCGCGTTGACCCGATCACTGATCTGGTCAAGGCGATCGACGACGGCAGTGTGAAAGGTCATGACAGGTCTTATGACCTTTGTTGACCGAAGGTGATTCACCCGCGATGTGAGTACCTTGGTTTTTGCGATTTGCCTTGCAGGACATATGCAGCGGCAAAAACCGTGTGTTATGAGTCGGTTGTGACGAGGAGGATTCTTTGGTGGTTGTGCCAGCAGGCAGGAATTAATCGCATGACCAATCAAAGCATCCGTGCTGNGGGTTTTTGTGGATTCGATGTTCAGTAATGTCCAACGCGTTCAGTGCTTTTCTGGACAGGAATCTACATCTGCGATGAGGTTGATAACGCTACGCCGGAAACCAAGGTCACGATCAAGGCCACGTGTGCATGGGGTTGATGCGAGATCATATTTGCCAATCAGTAATTACCTGCCGCTCGTGAATGTGCGGCAACCCGCAGAAGCGAATAGCCCCATCGGGCGTGAGGCTGTCCGATGGTATGAAGTTTCGAAATCATTCTTGTTCAAGTCGCTTGAGCATGAATTACCGAATTCCTTGACACTTAGCATCATTGTGGCTGTCGATAAATCTGATCCCGTCAGCAGTCTGGTGATCTAGTGCTATCGTTTCGAGTTCCTTACTGCAGTAACTGGTGTTCGAAAAACTCATCTCGTCGCGCATGCTCACAGTAAGTTTGGGGTGTGTGTGTGATGACGATTTCTGGAGATTAGCGTCATTGAGGATTGCGTTGTTTGAGGATTGCGTTGTTTGAGGATTGCGTTGTTTGAGGATTGCGTTGTTTG